>JBMHDG010000001.1:0-40301 GCA_049889515.1 Myxococcota bacterium
CGAATCAGCTCCCTAGGGCTCGGCGAGACCCGTCCGATCGACACCAACCGGACCGAAGCCGGGCGCATGAACAACCGCAGGGTCGAGATTCATATCCTACCGGAGTAGCTCCCCATCAAAGGGGAGCTTCACGTCGGTGACGGCTAAACGACCGGACGTGGACATAGCCACGAGGACAACGGCACCCTCGGGCCCAAATCCCACATCGAGCAGTGAGGCATCCTCGGGTAGCTTAAGCGTCAGACGCGCAGCGGCTCGGTGTGCCGGCGATGTCCGGACCACGAGAGCGGCCACCGGCCCAAGCGGTGTGTCCCGCTCTCCCGTGGTGAGCCAGGGCGAGATGGGGACCTGATGCGCTTCAAACGCTAGCCCTGTGGGCGTCGCTTGCGCCCACCACGCCCAAGACTGCACGCGCCCTACCGCGTGGTCGGCACATGCCCCCGTCAGCGTCACAAGATCCAACGGGCCCACGCCCGCAACGCGCAACACACACTGACCGTCACACTCAGCCCAGCCGAGAGGTAGGGTGCTGTCGCCACACGGGGGCATCTCCGTGCGCTCGAGCAGGCCCACCGCCGTCTCGCTCCCAGGTGAGCGCCAGCGGCCATCAGGTCCAAGAACCACCGCCGCGCTGCCCGAAGACACCTGCCACGTGCCATCGCCCCTTCGGCCGAGGGTGCCATCTTGGGATGCCCATGGGAGAACCGTCCACTTGGCGCTCGCCTCGCCTTGCAGGGCCGGCGTCGTACCCCATGCGAGGCCGAACAGTGCCCACGCGGCCCACATCAGCCCGAGGCCTCGCCCACGGCCTGGTGCCACCACGCTTCTTTGAGCGACCCGCCTGCAGGCCCACGCTCGACCAGCTCTTCGAGAGACAGACCAGAGTTCGCACTACGTCCCCATCGCACCGGCTGAATCACGGCATCCTCATCACCACGCAGCAGGCGCCGAATATTCGCGCTGTGAAGGGCCACGATCCCGATGGACAAAGGAACAGCGAGGGTCAGCACCGTTGGTTGGAGTGCGCCGCAGAGCACGAGAATCGCCACGGTTGCGCCGAGGGACGCAAGGCTTGAGCGGCCCGTGAGCACAAGGATGGTTCCCCAAGCCCCAAAGGCACCAAGCGTCGGTACCGGCGCCAGAGCCAGCATCGCCCCTCCACCCGTGGCCACGCCCTTTCCGCCTTTGAAGTGCAGGTAGGGCGAAAAGGTGTGTCCTCCAAAAGCCGCAGCGGCCGTCAGGAGCGCCATCCACTCGGAGCCAAAGAGACTCGATGCCAGCATGACGGGGCCCAGTCCCTTGAACAGATCGAGCAACAGGACGGGAACGCCCAATCGCCAGCCATACACGCGGGCCACGTTCGTCGCGCCAATGTTGCCACTCCCTGCGGTGCGTACGTCCTGATCATCGCCGTAGAGCGTGCCCACCAACAGGCCGAAGGGCACGCCGGCAAACAGGTAGGTAAACAGCAGGAACAACAGGGGCATCATGTCAGAGGCGTCCAATGGCGGTCTGTAGGTCGATGGCCGCGAGGTCGCGGTTCATCCGCTCGGTCACTTTGGCCAGCTCTGCGCCAGCCAGCGCCAAGGTGGCTTGCTCCACATCCAACCATGTGACGGACCCGGCTTCAAAGCCTTTCTGCGCCAGATCGAGACTCGTCTGCGCCAGGGAGATCTCTGCGAGGACACTCTCATAGGCCGTGCGGGCACGTCGAAGGCGCTCCCACGCGACGCGAACCTCTTCCTCGAGCTGCTGCCGCTGACGCGCCACCACAATCTCGGCCTGACGCCGGCGGCTGTTGAGCTCTCGGGACTTTGCGACGCGAAGTCCGCCATCGAAGATGTTCCACTTCGCACCCACACCGATGCGCCACTGCCAGTTTTCTGGAATGAAGCCAGGAACCTGCTGATAGGTGTAGCTGAAGGTGAAGTCGAAGGAAGGCGCCCACCCCAGATCGTTTGCCACACGCTCCAGCTTGGCGACCCGCGTGCGCAGGCTGTTCGCCTTCAGGTCTGGACGGTGGATCATGGCCTTACCCACCGCGTCATCTACGCTCTCGGGCACCTCAATGACATCGGGCAGCTCGAGGGAATCTGACGGCATCACCCCGACCACCCGCTCAAACGCCTGCTCGGCAGACGTCAGTTGCTCCCGTGCGCCGAGCAGATCCCGGTCGGCACGCGCCACCCCCAGACGCGCCTGCAGCACCACACGCTGATCGACGAGTCCCGCTGCCAGCTGCTTATCCGCGAGCTCGAGCTGGTGTTTGGCGAGCACCAGGCTCTGCTCACTCAACACCTGCGCCTCGCGTGCCGTCGCGAGACCGTAAAACACGCGCGCAACCCCCGCGCGAACCTGCTGCCGAACGCGCTGGTGTTCTAGCTGACCGGCATCATCGAGCAGCCGGGCACCCACATAGGTCGGCAGCGCTGCGCCGTTCATCAGGGGCTGGTAGACCGAGAGGGTCCCCGTCACGTTGGTCTTGGGCTGCACCACCGTGGGCTCGACCGAGAACGCGTCCACAATGCCCTGAAAGAAGTCGGGAAGTTCGTCGTCACCGAAGTCGCCGCCGAAGTCGAACAAGACCTCATCTTCGTTGATGTCGTAGCTGCCTTGCACGTCCACCCGTGGAAACAGCGCCGAGAGCGCTTGCCACTTGAACGTCCCTGTCTGGAGCGACGTCTCTGCCGAAAGTGCGAGGTCAAGGTTGTGGGTCTCTGCTGCAGCCCACGCCTCTTCGAGCGTCATCGCATGAGCGGTCGGAGAACCACCCAAGAGGAGCAGTGCGAACGGAAGGACCTTGGCAAGACCGGGGAGCCCCGGCCCTGCTGGCGCTTCTGACGGTGACGTTGCAGGACGCCGGGCACGGGCCAGGACCCGACCGATACCACCCTGAATATCTTCGTTAATACTGTACAATGTGGGCACCATGACAAGGGTTAGGACCGTGGCGAAGCTCAGGCCAAAGATGACGGCCACCGCCATCGGACCCCAGAACTGAGCCGAGCTACTCCCCGTGATGAGACGGAAGTTGAAGAAGTCGACGCTGATCCCCACCGCCATCGGCACAAGGCCAAGCGTCGTCGTAATGGCAGTCAGCATCACGGGGCGGAAGCGGGTCACACCCGCCTTGAGGACCGCCTCACGCATGTCCATGCCTCTCGCGCGCAGCTGCTGCACATAGTCGAGCAACACAATGGCGTTGTTCACCACGACCCCGGCGAGGCTGATGACCCCGATGCCTGTCATGATGATGCCGAACGGCGTCCCGGTGATGATGAGTCCCCAGAGGACGCCCACGAGGGACAACAGCACGGTGATCAAGATGATGACCGGCATCGCCAGGCTGTCGAACTGCGCCACCAACACCATCAAGATGAGCGATACCGCCAAGCCAAAGGCCCAGCCCAAAAAGGCCTGGGCATCTTTCTGCTCATCGTTGGAGCCGCCAAGACGCGCCGTCATGCCTGGGGGCAGCTCTGCCTCGGCAAGAAACGCTGCGACCGCCGCTTGAACCTCTGCTTCTCGGTCCTTGCTCGTCACATCACCGCTGATGGTCACCACGAGGTCTTGGTCCGTGTGCTTGATCGTGCCCGAGCCACCGGCCAGCTCGTAGCTGGCGACAGCCGAGAGCGGCACCGGGAAGGTATCGGGCGAGGTGTCGAGGCGACCGGGCACACGAAGCGTCAGAATCTTCTGCAGGTCCGACTTCTCTTCGGGCACCAACTCCACCACGATGTCGTGCTCCTCATCACCGTCCCGAAGCGCACTCGCCTTGGTTCCGGCCACCGCCGAACGGAGCACATTGCCGATCTGCGCGGTGCTCACACCCACGCGCTTGGCCGCACCCCGGTCAATGCGAAGCCGTAGCTCCGGGCGCCCCACAAGGTAGTCGGTCTCAAGATCTGCCGTACCGTCGATACGAGCGATCTCTCGCAGCAACTGACCAGCGGCTGCTCCCACCTCATGGAAGTCATCGCCACGGACCTGAACCTCGACGGGCTTACCCACGGGTGGACCCATCTCTTCTTGGTTGATGGTCACCTTGGCACCGGGGACTGTCGCGAAGAGGGCTCGAAGCTCCTTGATGGTGCCATTGGTCGATGTCTTTCGTACCGTCTCGCCGGGGCGAGCCTTGTCCGCAGACGGCCGGAAGTCGACGGTGATCCGTGCGCGGTTGCTCGCCTGACTGCTGCCCTCAAGAGGACTTGAGCCGCCAGCCACGCCGACTTCGGCCACAAAGACGTCGACATTCTCGACCGTCGACAACATCTGTTCCACGGTTCGGACCACCCGATCTGTCGCTTCGAGATCGGCCCCTTCAGGGAGCTGTACGGCCACGGTGGCACGATCCGGATCGGTGGCCGGAAAGAACTCGACCCCGGAGTTTAGCGCGCCATACGCCACAAAGGAAAGCACCAAGGTGCCTAACCCACCGCCGAGCACCATGTACCGATGGGAGATGGCGTAGGAAAGCACATCGTAGTACCGCCGCATGATGCCCCCCAACTCGGAGGGTACGACGTGGTCGGTGGTGTCCTCCACGGCGATATCCGCGTTGTCATCGGGTTCATCATCGGCGTCGACCCGCGGCATCAACCGTGAGGTGAACACCGGCAGGGCGAACACCGCCACCGCGAGCGAGCTGGTGAGCACGATGATCACGGTCTTGGGTAGGTATCCCATGAACTGACCCATGATGCCGGACCAGAAGACCATCGGAAAGAAGGCCGCGACGGTCGTCGCCGTCGATGCTGCTACCGCGACGGCCACTTCGTTGGTCCCATCGACCGCTGCTTGGGCGCGGCTCTTGCCCTCCTCGAGGTGGCGATAGATGTTCTCCACCACCACGATGGCGTTGTCGACCAACATACCTAGGGCAAGAATCAGGCTGAACAAGACCACCATATTCAGCGTGAAGTCGAAGCCCTCAAGCACGAGGAAGCTGGCCAACATGGACAATGGAATCGCGATGGCCACGAACATCGAGCTTCGAATCCCCATGAACAGGAGGATCACGCCCACCACGAGAATCAACGCCGTCACGATGTTGTTCTGAAGTTCACTGACCATGTCTTCGATGTTCTCGGACTGGTCACCCAGCACACGGTAGGTGACGCCCGCCGGCCAGGCCTCGGCACGTTCCGCCACGAGCGCCTTCACATCCTGCGCGACTTGAAGAATGTTCGAGCCGGTGCGCTTCTTGACCGACAGCGTCACCGAGGGTGTGCCGTTCATTCGGCTGTAGGTGGAGCGCTCCACAAAGCTATCGGTCACACGCGCCACATCGGTCAAGAAGACCGGACGGTCACCGACCCGCTTCAGCGCCACGGACTCAATCTGCTGAGCCGTGGTGAACTCGCCCGGCGTACGCAGCAGGAAGGTCGCGCGCCCACTGGTGACGTTGCCTCCCGGGATGTTGACGTTCTCCCCCTGAAGTGCACCGATCACGTCATCGAGCTTTAGCCCGTAATACGAGAGGCGGTCGGGGTAGACCTGCACCTTGATTTCTCGCTCGCGCCCCCCCGTCACATCGGCTTCGAGAACGCCCGCGATGCGCGTCACCTCATCTTCGAGATCGGTCGCCAACGCCTTCAGCTCTTGCTCGTCGACCGGTCCGGCGATCGTGACAAGAAGGATGGGAATATCGCTGAAGCTCACCTCGCTGACCGAGGGTTCTTCTGCATCGTCGGGCAACTTTGGCCGTGCGCGATTGACGCGGTCACGGACTTTTTGGAGCGCCTCGTCAATATCGACCTCGGGCTCAAATTCGATGGCCACAACGCTGACGCCTTCGGCCGAGCTGGAGGTCATCTCTTTGACGTCGGTCAGCGACGCCAGCTCATTCTCCATTGGAATGGTGATGAGCCCTTCAATGTCCTCGGGCGACACACCGATGTAAGGCGTACTCACGACGATAACGGGGATCTTAATGTCGGGTGCAGACTCGCGAGGCAGCGAGACGTAGCTGGACGCTCCGAACAGCGCGACACAGAACACGGCGAGAAACACCGTTGTAGCGGCTTGTACCAATGTACGGACCACGGGAGTCTCCTTGGGCAGTGCCCGGTTCAGAATTGCGCGCGGCCTTGCGTGCAGCACTGCCCTTCACGGGCAATCAAGAGGGGATCGCCGTCGGCCAGCGTGTGCTGTCCGGTCACCACCACACGGTCTCCCGGTGCCAGCCCCGAGTCGACCACCACCTGACCACGCACCACGTCGCCGAGCGTGACGGCACGCCACGCGGCACGCCCGTCCACCTCCACAAACAGGCCGTAGCCATCGAGCCGGGTCACAATCCAGTCTTGGGGAATCACGACGACCCCCTCCGCGAGCGTCTCTTCGACGTGCACCCGCGCGATCATGCCGGGCAGCAGATCGCGTTCTGGGTTTACCGCCTCGACATCCACGAGAAAGCTGCGGGTGGACAGGTCTGCCACAGGAGCCACATGCGCGATGACGCCCTCTCGGAGGTCACCACGGGCCGCCGTGGTGACACGGGCAGCCATGCCGGGCTTGAGCGCCACGACGTCACGGTCGCTGACCGACAGCTGCACCTTAATCGGGTCGAGCTTGACCAGCCGAGCAACCGGAGCACCAGGGTTGGCGACCTCGCCGACCTCAATGTCAATCCCGCCGATGACGCCATCGAAGGGCGCACGAATGGTGGCCCGAGAGAGCTGTGTGCGCGCAAGCTCTGCGCCCGCCGTCGCAATCGCGACAGCCGTCTCAAGCTGCTGCAGGGTCGCTGCGCTCGCAAGCTCACCGAGCGCCTGCTGGCGGCGAAGGTCAGCTTCGGCCTGCTGCAGCTGTGCCTCTGCCTGGGCAGCCTGGGCTGCACGCGTCCTACGGTCGACGACAACCAGCACGTCTCCTCGACGGACCTCGTCGCCATTGTCGACACGAACCTCCTCGACAAAGCCCCCGAGCGCTGCGGCGAGAAGCGCATCCTCACTGCCCTGAATCTCGCCAGGAAGCTCCAAGGTAATCGACGCATCACTGGGTTCGAGGGTCACGATCTCCACCCGAACGGCCTCAGCATCGGGCAGATCTGCGGTCGCCACCTCCGACGGATTCGTGGAGGACTCTGCGGATGCACCACCGCATCCGTTCAAGAAGAGGAGCGCGCCGAGCGCGCACATGAGAGGCTTCATCGTCTAGTCACTCCCTGGAGAATCAACCGGGTGGCATCTGAAATGTTCGTGGCATCGAGCGTGGCCCCATGGACCACCGCCGCCACGTGAAAGTGAATGGTGCCCAACACGCCAAGCGCGGCAGACATCAGGGGCAGGTCCTCTGCGAACGCCCCCGTGTTTTGACCGTCCTCGAAGATCCCCACCAGTACGTCATAGGACTCGCGGGTCAGGGAGAGCAGGTCGACATCGGGGTCATCGCCATCTCGGGGCAGCTTCGCCTCAAGCAGCAGCCGACACCCATCCACATGCCGGGAGGCCTGCTGGAGCTGGAGCTCCACAAAGGTTCTGAGTCGCTCGCTGGGTGGGTCGCTCGAGTCTCGGACGTCTGCGAGGATGGCACGAATCCGCGCGACCTGTGCCTCGAGCACGGCGAGAAAGAGACCGCGCTTGTTTGAAAAATAGTAGTACAGCGTGGGCTTCGTGATGCCCGCGCCTTCGACGACGGCACGAACCGACGTGGCCGCATAGCCGTGCTGTCCAAACAGCCGGGTAGCAACATCCAAGATCCGTTGACGTGACGCAGACACGGTGTCCGACATGGCACCCTCGAAGGGCGGCGCCTATATACCGACCGGTAGGTAGCTGCCAGTCTACGGACGCATCCACACTACTATGCTCACATCTCAAGACAAGCGACACAGCCTAGGGCTGCGCGCCGCCTTCAATCCACGCACGGACCGCAGCCACCTTGTTGGTCGACCACGGCGAACCGCTAGGCATCGGATCACTCAGGTCGCCTGCCGGCAGGTTGCCCGAGACCTTCAGGTAAAAGTAGCTGTCATCTGCATTCCCAGCGACGACACGGGTGTAGGCCGAGTTGATGGTCGAGGGTGTGCCGACCAGCGCGTCGTAGGCATCGCTGGCGTTGGGCATCGCGAGTCCGCCGAGGCTGCCCGACACGTGACAGTACGCGCAGTCAGACTGGATGGCGGGGTACACCGTCGCCGCGAACGACGGCCCTGGGGCCTCCACGGCCGTGTCGTTGGCTGTCCCGTCATCGGTATCGTTGTCGGTGTCCACATCTGGTTCGGTGTCGGTGTCCGTACCTGCGGTCGTGTCGGTATCTGCAGGCGAATCGTCATCCGAGTCGTCGGGCACCTCGGTGTCCACGGAGTCCGTGTCGTCCGTGACCGGTGTCGTGTCCGTGTCGGCTGGGTCGCCGCCACACGCGATGAGCCCCCATGCCGCCACCATCCAGACCTGATTCCGTAGCTTGAACATGCAACCCTCCGTTTCGATGCACAGGATGTAGCACAATCACCGCTTGACCATGTCCCAAGGACGTCAGCTAAACTAGGTCCCATGACGCGCCATGCCCCCCACACTGTCACGACCAGCCTCATGCTCTGCCTGGTGGGCAGCTGTGGACCTGTGCCGCCCTCAACCGACACCGGGCCCGTCACCGAGGATAGCGAGGATGGGTTCAACGTCCCTGACCTGCCCGAGCCCGATCTCACGGACCCCTCCGAGACCGGCACCGACACGTCCGTGTCCAAGCCCACACCTCGAGCGCCCACCGCCTGGGGACCCGGCTTCGTCGAGATTCCAGGTCCGTGGAATACACACTTTCCACCGGACCCCGGGGCCATGGCCGAGCCACGTGCACCGTCGTACCACCGCGCGGCTGTCGGAGATGTCGACAATGACGGCTACCTTGAACTCTTCGTCGGCACACAGCGAAGTGACGCCAAGCCAGACTCGGCCGACTACCAACGCGCCTACAGGTGGACAGACGCGGGCGTGGTTGAGGCTCCAGACATCGCACAGTCCTTCTTCGGTTCACCCTTGGCTATGCAAGGCCTCATCGACGTCGATGGCGATGGCCACCTCGACGCGATCAATCAAAGTCATGAGTACATGTTCTTTTTTGGAGATGGAAGCGGTGGGGTTGACGAGACCAAGCCGTCTGGACTGCCGCTGACGGGCGGTGCCGTCGTTGGTGGTGCCAGCGCCTGGGCGGATGTCGACGGTGATGGTTGGGCAGACCTGTTGTTGGGTCGGGCTGACTGCGGCGGCTCCCTGCACATTCTTCGCCGTACGGGGCTGCGAACCTTCGAACCGATGGAGGATTGGGTCGACAGCGGCACCTACAGTGGCGTCCGCACCGATTCGATTCTTCCGCTGGCGCTCGCCAACGGCACACGGGCCATGGTGATGGTCTCACCCACCTGTGAGGTCCTCAATGCCCACCCGGGCTTTTACATCGACACGGGCGAATCCTTCGCACCGCTCTTTCAGGCGCGGCCGTTCTTGGGCGCTTCCGCGTGGTGGAAGCTACGGCCAGAATACGCCAACGGTCCGTTCACCAGAATGACCCCCATGTCTGCCGTGACCGCTGACCTCAACCACGATGGCTTCCTCGACGTCGGCATCACCTTCGGGGCCATTTCGTTCGGGGTGTTTGCCGGCGACGGGATGGGAGGCTTCGCCGACGCGTTTCATCCCAGTCACCTCCTACCACAGGTCCCCAACACCGGGTTCCAGCTCCTCTCGTGGGGCCTCTTGGCCGCAGACCTCGACCAAGACGGACGCACCGATATCGTCGCGCTCAATGGCGATGATGCGGCGAGCTTCTTCCAAGAGCAGGGCGCACACATTCCGGTCCTCGCCTACTGGAACGCCGGTGACTTCGTGCTCGAGGATATCGCAGCGGCGATTGGGCTCGGTGCCAACAGTGGGCATCGCGGGTTGACCTACTTCGACCATGGCGAAGATGGCGATGCTGACATTCTCGCCCATGGACTGGGTGCCGAGACCCGCCTCTACGAGAACCGTATCGAGAACGGCCACCACGGGTTCTCGCTGAAGCTGCAGGGCACGTCGAGTCCTCATCGCGGGGAGCTGGCGCGTGTCGAGGTCGAGGTGGACGGTCTGGCCCCCCAGCTCGCGCAAATGGGTGCTGTCGCCAATCCATGGTCCATCTCTTCTCCCCTACTCTTCTTCGGAACGGGCGACTCGGCGGTCGCAGATCTGGTTCGCATCACCTGGCCAAGCGGACACGTCCAAGAGCTCTACGATGTGAGTACGGGAACCATGCACACCGTGACCGAGCCGCCGTTGTTCACGCTCGAACCCGCATCGCGGCATGTCCTGGCCGACGGCCAGAGTGCTGCATCCCTGCACATCACCCCTCGCCTCACAGACGGCACCCTCGACCTCCAGGCGCAGGTCAGGGCCTTTGCCGACGGGGTCGAAGTGCCACTGACCCAAACCGGGAAGGCATGGACAATGGGCATCACCCGAGAGGACCCGTCCGAGGTTCGCCTCAGCATCGAAGTGAACGGTCAGCTGTTGCCCGTAGCACCCGTCGTTTGGTTTGACGTCCCATAAGCGCAAACGCAACGTCGTTTCTTCTCAAGGTGTGGTCCCATGATCCGATGAGATCCCTACCGGGGGAGCGCGCGGATGCCATCCAGCCAAACATTGCAGACGTTTGAGCTGACCTCAACGCTCGAAGATCTGCTGAAGGCCGTGGGCGGCAGTCGCCGAATTCAGCTGACCGTACGCGCCGGTAGCCCACGGTACGTCCATGAGAGTGCGCGGCCGCTGCTCTCGGTGTTGGGTGAGATGGTGGCCGCTGCTGCTGACCGCCATGATGCCATCAAGGTCAACGTCGAGCCCACCTTGGCCGGCAACCACCTCAACATTCGCGTGGAAGGCACCGACCCTGGTTCGGGTCCCCCCACGGTCATCCTCCCCACGTGGTCGCTTACCGCGCAAGCGCATGGCGGACGCGCCGGGAGCGACACCAGCAGTCTCGCCACGACGAACCACTGGTTTTCGGCCATTTGGCCCCAAGCGGGAACATCTTGGGAACGGTACACAATCCGACGGGACCTGAGTGCACCCCGTCCATTAGACTCATCGCCGACTGAAGACCGAGCGGGTATGCTGGTCCACTAGCGAGAGTCGATCCATGAAGCGCTTCTCTGCCCTGTTGTCACTGGCCGTAGTCTTGGGTGCCTGCCAGCCCGATGAAGACACCACCGATTCAACGGACACCTCTGACACAACAGATACCGTCCCGACGCCCAATCAAGCCCCCGGGATTAGCCTCGGTGTCCCATCGACGGCCGAAGCGGGTGTGGAGACCACGATCTCGGGCATGGCCACCGACGCCGAAGATGCCGCCGAGACGCTGACCGTCTCCCTGAACAGCTCGCTCGATGGTCTCCTCTGGTCAGGCCAGCCTGACCAGAAGGGTGCGTGGTCGTGGTCAGGAACCCTGTCTGCCGGAACCCATGAGCTCGTCGCAGAGGTCACAGACAGCGCGAGCCTTTCCGCAACCACCACAGCCACCCTTGAGGTGCTCCCCAAGGTGGTGAGCAATCAGCCCCCCACCTGCGAGGTCCTTCAGCCGACCGCCAACGCGATCCTACCGGTGGGCCAGCCCGTCACCTTCGAAGCCTCTTGGTCTGACCCCGACCATAGTCCCGCCGTTGTGAGCACCACCTGGGTGACCGACAAAGGCGAGATCCTAGGCCTCGGCTCGCTCGTGCAACTGATTCGGCCGGAGGGTACACAGACCGTCACCTTCGTCGCCACCGACCCCGAAGGTGCCGAGTGCCGAGAGTCCGTCACCTTCAGTGTCGGTCAGCCAACCCTGCCCCCCACACCTGACACGGGCGTGGGCGACACCGGCCTTGTCGACACCAGTGACAGTGGTACGTCCGATACGGCGGTCCTCGACACGGCCGTCAAGGACTCGGGCGCACCCTGACCGCACCGGTAGCAGGTCGGTACCATGCCTTGACGCGCTGTGCCTGACGCGTGGTGCGTTTGGGGCTCACGGCCAAGGTCCATGCGCTCGGAGGTGGCTCGCCCAAGGTGACCTCCCGCGTCGCGAGCGTTCCTCGACGCGCATACAGCACCTCAACCACATCTCCCGCCTCACGCTCGCCAAGTGCAGCGTCCAACGAACCTGTGACCCGCTCACCATCGAGCCCAAGAATCTCATCACCCACTTGAAACCCTGCTTCCCACGCGGGCGAGTCGCGGCGCACACGACTGACGGGATTGCTGGTCAGCCCCGTCCATGGACCATCGGGCAAGGTTGGCGTCAGCGTCAGTCCCCACCACTCGAGTGCCGGCTCGAGGTCGAGTGCACCCGGCTGGTCCACGCGCGCGTGCAGCCATTCGGTGAGATCACGCCCTGCGACCTCGGAGATCAGCTGGCGAAGTTGTTCCTCGGTGTAGCCATGCTCCCCGTGTCGGGTCCACCCGAGGCGAAGCACATCATCCAAGGAGGCGCGCCCATCGGTATTCCGCCGAATCTCAGCGTCGAGGAGCCACGCCACCAGTGAGCCTTTTCTGTAGTATGAAACTGATGTATTGGCCGAATTCTCATTCGGCCGGTAGAACTTGATCCATGCATCGTGGCTCGCTTCGGAGAGCGCTTGCACGTAGCGTCCCGGGCGTGCGCGAACCGCCGTGAGCGTATCGGAGAGCCGGCCAAGATGCTCCGATTCTGTCAGGAGACCCGCGCGCACCAGCAGCAGGTCATCGTAGTAGGACGTCCAACCCTCAGCGACCCACAAGGACGGCGTATAGACCTCCTCCCGGTATTCAAAGGGCCCAAGACCAGCAGGACGAAAGCGCTTCACGTTCCAGACATGAAAGAACTCGTGGCTGACGAGACCCAGCCACTTCTTGTAGCTGACCTCGCTCGACATCAGGTCCGGTGATGCCATCATGAGCGTCGAGTCCATGTGCTCCAGACCGCCACCGCCATCCATCAACACGTTCAAGAACTGGTATTGCTCATACGGCAACGCGCCCCAGAGCCGCGCTGCTTCTTCAACGATCGCCGCCACATCTTCGACACTGCGGTCACCATCCCACGTGTCGTCCTCGCCGAGATTGATCAGCTGGTGTGGGAGTCCGCCAACGTCGAAGGTGTGCCTGTCGAGATCGCCCAAGAGGACGGGACAGTCGATCAACTGATCGGCATCCGAGGCGACATAGTGATGCGGTGCACCGCTCTCGTGGGGCGGGAGTGCCGTCGCCACATCCGTCCAGCTGCTCGGAGGACTGAAGCGCACCTCATGCGGGCGAGACAGTCGTCCATCGACCAGAAGAAAGGTCGGCGCCCCATTGAGCACGGCAAATTCGGACTCCACATGATTGGTCCGAACCGACATCGTCCGACCGTAGAGCGTGTAGAGCACCCGGACCTCTTCGGCATCTCCGACGTCGATGGTCCACGACAGCTTGTCTTGCTTGACCATCGGAATCACCGAGCCCTCGCCATCTGTGGCCGTGATCGTCTGGATATTCTGGGCGTATTCACGAATCAGATACGACCCCGGTGTCCATGCTGGCATGTACACCACGAGAGCTTCGGCACCCTCCGGGTCAATCCGCATGTCCACGTCGACCAAGTGCCCGTGGGCCTGCTCGAAGCCCAGCTCATAGACAGCCGCCACACCCTCGGACATCACCTTCGGGGCAGGGCTCTTGTCGCCAGAGACTTCGCCTACATCTGCACCATGCGCGTTCGGCGCAGACGTCCCCTCGTGGTCGCTGGCCTCGTGTTTATCCTCTTGGTGGGGAGCCTCATCAGCCGCTGGTATGGGAGCATTACAGCCCAACACCCAAGCCCATATGACCCACTTCATGGCGTACTCCTCCCCGCAGGCATGGACGCCGACTCCAAGAGAGTAGGCAGGCTTGCGGACTCGCGGTACCGTATGACATGCACGCCACCTTTGCAGCCCTGCTTCAGGCTTCCTCTCCCCCGTCCGCAGCTGTCGTCCAACAACGGATCGCACAACACTTCGGCGTAGAGCTGAAACAGATGGATGCCGGTGGCTGGACACTCATCGCCACACATCGAGACCATGCGTGGGCCATCCGTCCGCAGGCGCGCGCTCCCGGCGAGTCTCATCAATACACCCACTCCGCGCTCTCGCCTCACGAGGTAACGATCGCGGAACAGTCGAGTTGGACCCTGACGATAGCCGGTCGCATCAACCCCGATGCACCGCTCCACGATCTTGCCCGTCTGCTACGCGTGCTTCGCGTAGCAGCACCCGACGCGTGTGCCGTCATCGATCCAGACACCCAAGCCATGCACGGCCCTCAATGGCTCGACCATGTGGTCGGTACCCAGCTTCCTCCGCGCCTTGATGCGTTCTACCAAGTGCATCGCATCCATGAAGACGGACTCATCTGGCTCCACACCCATGGGCTCGAACGTCTCGGCGTTCCAGAGCTAGAGATGCTTGGGGTGTCGACGCAGAATCTCGAGCAGGCCACGCGGCTGTTCCGTGCCGGGGTCGCCCATCTGGTTCATCAGGGCGTACCTGCACACGGCGAACCCGTTCAGCTTGGCCGTGGCATGGTCGTCAGCTTCATCCCCTGGAACATCGCTCATCCCTATCTTCGCCATCACCCCGGAGGACCGGCTGACCGCGACGATGCCCATGAGTGCCACAATCTTGTGCTCGTGACTCGTGGCAGCATCGAACAACAGAGATGGGTGAGCGCGGTGCAGTGCGTCCAGAATCTTAAGGGTCGGCTACAGCTCTACCTGTCGGCCTATGAGACCCATCGACAAGAGGCAGCCTCCCGGGTGCGGTGGCCATGGCTCACCGTCCTCCATGGCGTCTACCGCGATGTACCCCAGTGGGATTTTCTCGCGAAGTTCAGCTTCGACCACCCCGAAGGCCGTGAGCATCTCTGGTTCGAGATCGACGACATGCATGCGCATGGCGCCACCGGGACGCTCCTGCAGCACACAGGCTTTCGGGCCGACCTCTCCCCCGATACGATCCACGAGCTCGCCCTCGACCAGTTGTCCGCCTTCCGGGTTCGCTCCCCATTCGGCACCGCGTCCGCGGATGACCTACCGCTGCTGATGCAGCGCCTCCGGCATCAAGCCAGCATCTCAGCCGACTGACGCCGCGAGCGCAACCGGCGCTGGCCCAGCGTCACGAACATCATCTGGAAGCCCGTTCATGTCGGCCGCGTGCTCAAAGAAGATACGCGCGAGCTCATTGGCCTTGGCACGATAGGCCTCGGGGTCGTCCCATGCACTTCGCGGGTCGAGCATGGCCTCGGGCACGCCTGGAACAGCGCGAGGCACATGAAGCTTAAAGATAGGGTCATACCAGTAGTTGTCATCCGACAGGTCGACACGCCCATCACGCACGGCGTTGATGATCGCCTTGCTCACCATGATGTCGACACGCGACCGCCCAGGCCGCGCCGGTCCCAGCCAGCCCGTGTTCACCAACCAGACCTCAGTACCATGGGTCTCCACCAGCTTTCGCAGTAGGTCGGTGTAGTACTTGGGCTTCAAGGGCATGAAGGGCTTGCCGAAGAAGTCCGAGAACGTCGGGATCGGATCGGTCACGCCCTTCTCGGTACCCGGCATCTTGGACGTGAATCCGGCTGCGAAGTGATACATCGCTGCCTCGACCGAGAGTCGAGCCACGGGTGGAAGGACGCCAAAGCCGTCTGCGGTCAAGAAGGTGATGTTGCGGGGAACCGAGGATGTACCCGTAGCCTTGGCACTCGGCACGTACGCCAGTGGATAGCCCACCCGACCATTCGCCGTGATGCTGGCGTCATCGTAGTCTGGCTCACCCGCGTCGTTGACCACGATGTTCTCTGCCGTGGTTCCGTAGAGGATCGCGTTGTAGGTCTCGGGCTCTTTGTCTTGGCGGAGCCGGTCGGTCTTCGCGTACTGACCGCCCTCCATGTTCGACACCACCTTGTCGCCAACGGCATCGATCTCCACGATGATCTGGTCGTCAGCGACCGGGTGGCCGGTGTTGGACAGTGTGGTCTTGCCCGTCCCGGATAGACCGGCATGAATCGCACAGGCACCCGTCTCGCCCTCGGACGCACCTGCGTGCATGGTCAAGATGCCCGCAAGCGGGAGCCGGAGGTTCTGCACCGAGAAGATCGCCTTCTTGATCTGGCCGTTGTACTTGGTGCCGCCAATAATGGTGGTCTTGCTACCCAAGTCGGTGATGATGAACGCCTCACCGTTGGTGCCATGCGCATCGGAAGCCTTGACCTCCGGCGCATGCAAGATCGTCCAACCCGGTGCAAAGCCGTCGAGTGAGTCTGCATGAAGGAAGATGTTCCGGGCGAACAACGCGCCCATCGGCCGAGAGGTGACCACGCGAACATTCAGGCGCGTCGCATCGGTCCGGCCGCTCACCCCATCGAAGACATAGACATCACCGACAGACGAGAGGAACGAGACCACCTGACGCTTCAGGTCGGCGAAGACCTCTGGCGTAATGGCCTGATTGTCGTAGGACCCGCGCGCAGGGTCGCCCCAGGCCATCAGGTCATCGAGGGCAATGCCCCGGATTCTCAGTTCGGGATCCCGGACGTAGAAGCTGCTCTTGGCCGCTCGCCCATGGTAGGGCGCTGTGTACTGAAGCAGCGCGCCGTTGGCCATGACCTGTGCCTGCCCTCGCTGTACGGCAGCCTGATAGAGCGCATCGGTACCGAGGTTTCGGTAAACCAATCCCGACGGACGAATGCCGTGCGATGCCACGAGTTCAGGACCTTGGACGAACGCGGATGCCATGGTGCCTCCAGTGCCTAGAACGGCCGGCTGAGGCTCGTCGGCATAACCGCTCACCCGGCATCTGAGCAGCCGAGGACACAAATTATGTGCGTTGGAGGCAACAAAAACGATGCGATCACGTGACGCTACTCAGCGTCACGGTAACGACCGATCACACGAGGAAGAGCATCTCACGGTACTTCGGTAGCGGCCAGACCTCGTCGGGCAGCAAGCCCTCGAGCGCATCGACAGCGCCGCGAAGCGTCTCCAGCGCGGGCAGGACCTGCGCGCACGCATACGCCGCAGGTTGGTCTTCATGATGCAAGGCCTCAAGCGCTGTATCGAGCGCTGTCCGTCCCTTCTGAATCGAGGCGATGCATCCCGACAGGGACTGCACGCGCGCCAGGTCCGCTGAGGAATCGACGTCAATGCCCATCGAGACGAGCTCGCGCAGTCCCGACAGTGAGGCCGCCGCGGACGCCCGCTCCTCCAGCGCGAGTGGCAAGATCATCTCGTCGACAATGATCTTCATCGCGTCTGCTTCGATCTCCACTGCGAGCACATATTGCTCGTTGTAGACGTTGTACCGCGACATAACTTCCGCTGGTGACAACACACCGAGGCGCGAAAACACCGACACCGTCGCATCCGTAGCAATCTCGGAGAGGGCCTCGGGCGTCTTGCGGTGGTTGGGAAGCCCGCGAGCTGCAGCTTCAGCGAGCCACGCATCGCCGTAGCCATTGCCCTCAAAACGCACGGGGGACGATTCCTTCATCGCTCGCCGAATGGCTCGGAAGGCCGCAGCCTCCCCGCCACCGTCGGCCTCGATCCATGCCGTAATATCCAACATCGCATCCGCCACGATGGTGTTGAGTACGGTCATCGGCCATGCGGGGTTTTGGTCGGAGCCGACAGCGCGCAGCTCAAACTTGTTGCCCGTGAAGGCCATCGGGCTCGTTCGGTTGCGGTCCGTGTTGTCCTTAGCCACGTGGGGAATGCTGCTGACACCCAGCTCGAGGAGCGCCATCTCGGGGTTCTCTGGGAGCTCCTTCCCACTCGCGAGCGCATCGCAGATGCGTGTGAGAACCTCGCCCAAGAAGCACGACATAATGGCGGGCGGAGCCTCGTTTGCCCCCAAACGGAAGTCGTTGTTGTAGCTGGCCACACTGGCCCGAAGCAGCCCGCCATGACGGTAGACACCGAGCAGCACTGATGCGAGCACCGCGAGGAATCGAAGGTTCTGCGAAGGCGCCTCGCCAGGCTCCAAGAGGTTGGCATCATCGGTCGAAAGCGACCAGTTGTTGTGCTTTCCACTGCCGTTGATGCCCGCGAAGGGCTTCTCTGCGAACAAGACCTTGAAGTCATGCCGGGTCGCCACACGACGAATGACCTCCATCACAAGCTGGTTGTGATCCACGCCGACATTGGCCTCCCGAAAGATCGGGGCGAGCTCGTACTGACCGGGCGCCACCTCGTTGTGCCGGGTCTTGGCGGGCACGCCCAGCTTGTAGAGCTCGATCTCTACCTCCTGCATGAAGGCCTGGACGCGCGGGGTGATACTTCCGAAGTAGTGGTCATCCAGAGACTGACCCTTCGGAGGTGCCGCGCCCACGATGGTCCGACCCGCAATGGCAAGGTCCGGACGAAGGGCCCAGTACGCGCGGTCCACCAAGAAGTATTCCTGTTCACATCCAAGGGTGGCCAGCACGCGGCCCGACGCTTGCCCCAGCGCCTTCAGCAGACCCTGAGCAGCGGCATCAATGGCCTGCATCGATCGCAACAACGGTGCTTTCTGGTCGAGCGCTTCGCCCGTGTAGCTGATGAACGCCGACGGGATGCAGAGGGTATTCCCGTTGGGGTTTTCCATGATGAAGATAGGCGAGCTCGGATCCCATGCCGTGTACCCCCGCGCCTCAAATGTGGTGCGCATGCCGCCCGACGGGAAGCTCGACGCATCCGGCTCCGACTGAATGAGCATGTCCCCGGTGAACCGCTCGACCGGCTGGGAGTTGGAATCAATGTCCAGAAACGCATCATGCTTCTCGGCCGTACTGCCGGTCATCGGCTGGAACCAGTGCGTGAAGTGCGTGCAGCCATTGTCCAGCGCCCACTCCTTTACGGCGTGCGCGATGATGACCGCATCCTCTTTCGTCAGCTTCTCTCCGGCCGTCACACACGCGTGAACTCGCTTGAACACCGGCTTCGGAAGCTTGTCCTTCATCACGCCGAGGTTGAAGGTGTTCTTGCCAAAGTAGTCGCTCACCGCCATCAGGCGTCCATCACTGGTGCGTGGCAGGTCCATCGCACGAGGCTGACGGGCATTGGCGGTGGCAATCGCAGAGAAACGTGAGCTGGCTGACATGTACGACCCCAGGGCTGAAGATGGTCGATGAGATAGCCAACGCGGGTGGCCAGACCAGAACCGATGGGACAGATTCTGGGAGCCTACGCGTCATCCGCGGCGCTCACGAGATCCCAGAACCGGATCGACATTCAACCTTTTATCGCGTATCGTAAATCTGCGATGAACCGACCCACCTACGAACTCGAACTGGCGGCGCTAGCACATGCCGTGGCACACCCAGCACGTGTGCAGATCATCAGGTATCTCTGCCGATTTCCGGCGGGCGTACATGCGGCGGACATCGCAGCAATCCTGCCGCTCGCGCAGAGTACGGTCTCCCGCCACGTCCGCGTGCTCGTCGATGCCGGCCTCGTTCAGATGCGCGGCAACCCCAAGCGTGCCACGTACCTGGTGGACCCGGTGGTTGTCCGGCGACTCAGCACGTTGATCGCCGGGCTCGCTGCGTCACTGCCAGGACCGACGTGGTCGCGTCGCTGACTTGAGACCCACGCCTGTCAGGCCTTCGGGAGGGTCACGCCCGTCTGGCCTTGGTACTTGCCACCACGATCGCGGTACGACGTCTCGCAGACATCGTCACTCTGGAAGAACAACATCTGCGCAACACCCTCGCCTGCATAGATCTTGGCCGGCAGGCTCGTCGTGTTGCTGAACTCGAGCGTGACATGGCCTTCCCACTCGGGCTCAAGCGGCGTCACATTGACGATGATGCCACAGCGGGCGTACGTCGACTTCCCAAGGCAAATCACGAGGGTGTCCCGAGGGATCCGGAAATACTCCACCGTACGCGCGAGCGCGAAGCTGTTGGGCGGAATGATGCACTCGGGCGCAGAGATGTCGACATAGCTGCGCGGGTCGAACGCCTTGGGGTCCACAACGGCACTGTGCACATTGGTGAACACCTTGAACTCTGGCGCACAGCGCACATCGTATCCGTAGCTCGACGTACCGAAGCTAATCGCCCTCCGACCCTCTACCTGCCGGACGAGGTCGGGCGCATACGGCTCGATCATGCCGTGTTCCTGCGACATCTTGCGAATCCAATGGTCGGGGCGAATGCTCACAACTGCTCCAGCGTTCAAGTCTCATGACGTTAACGTCAATCGGTCAGGGTGTTGGGGGCTCCCCCAGCCAAGCATCTACCGCCTCGCGAGGCCACAGTGTCACGTCAAACAACGCAGCGACAAGATCCTTGTTTTCTCCTGCCCTATGCGGCGATGAGAATGACCACGCCACACGGTCATCTGGCAGGACCTCCAGCGCAAATCCCGGTTCACTGACCGTCAGGAGCACATGATCGTTGGGCAGCACCTGAACCGCACCGAGGGTATGGCTGTAGAGGTCCGGCGCTGTCCACTCCCGCTCGATGCCGAGGGTCATCGGGTCGAGCACCAGCAACCGCGAAGACTTCCGACCGGCACCGGTATTGTCGAACAGGACGAGCGACCCATTCGAGAGCTGCTGGGGATCATGCTGCGTCTTGAACGCACCCTTTGCAGCCCACGTCACCTTGCCAGCCTCTGGGTCCACCACCGCCAACAGCGATGAGCTTCGCAGGCTAATCAGGAAGTGTCCTTCCTTGAACGCTGGGTTCCGGGCTTCCGAGCTCCCATCGAGACGCACGAGCGTATTGGTGTGGAAGACATCGTTCTTCAACATGCTCTTCCGCACGAGTGCTTCGTAGGGCGTCCCCACAAAGGCCTCGACCAGTTCGATGGTCGTGAGCACCTCACCGTTCACGGAGAGGTGGAGGATGCGATCTTCGACGATGGGGTAGTCCGCCCAGGCCTCATCCACATGGACCACACGGTCGAGCGTCCAGACCGAGCCATCCTCTTCGAGCACAAGGTCGTGATGCACGCGGAGGGGGTTCGCCCAGAGGACCTCACTCGTACGGTCGAGTGCCACGATACCGAAGCCCGCATAGATCGCGACAAGGCCTCCATCTGGTCGCAGGGCCACCCGTCGCCACGCCTTCGTGCCCCATGCCTTGTTGTACCCGTTGGGCTTGAGGGCATTGTCCGGAAATGCCGCGGCATAGGACTTGCGCCATGTGTGAAGGACCGCCCCGGATGCATCGACCAGCAAGGCTTCGGGCGCATGACCAGAGCTGTAGAGGTAGACGCCCTCGGTGCGCGCATCTGGCGCGGAGATGCTCATCACGTCTACCGCCCCCGCATCTACGGTTCCGTCTGCGTACCCAATCGCCTCGAGGGCTGCGATCAAGGCTTCGTCATCAGCCGCTTCAGGATCCACGTCGTGCCGCTCGGGTGCTCGAAACCACTTCCCCTTGGGTGTGGCTTCTGCATCAGAAGCCTTCTGTGTCGCCTTGGCGTTTGCTTTGGCTTTTGCCTTGGCTCTTGCCTTGGCGTTCCCCTTTCGGCCTCGCCGCTTCTGGGAGCGCTCGACCTGCTCACCCTGCTCGGGGGGTGCGGTGGGTGTGCCCTGGCACCCAAGCCATATCGTCATCAGCCACCAGGCCATCACATTCCCCTATGCGGCAAACCGCCACCACATCCACGCCACGCTGAACACCGCCGAAGCACCGATACCCAAGATGTGCCACCCGAGGAGCCATCCGGTAGGACGCCATCCAGCGTCCACCTCCTCCCCTGTTATCGCGCGAAGATTCAAATACGCCAGCACAGGCGTCAACACAAAGCTGACCGTGGTTGCGAGGTCCACCAGTGCCGTCAGATTGCTGGCAAAGCCCACGACAATGACCTGGGCAGCGCCCACCAATAGGGCCGCAATGCCAAGGTAGACGCGCCGGGACATCCCACTATCTACCGAGCCCTCTCCCAGAATCACCCCCGTGAGCGCGCGTGGGAAGCCGTCTGTCACGGCCAGGGTCGTCGACACCATGGTCATAAATGCCGCCACAAGCAGCACTGGGCGCGCCCACGTTCCAAGCGCATCCCCATACATGTCGATCAACAGCGCCGCGAACGCAGGCGCCTGTGCGGGGAGGTCGGTTCCCGTGCCCGCCAAGAGGACAGCTCCAAGCGTCACAAAGGCGAGTGCCAGTACTGCCGTACCCACATAGCCCACCATAAAATCGCGCCGTGCGATGGGCCACGGGCGCGATCCGGATGCAGCCTCGCGGGCCACCGACCATTGGGACTGCCAAACCGCCGTGTCAAACGGTGCCGGCATCCAGCCGATGAACGCTGCTAGAAACGCAATGTGGACACCTTCGAGCGGTGGCAGTGGCGGCCAGACGGGGATTCTGCTCCAGTCCGCTGCGCCGAGAGAAAAGGTCACCGCCAGCACCGTCGCCACGGACAACAGCGTCACCATGGCCTTCATCAGGGTGTCGAGCGAGGCAAAGCGTCCCGCTGCGAGCAAGCCCCAACAGCTCACCAGCAACAGTCCGGACCAGACCGTGACGTCCAGCGAGACAGGCAGAAGTGTGGACGCCATCCCCGCCGTCACCATCGCCACGGCGGCTTCCACAATAGCCATCGTCAACACGGTCTGTAGGCCGAACACTGCGAGCGCCCACCATCCTTGGCGGCGGTAGCTGCTGATCAAGCTCTGACCGGTCGCCGCGACGTACCGGGGGCCCGCCTCAAACGCAGGCCACTTCACCAGATGCACGACGATGACGAGCCAAAGAAGGGTCAGCCCATAGCTCGCTCCCGCACGTGTGCTCTGAACCAAGTGGGAGACACCCACTGCCGTTCCGGCCCACATCAGCCCTGGTCCAAGGGTGCGCCAGACCGTGATCAGCTTGTTCCCCATGTCCGCCTCGCATGTTCAGCCATCGACCTCACAGGTGGTGCCCGACAACCATCGTTCCCGCCGCGCACACACCTCGGGGCCGGCGTCCTCATCGAGCGTAAGGTAACAGGTTGTCTCTGGCGCAGGCTCTGGCGTGACCTCGAACACCATGAGCTCATCGCGGCGAAATGCGTGCACCGTCACGGACAAGCCGGGCGTGGCGCCACGAATTCGCGTCTTGAGCGACGCCGCGTCCACCTTCAGACCGTCCCAGGCCACAATGACATCACGTGCTGCAAGTCCAGCCGTCATCGCAGGCGTTCCTGCATGAACCTGATCGACCCGCGCACCGCCACCACCGCTGGTCAGCTCGACGCCCACATGACAGGGGGCAAAGACCTCCTCGGTACGGTCTGGACCGGGCTTACCGCCGAGGTCTCGCCCCTTCATCCGGGCACGCCAGTGCACCGTGATACCTACATGAGACAACAACTCCGCGAGCGGAAGTTCCTCCGTCCCACGAACGTAGGCGTCGAAGAACGACGTCATTGGCGAGCCGCAGAGCTCCTCCACAAGGCGCTCGATCCCATCTTCCGGTACCCCCGACCCGTCTCCGTACCGCTTCCAGAGCTCACCCATGACGGTATCGAGTCCAATCGCATCACCAGAGTGTCGACGAAGCTGCAGATCGAGCGCGAGGGCCACCAACGCGCCCTTGGCGTAGTAGCTCACCACCGCATTCGGCGCGTTTTCGTCCTGCCGGTAGAACTTGGTCCACGCATCGTAGCTGCTATCCGCCACCGACTGCACCCGACGCGCATGTCGTCGGTGCACCCGGGTCATGTTCTGGCCCAAGAGCTCCAAGTAGCTCTTGGTCGTGATGCATCCCGCACGCCGAACGCCGGCATCATCAAAGTAGCTGGTGATGCCTTCAAAGGCCCACAACAGGGTCGTGTGAACCTCTCTCTCGAGATCGAACGGCACAAATACCCGGGGCAAGATCCGCTTGACGTTCCACGTATGAAAGTACTCGTGGCTGAACAGTCCAAGAAGCTGTCGATACCCATCGGAGACTGCACCGCGCCCGGGAACGGGTAGGTCATCACGCTTGCAGATCAGCGCGGTCGACGCTCGGTGTTCGAGGCCGCCGTACCCCTTGCCCACCACGGTGAGGAGGAACAGGTACCGCTCACACGGTACGGAACCGCCGAATACAGCGGCCTGTGCCTCACAGATGGCCTGCACATCTTCACACAGACGCGCCATGTCGCATCCATGACGACCGGTGATCGCCACATCGTGCGGCACTCCGGCCACCTCGAATCGTGCGCGGCGGAAGGTCCCCATCTCCACGGGATGGTCGATCAGGGCATCGTAGTCTGGAGCCTCGAACACGCCGAACCCCCACGTCTCACCCTCTAGGCGCGGGAGGGTCGTGGCCACCTCCCACGAGGCGTCATGGGGGGGCGCCACAAGCACCACACGATGCGGACGGGATTCGCGTCCTCGTGCTGCGAGAAAGACGCTCGTCCCGTTGAAGAACGCGTGGGTCAAATCACAGTGGGCCGTGCGAACCGACAGGTCCCACGCATAGACCTCGTAGACCACGGTCAGCTGCCGCGCAGGGCCGTGCACGCGCCACGACGACTTTCCTGTCTTTTCAATGGGGACCGCGCGTCCACCATCAAAGGCCTTCATGGTGACGATGTTCTTCGCAAATTCTCGGACCATGTAGCTGCCCGGAATCCAGACCGGGAGCCAAAGCTCGAGTCCCTCGGGCCCCACCTCACCGAACACAGCCTCTACCGTCAACAGGTGTGCATTCAGCTGTTCGAGCGTGACCGTGTATGTCGCTGCTGTCGAAGTCATGGCGACCCTCCACCCTTGTCCTACCTTAAATCACGGGCGTGCCCCTAAACTTTGAGCGCCCTTGATCCGTTTTCTGCCCTGAACGACTTCAAGGACGGACGAGGGGACATCACATGGACGCCACCGCAACGAGACTGGGTACGACGACCACCCCTCGGGTCAACCACGCGTCACACGCTGACGTCGCGACAGCTTGGCTGGATGTCGATGTGACGCTTCAACGGTCCGAGCACCTGCTTCGCCTCCTCGGGGCCCTCCGATCGGCACTTGAACCCGGTGAGAGCCACATCGGCACCCCCACCCTGCTTCGGGCGATCGATGCCTGCTGCCAGCGTCTCGGTTCCGGATGGGCCCTCGCGCTGCCAGATGTGGGGCGCCCTATGCTCGCCGGTGTCGATGCCGCACTCCAGGAGGTCTACGCCCATCGCGCAGCCCTTCAGCTGGGGCAGAAGCACCGACGTCACATGCTCTGTCAACCGGCCACATCGACGGAAGTGTGACGACCCTCTTCCTGACCGAAGAAGAAGGTGGGCCGTAAGGCAAGACACCCAACACCGGGAGTCTTCATGCCTAGCCGTCCACCGAGCTTCTTCGTCTTGCCTTTGATGGGGTGTACCTTCACGCCCACCCTCATGGTCCCCCCGTCGGCCCCTTCGACCACCAACGCACCGACCAGTGGTCTTGAAGACGGATCGACAGTGCTCGACAGTTCCGCCCCGCACGACACCGCGCGTGACACCGCTGTCGACCGTGATGGAGATGGCTTCACCACGACCCAGGGAGACTGCGCACCCCATGATGTGGGCATCTATCCGGGCGCCGATGAAGTGTGTGATGGGCGCGACAACAACTGCGATGGGCTCGTGGACTTCGATGGCGCCAGCTCCGCCTGCAGCGCGGCCTATGCCACCATGAGCTTCGGGGGCAGCGCATACCTCGTGCCCACCAATATGGGCGGCACACCCTTGAGCACAGATTGGTTCACGGCCGAAGCGGTGTGCGCAGACCGCGGGTACCACCTCATCTGGGCCAACTACCATGTCGATCCCCTTGAGCCGCTCGCCATCGCTGATGTGCTGCTTGGGGAACCTTCACTGCCCTCCAACGTCATGGTGTGGGTCGGGTCAGAGCCCTGTGCACCCTCACCATCCCCAGACCACCCCTACACGTTTGGCTACACCGATCCGAGCTCCGATACCTGCGAGCCGCAGTCGCCTCTGGCCCTACCGCTTGAGGTGATCCTCGCGCCCAACGTGGCATTCCGGCAGCGATACGCGCTTCATCCCTACGGTATCCAAGGACTCTCCCTTCATTCGTACGACGTCGTGCACGCCATCGAGCAGAAGGGCCTCGTCATCTGTGAGCGCGAACACCCGGTTGCGGGGTCTCCATAAGTGGGTCGAACCTTGATACACCGAAGCCATGAAGTGGTACGTCTCTCGGCAATGGCAGATCGTGGGTGGCATGAGCCTGCTCAGCGCGCTGTACATCACGGCGACGTGGACGGCAGGTCTGTCCGCAGAGCAGCATGCACGCGACAGCGGGGCACACCCTGTTCAGGCGGTTCTTGAGGCCGAGGCGCTGGTCTTTCAGGCCACGTGGGCCTTCGTCCTGGGGGTCTCGGTCCTCCACGCTGCGGGCGTGCTCTATGCGATGCGAAAGCGTGACCTGCACGCACGTCGGGGATTCTTGATCTCTGCCATCTTTCACGTCACAGCACTGCTATCTTGGGGCATTATCGGGTAGTGAATGCTGCCTTTGACTCGAACCCGGGCCTCAAGCATGTCGACCGCAACCACAACGCCCCTGCTCCTCCTCGCCCTCCTCGGCTGTTCAGGGTCAGATGACAAGACGGGCGCGACCCCCACCGAGACCGACGTGGTCGACCCCGATGGGCTTGCCGCACCGCTCGTCCGCTTCGAGAATGAATCGCCCACCACGCTTGACGACCTGACCGTGCTTGTCGGGAGCGAACAGGCGAACGCGACCTATGTGTTCACATGGTCCGTCGATGATGTGGCGCGTCCTGACCTCACCACCGAGGCCATTCCCGCAGTAGAGACCCAGCGGGGCCAACGCTGGACGGTGTCCGTCGTGGCGAGCGTCGGCCAGAGCATCTCGCCCGCCGCGACGGCATCGGTCACCGTTCTCAACGCGCCCCCAGCTGGCCAAGTTGAGGTGACGCCCGCCGCTCCCGACACCACGAGCGACCTCGTCGCGGCGCTCACGCCCGATGATCCTGACGGTGACGACGTCACATGGAACCTCACCTGGACCGCCGATGATGGGACCAACTCGGGCGGTGTTACCGTGCCGAGCGTGCTCACCATGCGCGGCCAGACCTGGACCGTCAGTGCGCTGCCCTTCGATGGCGAACTGTATGGACAAGCCATCACGTCCGAAGTCACCATCGAGAATGCGCCACCTACCGCCAAGGGCAGTACGTTGACGCCCGTTCCGGCCACCAGTGCTACGCCCCTCCTCGCACAGCTCGATTCACCTGATGATCCCGATGGTGATGCGATCGATGTCACCTGGACATGGTCCGTCAACGGCACGACCGTCTTGGGTGTCACCGGACCAGAGCTCCCGACCTCAGCGTTCACACGAGGCGATCTGGTCGAGGCTACCGCCACCCTCGAAGACGGCACGGTGACGGTCGACCTTCCGGCCATCTCCTCCGTGATTGCCAACGCCTACCCCATCGTCGACGATGTCGAGATTGCCCCAGATCCCGCGGTTGAGACCTCAACGCTGTCCTGCGGCGCACAGATCAACGACCCCGAGAACGACCCCGTCGATCTCACGGTGGTGTGGACCGTCGAGGGTTCAACCATCATCGCAGAGACCATCGATGGCACATCATTTGACCGTGGCGACGCCGTCTCCTGCCTGCTCACAGCCTCTGATGGCATCGACACCAGTCCCCCCATCAGCTCGGCCACCCTCACCATCTCCAACTCGCCCCCCACCCTCGATGATGTCCAGATCACGCCGGCCGTACCCAGCGCTTCGTCCGTGCTCGAAGTGCAGCTCATCAATCTGGTCGACGCGGACCCCACGGATAGCCCGACGGTCCTCTATTCCTGGGAGGTCGATGGCGTGGTTGTCGGTACGGGACCCACGCTGTCCGGGGGGCTTCAGAGTGGTGACCTCGTCACCGTGACCGTCACGCCCACCGATGGCATCACTACCGGCACCAGCCTCACCAGTGCCCCCGTTCTCATCGGAAACGCGGCCCCGTCGGTCAGCAGCGTCTTCATCGACCCCGCACTCCCCACCGCCGCCGATGACCTCGAGGCCACCTACGTCGCCTCCGACCCTGATGGAGATCCGGTCAGTGTGAGCTTCTCGTGGACCATCGACGGCGTGGGTGTGGGCACTGGCCCAATCCTGCCAGCGGGCACGCACAGCAAGGGTGACAGCGTCTTTGTCACGCTCACACCGACGGACGGCTCCTTGACGGGTACGCCCTTCGAAGGTGGGCCTCGGCTCATCCAGAACGCACCACCGACACTCGGAATCGCGAACATCTCGCCAGCGGTACCCGTGGAGAGCGACACGCTTTCCTGCCAGGAGGTTGATGCGAATGACGTGGACGGCGACAACCTGACCTTCGGTGTGCGATGGCGAGTCAACAGCGCCTTGGTCAGCACAGATCCATCGCTGAGCACCATCTGGTTCGGTCGCGACGACGAGGTCTCGTGTGAGCTGCGCGCCAATGACGGTGAAGACAACAGCCCATGGGTCCTCAGTCCGACCGTCACAGTCGCCAATTCCGCTCCGGTGCTCGACGGCCTCATGTTGAGCCCAACCGTCCCTCAAAACGGTCAGCCCCTCAATGTGGCGCCCACCCTTCTCACCGACATCGACAACGACCCCGTGACCGTAGACTACGTCTGGAGCGTCAACGGAGTCGACGTCTACAATGGCCAGCTACTTCCTGGCTCATTTGTGACGGGTGGCGCATCGATTCAGGTCACGGCCACGCCATCGGACGGCACAACGACCGGAACAGCCGTGACCCTCGGTCCACTCACGATCGGCAACGCGCCTCCCGTGCTCTCCACAGTCCTTCTGACCCCCATCAACGCGACCACCGTCGATGATGTCAGCGCATCTTGGACGGCGGTCGACGCCGATGGTGACCAGCTCACCACCCTCGTCACATTCACGGTCAACGGTCAAGACGTGCAGACGGGTACCACGGCGACCCTCGGCGCCTCCGCCTTCGAGCGTGACGACACCGTGCAAGCGACCGTCGAGGTCACGGACGGGACCACATCGGTCTCCTCGACCTCCATTCCCCTCGTCATCAACAACAGCGCACCGACCTTGTCCGCTGCCGAGATCTCACCTTCGGCACCCACTGCGACCGATGACCTTACGTGTATCGGTCTCGGATGGTTCGATGCCGACAACGACCCAGAGCAGTACCTCACCTACTGGTACGCCGGTTTCGCCGGCGGCTCGCTCTCGCTGCTCAGCATCTCGGAGACCCTTCCCTCGGCGCTCTTCACGAGCGGACAGACGCTTACCTGTCAGCTGGTACCCTTCGACCAAACCGGCGACACGGGACCGCCCGTGAACAGCGCTCCCATCACCGTTGTCAACACACCACCCACGCTGCTCTCCGCCGCATTGACAGACGTCGTTCCTAGTGAGACGCAAGACGTGACCGCCGTGCCGGGTGATGTCGATGACCCCGACGGAGACATCATTTCGTTCGATATTGTCTGGACCATCAACGGCGTGTCCGGCCCTACCGGTCCCACCTTGACCGGTCTCGACTTCGACGAAGGCCAACAGATCTACGCCACCATCACCCCGTTTGACGGTCAGGCCTACGGTGCACCCGTGGACACGCCCACGGTCATCGCCGGCAACACGCCACCCACGGTCCTGAGCGCGACGCTCGGGCCCCTCGATGCCATCGCGAGCGACCCCCTGACTGCAACCGCCACCGGGAGTGACCTCGACGCGCTCGATACCGTGGTGTTCCTCTACGAGTGGTTTGTGGATGGCGTCAGCGTCCAAAATGGTGCGGCTGACACGCTCCCACCTGGCTTCACCCAGGCAGGGTCCGAGGTCTACGTCTCGGTCACGGCAACCGACCTCCAGGCCACCAGCCCCGCCTACCTGTCCGACGTGTTGGTCGTGGGCAACACACTGCCCATCATCACCGACGCCACGCTCGATCCGGATCCCATCTACGAGTCCACCACCGTCTCCTGCCTTGGCGAAGGATGGTTCGACCCAGACGGTCATCCCGAGGACTACACCTACCTGTGGTACGTCAACAACGTCATCCGCAGCACGGCCGCCACCGTCGACGGCGCACGCTTCGGCAGTGGCGATGAAGTCTTCTGTGTGCTCACACCTTGTGACCCCGGCGGATGCGGCACCTCTGTGCAGAGCAACACGCTCGTGGTTCAAAACACGGCACCCACCGCCAACTCGGCCGCCATCAACCGGCTCGAGCCCCGCGAGAACGACGTCCTTGGTGTGTTTGTGACCGGAGCCCTCGATATTGACGGCGACCCCCTCACGACAACGGTGGAGTGGTTTGTCGATGGCGTCAGCACAAGTACGGCTCTGAACCTGACGGGCGCCGACTTCGACAAGGGAGACGCCATCTACGCGCTGGTCACGCTGACAGATGGGCTCGCTAGCATCACCCTCACCACGCCGACAGTCTTCGTCGTCAACACCCCGCCCATCGTCACGACCCTCGACGTTGGCCCCGAGCAACCCACCACACTCGACGACATGACCGCCACCTGGATGACCTACGATGCAGACGGTGACGATGTCACGGTGAGCTTGCAGTGGCAGAATGATGGACTCGACATCGTGGACGAGACCGATGTGACACTGGACGCTTCGTTCTTTGTGCGCGGCGATGACATTCGGGTCGTCGCGCTACCCAACGATGGCGAGGAAGATGGAGTGGCACTGACCAGCGATGCCGTCACCATCATCAACACCCCACCCACCATCGCCTCTGCCTCCCTAGACCCTGCAGAGCTCTACGAGAACACTTTCGCTGACTGCATCCCAGGTGGCCTAGACGATGTCGACGGCGACAGCACGGCGGTCTCCTACCGATGGTTCATCAACGGCATCGCGGGACCCGCAGGACCGACCATCTACGGCAACAGCTACAACAAGCATGATGAGGTGGCGTGCCAGCTGACACCTCTCGACGGCACCACCTCCGGTACGCCCGTCATGTCGGAGACCATCACCGTCCTCAACACGGTACCCACGATCGATGCGTTGGTCTTCTCGACAGAGACACCCACCACCAACCAGAACGTGGTGCCCACCGCCGTGGGCCTGTTCGACCCCGACCCCGGAGACCTTCCGATTGTCGAATGGTCCTGGACGGTCAACACCGTACCCGTGTCCAACGACCGCATCCTTGATGCCTCGCTTTTCGAGTCGGGCGATACGCTGGTGGTGACGGCAACAGCATTCGACGGCGAGGGCTATGGCCCACCATTCGTGGGTCAAACACTCACCGCTGCCAACTCTCCTCCCACGACCAATGGGCTGCCCAGTCTGAGCCCGAGCGTGCCCACCACCCTCGATGACGTCACGGTCAGCCTACCCTCCGCGACCGACCCTGATGGCGACCCGGTCACATGGGAATTCACATGGCTCGTCGATGGCGCGCCCGTCACACAAGCCACGTCCACGGTCCTGTCATCGAGCGTGTTCTCGAAGGGCCAAACCATCCAAGTGGTCGCCACGGCATCGGATGGTCAGCTGACCTCCAACCCGGTGAGCTCCAGTATTCTCGTGGTGCAGAACTCCACACCCGGCAGTCCAGAGGTCACGGTCACTCCCGCTGCACCCATCGCGAGTATCGACGACATTACGTGCACGATCGAGACGCCATCTGTCGACGCAGACAACGACCCGCTGACCTACACCTTCACGTGGGTGGTGGATGGGCTCGAGTGGGGCAACACGACGGATACAGCCACCAGCTCTACTGTCGACGCTGCATTCATCGGCGCAGCCGAAACGTGGCTTTGCACCGCCACAGCCTACGACGGCGAAGCCACCTCACCTGCATCCGCAGCTGCGGACGCCAACTCCGTCAGCGGCGTGTTCAATGAGTGCGGCGATTACCTCGCCGCGGGCATCACTACGACCGGCGTCTACACCATCTCTCCCACAAGCACCGGTCCGTTCGATGCGTGGTGCGACCAGACCACCGATGGCGGCGGGTGGACGAGGGTCGTCCGAACCACGGGGCAAGGACTCAATGTGGGCCAAGACACCTCGGCCATCGTGACGTCCTACGCATCTGTCACCGCAAACGAAGGCGTCTACCAAGCATTCGGAGAGATCACCAACATCTCCGAGGTCATGATTCGCGCGGTCAGTGGTGTTCAGGCCGGGCAGTTCGCCACCTACAGCACCTACAGCAACAGTGGCGGGCGTTCGATGCTGGGTCTCATGGAGTACTGTCGTGACGAGGGCGTTCAGACCAACAACGACACGTGGTTCTCTGGCCAGGCCACGGTGGGCCATACCCACGAATATTCAGGTACCCGGGTCGCCGGCTCCCTCGAAGTCTGGGACCACCTTACCGGGCTGCCCTCTCCGTTGGACTACCTGTTCATCTGCGGGGTGAACACGTCTAGCGACAACGACGTCAGCTACCTCAGCTTTACCAACGACCCCGGAAACGCCAACAACTGGGGCGATGCGTGGCGTGGCGAAGACCAGGTTGGCACCTTGTGGTCGTTCGCGAATGGCGACTACTGCTGTTCCGGAAGCACGCACATCGGCACACCAGCACTTCAAGGGTTTGCCGGCTGGAAAGGAAGCGGATGGTCTGCCCCGGCAGCGAATCACCCGGGCACATATGAAATCTACGTCCGTTAGCGACAGGCCATACCCAGCGCAATCGACTATGATCGCCCTTCTTTCGACCACCTAGTGGAGTCCTGTCCCATGATGACCCTCCTTGGGCTGATCTGGTCCCTTATTTCCGCCGTTGTTCTCCTCGCCGTGACGCTCGGCCTCACCGTGGGACTCGCGCGCGTGGCCGACATGGCCACGGAATCCCTCGGTCTCGACCTCGCCATCGCTGCATCGACACGTTCCTTGGTCTGGCTACTCGGACTCTACACGGCTGCCCGCTTCACCATCCGCAGCTTCGGCGTTCCCGTCGATGGCTGGCTTGGGTGGACGGTGGTGATTGTCGTCCTCGCCATCTTCTACACGAACCGCAAGACGCTCGAAGATTGGTCTGCTGGGTACATGTTGCGCACAGAAGGCGGTGCACATGTCGGCGATGCCCTCTCTTGGAAGGGCCAACCGGTCACACTTGAGCGGGTCGATCTTCGGGTGACCTGTCTTCGCAAAGCAGAGGGTGGGCGTATCTTGGTGCCTAATCGCACCTTCGCTCAAGAGCCGCTCGAGCTGTCTTGACCCGCGAGATGTCGCGCGAGCTTGTCGGCCATCGCCAAGACCAAGAGATGTAGGTTCGGTGCTGGAACCGTTGGCATGAGCCCGGCATCCACGATGTGGAGGCCCTCCACCGCACGCACGCGACCCCACCCATCACAGACCGCCATAGGGTCTTGCGCCGCTCCCATCGGGGTGGTGCAGCAAGGATGGTAACCAGAGTCGCACCAGTTCAGGGCATGGCGCGCCAGATCTGCACGCCTCCCGCGCCGCATCGGAAGGATGGGACGCTGAATCAGGTCCCGCAGCGGCTGCGTTTGCGCCAATGCGTGGGCCACCTCGAGCACCTCAATGCCCCGGCGTACATCGTCCGGGTGCGTCCACGCCGCAATGTCGATGTGCGGCCGCGCCTGCACATCTGCTGACGGAAACTGCAGGCGCCCCCACGCCCGTGGGGTTCCAAGATGCATCATGACCGACACGAGTGGTGTCGGCGTCCAAGGCAGCGGCACAGAATTCCCGGGCTGGATCTGGAGGTCTGTCGCATGACCAGAGACCTCACTGGGAATGCGAAGCACGGTCTGTAAGAGCGGCGCACCCGCAGGCGCAGCGCCACTCACCGGAAGGAAGAACAAGGCGGTACCCGGATGATCTCCCAAGCGCGCCCCCACCCCAGGCACATCCGCAACGCGATGCACACCGAGCCGGTGCAGCTCCGCGGAAGGTCCCACACCGGAACGCAGCAGAATGCCCGGCGTGTGAATCGCCCCCGCGCAGAGCACCACACGTCGAGCATAGACCAGCAGATCGCCCTCGGCATCGCAGGCCTCGACCCCAACGGCACGCCGCCCTTCAAATCGTACCCGGTGCACCAAACAATCCGTGTGGACCTTCAGCGCCTCGCGCGCACGCACCTCCGGCCTCAACCATGCAGGTGCTGCCCCCACGCGCCGTCCATCCACACGGTTGAAGGCATGAGCTCCCACGCCATGTGCACCTGGTGCGTTGGTATCGTGGCATCTCGGGATGCCGAGCTCGCGCGCTGCTTCGACAAAGCCGGCTGCCCAAGGCGTCCATTGCTCCACGGGGTCGCGTTGAACAGGCAGCGGCCCATCCGCGCCATGATAGGGCTCACCGCCATACTCCCGGTCGCTCTCAATCGCGCAAAACGAGGGTAGCAGTTTATCAAACGACCACATTGGAAGACCGCGTTCCACCCAAGGCGCCAGATCTTCTCGACTCGGTCGCAGCGCGATGCACGTATTCACCATGCTTGAGCCGCCGAGCAGTCGTCCTCTGGGGTAGGGCGAAGTCACGGGCACCGACAACACGCGATGGGTGAGCCCCCAGTCGTAACGAAGCGGCGCATTTCGCCCTCCGTCCATCATGTCCTCTCCGGGTGCCACCAACTCGGGTCCCGCCTCCAGCAGGGCCACCCGCTCGGTTCGCGACAGCCGTTCTGCCACCACACATCCTGCGGAGCCAGCTCCCACCACCACGGTGTCGACGGTCATGCGGCGCATCGGTTGTCCCCCAACAGGATAGACTTACCACGGACGTGATCGACACATCGCGCGGGAGCCAACATGCCACAGTTCACGACTCAGCAGCTTCTTTCTCTGTTTGACCGATACGATAAAGACGGTGACGGAAGCATCACGCGGGAGGAGCTGCAGTCCACCTTGACCGAGTTGGGGATGCCCCCCACGGAGCGACAGCTCGATGATGTGCTCTCTGCCCTCGATGATGATCAGAACGGCACGATTGAGCGCTCGGAGTTTCTGGACGGCATCCAAATCTTCCTAGGTCTCGAGCGTTAGCCCCCTGCGCGGATCACCCTCAATGTCGTCCCCACCCGTCCGATACGGCACCACGGGGGCGACCATGGGACATCACACCAAGACATCCACATCTGACACCGAAGCTGTCATCTGGAAGCTGACGCTGGCCTATGTCTCCGCAACCGGAGACGACCTGCGAACCTGCTATGCCCGAGCCGTCTCTGAGCTGCAAGCGTGGGTCCGAGACCGTGATGAAGGCAACCCGATGGGCTGGCGCAATGCTGAGGGTCACGTCATCGTCGTTCGAGCCAAAGGACATCCAGTGGTATGAGGGGACACCTGGAGAATTCATGACGTCCCCCTCGCGCGCCCCACTCACCCTTCTCGCCTGCCAACCTGCCGTTCCCCTCTCCGAGCGTGTGGCTGCTCACCTTGGCGAGACCTTGCGCCCCCTCCAAGAGACGTGGTTCGCCTGTGGTGAGGGCAAAGCCGTTCTCCCCGAAAATGTACGTGGAACCGATGTCTACATTATTCAGAGCGCGATTGGCCCGGGAGATCCGCACAGCGTCTATGACCGCTTCGTGATGCTGCTCCATGCTGTCGAAGCCGCAGCACTCGCCGACGCCGACCACATTACCGCTGTCCTCCCGTACTACCCTGGCGCGCGCCAAGACAAGCGAAAAGGCCGCACACGCGAGGGCATCGCAGCGGGCCTCTTCGCAAGGTGCCTCGAAGCCGCTGGCGCACAGCGCGTCATCACGCTCGAGATTCACAACTCGGCCATCGGCGGCATGTTTGACCCCCGACGCTGCTCCCTCGAGAACGTCCTCCTTGAGCCCAGTCTCTCCAGTTGGTTGCTCTCCCAAGGTATCGAAGCTGACGTCGTCGTCTCACCCGATGTGGGCGGACTCGAACGCGCGCGGGCCTACGCACAGACTCTCAATCTCGACCTCGCTATGCTCAGCAAGGTCCGCGACACCACCCGTGCCAACCACATCGTCAACGCCACGCTCATTGGAGATGTTCAAGACAAGAACGTTCTCCTCATCGACGATATCGTCGACACCGCTGGTTCCGTCGTCACCGCAGTACGCCGTCTATGGGAGGGTGGCGCAAAGGACGTCACCATCTCGTGCGCCCACGCGCTTCTGTCAGACCCAGCACCCGAACGCCTCGAGCGCCTTCATCAGGACGCCTTGCAACGTGGCACGCGCGTGAGGCTCATCTCATCCACGTCGATCGAACGCCATGACCTTCCGGTCTGGCACCAGCAGTTCGACTTGGCGCCACTGCTCGCACGCGTGATTCGCAGCGTGAACACCCGTGGTTCCGTCACGGGTGCCCAAGCCGGATCGTAAGAACCAACGAGCCTAAAACGCCTCGTTGAACGCAACTTCTCCGTCCACAGCAACCTGATAGGCCGCCACACGACGCTCAAAGAAGTTGGTCAGTTCTTGCACATCCTGAAGTTCCATGAAGGAGAATGGGTTCGATGAGCCAAAGATTGGCTTGAGACCTACAATCATGGCCCGCTGGTCGGCAACAAACTCGAGGTACTGACGCATGTCGGTGAGCGACAGCCCCTGAACACCACCCTCCAGCACATCTTCTGCAAACTGGGTCTCGCAGTCCACGGCGTCGCGGAGCATTTCCTCGACGCGCGCAGCCAGCTCGTCGTCGAACAGTTCTGGCTCTTCGGCGCGAACGGTCTCGACCACCTTGAAGGCAAACTTCATGTGCATCGACTCATCACGGAAGACCCAGTTCGTTCCGGATGCCAAGCCATCAAGGAGTCCCCGGCTACGCAAGAAGTACACATAGGCAAAGGCAGCGAAGAAGAACAGACCCTCAATGCATGTTGCAAAGCAGATCAGGTTCAAGAGGAACCGTCGGCGATCCTCCTTTGTCTCCAGCGAGTTCAGGTCTCCAATGGAGTCCATCCACTTCATGCAGAAACGCGCTTTCCGCTCGATGCTCGGAATGTTGTGAACCGCCGCGAAGGCCTTTGCCCGATCCGCAGGATCTGGGATGTAGGTGTCGAGCAGCGTCAGGTAGAACTGAACGTGCAGCGCCTCTTCGTAGAGCTGACGTGAGAGGTACAGCCTCGCCTCTGGCGCATTGATGTGCTTGTAGAGGTTCAGCACCAGATTGTTCGCCACGATGCTGTCACCCGTCGCGAAGAATGCCACGAGACGATTGATCAAGTGCCGTTCTGCGGGTCCAAAACGGCTCTGCAGGTCCATCACATCACGTGAAAAGTCGACTTCTTCGACCGTCCACGTGTTGCGAATCGCATCACGGTACATGTCGTAGAATTCTGGGTACTGCATGGGTCGCAGCGTCAGGTTTAGTCCAGGATCAAGCAACATCATTCCCCCCTTACATCATCACAATCAAACTACTGGCAGCTTTCGCAATATTCTGGATTCTCCAACGAGCAGGCCACTGCCGCGGAGGCGTTCGTTCGCTTCGAGGTCGTCGATGCGATGCGCGTCGCGGGCCGAGACCGCAGGTAGTAGGTCGTCTTGATCCCACGCTTCCACGCGTACATGTACATGGAGGACAGTCGACCGATATTCGGCGTCTCCATAAACAGGTTCAGGGATTGGGACTGGTCGATGAACGCCCCGCGATCTGCAGCGAGGTCGATGAGCGACTTCATCGAGAGCTCCCATGCCGTTCGGTAGAGGCGACGGATGTCTGCTGGAAGGTCAACAAGCCCAGCCACAGAACCGTTGGCCTCCTTGATGGCCGTGCGGGTGGCTGCGTTCCACAGCCCATACTCGCGCAGGTCGCGAACGAGGAACCGGTTGACCTGAAGGAACTCGCCCGACAGCGTCTCTTTCTTGAAGACGTTGCTGACCTGAGGCTCGATGCACTCGAAGCAGCCCATGATGCTGGCGATCGTAGCCGTCGGCGCAATGGCGATCATCAGGCTGTTTCGAAGACCGACCTCTTGAATCCGTGCACGCAGTGCACCCCATGCATGCTCCGAACTTGGGGTCACACCCCACGCATCAAACTGAAGCTCACCCTTGGCCGCACGGGTTGAGGAGAACGCATCGTGCGCGCCAAGCTCGTCGGCAAGGTCTGCACTGGTACTCAAGGAGTGGAAGTAGATGGCCTCGGAGATGCGACGGGACAGACGCCGCGCCTCATCCGAGTCAAAGTCCAGCCGGAGCTTGAAAAACACATCCTGGAGCCCGAGGCACCCCAATCCCACGGGTCGCCACTGCATATTGGAGTTTTCGGCTTCAGGAATGGGGTAGAGGTTGCGGTCGATCACGCGGTCCAACTGGCGAATGGCGGTGCGGACCGTCACAGCCAGCTTGTCGAAATCAAACCCCTGCGGCGTACAGTGCTTGGACAGGTTGATGGAACCCAAGTTGCAGACGGCCGTCTGGTCGTCGGAGGTCACTTCGAGAATCTCCGTGCAGAGGTTCGACAAGTGCACCACGTTCTTCGCATCCGCGGTCTGGTTGCACCCACGGTTGGATGCATCCTTGAAGCACATCCAGCCGTTGCCCGTCTGTGCGAGCGTCCGCATCATGCGACCGTAGAGGTCCCGCGCCGAGACCTGCTTGATGTATCGGCCGTCTGCCTCTGCCTGCAGGTAGACGTTCTCGAAGGTCTCACCCCAAGTATCCACCAACTCGGGGACTTCCTTGGCATCGAACAACGACCACATCTGGCCCTTCTCCACGCGCTGCATGAAGAGGTCGGGAACCCAGTTTGCAATGTTGAGGTTGTACGTCCGGCGCGCCTCGTCGCCCGTGTTGTCGCGGAGCTCAAGGAAGGCTTCGATGTCTCCGTGCCATGGCTCGAGGTACACACACGCCGCGCCCTTGCGCTTGCCGCCCTGGTTGACGGCTGCAACGGATGCGTCGAGCGTGTTCAGGAACGGCACGATGCCACGGCTGTGGCCATTCGTTCCCTGAATATGGCTACCCTGGGCGCGGATTCGGCTGAAAGAAACACCAATGCCGCCCGCATACTTGGACAAGCGAGCGATGTCCGTGTAGCGCTTGTAGATGTCGACCAACTCATCCTTGGGCGAATCGAGCAAGTAGCAGGATGACAGCTGCTGCCGGTGGGTACCCGCGTTGAACAGGGTTGGCGAGGATGGCATGTAGTCATGGTTCGAGAACGTCTCGTAGAGCTCCAACGCCTGCTCGAGCGTATCGGAGACGCCGCATGCCACACGCATGAAGAAGAACTGTGGGGTTTCAATCGGGAGACGTGTCTCTGGATGGCGCAGGACGTACCGGTCCCGAAGCGTCTTCAGGCCGAAGTACTCAAAGTCAGCGTCGCGATCTGGAACGATCGAGGCATTCAGCACATCTTGATGGGTGGTCACAAACTGGAAGAGCCCCTCGTTGATGATGCCAGCATCACGCCCCACGCGAATGGAGTCCATGAAGGTGACGGCGCCCGTGGCGTGGACCTCCGCCTGGAGGCGCTCGGCGAGAACGCGAGCAGCGAGCTTGGAGTGCTCTGGCTCTTCAAACGTGAGTCCCGCGGCCGTGTGAATGACGAGATCCTTGAGCTCCTCCAACGTGGAGCCAGACTTCGCGGCACCCAACACGCGCTGTCCAAGACGCTCCACATCAAGCCACACCAGACCTTCTGCCTTGTCCTGGAGGTAGGCCAGCAGCGGATGCGCTTCACGCTCGGAATCGACAGAATCCGAAACAGGATCGAGAGATACAGACTGCTCAAGCACATTGCCTCCAAAACACCAAACTCGGGCCACCGTTTCGGCCCACCACATCTCGACCAGAGACGAACAGTCTCAGTCCATCATGGGTGGACACCAAAAAGTGTCCGCGCAACATTTGGCGACGACGTCACGCCGTCGGGGGGAAAAATCGGGGGAGATTGAAACAAGGGTGTGGTGCAAACGACGGAAGCGCTTGCGGAAGTCCCCGGAGTCTAAAGGCCCGATTCCGATCGCTCAAACAGGAAAGTTGTCAAGCCGATCACGATCGGCATCAGGTGCCGATCTTCGCCCTGTTTTTTTTCTCGCGCCAGCATGTTGTTCGCCGGGCGCGCGGCGCGCCGTATCGGGCGATATAACCGGCCTACGAAGCACAAATACCCCACAGCCCGCGAGGGCTGTGGGGTAGTGTGGCTTTGGCCCAGCAGTGGGCCAAAGCGCGAGTGATGCTGCTTGGGGACGATGCAAAACTCATCGGCGGATGTCATGCCCGAGGGCAATCGGATGTGGACGCTTTGATTGTTGCTGGCGTATCGTGGCCAATTGACCTCAATGCGCTCCCGCTGTCACACGTATTGGCTTGATGTGACGTGGTCTCTCTGGGGGTGGACACCCTCCAGGTTGACTCGTGAGCAACCGTTGCCTCAATCGTAGGCTTGTCCATCTCGCGGCTCCGCCGCTGTGGTGCCATTTCCTG
>JBMHDG010000002.1:0-160954 GCA_049889515.1 Myxococcota bacterium
GAAGATTCCAGTGTCGATGGGGGGAAGGATGGGTCCGAATCCGCCAGTGTCACATGGTCCTGGTCCTGGTCCTGGTCCTGGTCCGAATCCGCCAGTGTCACCCGGTCCTGGTCCTGGCCCCGGTCCTGGTCCGAATCCGCCGGTGTCACCCGGTCCTGGTCCTGGCCCCGGTCCTGGTCCGAATCCGCCAGTGTCACCCGGTCCTGGTCCTGGCCCCGGTCCTGGTCCGAATCCGCCTGTGTCACCCGGTCCTGGTCCTGGTCCCGGTCCTGGTCCGAATCCGCCTGTGTCACCCGGTCCTGGTCCTGGCCCCGGTCCTGGTCCGAATCCGCCTGTGTCACCCGGTCCTGGTCCTGGCCCCGGTCCTGGTCCGAATCCGCCAGTGTCACCCGGTCCTGGTCCCGGTCCCGGTCCGAATCCGCCAGTGTCGCCCGGCCCTGGCCCCGGTCCCGGTCCGAATCCGCCGGTGTCACCCGGTCCTGGCCCCGGACCAAATCCACCTGTGTCGCCCGGTCCTGGCCCCGGTCCCGGTCCGAATCCGCCAGTGTCACCCGGTCCTGGTCCTGGCCCCGGTCCGAATCCGCCAGTGTCACCTGGTCCTGGCCCCGGTCCTGGTCCGAATCCGCCAGTGTCGCCCGGCCCTGGCCCCGGTCCTGGTCCGAATCCGCCGGTGTCACCCGGTCCTGGCCCCGGCCCAAATCCACCGGTGTCGCCCGGTCCTGGCCCCGGTCCTGGTCCGAATCCGCCTGTGTCACCCGGTCCTGGCCCCGGTCCTGGTCCGAATCCGCCGGTGTCACCCGGTCCTGGCCCCGGTCCTGGTCCGAATCCGCCTGTGTCACCCGGTCCTGGTCCGGGCCCAAATCCACCGGTGTCGCCTGGTCCTGGTCCTGGTCCGAAGCCACCCGAGTCACCCGGTCCCGGTCCTGGCCCCGGCCCAAATCCGCCGGTGTCGCCCGGCCCCGGTCCTGGTCCGAACCCGCCAGAGTCGCCCCATACATCGGTGTCGAACGTATCTGGGCCGACGGGGCCATCCGAGTCATCGGTATCGACCGTATCTACGGTGTCGGTGGTGTCGACCGTATCGAGGGTGTCGTCCGAATCGAGGGTGTCGGGGGTGGTGTCATCGGGAATGGAATCTGTCTCGGAGTCCGGGTCGGTGTCGACCACCGGCTTCTCATCGGGGTCGAGACCGCCGTTGCAGCCGGCGAGTGCGATGGCCATGACGAGGGTGAGACGCTTCATGGGGTATTCCCGGGGTTAAGTCTGTTCAGGCGCGATCTAGCCGACGATCGCACTAGGCCGCAACAGTGGAATTGTGGAGCAACGGTAGGCGCATGCGGACGATTGTGATGGTTAGTCGTCGGTAGGGCGCTTGCTAGGCTCAATGTGGACGTACTCATAGCTGCTGTCTCCCGCAAAGTCGCTTGGCGCGGTCCAGTTGCTGTCCATGACTTCGGCAACAACCCAGCAGAGCAATAGGATCTTCAACGATTCTTTTTCGTCGATGTCTTCATCCTCCTCATCGCGCTCTGACTCGAAGAGCGCCATGTACGCCTCATCGAGAATGTGAGGTTGAGCGCGGTCGAGGGTCCGGAACCGTTCACCCATCTGCGCATCGAGGGGAAGGAGCGCGGAAAACTGGTTGCGGACCTTGGCCTCCGCAGCCCTGACTTGGTCCCACGTGGCATTCTTCAGCCGACCTCCTGCGAGGTCGAACATGCGCGCGATCACGCCAGTCATGTAGATGGCCACCCCCCCGGTACCGGGCGCCATCGCATCACGCTGTTGCTCGATGAACCGTGTCAGACGACGTTGTCCCTTGAGCAAGCGCTGCAGGCCCGTCTGATGTTCGGCGAGATTAGCGGCGATTTCCTCGGACCAGTCGTGGACCTGGGCGCGTGGCATCAAGACGTTCGTGGACATGAAACCCTCGTGGTGGATGCAGCCGGGTAACCGACGGAGGTGATGAGATCGATCTGTCTACCAGTAGGAATCTGCGAGTTTCACGCGATACTGGTCCGCTGCGCACGCTGTGTGGTCGGGAAGCAAGTGGCGCCGCGTCTCCATCGAACGAGCTTTAAGGTACCCAAGGGGCAGAACCCACGCTTCGTCACGGCACCGGACCTGAACCCCGACGTTGGTGATGCCCACGTAGGAGCGGTTGTGAAGGTCGAAGAGAAATTCCACATTGCCTGACGTGTGTGTTCTTACACGTGGCCCGAGGTCCACGAACGGGCGGATATCGAGGCGTCTGTCGTGGCGTTCCCGGCGCTTGAAGACAGCTTCTTGCCGGTCAGGGTCGATGGTGAGGTTGAACCCCCCACTGACATTGAGACCGAGCAGGCCAAGGGTGTCGTCCATGGCGCAATCTTCGCAGGTTGTGATCGCCACATGCTCGGTCCCAAAGTCGCCGAGCCACACCTTATCGAGCAGGACCACCTGCGCCTCGCGTGCGCCATTGGCGGTGTTGAGGGTCAGCTCTGGCGCATCGCTGTCCGGTGTCGCCCGTAGTTGTTGGAGCGCTGCGAGAGGGAGGGTCGAGTAGGTCGCGCCTGTGTCGAGCATCATATAGGTCTCGATCGACCGGCCCCGATGCTCGAAGACGACCGGGACGGCAAGACGTTGACCATGACCCTCGACCGGCAGGGCGATCTCATCATCGGCGAGGAGAGGATCGGGCGTGACGTGAGGTGGCGGGACCACGTCGTTGCGGGGGGGCGGAGTGGAGAGTCCGGGATCGGGGGGCACGAGGTCTTCGAGGGTGGCCTTGATGCCCGAGATGCCGAAGGGTGCCAACAACATGCCGAGTCCGAAGGAAGTGGCAAGCTGGCGTTCTTGCGGAAAGTACACGGGGAGCACGGTGAGAAGGCCCAAGCTCCAGAGAAGTGCGCCAAGGCCCACGGACGCTGCGCGATGGCGAGGGAGTCGCAGACCGGCCATCACGGGAGGCGTGAAGACGAGAAACGCAGCCGATCCCACCGCAAGCAGTGCGGGGACCTCGCGGAGTGTGGCTAGACCGAGCATGGCACTAAACGCGAGGAGTGTAGGGGGGACGGCGATGATGAGTAACAATGCCGCCCCTCGACCCATTCCGTGCTCCACCTTCAAGCTATGGTGCGGTATGTCACGTTCGCAGGAAGGAGGCCAATTGGCACGAGCGACCTACTACTGTGTCGATATTGAATGTTCGGGGCCCGTTCCGTCCATGTACGACATGATCTCACTCGGGGCGGTACCCGTCCATTGGACTTCCGGGCGCTATGTGGTGGGCGAAGAGCGCTTCTATGCGGAAATGAAGCCGGAATCTGGCCAGGTCGACGCCGGTGCGATGGCGGTCAATGGGCTCGATATCCACGCGCTACGAGCGACAGGTCAGCCGAGGTCGGCCGCATTGCGGGACTTGACCGCGTTTGTGGAGCGCACGCTAGATCCTGGTTCCCGCCCGGTATTTGTAGGGCACAACGCCCCGTTTGATTGGTCGTTCGTGTGCTGGTCGTACAAGGCGGATGGACTCGTCAACCCATTCGGCTACAAGGCACTTGATACCAAGGCTCTCGCTATGGGCGTTCTCGGCCTGCATTGGTTTGACGCCAACAAGGAACGCCTGGCGGAGGCGCTGACGCTGCCAAATGTGACACAAGAACTTGTCCATCGTGCCGATTACGATGCATGGTACCAAGCCCACATCCTTGTGGCCTTGCTGCAACAGGGACGTTTTGAAGAGAGGACCGGTTGCGATGGCTGACTCGCTGAGGCGACTGCTTCGACTACCCGAAGCAGGCATCACCCATCTGGAATGGACGCCGGGCACGGCAGACCTGTGCTGCGGTACCAGCTCGGGTGAAGTGTTTTTGGTGCGTACCCCGATGGGTCGAACGCGGGTTCGGCAGTGTGCGGGGGCCATCCAAGGCCTTGGCATCGACGAAGAGGGAATTGTCGGCCTCGATGACTCGGGGCGCTGGTGGCGTGTTCAGGGTGATGCCTCGGTACGTGGTGGGCCCCATCGAATGTCTGGCCATGTGCAGGTCATCGCGCGTGGACACGATGTGTGGGTCGTGGGGGAGCAACGCGAAGGATTGACGGCGTGGCTGCTCCGTAATGGCGTCTCACATGTCAAGCTGACCGTCCCCGAGAAGACGGTGGTTCGGGTTCACCCTCATGATGGACTGCAGCTGGTGCGCTGGTTGGAGGACCACACGATTGAGCACCGCCACCCGATGGCCGGAGAGCGGTTTTCATCGACGCTTCCGCTAGGGGCACGCGTACTGGAGCGACGGGGCCACTTGGTCGCGTTGTTTGACGACAAGGTGATGCAGCACCGGGGTTCGGAGCGGTTGACGGTGCCTTGCGCGCATCCTGTCGATGTGGACATCAGCGAGGACGGGTCTTCGCTCGCGATCGTCCTGGCGTCGGGCGAAGTCTTGGCGGTGAGAGATGGCAGCACGGCGGCGCGGGTGGACCCAGGTGGACTGGGTACCCGCGTAGCGCTCGATGCCGCGGGCGGGCGCCTCGCCATCGCGGGCGAGGACCTCTCTCTCTGGCAGTGGCGCCGCGCCAGTTGAGCGCGGCAGCCAGCACGGCGCTACTCGACGCGGAAGGCGTGGACCTTCTTGCTGGGGTTCGCAGCGAAGGCGTCGGCGGTTGCTGGGCGCAGCAGGCCTTGGGTCACGAAGGCGTAGGCACCTGGCTCTAGACCGTTCAAGCTGAACAGGTAGTTGTCATCGGAGCCGCCGAGCTGGGCGCGGTCGAAGGTGATCGGACCGGCGCTGACCCACATGTCGACCTCGACCTTTTCATTGCCTTCGGCGGTCTTGAGGTCCATCTCCTCAAGGAAGGTGAGCTTGTGCAGCTCGAGGTCGAGGCGTGCCAGTTCGTCCTTGGGGAGTGGGGTGTTGTAGACGACCCGGATCGTGTCAGCCTTGGGCAGCGTCTCACCAGCGGAGTCGATGCCGTAGTGGGACATGAGGTCGTTACCCACCGTGCGGACCACTTGGGAGCCCACGGCTGCGTATCCGGCCTCGCCGATCACATGGTAGCCAGCCTTCTCGGGCACGGGCACCACATCGATACTGGCGGTCTGCTTACCCTCGGCCTTCTCAAAGCTGACGGTCTTGGTGGCGTCGATGAGCCCCTCACCACTTACGGTGAACGCGTACTCCTGGGCCATCAACGGAAGGACGACCTGACCCTGGTCGTTGGTGGTGTGGGTGGCATCGCTACCTGCGACCGCGAGGGTGGCCCCGGCAACGCCGTTGCCCCATGGGTCGACCACGGTGGTAGTAAGCGTGGGCTTTTCTCCGCCACCACAAGCGGTGAGCAGGGCAAAGATGCTGCCAGAGAAAACGAGGCGCGACATGGGAACTCCCGGTGTGGTGTGGCGGAGGCGGCGCTTGGGACCGACTCGGGTCGCGGTCTTAACGCGATCCGGCGGGTGTGCCCGATCCTGATCCGCCATCTTGAGACACTTCGTGATTGGTGTCGTCAAACCAGTGATCCAGCGTACCGTCTTCGAGTTCCTGCAGGGTGTGGTCGAGAAAGTCCCGGAACGCGACCCACGCGTGAAACTTCGCGACATTTTCGGGGGTCGGATCCGCAACAAGCCGTTGCAATCGGGTGGGGATCTCTCGCGAGAGTGCCCATGATCGGCAACGTTGAATGAACGCGTGAGCGATCGTGATTTCGTCTTTGGGCGTCGTATTTGCGATGTGGGTCGGGTCGAACAGCGTCATGGCTCACCAGTACAGGATATGAAGTCTATCAATCGCGGAGACCACCATGGCGATTCCTTACAGCGCGACGACGCCGCCCGCAGTGCCACCGCGCACGGCGCCCGCCGGGGTTCGCGCAGGGGCTCCGCTCACGTTGGTTCCCACGCCACTCGACGCACTCGGGCTTGTGAAGGACGACCTCCGTGAAGCTGAGCGAGAGCTGCGCGGCTTGGTGAAGAGTGACGTCCAAGCTGTCTCGACGGTCGCGCGGTACCTCACGCTCGCCGGTGGTAAGCGCCTCCGCCCAGCGTTGACGGCACTTGGTGCGCGGTGTGTGGCCGACAACGGTCCCGTGGCTCGGCTGATGTGCTGCGGTGAGCTGATTCACTTGGGGTCGCTACTGCACGATGACGTGGTCGACGACAGCGAACTTCGGCGTGGCAAGCTCGCCGCACATGTGGTGCATGGCAACGCCGCCAGCGTGCTGACGGGAGATTTTTGCCTCGCTCGGGCCGTACTGCTCGCTGCCGAAGAAGGCGGCCATCTGGCGGTCACCGAGCTGGCCCGTGCGGTCACCGAGATGGCAGAAGGCGAAGTGCTGCAGCTGCAGCATGCGGGTGACCTCGACACGCCCCTTGAGACCTACCGCGATGTGATTGACCGTAAGTCAGCGGCGCTCATTGCGTGGTGTGTGGCTGCGCCAGCACTCCGTTGTGGTGACCTCGAGGCTGCAGAGGCGCTCAAGGCCTACGGACGGGGCGTCGGGTTGGCATTTCAGATCACCGATGATGTGCTGGATTATCGTTCGGGAACGGGCAAGCAGCCGGGGGCAGATCTGCGAGAGCGCAAGGTCACGCTTCCGCTTCTGTTGGCCTTTGAAGAGGACCCGTCGCTGCGCCCTCTGCTCGCGGCAGGCGCGCCATCCGATGAGCTCGTTCAAGACCTCGTGGCGCGTATCACAGTGTCAGGTGCGCTCGACAAAGCGCTCGATGTCGCACGGGACTCCGTCGACGACGCCATCGTTGCGCTTCATCGACTTCCTCATTCCGAGGGAAGAGACGCGCTCGAGAGCCTCGGACGCTACCTTGTGGAGCGGACGGCATGAGTCATGATCCTACGATGACGCGCCTCGTCGTGGGAATCGGTGGCGCCTCGGGTTCGGTCTATGCGCACCGGCTTCTGACGTTCTTCGCAGAGAACCCCATCGAAGGCCTGCATGTCGATGTGGTGTTCTCGAAGATGGGGCGCCTGGTGTGGACAGATGAGGTGGGCGTCGATCCCAGCTCCTTCGGATTTAAGATCTACTCGCCGGGTGACATGACTGCGCCCTTCGCGAGCGGATCCGCGATGTACGATGCGATGGTCGTGGTGCCTTGCTCCGCGGGTGGTCTCGCGCGGGTAGCGAATGGGATCTCGACCGACCTGATCGGGCGTGCTGCGGACGTGTTTCTCAAAGAGAAGAAGCCCCTCGTGCTCGTCCTGCGCGAGACGCCACTCAATCTGGTGCATCTCAAGAACATGGTGGCGGTCGCGGAGGCAGGTGCAACCGTGCTTCCTGCGATGCCGAGCTTCTACTCCAACCCGGAGACAATGACGGAGCTGGTGGACACGGTGACCTCTCGAATCCTTGACCACCTCGGTCTGGACAACGCCCTCATGCGCCGTTGGACAGGACGGCTACCCAAGGGAGGGTGCCAATGAACGCGAGAGCAGAGCTCGGCCCCCTCTTGATGGCTTCGCTGGTGCAGGCCGACCTCCAAGACATTGGAGAACGCGTCCTGTCCGGCACGCGCTTGACCATGGAGGATGGTCGGCGGCTCTTCGAGACACCCCATGTGGCAGCCGTCGGTGCACTTGCCAACTGGATGCGGGAGCAACGCCACGGTCATCTGACGTACTTCAACCGCAACCAGCACATCAACGCCACGAACGTGTGTGAGGCCAGCTGCATGTTCTGCAGCTTCGCACGGCTCAAGACAGGTGACCCTGGCGCGTACACCATGTCGCTGGAGCAGGCGCTGAGCAGGCTTCGGGCGCTGCGGTCCACCTTTGTGACCGAAGTGCACATCGTCAACGGGCTCAATCCCGACCTGCCGTTCTCGTACTACACCGACCTGCTTCGCGCGCTGAAGAACGAGCGTCCAGACCTCCACATCAAGGGGTTTACGGCCGTAGAGATTCATTACTACGCCGAGAAGTATGACATGACCTATGAACAGGTCCTGTTGGCGTTCCGTGATGCGGGACTCGACAGCCTCCCGGGGGGCGGCGCGGAGATCTTTGCAGAGCGGGTTCGCCGAAAGATCTGCCACGACAAGGTCGATGCCCCGGGCTGGCTTGAGGTCCACCGTACGGCCCACCGGTTGGGATTCCGTACCAACGCCACGATGCTGTTTGGAATGGTGGAGACCCTCGAAGAGCGCCTAGACCACATGATTCAGCTGCGCGACCTTCAAGATGAGACGGGTGGATTCCAGACCTTCATTCCCCTGAAGTTCCATAATGAACACAACCGACTCAACGGGCTCTACGAGGCCACCGGCGTTGAAGTGTTGCGGACCTTCGCCGTCTCTCGCTTAATGCTCGACAACTTTGCGCACATCAAGGCCTACTGGCCCATGCTGGGCGTGCAGGTGGCACAGGCCAGCCTCGCATGGGGCGTCGACGACCTCGACGGAACTGTGCGCGAGGAGCGCATTTATCACATGGCAGGAGCGAAGACGCCGCAAGCGCTCTCGAAGCACGACCTCGAGACCTTGATCCGTGATGCGGGTCGCAAGCCTGTCGAGCGGGACACGCTCTACCATGTGGCTGCAGCTGGGATGGGGGCCTGATGAGCGACCGGATTCGGGTGGGAACGGTGCACTACACCAACAGCCTGCCCCTGACCCGTCACCTCGACCCCGAGGTTGTGGACTTGCGTGGCGATCACCCCCGCGGGATCTCTCGTGCGCTCGCCGCGGGGGACGTCGATGTGGGGTTGGTTCCCGTGGCTGCCGTGCTCACGGACGGGGACTTTGAGATCATTCCGGGATGGTGCATCGGCGCGGATGGGCCTGTACACAGCGTGCTCTTGGTGGCCGAGACGCCGCCAGAAGAGTGGACGGAAGTGGTGTTCGACGGCGAGAGTCGCACCAGCGTGACACTCGCAGAGATCTTGCTGCGGCGTGGACCGCTACGCGCGCGCCTCTCTACGGACCCGCTGCCCCTTCGAACGGTGGCACCGGGTCTTGGCGTCGCGACAGCGAAGGGGTCTACAGCAGCCGTGGTCATCGGTGATGCTGCGCGAGACCTCCCCGAGCGGCTCGAGCACCGGATCGACCTTGCCGAGGCCTGGAAGCAGTGGACGGGTGCGCCCTTCGTTTTTGCGGTGTGGGGTGCGCCGCCGGGCGCCGATGAGCAGATTGTACGCTTGCTGCAAGACGCCGGTCGTCAGGGGGTCGATGAGATCGAAGCGGTCTATTCGGGAGACGATCTCGTCTATTTGCGGGATTATATTCGGTATCCGCTGGATGATGCGGCGCTGATCGGGCTTCGACGGTACGCCGCGCTGGCGTTTGAGCTCGGACTGGTGGGCTCACCCCACGTGCGGTTGCGCTCGCCGACTGCGCCTGCGCGCCCGAAGCCCGACGTGACCGCCCTCTTGGTTGAGGCGCTCAACGGTGCGTCCCTCGACGCCGACCAGCTTGATGCCCTGGGACGCTCAGCGGAGCTGACGCGCGTGGGCTTGGCGGCACAGATGGTTCGCGCCAAGATGACGTCGGTCTCGGAGGCCAGCTACTTGCCGTGTATGGCATGGGACGGTGAGAGTGATGTCGCCATCGCCGGTGCGCTGGAGTCCCACGCGGCGGCCATGTGGCTCCCAACCCCTACACCCGCGGCGGTGCGCCATGTCGTGGTTGCGGGGCTTCAGGCGTGGTCGCCGTGGGTCGATGACGCAGAACAGCGACAGGCGCTTGAGACTGCGGGTCTTGGGGCATGGCAGGTTCCGGCGGGTACGACGCCTGTGGCGCACACCTCTATACCGGTCCATGTGGTGGTTTCTGTTTCAGGTGACAGCCCCTGGAGAACGCTCGCACAACACCTCGTGGCTGCGCGAGCATGGTCGCCCGTTTCGGTGACGGTCTCGCTGCCCCTGCCTGAAGGCTCTCTGGTGGGCAGCGACAATACATCGACGGCGATCTGGCTCCGTGCGGTGGCCTTGGCGCGTCTTGCACTCCCAGGGGTACATGTGGTCGCTGACCCGGCCGGACAGGGGCTCGATCTCTCGCAGACCGCGTTGCACTACGGTGCCGACGACTTGGGTTGGGTGGGCAGCCATGGTGCGCATGTGGCGTCGACCGCTCGGTTTGAGGCCACCATTGAAGCTGCCGAGCGATGTCTTCGAGCGGCCGGTCTAGAACCGCGACGGCGTGATCTGGCGTTCCTGACGCTCGGTGGTGCTGTGACCAAGTTCCGTCGCATTCGGCGCCCCGAGGAGCGGGCCTCACGGTGACGGGCCGTCGTTGTACGCTCACCGCTGACGCGATCTGGACGCCATCCGGCCTTCGTCGTGGACTGGCTGTCGATCTCGACGGCGCCCGCATTCTTGATGTGCGCTCGGTGCGAAGGGGAGACCCACCGCCGCACCGTGGAATCCTGATTCCCGGCTTGGTCAACGCACACACGCATGTCGAGCTTGGCGGACCAGCCGTTGGGGGAGGGACCGGGTTCGTGGACTGGGTCGGTGACCTCATGTCGCACCCGTACGCCCGGAATGCCCACGGGTCATCGGTGGCGCAGCTCGTAGCAGCGGGAACTGCGTGGGTGGTCGACGTGGGGCAGTCGAGTGCCGTGGCTGCGAAGGCGATGCGTACCGCGGGGCTTGCAGGCGTGTGCCACCAAGAGGTCATGGGCTTCGATGAGCGTGAGCTGGCTACGCAGCGACACCTCGCGCGGCGCTTTCGTTCGATGGGATGCGGCGGTGTATGGCAGCGGGCGACGCCACATGCGCTGTTCTCCACCGCGCCCCCATTGGTGCATGACCTGGTGCGGTTTGGTCTTGGGCCACCCGCCACCATTCACGTGGGGGAGTCCGAAGATGAGGTGGACTTCCTGATGTCGGGGCAGGGGCCTCATGCGGACCTTCTCGATCGGCTCGGACGTCGGTGGCGATGGTGGTCTCCAGCTGTATGCAGGCCCATCGAGCTCCTCGACCGGATGGGCCTGCTCGGTCGCCAGTTGCTGCTGGTTCACGGGGTGCAGTTTCACGCGGCGGACCTTCGGCGTGCGGCCGTAGCGGGCGCGCCGCTCGTGGCCTGCGCGAGGTCAAATCTACATATTGGTGGCCGGTTACCCGCGCTCGATCGGTGGTGGGCGCTCGGTGGCGACCTCGCCTTGGGAACTGATGGGCGTGTCAGCACGCGCGATCTTGATGTGTTGGCGGAACTGCCGGTGCTCTCGCGTGCGTTTCCGACCATCCCGATGGCATGGTGGCTGGCCGCAGTGACGCACATGGGGGCACGCGTCACGGGGGCGCCAGCTCACCTTGGGCGCATTGAGGTGGGGTGTGCACCGGGTCTCGTTCTGCTTGAGGAACTCGACAGCCTCGAATCACTTGGTGAAGAAGTCCCCTCGCGTCGATGGCTGGTGAAGCCTGGGAGATGGTCTTGAGCGCGCTCGCCACCTACAGTCGCATGATCAAGCTGTCGCATACGATCTTTGCGCTGCCGTTTGCGCTGGCCTCGGGATGGATGGCCTCCTCGCATGTGGCCGTCTCGCTCACCCAGTGGGCCTTGATCGTCGCATGCATGGTCACGGCACGCTCGAGTGCCATGGGATTCAATCGGTTGGCTGACGTCGATATCGATCGAGACAACCCTCGAACGGCGTCACGAGAGCTCCCGAGCGGACAGCTCTCTATGTTCGACGCTTGGCTGTTCACATTGGGGTCTGCGGCGTTGTTTGTCCTGTGTGCAGGACTCCTCGGAGAGACGACCCTCTGGTTGTCTCCGATCGTACTGCTCGTGGTGTGGGGCTACTCCCTCGCGAAGCGGTTCACGATGTGGTGTCATGCCGTACTTGGCGTGGCACTGGGCCTCGCGCCGACGGCAGTCTGGATTGCACTGACCGATTCGTTTGGATGGACACCGGCGTTGCTCTCGGTGGCTGTCGGCACATGGGTGGCGGGGTTCGACATCATCTATGCGTGCCAGGATGCCGAGTTTGATGCGGCCGAGGACCTCTACAGTCTCCCATCGAGACTGGGGCTCTCCCGCGCGTTGATGGTCAGCCGTGCGTTTCATGTGGTGACGGTCGCGGCCTTGGCAGCACTGCCATGGGTGGAAGCGCTCACGTGGGCGTACTGGCCTGGGTGGATGCTGATCGCCGGCGTGCTGTTCTACGAACACACGTTGGTATCCCCGACGGATCTTTCACGCATTGACCGCGCGTTTTTCGATCTAAACGGGTACATTTCATTGGCGTTTCTGCTGACTGTGGTGTTGGCATGACGCGGGGCCCATTGCGGGCGAGCGAGGAACGATGCTGACTCTCTTGATGATGTCGCTGGCCATGGGACAAGACGTGTGGGGCGAAGACGTGGACGCGGCGCTCTACGACACCGACCTCGTGCCTCAATGGGACGATCAGGATGACGTCGAGGGCTACGTCTGGAATGGTAACCTCGCCCAAGACGGAGAATTCCCCGAGGTTGTGGCGCTGATGCTCTACCGACAGGCGTGGGGCTACGCGCAGACCTTTTGTTCGGGAACCCTGATTCATCCCCGTTGGGTGTTGACCGCGGCTCACTGCATTGATGGGCTCAACCAGATGACCGGTGGCGATGACTCGCTCCTCCACGTGGGCTTTGGCACCGCAGAGCCGTATGCGGCACAGGTTCGGTTTGCGACCCAGAATGGGAATCCCTACGTCATCAAGCACCCGAGCTACAATCCCAACGCAGGGGCAGGAAGTGGGTATGACATTGGGCTCGTGAAGCTCGACTCTGCTGTCACCGGTGTCGCCCCCATGGTGGTGAACGATGAGCCGGTTCAGAATGCATGGGTCGGTCGACAGATGGTGCACATCGGATTCGGTGTGACGTCCGATGGCGGCGGCGGCGGTGGCCGTCAGCGATGGACCCAGGCGCCTGTCGTGCGCTACGGCAACGGAAATGGCTTTGACGCCGACATGATCATCACCTTCAACGGAACGGTCTACGGCAATGGGGCGTGGGGGTGGGATTCCACCAGCAACCTCTGCAGTGGGGACTCCGGCGGCGCGACCTTTGAGTATCTGGGTGGTGATTCCTTCGAGCTGGTGGGTGTCAATGCCATCGTGACAGGCGGCTGTGTCAATGGTGGTGCAGGTGTGACCCGAACCGACCTCTATATCAACTGGATCCAGCAGCACGTGCCCGACGTCCTGCTCACGCCCGGCGACGGAAGTGATGAAGGCGTAGGCGAGCTTGAAGATCTCTTGGCGGATGTCGAGGTGCCCGAAGAGGCCGAGGAAGCTGAAACACCTGAAGTGGCGTGGGAAGCGCCGTCTACACCGGCGGAGGTCACCAGCTATGGGTCCAGCGCGGGATGTTCCAGTGTTGAAGGACCTTACGCGGCCTGGGGTCTCGGGCTATTGATGCTGGGGACGGCGCGCCGACGACAGCGGTAGCGCGCTCATTCCGTGGTGAACGCGCAAATAAATTTGTGCGACCCCTTCAGGTCTTGGCGTGAGATGCCGATGCAGTGCTTGTACGGACGCCTGGGAGGCGGGAATGTCAAGCGCAGTAATGAGTGAGTCGCGGAGTGCCGAGCGCGTTCCGGTAGAACTCGAAGTGAGCATGTACAGCGACCACAACTTCTACACGGGCTTCGTGAAGAACGTCTCGAGTGGAGGCGTGTTCTTCGCGAGCAGCAACATCCTGCCCGTGGGGAGCGTCGTCGATATCGTGCTGTCGCTCTCTCCGGGGAAACAGAAAGTGCCCGTCAAGGCAGAGGTCCGCTGGATCCGGCAGTGCCATGACTACAATCCGGAGGCTCCACCCGGCATGGGCATGCGGTTCTTGAACCTCGACCCGCGCGTGGCCTCCAAGATCAATCAGTTCATCGAGAACCGACGAGACGCACTGTTCTTCGACGAAGACTAGTCAGGCGTCTGGGGTCATCCCGAGCCGTCGGAAGAGCGGTCGTCTCAGGATGAGCTCGCTAGTGGGCGGGGCAATCTTGTTGAGGATGGCCTTCGCCTGCTCGGTGGCAGCCCGCTTGTGACGGTCGGCCTCCTCTCCGTGGGAGGCCCAGACCAGCTGGGTGCGTGCTTCGAGGTGTAGGAGCTTAAACGCCCGAGTGTTGGGTGTACTCGTGACCTTGGTGGCATGCTCGCGAACCTTGTCTCGGTCTCCGAGGGCCATCCACGCCCAGCCAAGGGAGGCATGGGCTTGTGTTTGTCGAGGCAGATGCAGCGTATCGAGGACGGACTCCACGGCCTTGATCAGGGAGCGTGCGACCGGTTCGCGATGATGCGCGAGGGCGCGCGCGAGGTGGACTTGGAGGAGCGGTAGGTAGTGCTCCGTGTCTCTCCTCTGGGCCGCTTTGAGTCCCTCGGCGCCGTGGTGCCGGGCACCCGCGAGGTCATTGCGCTCGATGGCGAGCTGGGTGAGTGCACATCGGCAGGCCACAATCTCCTCGATGACATCGATCGAAACCGCCAGCTTGAGGGCCTCGAGGAGGTCCGTCTGGGCCTTCCAGTAGAGTCCGAGCTCTAGACGTGCGACCCCACGTGCACGCAGGCTCGCCGTGAGGCCTAGCCTGTAGCCCAGCGCTTCGGCGACTTCATGGGCCCGCTGCGCTCGATCTTCGGCTGCACTCGGTACACCCTGCCAGACCAGCAACTCGGCGAGATTGGCGAGACACAGCACCCGGGGGCGCTTCATGTGGTGGCTGCGAAAGATCTGCTCGGCCTCTTGAAGTCCGCGTGTCGACGAAGCCAGTTGTCCACGTGTTGCCTGTGAGGTGGTGAGGGAGAGCAGAAGCCGGGCGCGCTGTTCTGCGAGATGCTCGCCCTGGGCGACGAGGAGTCCCTCTGTGGCCAGCGCCTCACATCGCGCGAGATCGCCTTCGGACCAAGAGAGTGCTGCGACGCAGTGGAGCGCCTCGGCGACACCCTCGCGGTACTGAACCTTGCGCGCCAGGGTGAGCGCGCTGTTGGCAATCCGAAGGCTCTCCTGATTGCGACTCTGCCTGCGCAGTGCGGTGGCCAAGTCTAGGCGTGCATCTGTGGCCAACGCCCAGTCTTCGTTCTGTTCCGCCACGGACAGCAATTCGGCGTACACCACTTCGGCTTCGCTCCACGCGCCACGGGTGTAGAGCACATTTCCACGAACCCGGAGTTGGGTCACGCGAGAGGCTTGGAAGGCTTCTGGTGCCAGGTCCTTTGCAGCGTCGGCCTCGATGCCCGACGCCTTTTCTGAGAGTTCCCAGGCGGCATCGGCAAGGGATTGGTCGACGAGGCGTTGCGCTGCGGCCACGAGGTGCTCATAGGCTTTGCCCGCGTAGCCAGACCTACGGTAGTGCTCTCCAATGACGGCCATGGTCTCAGGCTCATGGGATGCGTACGCCTCGAGTGCCATCGCGAGACGGCCATGGAGCCGGGTGCGCTCGGTCTTCGAGAGGTCCCGCAGGAGGACATCGGCGAGCTTACGATGGGACAAGCGGTAGGACACATCCATCGGATCGCGTCGCTCAACGACCAGTCCGGCTTGCAGCACGGTATCGAGGTGATCCAACAGCTCGACATCGTCGTTCATGTCGAGCACCGTGAGGAGCACATCGAGGTCGGTCGCTTGCCCATGCACAGCAAGAACCTCGAGGACGCGTTGACAGTCCTCGGAGACCTGCGTGATTCGTTTTCGAACCAGCTGCCGAATCCCAGGGGGGACTTCGAGATGTCCGCCCGCAATCTCTGCTGCATCGAGGGTGAGACGGAAACCATTGGGGGTTCGCGTGAGGAGGTTTTGCGCGATCAGGGACCGAAGAAACTCTGTAGCGAAGTAGGGATTTCCCTCCGTCTCGCGGTGGAGCCTCCCTGCGAGGAGGTCTGCGGTTCGCCCAGCACCGACCAGGCTGCCCACCAGGACGCGCAAGTCCTCTGCGGTGAGCGGCTTGAGGGTCACGGTCACGGCTTCGAGTCCGAGGTCATCTACGTCAGACGCTGCATGACCTGCGGGTCGTTCTGCGCTCACCAGCAAGAGGGGCAGTTCTTGGGCGGCGATCAACGACCGGACCAGGTAGCCCATCAACTGGCGCTCCGGCTCTCGTGCCTCGTGGAGGTCGTCGAGCACGAGCATGCGGGGACGCTCTGCGAGGAGGGCTTCTAGACCCGCCCGGATGCTGTCATAGATGGCATACCGGGTGTCTCCGCGCAGTGCGGAGCCCTCGGCGAACGCAGCCACAAGCCGCTCGAGGTCGCTGCGGTGTTCCTCGGGGAGCTCGCGGAGGAGCTCCCGTGCCATGTCGATGGACCGCGCGAAGGGCGGTGCATCGCTGCTGAACTCGAGATGGTGAAACGACAGCCCGAGCATCTTGGCCCGACGCATGGCGACTTGAAGGAGTCGTGTCTTGCCGGACCCATCGGTCCCCAGTACCCGCACCACACCGCCTCTTCGCGCGGTGAGGGCATTGACGGCCTCGCTGACCTGGTCTGCGGGCTCCGGTGGGCCGACCAACGGTGGGACCCACTGCGTGGACCCCTGCGGCAGGGCGAGGGCATCGTCCACCTCGAGGTGGTAGAGCACTTCTTGGGCGCTCTGAAACCGGTCGCGTGGTCGTTTTGCGAGCAATCGCCGGCAGACCTCATCGAAGGTCTGGGGGATATCGGGGTTGATGCTGCTTGGAAGCGGTGCTGGCCTGTCGCGATGGAGCGTCAGATAACCGGCCATGCTTTCGGCAATAAAGGGCCTACGACCAGTGAGAAGGGCAAAGAGAATGACACCTAGGCTGTACAGGTCCGACCGGTGGTCGACCAGTCGCCCACTGATGTGTTCCGGCGAGGTGTACGCCCAAGTCCCGACGAGCGTCGTCGAAAGGTGCGGATCCTGCTGGGGATCAAGGTCTTTGACGATACCGAAGTCTGTCAGCTTACAGACCCTATCATGGGTCATGAGCACATTGCTGGGCTTGAGGTCGCGATGGACCAGCCCACGCTCATGGATGGCGGCCAGTGCGCGGCAGAGGTCCACGAGCACGGACTCTACACGCTTCCATCGCTTGGCGTCCGGCATGCTGCGCATGCCTCGGATCAGTTGGTGCAGGTCGGGCCCATCCACGCACTCCATGGCAATGTAGGGATGCCCCTCGAGCTCACCGTAATCGAAGACACCGACCACGTTGGGGTGGTCGATGCGGGACAGTGCGTGGAACTCACGCCGAAACCTGGGCAGTCCGGTCTGTAGCCGTGACCGTCTGAGAATCTTGAGCGCAAGCTCTTCGCCGTCATGGTTCCTGACGAGTAGGACGCGCGCCATGCCGCCACTTCCGAGCGGGCGAACATAGGTGTACGGACCGAGGGGATCACCAGGCTCGACCGGCTTGCCACCGATGAGGAGTCGTTCATCCTTTGGGTCAGTCGCCATGAAGGGTGGGTCCAAGTCAGGGGTCGTCGGTCAACGGAGAGGGTCCGTAACCCGGGTCTGTGCGGCCTGTTCGTGCATGAAACTCTTGTCGGAGAGACGGGGGGAGGTCGTCAGCAGTCTCTTCGGCAAGATGCTGAAGCGGCTCCCGCGCACTCGGATCGCCAGCCAGACTCTGGAGGGTCCACGCTTGAAGAAGAATGCCCCGCGGAGAACCTGGCGTGACGGCATCGCGGACCTGCTCGGCCGCTTCAATCGCTTCTTCGGCGACGCCGGCGCTCAAGAGCGCATGACCTGCGTCGAGCAGCATGTGCGCTCTCGGAAGCGACCATGGGGCGGCGGGACGCGCCATGACACGTCGCGCGTGGTGTCGTGCGCGTTCATGGTCGCCGAGTAGGGCGTGGTAGCGCGCCTGAAGCGCCATCTGCTGTCCGAGGGGGTCGGCCAAGACGTCGGGCGTGAGGTGCTGGAACAAGAGGTCGAGGGTGCCCTGTTCGAGGTGACCGAGGCTCAGATGGACGCGGAAGGCACGCAACACGGCCTGTGGACTTGGACGTTCCGTACTGGAGGCCAACAGGAGTGCGCGGGTCGCATCGACCTGGGCAGTCTCTGTCCGACCTGCGGCGAGATCGGTGGTGGCCTGCAGGGCGAGTGCGCGGGGTAGTCGTTCGCCAATGCCGTTTTGCCGAAGGAGGTCGACCAAAAGTTGGGATCGATTGCGCGCAATACCGAGCTTTCCGAGTGCCAAGTCAATCTCTACGGCTCTCGCGAGAATGCCGGCGCGGACATAGGGTTGTGTGCTCGAAAGCATGAGCTCGTCTGCGAGCTCCAACTGTTCGCTTGCAGGTTCGAACTGGTTTTTGAGGGCAAAGATATGGCCGAGGCTTCGACGGACGCGTGCCTCACCATCGGCGGATCGCTGGCGGATGGCGGTCTGTAGTGCGTCATCGAGCAGAGACGTTGCCTCTCCGAGCTGGCCAGAGCGCATCAAGATGTCCGCGAGGGCGCGCCGGGCCCGTGCCTTCTCGGGAGACCCTTCGTCAACCCCCGGAAGTGCAGCTTCGAGGTGTTCGCGGGCGATGTCGTAGCGCTTGAGGCGGTAGTGGGCGCGCCCGAGATCGATGGCGGCCAACTCACGTCCCGGCACGTGTGCAACGTTGGGGATGATGGACTGAAGCAGCTCTACAGCCTCGGTCCATCGGCCGAGGGCAACAAGCGCGGCGCCTGCGAGTTGAGCCCACTGGGGCTCGTCGGGTGGCGGAGACAGGCCCAGCCGTTTGTAGCTCGCCCAGATCTGAAGCACCTCGGCATGCCGGCGTGAGCGCCCCGATCGACGGGCTGCTGCGAGGTAGATGGGCGCCGCCTCCAGAGGTCGTCCGGCCGCGGCAAGGTGATCGGCGACTTCGGCACTCGCGTTCCGACGACGCTGGGCGCCGAGGGCCGTGGCCAGTTGAAGGTGTAGGGCTTGCTTGTGGTCTGCGTCGAGGGAGTCTCGGAGAATGGTGCCGAGGTGGGGGGAGGTGAGGACGAGCTCGCCTCGCGTGGCGTCCGGGACATCTCGCAGGAGGGTCTCGGAGCGCAGCAGGTCGATGACGCGTCTCGGCTTGAGAGAAACCGTGGCAGCGCGTTCTACGGTCGCGCTGCTGGCGGCACGGCGGAGGAGCGCAAAGAGCTGAAGGATCTCGAGCGCGTCTTGGCTATGTGCGCCCAGGATCTCCGCAAACGCGCGGCGTATGCCACGTGGTACGGGTAGATCCTTGTGGGTCCAGTCCTTGTGAGGAACCGTGCTCTTGAGGCGCCCCTTGTGCGGTACGAGCCAACCAGCCTCAAGCAGTGCGGCCAGCTGATCGCGTACAGCACCCGGATACGCGCCGTCGGGACCGATCCGGCGAACCATCGCGACTGTAGCGGAGCGGGGCACGCCCTGATCGCCCAACACCTGACGGACCGCGTCGGGGTGTAGCGTCGGAATGGGGATCATGTCTGCGCCCACATCACCACGCCCATGAAGGATCAGGCACAGCTCATCAGTGAGGGACGCACCGGTGTAGATCAGCAAGGCCGGGCTCATGTCCGGCGCGGCCAGGTAGGTGGCGAGGTCTTCGATGACGTGGCGTGGTGCATGATCGAGGTCGTCGAACGCGAGCACGTGGGGGCCGTGGGGTCGCTGGGATGGAAGCGGCGCCTCTGCGGAGATGCGGAGGCAGGTGAGGTCGGGCCGGGTCTCCGCGAGTCGGAAGCACTCCTCGAGGAGACGGCTCTTCCCTGCGCCGCGGGGTCCCGTGAGAAGCAGGGATCCCGATTGCCCGTGTTCGAGCGTCTGCAGCAGCTCATCCCACGAGGTCAGCAGGTCATCTTGACCACGAATGGGGACGTCCGGCTCGGTATCGTCAGGCTCTTCGAGGGCTTGCAGTACGGCGCGTGCGGTCGCAGGGCGCTCGACGGGAGCTTTGGCGAGCAACTTCATGGCCAGCCGGTCGAGGTACCCGGGGACTTCGGGATTGATCTCCCGTGGACGCCGAGGCACTTCGGTGAGATGTGCGGCAAGATAGCCAGCCAGCGATTCCGCTTCGATGGGACGCTGGTCCGTCAGCAGCCCATAGAGGATAGCGCCAAGCCCGTAGAGATCGGTTCGATGGTCTGCCTTGGCGTCCGAGATCAGCTCCGGTGCCATGTAGGCGATCGTGCCGACGAGGCGACCCGCGGTGGTCAGCTGGCTCTGGTTGTCTTCGCTCTTGACCACGCCAAAGTCGCCGAGCTTTGCCATGCCGTCCGACGTCAAGAAGACATTTGCGGGTTTGAGATCGCGATGGATGAGCCCTTGATCGTGGACGTGTGCGAGTGCCGAGGCGATCTGGGTGGTGAGTGTCGCTGCGATCGCGAACCGGTCGGCGGGGGGCTGGGTCTGCCAGCGTAACAGCAGCTGCTCAAGGTCCGATCCGTCGACATATTCAAGGGCCATCCACGCAAAACCGTTCCAGTCACCCGTCTCATAGACACGTACGATATGGGGATGGTTGAGGGGCGCGACGAGCTCGTATTCTCTGGCGAAACGCCGCACGTCTTCTTCGAGCACGCGCTCTGGATCGAGGACCTTCACGGCGGCATCCCGACCCTGGTCGTCCCGCCCGAGGTAGACCGAGGCCATACCTCCCCGGCCCAGAGACCGGATGAGTCTCCAAGAACCTAGGGTATCACCCGCCGTGGGGTGGAGTGGGCGGCGATCAGTGTCCAAGAGGCCTGCTCTCGATGAGGGGTGGCTGCAATCCCTATGGATGGCGTAGCCTGATCGACGCAGGGGACAAGCAGGATCCGCAGGTCAGGGTGCTGCACCCCAGTTTCTTGCCAAGAATCCCGAAGCGAGGTCCCGAGGGAGGTTCGCGGCGAGGGTTCGCGCTAGGCTCTTGGCAATGCGGGCATGCTTTCCGGCGGCATTGGCGTCCGGCGAACGTTGGGCAAGGCGGTGTCGTGCGACGAGCTGGTAGTAGCGGAACCCATGTTGCTCGGACAGCTGGAGTGCCGTCGAGAGCAGGTCGACTGCATCATCGACAAGGCCGAGGTGAAAGGCTGCCGTGGACATGTCGATCGCGGTTCGCACGTGGACCAGAGGGTACGGCGCCGTCTTCTTCGCGCTGGTGTAGACACCGAGTGCCCCCTCACGATCCCCGTCTGCGACCAAGGCCTGAATGAGCAGTGCGGCAGCTTGGGGGGCAACCCCTTCGGGGTCATGGCGTCCGAGCAGCGTGGCAAGCTCGCGCGCGCGCGTGAGCGCTCCAGAACCATCGTCGAGGTCGAGACAGATCTCCACCAGCGTGGTGAGGCTGAGAATCTCTTCTTCGACCGTACCGAGGATGCGAGACAGTCGGAGGCTCTCGACGGCATTTCGGCGCGCTTCTTCGAGGCGCGAGAACAGTCGCAGCAGCCGTGCTCTCCAGACCAGGCCCAAGGCGACACCGTGTTGGTGCTGGACTTCTCTGGCGCGCGCGGTGGTCGCCTCCGCCAGCTGAAGTGCTTTTCGAAGCACGCCCACCGAAAGGTAGAGCTCAATGAGGTTGACGCGGGCCACGGCCAGCTCACGGTTCATACCCAGCCGCTCGAACAAGGCGGCGGCGGTCTCGAGCATGCGTCGCGCTTCTGCCGAGCCCCCGCGGCAGATGGCAAGGATACCCAGGCCATTCATGGCGAGGCCTTCTGCTCTCGCGTTGCGTTGTTCTTGCGCCGCCGTCAGGGTCTGATGCCACAGCCGCTCTGCGTCATCGAGACGTCCGTAGCTCCAGAGCACCGCGCCGAGATGGTAGAGCGGCTTAAGCTTCAGGCTCTCGTCCTGAACCATGTCTGCTTGATCGAGCGCTCGCCTTAGGTGGAATTCGGCCTCGGAGTCAAAGCCACGATTTCGAAGGTGTTCTCCAAGCGTCGCATGCACACGGCTGCTCAGCCCCTCATCCTCCGCGGCATCGGCAAGCTGGGCTGCTGCGCGCCCTGCATCGATGGCCTCATCCCAGCGGCCGAGGTGGTAGAGCGCCTTGGCCCGGCTGTAGTGTGCATTTCCGAGCGTACGGTCCGCTTCGTCGAGCAACAGGTGTGGCCGAGCCATGGGTTCGGTGGTGAGGCACCGGTCGAGGAACTGAAGCGCTTCGGCATGCAGGGATCGCTGGAGATGCTTGTTGGCCGTCTGGAGGAGAAAGGCGTAGGCCTTTGGCGGCAGGCCCGCATGCTCGAAGTGATAGGCGAGGTCTTCCACAAACGGACCCAACGCGTGCCGGTGCTGACGCTCAAGGGCCTCGCCAATCGCGCGATGACGCATGGCACGTAGTGTGGGCTCGACCCCCTCAACGAGGACGTCCCGGAAGCGGTTGTGGGCCAGTTCCGCGAAATCCTCGTCGTTGTCTCTCTCTTCCACGACGATGTGAGCATCCACGAGCTCATCGAGCGCATCCATCAGGGTGGACTCGTCGAGTTCAACCACATCAATCAACGTGTCGAGCTGCAGGCCACCACGAGCGAGCGCAAGCACCTGTGCCGTCTGAAGCGCTTCGGCTGAGAGTGGGGCCAGTCGCTCGGCCACTAGCTGACGGACGCTGGCGGGCATGGGCAGACGTGAGTGGCTGATCTCCTCTGGGGGTAGCGTGACTTCCCATCGCCCGGATTGCTCCTTCAGGAGGCCTTCGTCCTTTAGACCCTTGAGTGTGTCCGCAAGAAAACTTGGGTTGCCCCGAGTCTCTTCATGGAGGCGTGTAGCAAGTGCGACCGCCGCTGGACTCGACTCGACGATGGAGAGGACCAGCTCCTCCACTTCCTGTGCCTGCAATGGCTCAAGGTGCATGTGTTGGAGTGCTGAGAGCTCGGCCAGCGAAGACGGGAGCGTGGCCGTCTCACTGGTATGGGTGACCACGAACCCGATGGGCATGTTTGGTTCACCCACCAAGTTGCGAACGAGAAAGCTTAAGAGCTCGCGGGTTGACGCAGAGGCCTGGTCGACGTTGTCCAGCAGAAGGATCGCTGGCGCGCTCGCGGCAAGAAGGGTGCGGTACGCGGCGAGGACAGGGTACCGCTCCATGCGGGTCTCGCGGGAGCTAAATGCTGTATCGAGCGTTTGACGCTGCTCCTCATCCAAACATGGGGCGACGTCAAGGAGGTCCTCGTAGAGGTCGACGAAGGGCCCAAACGGTCGGTCATTGGACCTGCAGCTGCCATGAAGGATGCGGAGGCCTCGCTTTCGAGACTCGTCTTCTGCCCACTCCAAGAGACGTGACTTTCCTTCGCCGACGCCTCCCGTCAGCAGCATCGAGGGTCCACTTCTGTTCGAGGAGAGCTCATCCATAAGTTCGGTCAAGGCAGCCTTGATGGGCAGTCGACCAATCACTCGGGGTGGCCACGCATCGTAGTCTTCGATGGCGTCACTGGCCCCTAGTGTGTGGAGGAGGTGCGCTGCCGTGGCGTATCGGTCTTCCGGGACCTTCTGAAGGAGACGAAGGCAAATGGCGCTGAGTTCAGCGGAGATCAGTGGGTCGAGATCTTGCGGAGGACGAGGGTCTTCGTGGAGATGCCGATCCATGTAGCCTTGGACCGTCCGAGCATGAAAGGGCTTCTTCCCCGTGAGCAGCAGGTACAGAACAGCACCGAGCGAGTACAGGTCGGTGCGAGCATCGACAGGCTTGCCAAGAATTTGCTCCGGTGCGGCAAAGGCGAGTGTGCCAAGAACCTCGTCCACTTGGGTGAGGTTGACGGACTGGTCCTTCACGAGGCCAAAGTCCATGAGCAGCACCTTGCCATCGGCGTTGACCATCAAGTTGGATGGGGTGACGTCGCGGTGTACGAGGCCGCGGTCATGAATGTGGTCCAAGGCGCGGGCAATCTGGATGAGGATGTCCCGGACCTTATGGTTCCTGGCTTCTGGCGTCAGACCGCTCCAGGTGGCCATTTCGTCGCGCAGGTCATGGCCGTCGATGAGCCGCATGGTGTACCACGCACGGTCCTCGAGCGTGCCGAACTGGATGACCTCGAGCACATTCGGATGACGCAGCCTGGCGAGTGCGCGAAACTCACGCCGGAATCGGCTGAGGGCGGCACTGTCCGAGGTGGCGCCATGCAGCAATTTGAGCGCGAGTGTTCGCTCGGGATGTTCCGCCTCATGCACCTGATAGACGGCGCCCATACCGCCGACGGCGATGCGGTGATCGACAACGTACGGTCCGACGGTGTCACCCGCACGAACGTCGGCTGCACGGCCTCGTGCCTCCCCGCTCCCACTCGCAGAAGCCGAGGGTTTGTCAATGTATGGGCTGCGATCTTGCACGCGTGCGCCCTCCGGTGCGAGTCTGCGAGGCGAGAGTATAGACACGACACCATTGAGCGTACCAGAGGCGACATGGTCATCGAGGCATTTGGGCGTACGGACTGTGGTCCGGTTCGAGAGCACAACGAAGATTCCCTGATGCACGATGCAGAGCATGGGCTCTTTGTGGTCGCAGATGGCATGGGCGGTCATGCGGCGGGCGAGGTCGCGAGTCAGATGGCTGTTGACGTTCTGACAGAACTTCTGACTGGAGCCGACGATCCCGAAGAGACCATGTTGGTGCGGGACATGGCCTCGCTGGACCCTGCGGAGATCCTGCGGGAGCGGCTGCGTCACGCGCTCAATCAGGCCTCTGTTCAGATTCGTCGTGAGTCGATGGACAAGCCAGAGCTCCACGGCATGGGTACGACAGTGGTGCTCTTGGTGATCGAGGGCTCCGCAGCGCACGTGGCGCACGTGGGCGACAGCCGAGCGTACCTCTACCGTGATGGTGGTCTGCGGCGCCTGACCCGCGACCATACGGTGGTTCAGGATGAGATCGATGCGGGGCGCCTGACGCCGGAGTTGGCGCGCTTGACGCCATTTCGGAACATTCTGACCCAGAGCGTGGGCTTTCATGGGCCCGTCGAGCCTGATGTGCGCACGCTGGACGTTCAGGCCGGCGACCTGTTTGTACTCTGCTCAGATGGTCTGACCGACGTCATGGATGACCATCAGCTTGCAGAGAACATCGCAGGGATACCGGCAGACGAACTCGCAGACCACCTCACCGACGTCGCGCTGGCGCGTGGGGCCGAAGACAACGTCACGGTGCTGGTGGTACGCGTCGCCTAGGGCGTGGGGGCGTCGTCGGGCTCGGGCGCGTCGTCTGGTTCAGGCTCTTCACTGGTCCGAGGGTCGAAGAGCTGGCCCACGTCAGCGATAGCATCTTGGGCGAGCGATCGTGTAATGCTCACCATGCCGCGGTTGTACGAGCTCTGCGCGTAATAGGCGGCATCTTCGCCACCCGTGGACAGGATGGTGACCATCCACGGGCCAGTGGTGCCTTCGAGCTGCACGCGGAACACCTCGGTCAGGGCCTCCTCGGGAGGCGATGCGAGGTATTCGGAGAGGCGGATGCGCAGGAAGGAACCAATCCATGTTCCGGCCACATCGTCGCGGGTCTCTGGGCTCGCGGAGTGGGCCCATGCTCGCTTGGCGGCATCGTCCGCATTGGTGAGGATCCAGGTGTCGCGCTCACCCTTCCAGCTGACGGTCAACGAGCGGAGTTCTTTCTCATCGAGCGGGTGAAGGCGTCGCTCCATCAGCCGGCTCTTCGCAAAGGCGAGTGGCTTGAGCGTCTTGTCATCGACGAGGTAGACATTCCCATCGACGCCGACATAGCTGTCACGCGTTCCGTAGGCATCGCCACCGACGGCAAGTTCGCGCAGGTTGCCTGCGGCATCGATCGTGAGTGTGGCCTTTGGAGAGACGAGGCCGAAGGCGTCAGGCGTAGATCCCTCGGGGAGCTGTCGGATGGCGGTGAGAGGTGCGAAGTTCTCCCAGACGGTATCTGCGGCGTCGTTGCCGATAAATACGGTGGTGCCTGTCTCGGTCCAGACACCTGCGGGTACGCTGGTGGGGGTGGGGTCACCCTCTTCCTCGGCGGGTACCTCTTCGACCGGGTCGGGTGCCACCAGTTCCAAGGTCGTCTCGCTGACTTCTAGGTAAGGCCCTGATTTATCTGTCTTTCTTATGATGGTGACGTGCTTATCTTCGGCACGCCACGCCACGGACGACAGGGTCTCGGGGGTGGTGCGGAGGAGAGGAATGCCCTCGCGACTGCCGGTCGCCTCGCCCTCTGGGCTGGTCCACTCGAGGTAAGAGGCCACCAAGGAGATCGCGAGCACTGCGCCGATGCCATAGACCTGTTTCATCGTGCCTCCAACGTTCGTCGACGGGTGACGTACACGCTGCCGAGCATCATCACGAGCAACGGAAGACCAAGGACCGCGCCCCAGAACCAGAGCGTGTCCTCTTCGCGGGTGTGGTTGATGCGCACATCTTCTTCGTTGCTGATCTCACCGGCGAGCTCTTCATCACCGACCAACCATCGAGTGGCGTCGAGCAAGAACTGGGCATTGCCTTCGCTTCGCTGAACCACAAGGTCGCTGATGGAGCTGACATCGCCGACAACCATCACCCGATACGGTGCGGTCTCTGGCCCGGAGACAGCCATGGCGAGGGTGCGCACGGCTCCCGGCTCGGCGGATGAGGGCTGGAAGTTGCCATCGGCATCTTCCCAGGTGTCTTCAAAGCTTCGGATCAGCGGCGTGGCCTTTCGGGGTCCTGGGAGGTGTCCGTCGCCAGCCTCGCGAATCTCAACAGCGCCAAAGAAGGCCACATAGAGCCCTCGCGATGCATACTTGGAGAGCGTCTTTGTGGAGGGATGCGTCCCAAAGCGCTTGGCGACGAGGTTGGAACGGTCGCTGATGGCACGTCGGGTGAGGACGAACTGGCTGGCATGGGCGAGCGGATGCTGACCGGCCTCAAGGCCTAGGTGGTCCATCAACGGCGCAAGGTTGTCGCGTCCAGGCTCGACGTAGACGAGCATGGCGCCGCCACCGTCGACGTAGCGTTCTAGCGCCTCGACCTCGGCGTCGAAGAGTGCCTTCTCGGGCGCTGGGACGAGGACAAGGGCCGCATCGTCGGGGACGTCTTCAGCAGAGCCCTGCTCCAAGCCGAAGTCCTTGACGTTGTAGTTCTGGGCCTCGAGCGCCTTCTTGATGAGGCTGATCTTCTCGAGTGGCTCACCGGTACGATGGCTGACCTCGCCGTGACCGGTCATCACGTAGACGACCCGCTTGTCACGGGCGAGCTTCAACAGATGGGCCTGCACGGTGCCATCGAGCTTCTTCAGCTCACGTCGTGCTCGCTTGACGTCGGTCCCGATCTTGAATTTCTCGTGACTCTCTCCCTTGGAGAGCACCACATAGCCATTGTCTCGAATGCCGAGCTCTTCCGCGAGGGCAGGTACCGCGGCCTGATCGACAACGTTGACGGTGAGGTTGGGCTCTCCGGCCGCGACCTCATCAAAGTACGGCTGGACCTGGGCGAGCACCTCGCTGGACGGGGCGAAGAACAGGTGGGCCGTCACGGGGCCATCGACGTTGCGCAGCAGCGCCTCGGTGGCTGAACCGGGTCGGGTGACGCGGAAGTAGCTGTAGTCAGCGCTGGTGTTCCACGCGCTCCCCAAGTAGTTGATGGGAAACAGCGCAGCGAGGGTAAGCCCCACCGAGAGCCCCGCACGAACGGCGTAGCGGCGCGCGCCAGCAGGGACGGCCTTGGGGTGTCGGCGCTGGGCCGCATCCAGCAAGATCGTGGGCAGCGTGCCGATGGTGATGCTGATCAGACCCAAGACGAGAAAGCCCACGCCGAATCGATCGGGTGCATCTGCCGCGGGTGCCATGGCGTCGGCCATCGGGGAGAGTGTGAGTCCGTAGAGCCCGACGCCGACAACGGCGAGCGTCTGCCAGATCAGGGCGGCGCGGTGGGTCTCCCGTTGACCCGGTGCCTGCTGCCCGAGGTGCATCGCTCGGAGGCCAAGCCCGATGCAGAGTAAGAGTGTGCCAAGTCCCGAGAGCCACAGGCGGGATGGGTCACCGCCATAGATGCGCTCGCCGGCGAAGAGCAAACCCAGTCCGGCCAGATGGACCCAGCCGGCAGCCTGGGCGCGACGCGTCACGGCGAGAGCCAGCGGTGGTGCCGAGAAGAACAACGCTGTTGCGAAGACGTACATCATTGCCAGCGCCTCCCCTCAAGAATGCGGGTTGCGAGGGTCAAGAACACGAAGCTCATCGAGCCGTAGTAGACCAGAGCCTGACTCGGGAGCCGTCCGGTCTGGAACTCCGTAAAGTGCTTGTTCCACAGGGCGCCGTAGGCGAAGACATCGGCGAGTGGCGCATCGACGACGTCGGCGAGCATCCACATGACGATGAGGCTGACGAGAATGAAGCCGGAGAACACGCCGGCGGCCACCTGGCTCTTGAACAGAGACGAGCCTGCAATACCGATGCTGACTGCGGTCGAGCCGAGCGCTGCCATGCCGAGGTAGCCCACGGCCACATGGGAGAGGCTGACTTTGCCATTCACGAAGATGAGACCGGGCAAGTACAACGTGCTGATCAGGAAGACGGTCAGCATGGCCATCGCGGCCAAGTACTTTCCTGCGACGATCTGCCCGGAGGAGGCCGTGGAGGTGTGAAGGAGCACATCGGTTCCGGTGAGGTGCTCTTCGGCGAGGGCGCGCATGGTGATCAACAGCCCCGTGATCATCACGACGCCACCGCAGTACTCGAAGAACCCCTCAAGGACCTCATGGCTGAGCTGTGCGGTATCGGTCAGCACCACGCCGTTGAACAAGAGGCCGGTCACGGCGAGCATCAGGGAGAGGATGGCCCAGCCCGTGTAGGTGTTGAAATATGCGGCTAGATCGCGCCGCGCGATGAATAGAGCGTTCACGATGCTTTCTCCATGCGAGCGTCTTGCGTCAGCCGGTTGAAGAGTTCTTCGAGTCCTTGCTCCACGACCAGACCTCGCAGTCCCAGTCCCTTGGCAATGGCTTCAGCCGCGATGTCTTCTCGCAGGTCGTTCGTCATGGAGAAGGTGGCGATAGAGAAGCCATCGGCCGTGGCGGCGATCTGCAGGTCACCAATACCGTCCCGGCTCTGCAGCCAGGAACGGAGGTCATCTACGGAGCCACGGACCGTGAGACGCAGGCGAAGTGTGCCCAACAACTCTTCTTCGGTACCGTCTGCGACGAGGCGACCACCCTCGAGCACGATGATGCGGTCGCAGGTCTTCTCGACCTCGGAGAGGATGTGGCTGGACACCATGACCACGCGGTCTTGGGCCAGGGTCTTGATGACCGATCGCATGTCGGCGATCTGGGTGGGGTCGAGGCCACTGATGGGCTCATCGAGAATCACGAGCTTGGGGTCGTGGACGATGGCCTGTGCGATGCCCACGCGCTTTCGGAAGCCATGGCTGAGGGTCGCGATGACCTGATGCGCACGGTCGGTGAGCTGGGCGGCCTCCATGGCCCACCGAACCCGCTCTTCGAGACGGGAGGCGTCTACGCCGCGAAGCTGACCCATGTGCCGAATAAAGGCTTCGACAGTCATCTCGAGGTAGAGCGGTGGACTCTCTGGCAGAAACCCAATCTCTGTGCGCAGGCTGGTGGGGTCGGCGACGAGGTCTCGACCGTCGACGTGGACGCTGCCCGACGACGGTGGGATCAGACCGGCAAGGATCTTGAGGGTCGTGGACTTTCCTGCGCCATTTCGACCGAGTAGGCCGAGGATGGTTCCCGGCGAGATGTCGAAGGAAACATCCTCCAACGCCGTGAATGAACCGTAATGGCGCGTGAGATTGGTCACGCGAATCATGGGGTGCTCCCTAGGACAGCGCGGCGAATTATGCGCCTTACTACGCCGCGTCAAGGTCGGGAACACCGCGCCTAGGTGATGATCTTGCCGTCGAGGTACCACCGGCCTCCGGGGAGGCGCAGGCGGGAATTCTTCCACCACGTGTGCCACGCGGTGAGGTGTCGGCGTTGGACACGCCACGGACCATCCACGTCGAAGGGCAGCAGTTGCCCTGTCTGAATCACGAGCTCGTCGTACGCGGTGCGGCGTACCCAGGGGTCTGGTGAGGACATCCGGGAGAGGAGGATGCCCATATCAAAGACCTTTCCGTCCCGATGACGGATCCCCACGGGGAAGTTGGTCTCGTGCTCTTCCCACCAGTTGTGCCACCGGCGAATGGCCCCGGCCTCGTCGAGGGACTCGTGATGTCCGGTCAGCACCTCGAGGGCAGCACTTGCGACTTCGGTACGCTTGGGGTGCCGGGGATCGAGGCACTGCAGCAGCGTGGGGACAGCGCGTGGGTCACCGAGCAGGCCGAGCCCGTGAAGCGCTCCGAGAGAGGCGTCATCATTGCCGCGCGTCGCCGCGGCGTAGAGCACGAACAGGTGCTCTGGACCACCGTGCCGACCGACAAGCTCACCCGGGCTGTTGGTCAGTCGTCGGCCCTCATCGCTGAGTGCCTCGGCATGAAAGTCGACGCCGCGGCGGTCGCCGAGCATCAAGAGCGCCAGCGCTGCCGGTTCGGCGAGCGCTGGGTGGTCGAGCGCCGGAGCGATGCGATTGACATGCTGCCGTTGTCCGATGCGACCGAGCGCTACGATGGCGGCACGGCGAGCGATGGGATTCGCTTCCTCGCTCGCGAGATGAAGCAGCGCGGGGGTGGCAGAGGCTTCTCGGCGTAGGCCAAGCACGCTCGCCGCCACCGCTACGGCGTCTGCCGTGTGCTGACTGGCCTGCTCACATGTGCGCAACAATCCATCGACCACCGCGGCGTTGGGGGACCGGGCAACGGCACCCTCTAGGGCCCGTCGTGGGAGACCGTCGACGCGGCGATCGAGGAGATGCCGCAAGAGCACTTGTGCCGCGGCATAGGAGCGGTGTCCCGCGAGAAGATCGGCCGCTGCGATGTATCGCAGCACCGCTGGCTCGGTGGCGCGACCACGCCCCGCTTGGACGGCGCGGGCGTTGGCATCAAGCTCGGCGGCAAGGGCATCCACGATGGCGGGACCGGAGGCCGCAATGGCCATGCGATGCGCGCCGAGTCGGCGTTCGGGTCGGTCGGCATCGGACCGTGTCCAAGGCGGACGAGAGCGTTGCGCATCGTAGCGGGCGCGTGCATGCGCGGTGCTTCGTTCGAGATGCCATGCAAGGCTGATGCTGGGGTCGGTGGACAGCGCATCGACGACCGCAACACCGGCAGCGTGATCGGCAGCAAGAAAATGCTCTCGTGCCCGCTCCAGAAGGGGGGCCCGGTCTTGTGCGAGTCTGGCGAGTCGCACGAGCGCCCAGGCTTCGCGAACCGGGAGGTCATGAGAGGCGAAGGCCTCGGCGGCGGAGCGGTAGTGCTCGGCGGCTTCGGCAGGTGACCCCGCTGCGAGCGAGAGATCACCAAGGCGCAGCGTGATGCGGGCACTCAGCTCAACGGCGCTGCGGTTCGACAGCAGATCGAGCGCGCGACGGTAGGCCTCACGTGCCCCGTCGAGGTCGTCGGCCAGCTTGCACACGTCACCCTGTGCGGCTGCGAGATGTGCGCGAAGGCGTCGTGGCGCCCCTCGTGCCACGAGTTCTTGGGCGCTTGCGAGAAACTCTCGAGCCTCGGAAGGGCGGTTTTGTCGAATGGCTCGCTCGGTCTGGAGCAACGCGATGCGAATCGGATCTTCAACACCTTCGGCCATGGAGGATGCGTCCGCCAAGATCTCTTCAGCCCAGGGCTCTTCGCGCATCACGGCGATGCGGCCTAGCAGCATGCCGGCTGCAGCCTGCACGTGGGCAGGGCCTTCTTCGCGTACGCGTCGTAAGAGCGCCTCGGCTTCGTCATGGTGTCCGAGGTCAATCTCGAGTGCGGTCAGCTCGAGTGCCGCGCGCCATGGCACCCGGTGTAGGCTGTAGAGCAAGCTGCGCGACAAGAGGTCCGCGAGGACGGAGCGTCCGTCGTGTCGACGGCCACGCGCCACCAGACTCTGCGCGAGCGACATATTCGCAGCCACAACGAGGTCGAACTCTGCATCGGTGCGCACATCGTGGACACGCTCGGAGATGAACCGCTCAAGCTCGCGTTCCCACGACTCCGAGTCGGGCAGTGCACGTGCGAGCGTGCGAAACAGCTCGGGGTCGACGAGCGGAGCGCCGGGGAAGTCTGTGGGGAGCTCCGTGCGTTGAAGCGCGGTCAGCCAGGACTCAAGGGCGGCGCGCTTGTCGTTCGGCGCAAAGGCATCGCCGAGACGCTGCCATGCGAGCGCGAGGCCGGCATCGCGTGTGGTGGCTTCATGGAGCATGGGTGCAGCCTGCTCGGGTCGGCCATCTCGCAAGGTGCCCATGCCAGCGCGAAGCAGCTGAAAGGGATCGTGGGGGTCGGTCTCGAGGCGGATGCGAGACACGTCACTCGGACGATGTACGCGGCTCTCGTAGGTTGTGAGTGTGGCGTTGAGCCAACCCGTGAACGACGCATGCAGAGGCTCGAGTACACCATCTGCCCATCGTCCGACCACCCAGTTGCCATGCCGGCGTGCGGCCATTGCCCAGTGGGTGTCGGGCTTGGAGTGTCCGATCAGCAGTACATGGGGGGTTTCGGCACTCGCTGGACCGATCTCGGAGACGGAGCGGAGCGTGAACAATGCCTTAAACATCGACGCGCCGTTGTGCCGCCTCAAGAACGTTCGGAGGTCGTCAGGCAGGCGACGTCCGATGTGCGACTCCAACGCACGCACGGCATCTTCGCTCGCTGGCGCTCCAAGCTGGTGAACGCTGCTCTTGTATTTGGACGCTACTGCATTGAAGAGCGCGAAGGGATTAGTACGGTCCATCGATTCCGAGCCACTGTGAGTTTCGGGTATCATAGCCGTTCAGAGCAGCGGGCGTGTCGAATGGGGGGGTGATGGGCCTCAGGTCACGCCGCGCGTCGCGCAGAACCTAGTGCACGCAGGTTCGACTCGCGCTTTTGACCAAACTGAAGGATCGTGCCGGTACTGGCTTCGACAGGCTCGCCCTCACCGCCAGCGATGGACCATGCCACCTTGAGCGCATCAGCAGTCTCCTGCAACTCTTCCTCGCGCCAAGGCAGTACGGCTACGCCGATGATGCCGAGCAGCGAGAGTCCGCCGCAGAGGAAGAAAGTGATCAGGGTGTCGTAGAGTGGTGCCGTCATGACGTTCTCCATGCGCCTGAACTATAGTGAACGGGTGTTCACGTGTCAAATGTTCAGTAGCAGAAATTCGCGGCTCGTACGTTCAAGGGTGTTAGTGTTACCTGGTGTCGGGACAATAACTGTCCGCCACTACCAGATTCGCCCTCGAGGCGACCAATCCTGAGCGTCAATCGCGGCTTGCGGAGGATGGATGACCCTGAACAAGGGGCAAAAGCTCGTCAAAATGGTTGAATTAATGGTCCGCAGGGGCGGCGTGCGTGCGTCCGAGCTGATGGAGCGTTTCGAACTCGACCCCCGTTCGCTGCGTCGGTACCTCGCTGACCTTCGCGAGCTCGACCTTCCGTTGAACGACACTGGACGCGGCGAGTCCAGAATTTTGGCCATGGATCCGCGGTGGAGGCGAACCGGCGTCCAACTGTCATTGGCAGAGGTGTTGTCCCTGCATTTTGGCCGCAAGTTGTTCAACTTCTTGGACGGGACATCGTTTGCTGGCGACCTCTCCGGCGCGATCGAGCGGCTCGAGCCGGCGATCAGTCGGGCCCATGTGGAGCTCTCCCGGCAGTTGGACACCAAGTTTTTGGCGGTGCCCGAGCATGCCAAGGACTACCGCGGTGATGCTGGAGAGCTCATCGACATTGTTGTGACAGCGTTGGTCTACAACAACCCGATGGAAGCCCGCTACCGCAAGCCACGCGCCACCGAAGAGAAGACCTATCTGCTTCACCCGTACACGCTCGCGATCTTCCGGCAGGCGCTGTACGTCTTTGCATTCGACACGGAAGCGAATCTGGTGAAGACCTTCGCCCTCGAGCGCTTCACGGATGTGGCCCGACGGCGGACCGAGCACTTCACGATGCCTCAGGGCTGGCGTCCGGAGGCCTATATCGGCCATGCATTCGGCATCATCTCGGGACCGCCCCAGCAGGTTAAAGTCGCCTTTGCGCCATCGGTGGCGTCTTACATTCGAGAACGGACGTGGCACCCGACGCAGACCTTCCGCACGCTGCCCGATGGTTGGCTGGAGCTCTCCATGCAGGTGGCCGTGACGGTGGAGCTCACGTCTTGGCTTCGTGGTTTTGGTGAGGATGCGCGCGTGAATGGTCCCGACAGCCTACGGGCCGATGTCGTGGAGAGCCTGCGTCGCGCGGTGTCCTGGTACGACGGCGCCGCTGGGTGAGCCGACTGAAGTCGCTGGTCTACCTCGACCGGCCACCCCCACCGCCCGGACATCGGAGGAGGTCCGTGCTGCGGCCGGCTTCCAGTGTTGCGGAGCTGCCATGCGCCGAGCCGGGCCAGCCCGTTCGGTTGGTCGCGAGCACGCATGCTCCGCGGATGTTCTCGGGGCCGTCACCGCTTGATGGTCTCGCGAGGATCACGCTGGACTACGTACCCGAGGCTGGCGGTCTGCTCCCCGGTGCTTGGTTGGGGCGCCGGCGCGCGTTGCTCGATCTGCGCCGCACGGATCATCGCGGGTTCATGTGGACGATCTTCGGACACAGCGCTCGGTTGATCCTGCCTGGATACAACCGAAGCCCACTTGCAGCGGCGTTTCGGGACCGCCCCCGACCCGATGCGGCCGCGCGGGAGGACTGGGTGACGTGGATGCAGACACCTGCAGTGGTGTGGCAGATGCAACCCCTACGCCCGGGCTGGGCGATGCTTGAGCCGGTGACGCCGCTCTCCTCGGCATGGACCCCAGATGCCCCGGTGCGCGTGTCGCAGGTCTGGCAGGTCGACCAAGACGAATCCCGGTTTGCCTATGGCCGAGTCTTTCGCTCGGCGGAGGGCTGGTGGTGCGAACCCCTCCTCGCGTTGCCGTCCACTACCCGCACTGCGGATGTCCATGCTCGGATGGAGGCGCTTCTACGCGAGTGGTCTCCCCATCACCCGGAGATGACGGATGTCGATGGGTGGCGTGCCGTCGGTCATCGTGTCGCGGCAGGTCTATGGGATGCTGCTGGCGATGTAGACATAGCGTAGAGGCTAGCGGGGGGTGACGCCCGTCAAGGTGATCTTCAGCACGTCCTTGGCTTCGATGCGGAAGAGACCCCAGGTGGCTTCGCCGAAGATCTCGAGGTCATCGTCGACGAGCAGCTCCACGGTGGTTCCTTCATCGAGGGTGACTCGGGCCGTTCGTTGGTTCTTGGTTGAGCTGTCGAGCACTTCGATGGTCTTGACCCGCTCAAACGGCACGGAGGCGGCGCCGGCCCCAAGCTCACCACCGACGAAGATCTCACCGTTCCAGCTGATACGCTTGAGGGTCACCACGACGCCGCCTCTGTCTTCGATGACGCCAGAGACGTTCTGGGCCGTGACGGGAATGCGGGTCGGGGGCGCATCACCACCAAAGCCGCCGGCAAAGCAAGGCATCGCGGTGGTCAGTGCCAGAATGAGAAATGCCGGTCGGATCACGGGGTCCTCTCTCGGTGAGTCTTCCGGTCAGAAATGTATCGGAGATTCGACAGATGTGCCGGGTTTTGGCTCGACACGCCGCCGTGCGTTAGCCGGCCCGCCCGGAGAGGACGTCGCTATCGTGGTTCAACAACCTTCATCGGTGTGGTGGGGATCGGAGCAGGTCCCGCTGGCGAAGCGGGGCGGTGTGGTGACGATCGGCAACTTCGACGGTGTTCATCTCGGACATCGCGCGCTGCTGGCTGCGGCGCGCGAGCTCGCGGGTGACCGCGATGTGGTGGCCTACACGTTCGACCCGAGTCCTCGCGACGTGATGGTGCCCGGTCATGGTGTTCCTAGAATCCAGGCTACCGATGATCGGGTGGACCTGCTCAGACGACAGGGTGCCGACCAGGTTGTGGTGGAGGCATTCACACCAAAATTCGCGACACAGGAGCCAGAGGCTTTCGCGCGTGATGTCCTCCAGCGTCGGCTGGGGGCGACAGGATGTGTCCTCGGCTACGACTTCCGCTTCGGGCGCGGTCGCCGTGGTGATGCAGACCTCCTGCGGCGCGTGCTGGATGTTCCGGTTCGCGTGGTGGATCCCGTCTACCTCGGGTCTTCGCCCATCAGCAGCACCCGCGTGCGTGCTGCGGTGGCAGAAGGGCGCATTCGTGAGGCGACGGCCTGCCTCGGTCGGCCTCATGTGCTGAACGGTCTTGTGGTCAGGGGTCAGGAGATTGGGCGTACGCTCGGTTTCCCCACGGCCAATCTTGCATTGAGTACCGAGCTCCGCCCACCGCTCGGCGTTTACGCGGTACGGGTCGTGCACGAAGGCAGGTCGTGGCGAGGGGTCGCCAACCACGGCGTCCGTCCAACGGTCGACGCCTCCGGGAGCCCCACCTTCGAGGTGCATGTGCTGGACTTTACGGGCGATCTGTACGGACAACACCTTGAGGTCGAGCTCGTGGAGCGGCTGCGCGCGGAGCGGGCCTTCAGCTCGAGAGATGAGCTGGTTGAGCAAATTGCCCGCGACAGCCAACATGCGAGAGAGGCTCTCGATGCATGACAGCCTGACCGCGTCCACACCGGTCTACGCCATTCTCGGCCGGCCCGTCGCACATTCTCTCTCGCCGTTGATGCACAACCGCTGGTTTGCTGACGCTGGGATTGACGCCGTCTACGTAGCCATTGATGTCGATCCCACCGAGGCTTCGCGTCTGCCAGGTGTCTTGCGGATGATGGATCTCGTGGGCGTCAATCTGACCGTGCCGTTCAAGCGAGTCGTACGCCCGGCGCTCGATGAAGTGGGTCCCATGGCGGCGCGTACGGGGGCGGTCAATGTGGTGGTGCGTCGGGACGACAGACTGTTCGGGTACAACTCCGACGCGCTGGGGTTCATCCGCGGCTTTGAGGCCTCGTTAGGGGAGAGCCTCGAAGGCCGTCATGTGGTGGTGCTCGGTGCGGGTGGTGCGGGCGCCGCCGTTGGTGCCGGGGCGCTTGAAGCCCATGCCGCCTCCGTGTGTTGGGTCAACCGAACGGTAGGTCGTGCCGAGGCTTTGGCGTTTCGCATGGGTGCCCAGAGCCGTGGTGTGGGCTTTGCAGACGTAGGTCCCGTGTTCGCCTCCGCGGATGTCGTGGTCAATTGCCTTGATGGACCCGGGGCCACCGCCTTCGGCACAGGACCGATCGAGCGGTTGCCACGGCACGCGATCTGGTGTGACATCAATTACTGGGACGCCGCACCCATCGGGCTGACGGCGGCTAGAGAGCGTGGACATCGGGTCCTCGATGGGCTGCCCATGCTCGTACATCAGGGTGCGATTGCGTTTGAGCATTTTGTCGGCATCACACCAGACGCATCGAGTATGCTTACATGGCTGCGCGAGCGCGGGTGAACTGGGACCCGAATCGCGTCCCCGGGGGAGTTGATGGTGGAGCGTCCGGTGCTGGTCTGCGTCAAAGGCGCATCAGAGGGCCTGGTGGTCATGGTCGAGAGCGGGGGATTGGAGGTCGGTCGTTCGCCTGACAACGACGTTGTGCTCGATGACTCCGATGTGTCGCGGTTTCATGCACGGCTAGAGCTCGACAACGGGTCGCTATGGCTGCGTGATGCAGGTTCTCGAAATGGCGTCTTTGTGAACGACCGGCGTATTCGCGAGCATCGGGCCCTGAAAGTGGGCGATATGGTGCGCTTTGGGCAACATGTGTTCGAGGTTCGGTGGGACGAACCGCAGCCAGAGGATAGGGCCCCCGGCGGTACCAGCGAAGAGCGTCGCTCTTGGAACTTCTGGCCCTTTACCCAATCGGATGAGAGTGAATAGCGATGGTCGAACTGATCGTGACCCGTGCCGGACATCCAGACCGAAGGTTTCGCCTCGGTAATGGCGCCTACACTATTGGCAGGCATGACTCCAACGCCATCACGCTTCCCGACCCAGAGGTCTCCCGCCTACACGCGCGTCTTCTGATCGATGGATCGACGGCCGTGATGGTCGACAATCAGAGTGGAAACGGCACGTACGTGCGCGACGAGCCCGTCGAAGAGGTCTTGCTGACGCCCGGACTGTCGGTGGAGATTCTCCCGTTTACGCTCCGACTGGCTGGTGGCGCCCGAGCCCGAGCAAGGTTGGTCGGTGTGAAGGGCGCGTTTGCTGGTCAGCACCACTTCTTGGACAACGACAGAACGACGCTTGGTCGGTCAGAGGATCAAGACCTGCCCCTTGCGGATCCGGGGGCGAGTCGTGCGCACGGCGTGGTGGAGCGTCGGGGCGACCACTGGTTCCTCGTCGACAATCAGTCGGCGAACGGCCTGTTTGTCAATGAAGAGCGCGTGACCGAACACCGACTCACCCATGGGGATGAGGTTCGCGTGGGACAGACGCGCATGCGCTTCGTGGTCGATCAGCCGCCCTCCGACACGCAGCCGATTCCCTTGGCACAACCCGCCCCAGCTGCTTCGACAGGCGGGGGAGGCAACCTCTGGTCGGTGGGTCTCGTCGTCGGTGTGGTGGTGGCGATGCTCGCGGTGGCGGCGTGGTCGCAGGCCTCCTGACGTTGATGTGGCTGTGGGTGGGGTGCGCCACAACACCCGACCTCGCCATGGACGCTTCGCTTCCCGACGGGCCCGCGCTCGACGTGCGACCGCCCCTCGACATTCTTCAGGATGCTGCCGCGTCGTTGGACCCATGGGTCCGTTCTGTCGCGGTGGGTACCTTGGTCGCTCATGGGGAGATCGACGGGGAGCGCGGCCTTCGCGACCCTGCAGATGCGGTCCGAGAGGCCACCGTGCGGGCTCTGCTGCAGACCCAACCCCTTCATTCACAACGAGACGTCTGGGCCACTGACACGCGGCTGTCTCCAGAGCTTCGGCGCGAGATTGCCCAAGGTCTTGGTGTGTTGCCCAGCGGTGTCGCATCGCTCTTGCTCGACGATGAAGCACTGGTGAGCCGTGTGGCCTCTGGGCTGTGGCAGCCCAGTGAGCCGCTGATCGCACGCATCGGACGCGATGCACGCGTCGAGATGACCAAGGCCTTGCACGGCGCGTCAGACTGCGATGAGCAGGCACTCAGAGATGCCGTAGAAGTCTTGCTCGCAGCGCGGGGGGATGGCGGGGCGCGGCGTTTTCTTCGTCGTGCAGCCCGCGACCCGGGTCATCGCCTCGATGTGTCGCGGTGGATTGCAGCCCTACCGGATCCGGACGCCGTGGGGACCATGCCGGCGTCGCTGAGGAGCCTCGTACGCTTGCGTGTTCGGCCCGATCGTCGGTCCCTCATGATGCACCGCGAGAGTGACGAACCGCTGGTGCGGTTGCTCGTGGCGAGGGCGGCCTCCGAGTTGGGCGAGACCTCCGTGCTCGTCGAGTTGTTGGCCGATGAAGATGCCAGGGTTCGGGAAGCGGCCTTGCACGATGTGTTGGGGGCGGACAAGCTCATGGCATCACTGACCGATGAGTCCGAACGGGTTCGTGTTCGTGCAGCCACCCTGCTGTTGGGGCGGACTCCTTCCTGATCGCTGTTGAGGTATGCCATGTCCGACCTGCGTCTTCCCGCTTGGGCTGAAGAGCTGAAAAACCGGTACTTGTCCGGCGAATCCAGCATGTTTGTGATTCATGGGAACGTGCGTGACCTCGTGCCATGGAGCGATGGCGAACCCACTGTCTGGGTTGGGCTCCGGCCCTTCTTGGAGAAATTTCTGGGTCGCACGCGGGATGTGGTGGCCTACTACAACGTGAGCGAGGGCCTTTGTTTCCCCGATCGCGTCCAGCAGACCTTCTTTCGGACGGCGGTCAACGCGTCGCGAACGGCCAAAGGTGTCAGCGCGCTGAGTACGCTTCCTCGGGAGATCGGGCCGACGTTGCGGGTGGTTGAGGAGCTCATCACAGACCCGATGCATGCGTCGGCATTTGTGTTGGACTTCGCCGAGATGGTGGTGCCAAACGCAAGTGTGGCGTTCATGTCCGAGGATGACAAGTCGAACCTCGTGACCATGCAGCGATGGTCGTCGGACCCTGCCTTCATGGCCACGGACAATCTCGTGATTTTGATCACGGAGCATCTGTCCGACCTGTCGAGGCGTGTGCTCGCCAGTCCGCGGTTGGCCACCATCAACATCCCATTCCCAGATGAGTCGTCGCGATTGGCCTTTCTGACCGCGAGTCAGGAGCCGGGGCTTGAGCTTGCGATGCCGCTTCCATCGCTCGCCAAGATGACCGCAGGCCTGACCTTGACCCAAGCCCGAAGCATCTTGCAGATGGCGATCCAGACATCAACGCCAGTGACGTTTGAGGCCATCAGCAAGCGAAAGAAGGTGCTCATTGAGCAGGAATGCCATGGACTCGTAGAGTTCGTCGCACCCAAACACGACCTCTCCTACGTCGGGGGCATGGATGAGGTGAAGGCGGACCTGAGGCGGGTCGCACAGTCCGTGCAGGCAGGCCTTGTACAGCAGGTACCGATGGGCATGATCTTCGTCGGTCCCATGGGGACTGGAAAGACCTTTGTGGCAGAGGCGTTTGCCGCAGAGTCAGGTCTGACCTGCCTAAAATTCAAGAACTTCCGTGATCGCTGGGTGGGGTCGACCGAAGCCAACCTCGAGAAGGTGCTCGATTTGGTCAAGGCGCTTGGCTACGTCCTCCTGATCATCGATGAGGCCGAACGCGCGCTCGCTGGCGGAGACAGCGATGGCGGCACGGGCTCTCGGGTCATTGCCCGGCTGAAAGAGTTCATGAGCGACACCAGTCGGCGTGGGCGTGTGGTCATGCTCATGATGACCAACCGACCCGACAAGCTCGACACCGACCTGAAGCGGCCGGGGCGGTTCGACCTCAAGATTCCCTTTTTCCCCCCAGAAAAAGCAGAGGACCGGCTGCTCATTCTCAAGGCGTTGGTGCGGAAGAACAAGATTGAGCTCGCGGGTGAGGAAGGACTGCAGGCCGTGGCAGAGGTCACGGAGAAATACTCCGGAGCCGAGCTTGAGGCCGTGCTGATCGAGGCGGCCGGTCTTGCTGCACGCGATGGCCGCACGTCTGTGACCGATGACGATCTTGCCCAAGCGTCCGCCGATGTGGTGCCATCACGGGACGTTCGAATGTTGGCCTACATGGAGATGCTCGCCGTCTTTGAGTGCAGCGCCCGGCGCATGCTACCGGTCCGCTATCAGGATCTGGAGACCGATGAGGTCCTTGAGAAGCTCGATCGTCTCCGGTTGCAACTCGGGAGCCGGGCCTAGGTGTTTGGGTGATCGAAATCGTGGGTTGCACCTTGACACGTCCTCGTTGAAGTCATAAGCGCGCCGGGCTCGCCTGCCTCGGTGTTCGAGGAGGCCCATTCCAGTGGATCCCGAATCTGCAGTCATGTGGGTTCGCGCCACGCCCCTTCGGGGCCCAAGGAGCGCAGTTATGTTCGCGATTGTTGAGACATCCGGTAAGCAGTACCGCGTAGAGCCCGGCGCACAGATCACCGTTGATCGCATGGACGCCGAAGCTGGAGCGACGGTCACGCTCGATAAAGTTCTTCTGGTTGGCGATGACGGCGTCAAGATCGGCGCACCGCATGTCGCCGGTGCCTCCGTAGAGGCCCGTGTTGTTGACCACAACAAGGGCAAGAAGGTCGTCACCTTCAAGTACCGCCGTCGGCACCGGACACGTCGTCGTGTCGGGTTCCGCCACAGCCACACCACCCTCGAAATCGTCGGCATCAATAGCTGACCGCCGAAACGGAGCACTACAATGGCACATAAGAAGGGCCAGGGTTCTACCCGGAACGGCCGTGACTCAAATCCTCAGTACCGCGGCATCAAGAAGTACGGCGGTGAGACTGTCCGTGCAGGCAACATCCTGATCCGCCAGCTCGGAACCAAGTTCCACGAGGGCGTGAACGTCGGCCGTGGTCGCGACCACACGCTGTTTGCACTCGTCGATGGTACGGTGCGCTTCCACACGCGTCAGAACCGCAAGTTCATCTCGGTGGATCCCGCACCAGCCGCCAGTGAGGATCTGGCGGCCAAGTGAGCTGACGCCGCAAGGGTTGTTCTGAACGCCTCCACCGGTTCGGTGCGAGGCGTTCGTTGTTTCTGGTGTTGGAGAACGCGTGGAGTTTCTCGACGAGGTCGTAGTGTTCGTGTCCTCCGGTCATGGTGGGGCGGGCTCGGTGCATTTCCGGCGCGAGAAGTTTGTCCCCCGCGGAGGCCCAGATGGTGGCGACGGCGGACGTGGTGGCGCGGTCATCTTCGAGGCGACATCCCGCCGGAACACGCTCGTAGACTACCAACGCAAGCGCCACCATCGCGCAGCAGATGGCGTTCCGGGCGGCGGGCAGCGTATGACAGGTGCGCGTGGCCGAGACTGTGTCTGCCCGGTCCCCATCGGTACGGTCATCTATGACTGTGAGGATGACCGACTGCTCGCAGATCTTGATGAAGAGGGCATGACCTGGCGCATCGAGGGGGGCGAAGGTGGGCTTGGTAATTGGCATTTTAAGTCCTCTACCAACCGAACTCCTCGGCACGCGCAACCCGGTCTGCCCGGTGCCGAGCTTCGGCTGCGCCTCGAGCTCAAGCTGCTCGCAGATGTGGGGCTGGTGGGGTTTCCCAACGCTGGAAAGTCGACCTTCTTGAGCCGAGTCAGTGCGGCACGCGCACGTGTGGCTGACTACCCGTTCACGACGCTCGTTCCGCAGCTCGGCGTGGTGCGCGTTGATGATGACCGCAGCTTCGTTCTTGCGGACATTCCAGGGTTGGTCGAAGGTGCCAGTGAAGGCATTGGACTTGGCCATCAGTTCCTACGCCATATCGAGCGCTGCGCCTTGCACATTCATCTTGTGGCATATGACCCGTTCGAGCCCGAGAGCCTTGTGGAGCGGTACCGAGCACTCAACGAGGAACTGAAGGCCTACGGCGGTGAGGTGACCGCGCGGCCACAGCTCGTCGTGTTGAACAAGACGGACCTCATGACAGATGAGGAACGAGAGGCATGTGTGCGACAGCTTCGTGATGAAGCGCGTGTGCAGGTCTTCGCAATATCAGGACAGAGCGGCGATGGTGTCGACCACCTCTTGAACGCCGTATGGGCCGCGTTGATTCAATTGGGCCGAAGAGACGTCATCGACAAGGAGCAGAGCTAAGCCGACAACGACGCCCCGTTGCACAACGACGGGGTGTGAATTGGACTTGCCACCAACGCTCCGTTTCGAAACAATTGGGGTGCGTCTGGACCCGCATTAGGGGACGCTCCCGCAGGAGGCGACATCACACCGCTAGAACTAGCCAACCTCGTACTTGAATCTGCGCTCGACAAGAAGGCGGCTGAACCCGCCATTCTTGAGGTCGGAGAAGCCGTTGGGTACACGGAGTACTTCGTGATTGTCTCGGCGAGGAACCCGCGGCAGGTGCGTGCCATCGCCGACTCGGTGCGGTCAGAGCTGAAGACGAAGCATGGTGTACTTCCTGTGGGCACCGAAGGTCTAGAAACCGGGCGTTGGGTCTTGGTCGACTTCGATGATGTGGTGCTACATGTCTTCCATATGGAGACCCGAGCGTTTTATGACCTCGAGGGGCTTTGGGGCGATGCGCCGCGGCTGCCGGTCCCGGAGGCCGAGTCGCTGTCCTTTGTCGATGAGGATGACGACGACGACCTCGACGACCGCGAGATTCCCTTGTTCACTGTACCCAGCTGACGCGTGGGCGCATGGCAGCAAGATTCGCGCTGATCGAGGTCACCCGAGGCCGTACCAGCTGGGCTGATGATGCCGTATCTGACTGGACACGTCGCATGGGTGCATGGGGTGGACTGGAGCACATCACGGTAAAACCAGAGCGGTTTACGGGAGATGTAGAGGCGGTGCGACGGGAGGAAGGCCGCCGCATTCTCGCCCGTGTGCGGCCGCGGGATCGACTCCTGGTCTTGGACGAGCGAGGGGTTCGTGCCGACTCTCATGCGTTTGCAAAGATCGTGGACGAGGCACGGATGGATGGCCGGGTCATCCTCGCGTTGGGCGGGCCTTATGGGCATGCGCCAGAGGTTCGCGAGGCGGCGTGGAAGGTCATTCGTCTGAGCGACATGGTCCTCAATCACCAGATCGCGCGGGTCATGGCTGTAGAGCAGCTCTACCGGGCAATGACGATTGTTCAGGGGATTCCCTATCATCATTGAGACTGTCGCGTTGCGGTTGCATCGGGACAGCCACCTGCTGCAGGTCCTCCGGTACCCCAAAGTAATACCCCTGCATCCATGAGACGCCGAGGGCCGCGAGTGCGTCCCGCTCGGCCTCATTCTCGACACCCTGCGCGATCACGGTTCCCCCTGTCGTCTGCGCGAAGGCCTGAATGACGGCGACCATGCGCTGGGTTCTCGGGGCGGTATGAATGTTCCGGGAGAGTGACATGTCGAGCTTGATAAAGTGGGGCTGTGCATCGGCGAGTAAGGCGAGACTGTGGGCCCCGCCGCCCATGTCGTCGATCGCCAACTGAAACCCTCGTGAGGTCAGCCAATCACGCATCGGCGCCCAGTCGCTCACCTCGCCAAGTTGCTCGCCGCCCGTGAGCTCAAGGACAACCTGATGGGCGAAAGGTAAGAGGGGCTCAAGGTCGCTGGATAGCCGCTCCAGACTCACGAGTTGTTGTGGGTGAACGTTGATAAACAATCGGCCGAGGTGTGTGGCGTGACCGAGGTGTTGCCCTGCGAGTCGAAAGACCTCCGCGCCAACATCAAGGAGACGTCCGTGGTCCTCTGCAGCCCGCAGCACCGCGCGTGGCGTACTGAGGACAGGGTGACGACTGCGCAGTAAGACCTCGACACCCAACTGCTGCGAGGTGGCTGCAGCCAGAATTGGCTGTCCGGCGAGGCTGAGCATTCGCTTCTCGAGGCTGGTGTCGAGCATTCTGCCCCGTCGTCTGCGGAGGGAGAGTTCTTGGCTGTTCGCGAGGGTGTGCATGCGGTGCGCAAGGGCTTCCACCCGCGCAAGGGTGCTGCGAACGTCTTGGAGCGTCACTGGCTTCTTCAGAATGCCCATCACAAGACCATTACCAATGGACTGATGTACAGCTGTACTGCCATCATTGGAGGTCATGAGGATGCGTCGAGCACCGGGTCGGTGGCGCCTCAGTGTGTGCATCATGGCGACCGCAGCGTCGTCCTCGGTGCCTTGGCCCACCAATAGGATGCCGGGGTCGCGCTGCAGCGCGAGTCGTGTCGCTTCGTGTGCACTGGTGGCGATAACCACGTCGTAGCCGATCTCCCTAAGATCAGGTTCAAGCGAACGAAGAAGCGTTCGGTCAGTCTCGACAAGCAACACGCGCGTTTTCAAACCATGCTCCGACTGTTCCGTATGCACCAGTTCGGACGCTGCAGGCCCTTCTTTAGGCGGTTTGCTCATGGCCTCACGGGATGATTTCAAGGCGATGGAGGCATGGGCGGACACCTGTGGTAAGGACCCGGTATGTGAGGGGTTCTATGAAGATCCTTTTTGCCGACGCGCTTCATTCGGTGGGGGTAGACCAGCTGACCTCCGCGGGGCACGACGTCGTGGTTCTGCCCCAACTCAAGGACGAAGCGCTCGGCGAGGCGCTCGCGGAACATCGCCCCACGGTGCTCGTGGTTCGGTCGACCAAGGTGACGGCAAGCCACCTCAACGCCTGGTCGGGACTCGCACTGGTGGTACGGGCCGGCGCCGGCGTGAACACCATCGATCTCACGGCGGCTGGGGCGCGGGGGGTCTATGTCGCGAACTGTCCCGGCAAGAATGCGGTCGCGGTCGCGGAGCTGACCATGGGACTGTTGCTCGCCATTGACAGAAAGATCCCCGACAATGTGGCGTGGTCCCGCCGAGGGGAGTGGAACAAAAAGGGCTTTTCGAAAGGTCGCGGACTCAAAGGACGGACGCTGGGTATCCTCGGCTTTGGTGCCATTGGCAGGTCCTTGGCCAAGCGTGCGCGTGCGTTCGGGATGGATGTGGTGGCGTGGAGCCGCTCTCTGACTGCAGCCTCGGCTGCGGCTGCGGATGTGGGCTTTGCGGAGACACCCATCGCCCTCGCGTCGCAGGTCGATGTGATCAGCGTGCACTGCGCGCAGACTGCGGAGACACGTCATCTGGTGGGGCAAGAGCTTCTCGCGGCATTGCCAGAGGGTGCCATTGTGCTAAACACCAGTCGCGACGGTCTTGTGGATGAGCAAGCGCTTCTTGCAGCGTTGGACACCAAGGGTCTCTGGGCTGGGCTGGATGTCTTCGATGGCGAGCCGGCTACAAAGACAGGCCCCTTCGACAGCCCGCTTCGGTCACATCCCCGGGTCTATCTCACCCATCACATTGGTGCGGCGACGGAGCAGGCGCAGTCCTCGGTGGCGCGTGAGGCCGTCAAGGTCATCCTAGGGTTTGCAAGGGACGGGCAGGTGCTCAACTGCGTCAACCTCGTCCAGGAGTCTTCGGCCCAGCACGGTTTGGCCATTCGGCACCAGGATCGGGTGGGAGCACTGGCATCCATTCTCGAGGTGTTGCGCGCACACCAGCTCAACATCCAAGAGATGGAGAATGCAGTCTTTACGGGTGGCGAAGCTGCGGTAGCGAGGATTCAGGTGCATGGTGAGCCAAATCAGGCGATGATCGACGAGCTCCATGCACTCGAACATGTACTTCACGTGAGCTCATTTGCCATGACGAGCGGAGGCACCCCATGACAGCACGCGTCCACAACTTCTCGGCCGGTCCAGGTGTGCTGCCGGAGACCGTTCTGCAAGAGGTTCAGGAATCCGTTTGGAACTTCCATGGCCGTGGCGCAGGACTCCTAGAGTCCTCTCATCGATGTGCAGAATTCGAGGCTGTCATTGCATCGGCACGGGAGCGGCTTCACCGGCTGCTGAGGTGTGATGAAGATCAAGAGGTGATGTTCCTGCATGGTGGAGCCAGAACCCAGTTTTTCCAGATTCCTATGAATCTGCTCCGTGGCGGGCATGCGGTCTACCATGACACCGGCACGTGGTCGGACAAGGCCATCATCGAGGCCCGACGCTTCGGAACTGTCGATGTTCCGTTTTCGAGCCAGGCCGAACGCTACAATCGGGTTCCGCAGCCGGGTGACCTTGATGCGCCGTCAAAGGGTACGGTATACCTGCACTATACGTCCAACAACACAGTTGCCGGCTCACAGTATCATCACACGCCGGACAGTGGCGAAGCGCTGCTGGTGTGCGACGCCAGCAGCGACATTCTCTCGCGTCCCATGGAGGGCTCTGCCTTTGATGTGCTCTATGCAGGTGCCCAGAAGAATCTCGGACCAGCAGGGACCACCATCGTGGTGTTCCGAAAATCGCTGCTCGAGCGATGCGAGAAAGACATTCCCATCATGTGCCGGTACGACACGCACCTCAACAAGGGCAGCATGTACAACACGCCTTGCACCTTCGCGATCTACACGGTGGAGCGGGTTGCCGCATGGCTCGAGGACCAGGGTGGACCGGCAGCCATGGAAGAAAAGAACCGCCGACAGGCACGCCAAGTCTACGACGTGATTGATGCGACCTCGTTCTGGACAGGCAAGGTGGAGCGTTCGTCACGGTCGTGGATGAACGTCACGTTCACGACGGGCAACGAAGACCTCGATGATCGCATTGCTGCGGATGCGGCAGCGGAGGGACTGATCGGCATCCGAGGTCATCGCTCCGTGGGTGGTCTGCGCGCAAGTCTCTACAATGCCCAGACCGACGCAGCTGTGGAGGCGTTGGTCTCCTTTCTGAAGGATGCCGAAGCCCGGCTGGGGTGACGTAGCCTGCTGGCCTTCCGGACAAGCTGAAGGGGCTCGGTTAAAGGCCGGTCACTGCGCAGGGGGGCATATGGTGCACGGTGAAACCACGGAATCCAGTCACGACGTGGGGTTCGACGAGTCCACCGACTTTCACGCGGCTGACGCGTGCGCGTGGCTTGATGATGCCGGTGGTGTCCACGAAGGTGTCGTGCTCCTCGTGGTCGAGATCGATGGTTCGGACTGGGCACTTGTGGCTGACCGTGTGGCCGCGACAGAGGTCGAAGAGATCCCCGTGGTGGTGGTTCCGTGGCATGACGACGACGTCCCACGTCACGCGATCCACGACCCCTCATTGGTATCAAAGGTCATCGCAGCGGCGGATGCCGTACTTGGAACGGAGTCGAACGCATGAACAAGGCATGGCTTGTGGTGGCGCTGGTCGCAGCGTCGGGCTGTAAGGACAACGATGACAAGAGCGGTGCGGTGCTTGTCGAGACAGACCAGCCCGCCGACACCGACGTTCCTGATCTGACCGATGACGATGGTGACGGCTTCTTCGCAGAGGTCGATGACTGTGATGATGGAGATGCCACGGTCTACCCGGAGGCACCTGAACTCTGCGATGAGATCGACAACGACTGCGATGGCCTGAGTGACGCCGATCAAGACGAAGATGGCGATGGTCTGCGGGACTGCGCAGATGCATGTCCCGTATGGGTCGATGTGCTGGGTAATGATTCGGCAGACGGGACCGTGACCGAACCCGTGCTGTCGGTACAGCGAGGGGTCGACATCTCTGCCACCACGTCATGTGGCGTGGTTCGCGTGCGCGCGGGGGTTTACCCCGGTGAGGTCGACCTCGGAGTTGCCGACGTCGACCTCGCGGGTGTGGGAAGCCCTGCCCCACATCTTGTGGGCTCGGGTGTGCGTCCGGTCATCACCATCATTGGTGGCCAGTCCGACGCCACGGTCCTCGAGAATCTCGAGATCTCCGGCGGTGGCGGGGTGCGCGGCGCTGGTCTGTACATCGATGGGTCTGATCCCGTGCTGCTCGACCTCTGGATTCATGACAATGCCACAACACTCGACGTCACCGACGTGGTGCCGGTCTTGCCTGACGACCCTCTTCAGGGCGGTGGTGTATTTCTGAAAGACAGCAATGCGCAGGTGCTCGACTGCTTGATCATGTCGAACGAAGCCGGTCATGAAGGTCCGGAAGAGGGCAGCGATGGGGGAGGAATCTTCGTGCGTGGTGGTGAGCCCCGCATCGATGGCAACATGATCCTCGACAACCTGACGGGTGATGGTGGCGGTATCTGGCTGGCACGGAGTGGTGCCGTCGTGGTTCGCAACCTCATCGCAGGCAACCGTGCAGAAGACCTTGACCCGATCGAAGGGGGTCAAGGTGGCGGCATCAACGTGCAGATTGGTGACGACGATCTCCTGGTGGCTGGAAACATCATCGCGGGCAATGTCGCCTCGACCCACGGTGGCGGTGTCTGCGTCTACGAGGAGCCCAAGGAAGGCGCTGTCTCGGCGGTGGTTCACAACACCATCGCCTACAACCTTGTGGCTGATGTCATCACGGGTGAGACCGTGCCAGCCGGAGGCGGCGTGGCCGTCTGGGGCACCACGACCCCCATGGTGCTCAACAACCTGTTCGTGCAGAACGTGCCGAACGGGCTCTGGGAGGGCACCGGTGCTGATGCCGCTGCGAATGGGTTCGATGAGGTGTTCGATGTCGTCGGACCCGCAGCGTCGCCCGACGATGAGTGGTCTCTCGACGTGAACTTTACGGCCGTCAACGCGTCAGATGGCGACTGGACGACCGACGACTTCACGACAGGCAATGAGGTGCTCGATCTTGGTGATCCGCGGTTTTTGGACGCGGATGGTTCGCTGGGAGACCTCGGAGCCTATGGCGGCCCATGCGCCTATGACAGTCTCGGAGCGTGTGCGCTCTAGGTTCTCGCGACAGACACGAGAATTGCGAGCCAGCCCTGTGCTATCGTCGCGCGTGCCTGAACGTGGCATGTGTGAGGTTGGCCGTGGTCTGGAAGCCCCGTTGGATTGCTAGTGACACATCTCGGGAAGTCGAGGAAGAACAGACCATGTTCTCCCTCGGTCTGTCGGTCTACGCTCGTGAGATCCCCGAGTGGGCCGAGAAGGTACAGCCCGGTGCGATGTTGTGCATGACCAGCGCGCATCTAGGTGCCGGTGTGTCTGACGTGGTGATCGAGGTCGCACGCCGGGCGTCTCCTCAATTTCCGGGTGGCGTCTTTTGGTGGTCGGCCGACCAAGATGGTGATGTCCGTGTGGCGATGCACCGCTGGGCGTGCCGCATGGGGGCCCCTGCGCCATCAGACCTCGAGGTCGACACGGGATGGGCCATCCTCGGTGCGGCGTGGGCAGCCCATACGGAACAGCATGGCGCGACATTGGTCTGCGTGACGGGTGTCGAGGAGCGGCATCATGCGACGGTCGAGGACCTTCAGGCAGCGGTTCCCGACGGGTGTGGGCTCTTGGTGGGGGGGCGTGGCCTCGCGATGGGCGTGGCCCATGAGGTTCCGGCCGTGGGGATGGTGGAGGCGCTCTCTGCGCTCCGTGACGTATCGGGGTTCAGCCTTCCCCAGAACGATGCCGTCCGTTTGGTGGAGGGACTAGACTTTCGACCGCTCTCCCTCCGGCTGGCTGGGGTGCGGCTGCAGGTGGAGCCCACCACGGAGATGGATCAGCTGCTGTCACTGCCCGAGGATGCGCGCGTCCATGTTCAAGATGTGTTGGACCTCGGAGAGGCCTGCCTCGCGAGTTTTTGGACGCTCTACCTCCGGTTGAGCGATGGCGCGCAGTCCCTGTTCCGCGCGTGCGGCGCATCACCAGTCACACAGCTGGACGTGGATGTGCTGGCCGCGGTCGCGCTGCAGCAGACCCATGTTGCGGCAGCGGCGCTGCACGAGCTGGCTGAGCTTGCGCTTGTTCAGGCGGGTAGCGATGGCGAGTCATGGCGTATGGACCGGCAGATCCACCGCATCGCACGGAGTCTCGCGACATCGCAAGGAGAAGTGGAGCAGCTAGACGCGCGATGGGCCGAAGCGTGTCTCGCCCTGCTCGTCGAAGATGCCGATGTATCTGTTGCCGCCTTCACGCGCTTTGCCGCGCTTACCCACGCCATGGCATGGCTTGCGCGAGCGGGATCTCCGGAGCAGCGGGTTGCACTGGCATCGTGCGTGTGGGCCGAGGATTCCGTATTTCGGAGTGCGGGCCCTCCGGACCTACTGGAGCGCATTCTGCGCGTCGGTGTAGAGGCAGCCGTGGAGTTGGCGGACCCCGCACGCAATGCGCTTGCGGAGACCTTGCACATGCTGACCGGCGAGTCGATGCATGTGACGGCGGACGAACCGGAATCGGATGCTTCTGGTCCCGAGGATTCGAGTGGAGATCCCACTGAGGCGTCGGTGATGCCGGAAGGAGAGGCGGAGACGCCGCATGCGTCCGACGCATCATCCGAGTCCCACCACGATGCGTTCGCTCTGGATCGGGAAGAATGGCGCGGCCAGGCGGAAGAGATGTTCGCCGACGCTGAGGCCATCTGGGCCACGGTCCAGGTGTGGGTGGAGAGCGGGCGAGCCGATGCACAAGCGGAGTCATCCAGCGCGGTGGCCACCGCGTTGGATGCTCTGCTGAAGCCCGCCGAGGTGATCGAGGGGTATCTCGCACGTTGCCAAGCCGTCTTGGAGACCATTGAGACGTCGGGCAGCCCAGAGCAGGTGGAGGAACTGCTCGCGTCGCTTCCGGATGGTCTTGAGGAAATTAGCGTCGCGGCAGAGCAAATTCCAGAGGCGTGGGAAGCGCTTCAGACGGAGCTCACCCGCGTCCGGGTGGCCTCCGCGTGGGGGGACCGCCACCGCGAACTTCTGTCTCGCGCGCAAGAAGCCGCAGCGGGCCAGTTGACCGCAACCCGGGCGGAGCTCGCGGTTGCAAGGGACGCGCTGCCTGAGACCCTTGAAGGTGTGGTGGCTCCAGCATGGGACGTGGTCAGTGACCATCTTCGGAAGGCGATGGGCCTCGAGCAGAAGATCGGTGAACATGCGTCTTCAGAGGTCTCCCCGGACTCGGGGCTTCAGGGTCAACTCGAAGGGCTGCTGGGTGAACTTGCAGCGGCGTGCGATGCAGCACTTCGTGCAGCGGCACATGCCGTGTCCCTGGCTTCGATCGCCGAGGCTGACAGGCTGCGGGTGGAGGAATCGGCGCGGCACCTAGAGGCTGCGACTGCTGCACACGCGCGGGTGCTGGAGCAGCTGGGTCGCGTAGATGAGCTGGTGGATGATCTTGAGAGAGGATTCGATCCTGCCATTGATGGCGTGTTGAGCACGCGCGAGACGATCGCAGCGGATGCCACGCAAGACCTCGAGACCTGTCAGCAGCTTCACCGGGACGTAGAGGTCGGTACAGGTGACGGTCAGCAGGTAGCTCGGGTGGCGCGTCGTCTCTCGTCACTGGCCTTGGATGCGCTGGCGTTGTTGCCCGAAGCTGAGGACGCCGTGGCTCGTGTGGCAGAGCGGGTGGAGGCTGCACGGCGAGACGCCGAGCTGGGGCAGGTCCGTGAAGACCTGTTGGCGGCTATCGCGCGGTACGACGCGTTGAAGGCAGACGAAGCTGCCGTATTGGCACTGCTCGATGCCGACGACGAGCGGTTGGGCGGTGTGCGCGAAGACATGGATGCCGTGTTGGAGGATGTCCGTCGCCTCTATGCAGACTGCGTGGACCTGCGACAGCGCGAGATCGACCATGAGGAGCTCACCGCGGCACGTGAAGCCACGGTACAGCTGGACTCCGGTATCGATCTCTTCTCCGAGGTGGTTGACCGGGCGCGTGAGGTTCGCGCCCGGGTGGATGAAGAGCGGGTGGAAGCCCATCATCAGGCGATGGCAGCGGTCATCCTACGTGCCCAAGAGGCCTGTCAGCGCGCCGAAGAGCTTCACGAGCGTACTCGAGATGCGGCCACAGCTCTGCCGTTTGGGGGTCTTGAGCTTGAGTTGGGTACCTTGGATGCTGCGGCGCAGGCGATGGCCTCCTGCGTGGCCGTGTTGGCGGGGGAAGCGGTTCATCCAGATTCTGAGGACGACGCGGCTCGGGCTGAGCAACGCGCCGCCGAGGCCGCTGAGGCTGCCGAGGCCGCTGAGGCCGCCGCCCTGCAGGTGACCTTGAACGCAGAGCTACTCGCCGAGGCGACGTCGCGTTCTGTCGAGGAGCGTCAGGCTTCCACGGACGCCTTCGTGGCCGTGACGGACGAAGTAGCCTTGGCGGTCGAGCGCGCCTCAGATGTCGTGAGGACCTACCAAGAAGCCGTGGAGGGCTGGACCGAGCATCCTGACCCGACCATTCAGGAGCAGTTGGTCCGTGGAGCTTCTCTCACGACGAGTGTTGGTGCGGCCCAGGCAGGGTTGACGGCGCTTCGCGAAGGTGCCGATGCGGCGTCCTTGGCGACTTCGGTCCTCGATGCGCGGACGTCGGAGGCACGGGCGCTGATGGAGAGCCTAGCGGGCCACGTCGAGGCGCTTGAAGACGCGCTCCGGTGTGCCACCGAGGCCCATGCGTCGTTTGAAGAGGCCGCGCGGCGGGATGCCGAACTGGCGCAGGTCCAAGAAGACATCGGGCAAGCCATCGAGCGCTTTGAGGCGCTGAAGGCAGATGAAGCGGCAGTGTCCGCCCTCCTAGAATCCGACGACGAGCGTCTTGTCGCCATACGGGTGGACCTAGGTTCCGTGCTGGAGGATGTGGGCAGCGCCTATGCGGCATGTGTGGGCCTGCAAGAGACCGAACTGGCGTATGAGCAATGTGAGGCAGTTCGTGAAGCCACGGCGCACCTGGATGCTGGGACGGCGCTGTTGTCCGAGGTGTTTGACCGCGCGCGTGAGGTTCGCGCTCGGGTGGACGAAGAGCAGGTCGAAGCCCATCATCAGGCGATGGCAGCGAACATCGCACGTGCCGAAGAGGTCTGTCGGCAGGCCGAAGAGCTTCACGGGCGTACACGAGATGCGGCCAAGGCGTTGCCATTTGGGGGTCTCGAGGTCGAGTTGGGCACCTTGGATGCTGCGGCGCAGGCGATGGCCTCATGCGTGGCAGGGTTGGCGGTTCAGCCAGATCCTGATGACGACGTGGCTCGGGCCGAGCAACGTGCCGGCGAGGCCGCTGAGGCTGCCGAGGCCGCCGAGGCCGCTGCCCTACAGGTGACCTTGAACGCGGAGCTCCTCGCCGAAGCGACGTCGCGTGCCGTCGAGGAGCATCAGGCGGTCAAGGACGCCTTCGTGGCCGTGAGGGCTGAAGCAGCCTTGGCGGTGGAGCGCGCGACGGATGCCTTGGTGACCTACCAGGAAGCGGCAGAGGGCTGGACTGAGCATCCCGATCCGATCATTCAGGAGCAGGTGGTTCGTGGCGCTTCGCTCGCGACGGACGTGGGTGAGGCCGAGGCAGGTCTTGCCGTTCTGAATGATGCGGACGAGGAGTCGTGTGCCGCTTCGGTTCTACAGGCGCAGACGATGGAGGCGCAGGCGCTGATAGAACGCCTAGCGGGCCACGTTGAGGCGCTTGAAGACGCGACCCAGCGTGCCACAGAGGCCCATGAATCGTTCGAAGACCGCAAGCGCGAGGCCCTCCAGCAGTTCGAGCACGCAGGCCAGCGCTTGGAGGGTCTTGAAGCCACGTTGTCGGAACGACTGGCGAGTGTAGACGAGAGGCTTCTCGCATGTGGTGCGGTGGTCGACAGCGCGGTAGCCCAGTGTACGGCGATGGCAGAAGCCCGGGTGTCGGAACTGCGCCGTCGCGTGTCTACGACCCGTGAGGTCCTCGATGAGGTGGAGGCCACGGACCTTGTGGCGATCATGCAGGTGGTGCATCAGCTCGAGCAACTGGAACAGGGCACGCCAGAAGAGCTGACAGCTATAGAAGACGTGGTGCTTCGCGCGGAGACAGCGGCGTTAGCCGTCGAGAACCGCCATAAGCTGCTTGTGGAAGCGCTCTGTAGGTCTGCCATGGGCATGATGGAGACACGTCGGTCCACACTCGAGGCAGAAGGCCGCGACTGGATGAGGGTGTCGGAGCGATGGGACACGCGCGGGCGTCCGTCGCATGGTGAGAAGCTCGACGAACACTGGTCCACTGCCAGAGCGCACGCAGAGGAGGCGATCGCTCAGCTTCGTCACATGCGCGAGGCCATGCAGCCCGAGTCGGATGGGCAGGAACGCTCACTCCAGGTGATGTTGGAGAGGGTGGTCGCTGCCGATCACCTTGTAGAGACCGTACGCGAAGACCGCGAACGCGTGGAGCAAGAGCTGATGCAGCGGGTTCACGCTCACGAGCGCGAGATGCTGCAGAGTGGTCGTGCATCGCTAGAGGCGGCGTTGGGCTTGAGGTCAGACCGTCGCCTTGGTGAGCGGCAAGCAGCCATGAGCGAAGCCGTAGCGGCGTGGCGGACACCGACGCTCACCGAGGCATGGACGGCAGCACAACGGGAAGTGTCGGGGCTCGAGGTGGTCTATGCCATTGGGGAAGGACTGCAGGCTTGGGTGTCAGGGCAGGATAACCTCGACGGTTTGGATGGCTGTGAAGCGGTCGCTGCTTGGACCCACATTGCCGCGACCACTCGCGCTGGCGCAGAACAGCAGTTCGATGAGATGGACGCTGCGTTGCAGGAGGAGAAGCGTCGTTGTCGGTCCGTTGCGATGTCAGTGGTTGCCGAGACGTCCGCGGGATGGCAGCGCCTTTCGCGTCGCTTGAATAAGCTGAAGGGCCAGCTGGCACGTCTTGGCGACGGGCACGCCGATGAAGGTCAGCCGGAGGACCTCGTACGGGTGCTCGGGGAGGTCGATGACTGCGTCGCAGCCGTGAAAGCGGCGCGTAGCACGCCAACCCGCCTCGATCCTAGCGCTACACCTGACGAACTCGCACGTGTTCTGGCAGATGCCAAGGGAGAGCTGGAGACCATGGCATCGCGCCTGGTTCTGGCCGAAATCGGTGTCAGTGCGCTTCAGATGCAGGCGGAAGAACGGCACCGGCGCCGCGTGGCGTCGCGCAGGCAAGCCGCATTGGCGGCGCTGGCCACGGTGCAGGAGCATCTGCGTTCAGCCACGGGAACCCAGCGGCAGGTGGCCGTTCGGTTTGCCGCCCTCGAGTCCGAGGATGACCTCTCGTCGATGACTGCTGCGCTGGAGACCGCGGTGCAGACGCTCGATGCGACCGAAGCGTGGTGTCAAGAGACAAGCGTAGCGATCGCGCAGTCTGGCGACCCTACCGTCCTCGATGAGCTGGTAGCCACCGGTACCACCTGGCATGCCGAGGTGCAGGGTGTGGCTGATCTCCTCCGAGACACCGAGTCCCGCATCATCTGGCTGGAACATGTGACCGTGGTTCGGACGGCCTTGCGTTCGGTCGCTCGTGTTCGGCAGCGTGTGACGACCCTGCGGGAACATGTGGACGACCATCTGGTAGGACTGCCCGCGTCGTTGGCTTCGCAGGTTGTGGGTGCATTGGATGGCTGTTGGGCCTCGACAGACGCGGCGTGGTCGATGCCGTTTTCAGAGGACAGCTGCGCGACACTGGAGGAGCTCGAAGGTGCAGCGGGTGCCGTGACGGCTACCCTTGCCAGCGCTGGTGCCTCCTTGGTGGCGGCAGAGTGCGCTGTCGCCGCCGCAGAGGAGGACCTCGCAGCCTTGCGTCGTCAGGAATTTGCATCGTTGTCGGACGAGGGCACATCGCTGTGCGCAGCCGGACCTGTGGTGTTGCAGGACATCGTTGCGGGTACAGAAGCTGCGAAGGTGGAGGTCGCTGACCTTCCCGGTAACGAGGATCTTCCGGCGGCAGTCAGCCTTCTGGACGAGTTGGTCGGTAGCGGGCAGCAGCGTCTCGAGGCGTTGCGTCGCGCAGAAGAGCGGCTCGGCGGCATTGCAGTGTTGGAGGACATGCGGGCGGCGGTTGGCGAGATCCGTGAGCTCGTGCAGGGCCTTGAGTCGGCGCGGGACGATGTGGCCGAGGTCCTCGCCGAGGTCCGAACGGCTGTGCATGGGGCCGTGCAGTCGGAGTTTGTGTCCTTGAATGCGAACATTACAGGGGCACTTGAGTGGCGCACCTCGACAGAGTCTGATGTGGCGTCTAGGCTCGGAGAGCTTCGGGCCCTCGCCGCGCCATATTGGGAAGATAGCGTCAGTGACGCGTTGTCCACAGTACTCGGTCACTCCGATGCAATCTACGATCTCGCAGCACGTGCGCGCGACCTGCAGACCCGCATGGACACCACGGCAAGTCTCGTCGAGCTGCGCAGTCTGCTCACAGCTGCTGGGTCGCTGCAGGCCAAGGCGGCCGATGAGGTGTTGGCCTTCGACACCGCTGTGGCAACCGTGCATGTGCGTATCGAAGAGGCGCTAGAGGCTCGAGGCGAGCGAACGCTTGAAGAGGCAGAGGAAGTGTTGTCGGCGTGGACGGAGCTCGAAGAGCGCGTCGCCACCCTTGTCGCAGACGCGAATGAAGCCGTCAAAGGGTGGACGCTGACCGCGGTGATCGAAGCGCATGAAGGCATCACCTTTGCTGCGCATGCGCTGGCACCGCATGGCACCACGATTCGCGAGACCGTGACGTCGATTCGTGAGGTTCAGGACGTGACCCAGCGGACGCAAGACCTTGCGTCGTTGCGTGTGGCGGTGGATGATGCACTGCTGGCCCAGTCCGACGTAGAGACGGCACATCGTGCCTTCCGGGAAGCGCTGGAACGCCACTGGACGGAACAGCGGACCGAATTTGTCACGGGTATCGCTGACCTGGTGGAGGCCCAAGAGCGGACGTGGTTTGAGTGCCAGCTACTCTTGATGAGCGGTGAAGATGCAGCGCGTGAGCAGATCGCAGAACCAACCGTGCAAGACGCATTGAACGCACTTCGTGCGTCTGTGTCCGAGGCCGAGCGCGTGCATGAACAGATTCTGCAGGCGCGGTCCGACCTCGAGACCTGTGAGCAGGTGTTGGACGGGGTGGCGTCGGTGGAGGCTATCCAGAGGGACACGACAGAGGCCGCGACGTTGCTCACATCCGTTCGCGAACTGGACGCGTCGCTCCGACTCGCCCTCGACGTCTTGCAAGAGGATGCTGCAGAGGCGGCCCGCTTGGTGGCTTCTGTTCCGGATCTGCGTCAACGAGCCGTGCTTGCCTACGATGAAGCAGAGCTGACCGTAGAGGCGGCGCGCGTGGACTTTGAGGTCGACACCACGCCCGAACTGGCAGAAGCGTGGGAAGATGTTCAGCAGCAGTTGGCGGCTGCGAAGACAGACCTTGAGGCGCTCACGTTGCGTGGCTCCACGGTGAACGCTGAAGACGGTCGTGATGCAGTGAGCCACGAGGTTCAGGGCCTTGAATCCGATCTCGAGACCCTGACCGCGCTCACGGGCGAAATCCTTGGTCGGGTTCCTGGCTTGGCTGCTCGCCAGCGTGCGAGCACGGTCAACCAGCGTGCGGTGCGTGCGGCGGTCGGACGCGCGAAGATGTCGCTTGTGCGTGCCGATCGTTCAAGTGTTCGCGGAACACGTGTGGTCGATGAGCTTCGGAAGCGTGCAGCGGCGCATCCAGAGACCTATCGTGCACTGTTCCAAGAGGCGCATGTGTTGCTCCGGGAACTGGATCGTCATGTGGCGTCCGTGGTGTCGCTGGTCTCGGCGGTGGAGCTGGCCACCGAACGTGAGCAGGCCGAGGATCTCGCGAACGGCGCGCAGGAGTTGGCAGGTGCCGCAGATGCGTGTCAGCGAGCGATCCGCGTCGCCGTCTGGCAGCACGACATCGGACGGGACGCAGCAGAGGCCGAGGCTAGGACCGCCCATCAGGCACGGATGAGCCACGCCATGGCCGAGCTCAAGGGCCTGTTGCAGCGGACGCGACAGATGCCGAGAGACCTTCGTGCATGGACGCGAGCCGTGTCTCGTTGGGAGGTCGCCCGCCTGGGCCTTGAGGACGATGCGACAGCAACACTGGAGGTGTTGCGGACTGCGCTGGAGGCGTGGACGCAGTTCCGAACTCAGATTGACGAGGGCATCTACAGTGGGGACGTTGCGGTTGCCGAGGCGTGTGTAGCGTCGGCGACCTCTTCGGTGGAAGATGTCGACCAGCAGGTTCATGCCGCGCGGGATGCGGTTCGAGCCCTGGCCGCCTCGATGCGCGAAGCACACGTACGAACGACGGCGGCCGCTGTATCGGCACAGCAGCGCGCACTGCGTGCGCAAGAGATGTCGGGTGAGATGGTCGATCACCGCGATGCCGCCGTGGCCCGCCAGAGGCTGCCCCTCTACCGAAAAGGGCTCGCGATTGCCCGGCTTCAGGCAGAGCCGGTCTCTATCCGAGGCTGGTTGCTCGACACGGCGGATGTGGCGATGACCGCAGGTGCGTTGGAAGAGGCAGAACGCCACCTGATGGATGCGGTAGAGTTGTCTCGGGAGCGCGGTGACGATGCCGCACTCTCGCGGGTGCTGGTGCGGTGGGTCCATGTGGCGCGTCGCCGAGGTGATGTGTCGGCTGTCCTCGAACGTGCATCGACTGTGGACGAGCTGCAGGTGGAGCTTGGTGCAGACCTCAGCTGCAGCCTGCAGAGCGACAGAATCTGGGCATGGAGTTGTTCCGGTGAGCTTCAGCGGGCCGAGGACGCCCTCGTTGTGGCGCGGGCGCGGGCAGAGGAAGAAGGACTCCGGGAACGGGTCGCGGTGTTGAGCGGCCTTCACGCGACGATTCTGACGGCACGCCAGGACGTGAGGGCGGCAGCTGCCGCTTCGCGCGAAGCCCTCGCGATCTACCGCGACATTGGGGCGCGTGATGGTGAAGTGCTCGAGCTCGCTCGGCTGGCTTCGTTGGCCCTTCGTCTCGGGTTCTTCCAAGAAGCCTGCGACCGCGCGTCGGCGGCACACACGCTGGGTGGTTCCGACGTCCGCACATCGACCCGTCGCGCGACGAAGTTGCTCCTTGCCCGCGCGGAAGCTGCGCGAGGACGGACCTTGCGTGGTGTGGGCTTGGCGACACAGGCACTGGCCTCGGCACAGGACGAAGGAAACGCGCGGAGCAGTGCGCTGGCCTCCAGTGTTCTTGCAGAGGTCTGGGCTCATCACGCACGAGGCGATGTCACGCGCCTGTCGGCAGAAGCTGTTCGTGTGGCGAGTCGGGAGCAGGTGCGCCGGTGGCGTGCAGGACGACGGATCGATGCCACCCCAGGCCACTCCTCGCGAGGGGCGTGGGACGAAGCGGCCAAGGTGCTCGATGTGGCTGCCCGCAGGGGCGGTGATCCGACGTCGCAACTTCGTCACGCGCTCATGTCTGCGCAAGCGCGGCTGGAGGGCGGTGCCGTCGACGGCGCTCGGCAGGCACTTACGGCGTGTGGACGGCTGTTGGAGACGGTGCAGGATGCGCCATCGGAGGCGCGCTACAACGCACTCGTCGAGCGTCTAGAAGGTTCGCTCTAGGCGCGGATGAGCGCGGTCTTCAGGGCGTCGGAGGCAAGTCCGACAAGTCCCGGGAGACCACGCCCTCACGAAGCTTGGGCTCAAACCACGTGGACTTGGGTGGCATGACCATGTCGGCATCGGCGACATCAAACAGCTGATCGAGCCCGGTGGGGAACAGATGGAACGCGACTGCAGCACCATTGTCGACGGCGCGCGCTAGGGCGCGTGCACCACGAATGCCGCCGACGAAGGTGATGCGTTCGCTGCGCCGGGGGTTTGCGATTCCGAGAATGGGACCGAGCAGATGGTCTTGAAGTACGGCTGCATCGATACGTGCCACCGGATCAGCATGATCCACCACACCGTCTCGGGGGGTGAGGCTGTACCAGGCGCCCTCCATGTACATCGTGAATGATCCCCGTTTGGAGGGCGTGTCAGAGGACGCGGGCGATCGCACGAAGGCCTCGTCGACGTGGGCGAGAAAGCTTGCCGGTGTGTGGCCGTTGAGGTCGTGAACGACCCGATTGTAGGCGAGAACCTTGAGGTTGTCATCGGGGTAAAGTCCCGCGAGAAACCACTTGGAAGGCTCGTCAGCACGGAGTGCTGCTACCCTGCTCGCCGCAGCGGAGCGGTGATGACCGTCTGCGATATAGAGGGTTTCGACGGACTGAAACGCCTGATGAAGCGGGGCGGATTCCGCGGAGGGTACGGTCCAAAACGCGTGAGTCACCCCGTCTTCTGTCACCACGGACCACGCCGCGGGCTGCTGCGTGACGCGCTGGGTGATCGTGTTGATGGCATGATTGGAGGGGTAGGCGAGAAACACGAGCCCAACCTGCGCACCGAGGAGCTGCATGTGGTGGGTGCGGTCATCTTCCTTGTCGGGACGCGTGAACTCATGCTTCTTGATGCGTCCGGCGTCGTAGTCTTCGGTGGAGCAGGCCGCGAGAATCCCCACCTGATGATGCTCACCCATGGTCTGTGCATAGATATAGTAGGCTGCCGACGCATCCTTCTGGAGGGTGCCGTCTGACCGGAACCGGGCCAGGTTTTCTTTGGCTTTTCGGTAGGCTTCTTCGCCATGCGGATCGGCGCCCTCGGGGAGGTCGACCTCGGAGCGTGTGACATGCAGGAAGGTGAGCGGGTTCTTCGCTAACGTGCGACATTCATCGAGTGTGGGAACGTCATAGGGTAGGGCAATCACCTGCTGCGCCGTAGCGGCAACTGGGCGAATGGCGTGGAATGGGCGAACATCAGCCATAAGGGAATCTCCGGAGTGCAACAGACGCTATCGTATCCGGGCTGGTGGTGGACCGTCACGTTGAGGTTGTGGGTCATCTAGAGAGGGAGAGCACCAACATGGCAGCATTGGACTGGCTGAACAGGTTGTTTCAGGGCTCAACGAAGACACGAGGTCTCTCGGGGCGAGGTGGTGCGACGGTCGCGCTCGATGAGGCGTCATCCTTCTACAATGACCGTCTTATTCGACATCGCACTTACGATGACATCGTGATGGACCCCTCCCGTGTCTGGTCGACGGGAGACGGTCACGACAACAATGGGCTTGGGCGCCACGTGAGGGATGTCCTGGGTCGTGGGGGCAGGTTTTCAGATGTGTTGGTGGTCCTGAGCCGTGAAGATGTGGATCGCGCGCATCAGTCGGGCCATGGCCTAGTAGACGATGTACATACGGCAGTGGTGCGCAACCTCGAGGAGGCGTCCTCTCGAGACGATGCGCACCCGCTGTTTACCGACAACACGGTACCGCGGGTCCTTGTGGCCATCGACGGAAGTTCAGAAGTCGGTGAGACAGTGTTCGGCTTGCGAGGGGGCGAATTCCTCACGGGTATCCTGCCTAATCTGTATGCTGGCCCACACGCGGACGCCTATCCATTGGTGGCTGTGCACGCGCATATCCCTGGAAGCTGGGAAGGCTATCGCGAGGTGGGACGCCTCTTCAGCGACCAGCTGTTGTTCACCATGGGATCGCATTGGCTCGACAACTTTCAGGCGGACGCACTCGAGGAGCCAGCGCTCTACCAACTCGAACGTTCCCGCGATGGAAAGATCTTTCACACCATCAACCCCGAGCTTCAAGATCGGTACCGGGTGACGTCAACCGATCAGAATGGCACGCATGTGTTGACCATTGCCACGTTCGGTGGCCGTGCGGTCGCGTACCTGGTGCTCGCGGCACTGGATGCGCCGACCGGTCGTTCTGGTGGTGTGGTGGCCCAACCGACAGCTCGGGCATCTTCGCCGCCGATGCGTGCGCGAACGCTGGTTCCGGAGGCACACACGGAGCAGATCTTCACGCTTCAGGAGCGTGGGGCTCTCCTACAGAAGGTCCATTTCAGTGCGTTTATGCTCGGCTACGATGTGTACATCTCGGAGGATGGGAACCTCACGACAGAACGTACGGGCCACCTTGCCGTACTCGAGGTCCGCAAGAAGGCTGTACGCCTCCGCGCCCTCGGGGCCGGTCTTGAGGTGGGTGGCCAGACCCTCGCTGTCGGACAAGCTGTGCGGCTTGAAGGAACCTGCCAGTTCTCGCTTGGTGGGCACGACTTTACCTACCGGTCGCTCTCACACATCACCGCTGACGGCTGGCCGTATGTCGGCGAAGTGCTCCGGCCAGCGACGTCGAACTACCTGCTGTGGGGTAAGGACTACGACATTGGTCGGTCGCGGGACTGCCGAATCCTTCTCCCTGATGAACCCGAGAATGCCAACATTGTCTGGAAGCCAGATGTGGCCGATGGGGCGTCCATCCACTCTCGTATGGGGGAGATTCCCAAGAGTCGATTCTACACCGACTCCATCATGGTGGCCTCAGAACATGCGGCCATTCGGTTGCACGGTGAGGCGCCAGAGGTGGCCTGCACGGCGCGGCACTGTTTCGTGTACGTGCGGCGCGGGCAGACCGTGGAGGCGCTCTATCCCTCCAAGTCCACCGACGGGCCACACCAGATGGTGTTGCAACCCGGTGATGACATCATGGTGGGCAACTCCGTATTTCATGTCAGCTTTGACCCGGGCAGAGATGTTGTCCAGCCTACGGCGGCACCACGTGTGACAGAACAGGGGCTCACGGAGACATCAGAACATCAGAAGTCCGCGACGTCCGAGCGGGGGCCGCTCTCTGTCGATGATGTGATGGCATCGCCGTCCTCGGTATCCGAAGCGGTCAGCATCATGGATGCGCCTGCCAGCAGCGAGCCGCCGTCTCCAGCACCTCGGGCATCCCACGCGATCACCGGAGCAGATGGTCTGGATGAGCCCGATGGCGTGTCCGAGACCCTTGACTCGGAGGTTCCAGCACTGGCAGCCACGAGCTGGACCCTCGACTCGTGGTCCTCGTCTTTGGACAGCGCAGGCGATGGACATGGAGATGTGGTCGTTGTGGATGCGAATCGGGCGATGTTTGAGCTCGGACGCGCCGGACAGCTGGTTCAGGTGGGATGGGTGGTGCGCGGTGATGCCACGGTGGGCAACCATCTGGGCTGTGAAGTGGTCATTCCCGAGAATCGTCTGGTGGAGGGGCAGACCTTCCGTCCTACAGATCTCGCGACCCTCTCCGTCAGCGGTCGCAATGTCACGGTAGAGGTCCATCGGCCGACCGAGGTCGAGGCCTCCGAAGCTGGACTTGCAGCGGGATTGGAGATCATTCGGCGAGATGACAAGGGTCTCGAAGATTTCCGTGTGGGTCTTTCGCTAGGGGCAGACCCGTCGCTACCCGATCCGAGGTCACGCATCCTCAAGATTGGACTCGATGAACCGCTGGCTGCGGCGCTCTTCACGTTCGGCCTTCCCATGGGAACGGCACGGGATCTTCAGCTCGGTGTGTTGAGCCTGCGTACGGCCTTCGATGGGAAGATGCTGACCATCGATGGGTATCTTGAGTCCTACCGACGTTCTTCTGGCTTCGTGCCCTTCTTCCTGCGGCGCGGGGCTGGAGGAAGGTTCCTGACGGCGCCTGAAGATGGACGTCCGTTTCGGTTGATGCCGGGAGACCGGTTGCTCGTCGGCCACGTACTCTACGAGTTTCGTTGCGAGCCAGTCGGGTGAGGGTCTGCTATCGACCGCGTACAAACCGCTTGGCAGGAAGCACGCAGAACCCCTGATTGGCCGCGTTTTTCCAAGAAACCCGAAATACTTGAAGGCCTGGTGAGCCATCTGCACGGTCCTGCACACGACCGCAGGCGTCATGCCGTTGGTGGAGCCCAGCGTCTCCTTTGGGGCAGAGGGCAATGCCACCGACGCTGACGGTTGAACCGTCATCCGGGGCTTCGTGGTCGATCGGGCGACACAGCGCGTCGGTGGGAACTTCGGTGATCGTCACCTTGTAGGGCCGCTTCGGCGTGATGCTCCGCTTTCGCAGGCCCATGGCTTGGAGCATGCGACCGACGTCAGCCTGCTCTCGCTCCAGCCATGCACGGAGCTCTCGGGTGGGCACGACAGACAGGGTCCCGGACAGGGGCACCCGCTGGGCCACCGGCGATATCCATGCCACCGAGACGGTCGAAGGGAGGGGCGCCTCCGGTTCTTCGAAACAGGTCTCGGGGTTGGCATGCGCGATGCCAGCCCAAAGGAGCCCGAGCAGCTTGAGCTGATGCATCAGCGGTTGAACTGAACCATGGTGTCGACAGGCAGCTCAACACGCTGACCTGCGACGCGGTAGATGGTCGTGCCCTTGAGCGTCAGGTCGCCACTTGGCGGAAGTCGCTGGTACTCGCACTCCATGTTGAAGCTGATGTTGATGGCGTCGCCATCATTGGCCTTGTCGCCGTAGGTGGACTTGGTGCTGCAGACCTTGGTGCCATCAGGTGCGAAGGTCTGTACGCCGATGACATCGAGCAGCAACGCGCCGCCACTGTTGTTCTGGTAGGTCACGGCTACGGTGAGGGTGCCCTTGTTGCCGACCGCGCGGCTCCCGTCGAAGCTGGCGGGACCCCAGTTGATCTCGACAGGGGCTTTGGCGACTTCGGGGGCTGGTTCTGGCTCAACATCCTTCTTGCAGCCGGCGGTGAGTGCAACAGACATCAGGACAACAGATAGAAATCGCATGTGGCCTCCTTGACCCTAGATGGAGGGTCCTAGCCGTCAGAAAGATGTGTGGCCAGTCATTGCGTGCGAGAGAGAACGCGCGCCGCGAGCTCCCGGTGGCTGTCACACGCCAAGACGGAGAGCGGCGGACGCGTGGTGTGAAGAAGCAGGTGCTCACGGAGTGTCGCCATGCGGCGCTCGCTTTCACTGGCATGAACCTCGGCTTCGAGCGCTTGCTCTTGGGTGTGGATGAGTGCCTCATACATGTCGAGCTGTCTCGCGGGCTCACGGCAGCAGAGGAAGGTGTCGACCGTGGCGAGGTTGGCGAGACGGACCGCCTCTGCATTGGGCCACCGGTCTGCGATGGCCTTCATGTCCATGTCGTCGGAGAACACGATGCCATCGAAGGCGAGGTCCCGTCGGAGGAGGTCGGGCATGACGCGAGGCGAGAGTGTGCAAGGAACGGTGGGATCGATGGCGGGGAAGACGACATGTGCCGACATGATCGCGTGCACGCCGCTGCGCACGGCAGCTGCAAAGGGCGGGAACTCACGGTGCTGGAGGGTCTCTAAGTCGACCTCCACCGTGGGCAGATCGAGGTGGGAATCGAGATGGGTGTCTCCATGCCCAGGGAAGTGCTTGGCACACGTCCCCATGCCTGCGCGGTGGTGGCCTTGAATCCATGCGTGAACGGCACGGGAGACCTCATCGGGGGTTGCGCTGAACGAGCGATCGCCGATGACGGGATTGTCGGGGTTGGAATCGACGTCAGCAACTGGGGCGAAGTTGAGGTCGATGCCCATTGCCCGGAGTTCTTGGGCAAGCGCAAAGGACACCTGCTCCACAAGGTCGGCTGCAGCGACGGCTCGGGCGCTGGGCCAGATGGTCGCTGGCGCACGGACGCGCTGCACGCGTCCACCCTCTTGGTCGATCGTCAAGATGCACGGACGATGTTCGTCGGACAGTGAACGAAGCTCACGCGTCAGCTCGAGGAGTTGCGCAGGACTCTCGATATTCCGTTGGAAAATGATGTAGCCACTGGGCTGAACTTCGTGGATGACCTTTCGGAAATCTTCGCTCAGGCCCGTTCCCTCGAAGCCTAGGACCACACGCTCACCTGCACGCCGTTTTCGGTCGTGCAGGCTTGTGCCCTCTCCGACCGCATCGACCCGTGTCCGTCTCACTTGGGATGCTCGGCGAGCTCGATCAACACCCCATCGAAGTCCTTGGGATGGATGAACACCACACGCGTGCCGTGAGCTCCGGGCTGCGGTTCGTCACTGAGCAGACGGTAGCCGCGATCGGCCAGTCGCTGCATGTCGGATTCGATATCGTCGGTGGAGAAGCAGAGGTGGTGGAGGCCACCGCCGCGCTTGTCGAGAAACCGCGCGATGGGTCCCTGCCCGTTGAGGGGGTGGACCAGCTCAATGCGCGTTCCGGAGACAGGGAGGAACGCCGTACGGGTCTTGGCGGAGGGCACATCTTCCATGCCTGCAAAGGCCAAGCCCAAGTCCTCATGGAACTTCTGAATCGCGCGTTCGAGCTCGGGTACGGCGATGGCAATGTGGTCGAGTCCGGTAATCATCTGCCCCCCTCATTATTCGGAAACCAATCTGGGCCATGCTTCACTCAGCCAACGCCACGCGAGAATGTGCACGGGTCCTTGAGCAGGCACACCGACAAGATCGCCCACGACGGCATCCTCTTTGTGCCACTTGGCATCTTCGAGTGCGATGCCTCCGGGTGCGCCCACTTCGGTCATGCAAACGATGGTGTGCCTTCGGGGATCCCACGCGAGGGCATCTCCGTGTCCAAGTGCGTGAACGATCGCCCACAGGTCTTGTTGCACGCGCTCGCCATCGCCCTGCTCCATGGCCACCTTCAGGGCGTTCTGCAGGCGCCTTCGGTCCTGTTCATCAGCGAGGTGAATCCAGAGGCCCTGGCGGGTGACCCGGCCCGAGCCCACAAGGTGCACATCTGCTCTCAACCTCACGGACAGCTCGAACAGAAGTCCGACGAGGCGCGTGAGCGGTACGGTCTCACTGATCTCCATATGGGCCCGAACGGCACCCTCGGCATCGAAGTGAACCCGCACGGGCAAGGCCAACAAGGACAGCGTATCCAGTCCTGCGGGCTCGAAAGCCTCGCCTTGATCGTGCAGCCATTCACTGATGTCCTCGATACCCGGCACGGGGCCGTGGGTCGGGAATCGTAGGGTGAAAGCCATGCGTGGTCCTCGGTCAGCGGGAGGTCTTATCGTGTTGGTGGGCGTTCCGCCGCTGGCCGCGGTGTCACCGACGTGTCGGACGTCGACGTCGGTGGTCGTCGCCTTCGACCGTGACGAAGGTGCAGACCTCGCGCAGCCGGCTGTACACACGCTCTCCCACGCGGTCCGAGAGACTGACGGGCTGTTGCTGGCCGAGCGCCAAGTTTGTCGTCGCGCGACCCTGCGGCGCGATGGGGGCGTAATTGGTGGTCGCAATGATGGTTGCGGCCGCGTTGTAGCGACGCGTCACGAGCTCATCGACCACGGACCCTTCAAACTCGGTCGCCCGACCCTTGCCGAGCTCATCGACCACCAAGACGTCGACCTCGGTCAGTTCTTCCATGAGAGAAGCCGCGCCCTGGCGTCGCTCAAAGCTAGCCTTCAAGTCTGTGAGTAGATGCGAGAACTCGATGAAGCGGGCGGTCACGCCGTACCGGAGCACGAGCTCCCGGACCAGTGCGACCGCGAGGTGAGTCTTGCCCCGACCCACATCGCCCCACAACACGAGACCCCGGTTGGGTGTCTCGGTGCTGTAGGTGTGGAGAAAGCTGTTGACTGCGATGAATGCGGTGCCGACAGGTCCCGATGGATCGAAGTTGGCCAGTGACGCCTCGACGTATCGGGAGGGGATTCTCGCTTCTTCAAGACGTCGGCCCCGATGCTGCATGCGTGTGCAGGCACATCGGATGCGGGGGGCACGGAAGGAGGAATCTCGCGCAATCCAACCGCTGCCGTTGCAGGTTGGGCAGGTGGACAGACAGCTGCACGCGGCGACCTTGGCGTAAGGACCCTCCCGCACGAGGGTGATGCCGTAGCGATCACAGATGGGGCAGTTCGGGTCAGCACCCGGATGGACGAGTAGTTCAGCGTTCATGTGGAGAGGATATCCCAAAGTGCGGTGGCAGAGAGCGTGGGGAGTGTCTGGCGAAGCGTAGCGCGTGCGCGTTCCTCCGTGGCGCGCGCGACCTGCGCATCGTCGAGGAGCGCCGAGAGGTCGCCTACCGTCATGGCCGCTTCCTCAAGCCGCGCCACACGCTCCCCCTCCTCCAGAGAAGCCCATGCAGCCGTCCAGAAGTCTGCGAGGCATCGGAACAGCTGCGCTTCATCTGCCTCCGAGAGGTGAGGCTGGCGACACGCGAGGGCCACCTGGTCACGGAGGGCTTCGTAGGCGGGTAAGTCCACCCATCGGTGGTCGGACACGGCCTCGAGCCACGCGCGGAGGTTGGGGGTTCCGCTGTCCGTGGCAACGACAGGTGCAACGGCTGGTGCGGTCTTCAGGTAGCGTCGGGCATGGGTCAGCGAGAGGGGAGCGCGGATTCGCTGACGGGTGCGACGTGTGGCGGCGCGCTCCACCGCGACGAGAATTTGACCGACGCCACGTCCTTCTTCCAGCCACGTCAAAAGCTGGTGGGCATCCGATGGTGAGAGAAAAGGCGCCCCGCCCCGCAGCGCAACGAGATGGCGCCGGACGGTCTCGGCTGCCGCTTGGAGGGGCTCGGGGACTTCGGAGGACACGGCGGCTCCTTGCCGGAGGGGCTTCGGCGGTCTATCATCCGCCGACGAGTTCCCCAAGAACAACCGGAACGCCTCATGACACTCTCTGCACTTGCTCTCCTCCTTCTCACGACCGCTCCTTCCTCTGCGCAGGACATGGACGACTTCATCGATGATGATGAGATTGACTTTGAAGATGAGGTGCCTTCAGAACCCGAAGAGCGGTCCGAGGCCGCCGAGGCTTCGAAGGACGACGAGCAGGAGCGACCCGACCTCTTTGATGACGAGGCGGATGAGGACCTCAACTTCGAGGATGACGTCCTCGAAGAAGGCGAGGAGGCGCTCGACGACGATGGTGGGCTCGACCTCGACGATGAGGTGGTCCGCCGGAAGGAGGGTGAGGACGACGCCGATATCTTCCGAGCGCAACAGCAGTCTGTAAAGGACTTTCCGCCCGACGAAGAGGTCATGTCATGGGAGGCCTACCTAGAGACCTACCCAGCCTCGGTCTTTCGCGAGCGCATTGATGAGCGCATCACGGAGCTGATGAAGCTCCAGCAGCGCGCCCGCATCGACATCGCTGACGACCGCGTGGATGCACAGGATCAGGAGATCGTTCTGGTTCAGGCCCTCGGGTTCAGCAATGTGAATCCGCGAACACGCGCCACCGTGGGGATCGACTTTGGCATCCCCAACTTCGTGGGCGGCCAGTTTGACTTCGAATACGCATTTATGCGCGAATTCTCGGCACATGCCGGCGTGAACCGAAAGTTCTCGGGTTGGGGACTCGATGTGGGCGCGCGGTGGGCCTTCGTGAAGTCGACCAAGGCCCAGTTGGTCTCCTCGCTCTCACTCGACACGCGTGTGGGCCTTCCAGGGGGTATCTCCAGTGTTCATGCACGGTTCCTCCCGGCATGGAGCATCGGCAAGCGCTTCGGGTCTGTTCAGCTCCTTGCGCAGCTGGGTGCAGATATTGAGACCCGACCCGGGGCGACCGTGGGTGTGTTCGGTGGCATGCACGTGACGTACCGTGCTGCACCGACGGTGGGCATCTTTGTCGAGACCAACGCCTATCTCCGAAACCTAGGCCGAGTTGTACCGCTCGAAGGTGGAGGAGCGGGCATCTTCACGTTTGATCAGATCGGATTTGGCCTCAAGTTCTACCCAGGGATGCGCAACCGCAACGACGACCCGCTGGAGCTGACCGCGGGCGCGAATATGCCGTTCTACCGTAACTACCTTGGCTATTACGAGGGTGCAGTTTCGGCGCAGGCTGTGTTCTACCCCGGCATGAGCGGCACGGGTTCGCAGCGCTAGGAGAACCCACCCCGAATGAGCAACGCCAAGAGGTCGTTGACCTCGGGCGTGGTGATGCCCGACTCAATGAGACGCAGCTGGGCATCGGCTTCTGCATCATCGCCCGTGAAGTAATGGGTCCGGTAATAGACAAACCGGTCTTTCGTTCGGGCGGCGTCGAGCTCTGGGTGGAACTGCGATGCCCAGAAGGGCGCACCGACGACCTTAAACGCCTGCTCGGGACAGCGCTCGCTCCGTGCGAGCTCGACCACACCCTCTGGAACGGCGACGACACGATCGTGATGTCCTTCTTGTGCCCAGAACGGATTGGGTAGGGTGCCCATCAGGGGGTCTTGTTTACCCGCTTCGGTGAGGGTGAGCTGTGTGCTCCCCATCTCGGTGGCCGCATCGTCACGACGTACGGTACCGCCCATCGCAACGGCGAGGCCCTGAAAGCCGAAGCAGGATGCCCATGCTGGGACACGGGCGTCCACCACGCGCTGTAGGGCAACGATACCCTCCTGAATCCAAGGGACGGGATCCAGGACGGAGTAGGCGCCACTTCCGCCAAAGAACACAGCGTCATAGCCGCGAAGATGGTGGGTCTCCAACGCACCCTTGGACATGTAGTGCATGTCTACGTGGTCGGGAGGAATCTGTGCAGACATGGCGAAGCAGCGCTGCTCGTGTGCAGCCATAGGGTCGTCGGCGTCTCGTAGTGAGACGAGCAGTGCGCGTGGAGCGTTCAGCGCAACCCCTGCTTGGCCATGTCGATATGGCGCCTGACCTGAAGCGACTTGTCGAGTGACTTGGCCTTCTGTAGGTCATCGAGGCTCTTCTGCCACATGCGAAGGTAGCTGTAGCACCGGCCCCGCAGGAAGAGGGCTTTCGCATGATCGGTGTCGATGGACAGCGCGTCATCGAGATGTTCGATGGCACTCCGGTAGTCCTTCCGTGCGTAGAACACCTCAGCCAATGCGGACTGAACATCAGGAGACCCAGGGGTGAGGTCATCCGCCTTTAGGAAGTCGCTGATGGCGCAGGAATGATCCCCAAGGTCGAGCCACATGCGGCCGCGCTCTAGGAGTGCCTGGTGGTCTTCGGGTCGTGCGTCGACGATGTCGGTCCAGATGGTGATCGCGTTCTGGAGGTTGTTTGCGGCTCTCGCACGGTCCTTCCAGGAGGCGACCTCATCATCGGAGACGTCTCGAGCGCTGGGGCCGCGCGCGTTGCGCTGACTGCGGGCTGCTTCGGTGCGAACGCCACCCTCACCGAGCTCATCGAGTCCATCGGCAAAGTCGTCATCGGCCTCGTCGAGTGGAATCGCGCTCAGCTCATCCGAGTCGTCTTCCGTGAACCCGATCACCTCTGCACCGGTGTCCGTGAGCTGTACCGCGGCCACGTGCTGGCTTGGAGGGTCGTCCAGCATGGCCGTCGCATCGTCGTCTTCTTCTTCGAAGGCGGCAGGAAGATGCGCGGTGTCGAGGCCGCCGAGTGCATCAATCCCGTCGTCGAGGTCGGTCATGACTGTCGGAGGAGGAATCTGCAGGGGCTCGGGCTCTGATGCGACGACGGCGGCAGCGGCATCGACCGAAGCGGCGCTTGCCGCGTCATCGACGGCAGCATCGATGTCCTCATCAGCGCTAAAGTCCATGTCTCCGTCACCGCCGAAGTCCATGTCTCCGTCGCCGCCGAAGTCCATGTCTCCGTCGCCGCCGAAGTCCATGTCTCCGTCACCGCCAAAGTCATCGTATCCGTACTCGTCGTATCCGAAATCGGCGGACGGACCCTCGGTGTCGTCGAACGCGGCCTCGGGCTCCTGCTCGAGGATCGCTTCGGCGGGATCTTCGGCCATGACCTCCGAGGGGAGGGGCTCGGGAGCCTTGATGGCCGCCCCTTCAACAACGGCGTCGACGGAGGCCTCCGGGGCAAGGAGATGGCCCAGAAGGGCGTCAATACCCTCATCCACTTCAAGGAATTCTGCCCAGCCGGGAGGGAGCTGCGCCTCTGACTCGCGGGTGAGGTCAGCCACACGCTGTCTGGCCCGGCGTGTCGAGTGCTGGTCCATCCGGATCATGGCCTGCACCGACAACGAGTCGGCGGCAACCCGACGCACCGTGGCTTCAACGGCATCGAGGGTCGCAATCAGAGTGGCGGCCTCAGCAGAGGACAGGATCACGTACGACTCCGAGTTCAGTCGGTGGTGGCCTGGTCAGCCGAGTCGCCCTTGATGGCGAGGAGCTCTTCGCGAATGTTCCGCATGCGCGAGATGCTGGCGAGAAGGTCGTCGACCTCCCCCTGTAGCGTCGAGGTCTCGCTCTTCAGCGTCGCTGCTTCGTCGCGGAGTGGCTGCAGGTCGGCCTGAAGTCGCTCTCGAAGCATCCGCTGGCGATCCAGCTCCTCTTCGGTGCGAGCGATTTGACGTGAGAGTGCCTGGCTGGCCTTGATCTCCGTCATCAACTCGGTCACGCGCGACTCGAGGACGTCGGCGAGCTGTTCTTGAATGGCCTGAAGGCTTGAATGGTCGGAGTTGGTCATCCGAGAGATCTCCGCGCTGATCGGCAGGGCCGAAGGACGAGGGGAAGCTATCAGCATGCGAGGGTTCAGGTCAACGCCTCCCCGCTCAATGTCGTGTGAACCTTCATCGCCGTCGCAGCGGACGCCACCTTCCGTTGGGGATCCGTCGTCCGTCTCTGATGTCCGCGTCGCGCATCACCCAAGTCCATGCGCGGCAATGCTCGGTGTTGCAACGGACGTCCAAGATGACGCGCTGATACAGACCTTGGGGTACGCCTTCATATAAATCCAGCATGTGGAGCACGCGTTCATTGATGAAACGAACCAGTTCGCCGTGCACGACACCAGTGTCGCCGGGCACCAATGCGGGATAGCCAGCGGGAAGGTCGTAGAGCGCGCCGTGTGCAGTCGCGGCTTGGCGGGGCCGATTGCCCAAGAGCTTGGCTTGCCGACCATCGGTCATCAAGGTGCCGTACACGAAGATCGAGGTCGGTGAGCTCATCCTTCGCCCTGTTGAACCAGTGTGTCCAGATAGGCGGATAGGCGCGCGCCAAGGCGCGTCAGTTGAGGGTGGAGCTGACCTTCTTCGGCTTCTTGACGCATGGAATGAAAGAACCCTTCTTCCAGCAATGCCCGTTGGTCCGTCAAGACGACAAGTCCGAGGCGCTCCAGCAAAGAGAGGAATGCACCGTCATTCAAGCCGCCATGCGGGCGCCTTGACGGTATCCACGCCATCGCTCGTGCGAACCCATCGAGGATCTCAAGTGGCGCCCCCAAGACCTGCCGATATCGGCGCAACTCCCATCGGCCCCCCGTGGTCCGAATCGACAACCGGGAGCCTTCGTTCCGATGGAGCAGCATCAACGCGATGACCATCGCCACGTAGGGGCTGTTCATGACCAGCCGTGTGCGGAGCGAACGCAAATCGGGGATCGAGCGCGGCAGCGTCTCGCCGGGATGCAGGGCGCCCCCGTGGACGCGAAGGGGCCGATAGGCCGGCGTCGGTAGGGCGACGGCATCGGCACGATGACGCGCATTTCGCAACCGACGGTTGATGCCCGAGAGGCCCTCCCACAGTTGAGCGAGCGCGGGAGGCAGGGCGACTGCGAGCCCCGGTTGGTCCCACGCGAGGAGAAAGGCGCGCGGGGTGTAGGCGGGCAGGTCGCCCGGGCCGTTGCAGATGGGCCAGCTGGAGAGTGAGCGGTCCCGAAGCACGACGTGGAGGTCCGCCTCGAGGGTGTCCGGTGACATCTGATGGCCAAAAAGACGCCGGTCCCAGAGCCGATAGCGTCCCTTGATTCGAACTTGGGACCCCTCTTTGGGCCGGCTCATGACGGACGTGAGGTGCGCCCGCCACCCTGCATCGGACAGGATGATGCTCGCGGTGCTGTCCAGCATGTGGCGGTGGTGCGCCATGCTCGAGGTCACCACGAGGCGCTCTTCGAGTCGGGCGGCATCGCCCCGCTCGAGGGCGAGGTCGATATAGGGTCCGATGGCCACATCCGAAGCGCCAGCCCGGTCGAGGAGACCGCGGACATGCCCCAAGGTCAACTCACCATGGTCCATCAATGTGCAGGCGATGTAGCGGTAGATGTCGGGGTTGAACACCTTACCGCCAATGGCCGAGAGGGGCGGCGGTGCTGCGACCTTTGGCGCCTGTGATAGGGGGAGTGCGAGTTGGTCTCGGGCATCCGCCTCGGGAACGAGGCCCGGCTCCATTGCTGGCGCGATCAGTCCGCGAACACTGCTGGCACGGCGCTGCAAGGTGGCATCGGCGAGGTCTGGCGCTGACGCTCGCATGACCTCGGCGACCTGCGCGGTGGTCGGCATGCGACCTCCCGCGTGGGAGAGGAGCTGCTGCACGAACGGATGGTTGAGGACCAGCCTCGCATAGTGTCTGGGGCGCTCCGAACCCGCATAGACGTACGCGAGTCCGTCGGGTGACAGAAGGGGCTCGCTTCCGTCGAGCAGCAGCCCGAGCCAGCGACCCGCTTGAAGATAGTAGCGAACGGTGCGTTGGTCGATTCCCAGCGACTCCTGAAGACCCCGGGTGGAGCGGATGCCACGCGCGAGCGTCTCCATCATGTGCGTCAGCAGCTGCGGACTGTTGGCGTTCGGGAATGCGTCGATCCCTTTGCCACGACTGGGGTTCTCTTCCTCACCTTCCACGGCGTCCCTCGGGCTTGTTGACCTAGCGTCTCACGCAACCTAGCCTACGAGGCATGTCGAAGGCACCACCCCGCGCGCTATCGTCTATGCCGATGATGCTTCGTGCAGCGTCTAGGCGGCATGGTGCACCTTCGATGCGGGCCTATGCAGAGACCGACCCCCGCGAGGTCATGGCGCGGCGGGTGCGGTGCAGAATGGCGTGCCACGAACGGATCCATCTGTTGTGTCGACCCCTTTCCCGACCGGATCTCTTGCTTCGCGACGTGCGCGTGGGACTCCTCGCGGGCGATCGCCCCCTCCGCATGGTCATGGTCAATATCCCCGGAGAAGACGTACCAGTGGCGCAACGATGGCGTGCGGTGCTCGCTCAGCTGCGTCCCCATGGGCGGCAGGCGGGGGCCCAGCCCACGACGGACGAAGGGTTTCGCCGTGCGGTCTTGTTGCATATGTCAGCGCGAGATGCTGCGGGGGCCGTGGTCATCTCCGGGTGGCGAAAGGACACCGATGGGGTGCGGGAGGCCCTGCTCGATGGTCTCAACCGGGCCCATCTTCGGCGACCGTGCTCACGAATCACCCTAGGGCCGGTGACTGGCGTCTTGGCCTCACATGACCCGCGTGGGTCACTCCTTGTACCGGACTACAGCATCTCTGGTGCCCGAGACGCCATGATCTCAGCGATAGACGAGCCCTGCATGCCCGTCCTCGATGCCTGTCTAGAGATGACGGCGGGCGTGCCGGCGTTGGTCGATGCGGCATCGAAGCTCCTGGTCGCTGACCCTCATGCGGATGCGTCCCGCCTCACGTCGCTCCTGACAGCGGAGTTCGATGGGCTGCGGCAGCGTCTGGTCGTGCTCCGACAGCGGGCGCCATCGGAATGGGCACGACTCGAGGCGCTGCAGCACCACGAAGGGCGGCCAACGCAGGACATCGACGGTCGGCTCTATGCGTTGGGGCTCGTAGAGGTCGAGTGTAAGGGGGCTGCTCAGGTGACGCGGATGAGGGCACCTTGGATGGCCCAGGTCATGGCGACCTAGCGTTCAATCCACCTCGGGCACCGTGAACTCGAAGTCGATCTCATCGCCGAGCTGACTCTCAAGAAACTCTCGCAGGCGCTTCTTGACGCGCGCCTCGATCTGTCGGACGCGCTCCTTCGAGACACCAAAGCGTGCACCAAGGGCCGACAGGCTGATGGGGTCCACGGCGCGCAGGCGTTCGTCCCAGATGATCTTCTCACGCTCCTTCACGAGGGTCGCGGCGAACGCATCGAGGTGCGTCGCCACGATGCTGCCGAGCTCGTTCTTCGCCGCGGTGGCCTCTGGGTTGCGCGGTACAGTCTCAGGGACGACTTCGCCGAGTGTCCTGCTGTCATCGTCGTCACCCATGGGTGCGTGCAACGACAAGGCTGGCGCACGGAGGTGCTGGTCCACCGCGCGAATCTCCTTGGCCGAGACGCCGAGGTTTTCGGCGAGGGTCGCCTCGGTGGGATCAATACCGGCGGCGATGAGACGGTCGCGCTCTTTCTTGAGCTGGAAAAATAGCTTTCGCCCGGCGCGCGTGGAGCCGAGTCGCACGAGTCGAAAGTTATCGAGGAGGAATCGGAGGATCATCGCCCGGATCCAGTACTGCGCGTAGCTGGAGAACCGGATGTCCCTATAGGGGTCGAATCGTGAGAGGGCTTCGACGAGCCCGACATTGCCCTCTTGAATGAGATCGAGGACGTTGGCCCATTGGCGATGGTACTGGAAGGCGATCTTGATGACCAGACGGAGGTTCGAGGTCACGAGCTGATTCGCGGCATCGCGGTCGCCCGTCTCCACATAGCTGATGGCGGCCTTCTTCTCGTCTTCGGGACTGAGAATGGGGTAACGACGAACTTCAGCGAGGTACGCAGAGAGTAGGTCATCCTTGCTCTTTGCGGCTCTTGGTGTCGTAGATGCTCTGGGGGTCAGAGCGGTTTCTTCGGACATACGTCATTTCCCTGATGATGGAAGGAGTGTTCGAGTTGCACGAAGAAGGAGGTCGACGGCGCCGGGGTCACCGGCGATGAAAGGCTGCGAGCCAGCCGAGAGGTCGATGATCGGGTCTCCTGCTAACGTGCGCGCGGTGCGGCCTGCTTCCGTGAGGAGGAGGAGACCACATCCGACGTCCCACGGACTCCATGTATGCACCAAAGCGGCAGCGGCACCCCCCGAGGCCACATGAGCGAGATGTGCTGCCGTGCTGCCGAGCCCCCGAGACCGTCCTGGCCATGCAAGTGGCCCGACCCGGTGAAATCCACTGGGCACGAAGAGCACCTCTCCATGGAACTTCTCTAGTGTTCGGGGGCGCAGCTGCTGGCTCCCACGCCAGGCGCCAAGGCCGTGTGCGGCGACCCACATCGTGCCGAGGGAGGGCTCAAAAAACAGCCCCGCCTCAAGGCCTGCGGGGCCGGTACGGGCGATGGTCGGTCCCCAGTGTCCCAGTCCGTCAATATAGGCGCGTGTGCCGTCAATCGGATCGATGTACCACGTGTGCGTTGCGCCTCGGGGGGAGGAACGGGCGCCCTCTTCACCCAGAATGGCGTCATTGGGAAACAGCTGTGTCAGCCCTTCGACGAGTATGCGCTCACAGGCGCGATCGGCATTGGTCACCGGCGAGTGATCGACCTTGGATTCGACGCGGAGCGTGGACCGTTGGTGAAGTGCCAGCTCACCGGCCTGTCTCATGAGCGACAGGAGGGCGTTGAGGTGAGGATAGGGGATGTCAGGTGACGCGTTCATGGCTGGATCGGGTCTCTTGTGCAGGTGGCAGGTCGCGGTGCGAGGATCCGCTAGTTGTGTGCTTGTGGAGCCAGAAGCCCATGGTAGATGAGCCGAGAAGCATAAATCACGTCTGCACCCTTGCCATTCGGTTTCGGATCGGTAAAAGGGCGCCGTCGTGTGGGCGCAAGCCCATATGGTGGGTTTAGCTCAGTTGGTTAGAGCGCCGGATTGTGGTTCCGGAGGTCGTGGGTTCGATCCCCATAATCCACCCTCGCGTTTTCGTGTGGGCCTATAGCTCAATTGGCAGAGCACCGGACTCTTAATCCGTAGGTTCAAGGTTCGATTCCTTGTGGGCCCACCACCCTTTTCTCCCTTGTTATTAGAAGTCTACTCGCGAGAATGGCGGAACTGGTAGACGCGCCAGATTTAGGATCTGGTGGGGTGACCCGTGGGGGTTCGAGTCCCCCTTCTCGCATCCTCCATCCATTGCGTTCCCTCCAGCCAACCACACATGGCACGGTGGGAGGCCACCGAGGGCAGCATGAATATCCAGGTTACGTCCGAGTCCTTTGTCCGAAAGCTTCAGGTGTCCGTCCCGGCAGATGTCGTACGGTCCGAACTCGACAAGGCGTTCGCCCAGGTAGGTCGGACTGCGCACCTGCGTGGGTTCCGCAAGGGCAAGGCACCGGCCAAGGTTCTCGAGGCGCGCTTCGGTGAGCGCGTTCGCGTCGACGTGGCGAATGTGTTGGTGCAGCGTGGGTACACTGCAGCGCTCGATGAGCACAACATCGAGCCCGTGTCGCGGCCTGCGCTGGTGGAGCGCGGTGAGATCGAGAGCGATGCTGCATTCACGTTCACGATCAATGTCGATGTGAAGCCCGTGCTCGACACGGCCGAGTACAAGGGCCTGTCGGTGTATTGGCCTCCCTTCGAGGTGACCGACGCGGACGTTGACGCTGCGGTGGAGTCCCGACGCCAACAGCAGACGCGGCGAGTCTCGGTGGAAGACCGACCTGTCGCCATGGGTGACCACGTTCAGGTGGAGCTCAACATCTTCGATGGCGATGACGAAGTGGTGACCGAGCCCGGTACGCTGATTCGCACCGAAGGCGACGCGTGGTTTGCGGGCATCGAGGGCATGCTCGAGGGCATGAAGCTCGGCGCGAAGAAGACCAAGACGATCACCTTCTCCGACGACGCGCGGACCGAGGCTGTTGCTGGCAAGAAGCTCAAGGTCAAGGCGAAGGTCCTCGCGATTCAGGCGGACGAGGTCCCAGAGCTTACCGACGAGCTCGCGACCGAGATGGGCTTCGAGGGCGGTGTCGACGCGATGCGCGCGTCGTTGCAGACCGATCTCTCGAGCGCACGCGAGGATGCGTCCCGCACCCAGGCGCGCGCCAACCTGCTGTCTGCGCTCATTGCGGCGAATGCCTTCGATGTGCCAGAAGGGATGGTCGAGAGCAACCTTCAGCTTCTCGTCGAAGAGCTGAAGATGCAGGCCGTGTACCGTGGCCAAGATCCTAAGAACCTGCGCTTCAACGATGCCCAGATTGCCGACCTGCGCAACCGCGCATCCTTCGCGGCGAAGGGTGCCATCCTGTTGGAATATATCTGGACAACAGAGTCCATCTCCGTGACCGATGCCGACTGCGACGCGCGTATCGAAGAACTCGCGAGTCAGCGGGGGCAGACGGTGGAGGCCATCCGCGGGTATTTCCAGGGTGATGCGATGGAAGACCTTCGTCAGCGAATCCTCGAGGAGAAGTGCCTTGATTGGCTGCTCGAGCAGGCAGAGGTGACCCATGAGGCACCCGCCGCAGAGGAGGCTACAGAAGCCGCAGCTGCGCCCAAGACCGAGAAGAAGGCCAAGAAAAAGGCCGCACCGAAGGCCAAGAAAGAAGCTGCGCCTGCTGCATCGGCCAGCGGTGATCTCTCGGGCAAGACGGTCAAAGAGCTCAAGGCGATGGCGAAGGAGGCCGGCGTCAAGGGCTACTCTTCCATGAAGAAGGGCGACCTTATCGCTGCACTCTCCTGAACCTCTTCGAGAATGCGCCCATGACCCCGCCCGACTTCGTGTCGCGCGGGGTTGTTTTCTGTGGGAACCCAGACCGGTCGTGCGGTCTCTGAGGTCATTTTCCCTCCAAGCGCGCCGTATTGTCGCACTCGGGAGTCGTCGGAGCGCTGTTGGGGGTTAGGGTCTATCTATCGAACAGCGAGGAGCAGCTGGATGGATATCAAGAACTACGTCGTGCCCATGGTGGTCGAACAATCGCATCGGGGAGAAACCCGTCATGACATCTGGTCGCGCCTGCTGGTCGACCGGATTGTGTTCCTTGGGTTTCCCATCAACGACGAGATTGCGAACCTGATCATCGCTCAGCTGTTGTTCCTTGAGAGCCAAGACCCGGACAAGGACATCTACCTGTACATCAACAGCCCAGGTGGCTCGATCACGGCGGGCATGGCGATCTACGACACCATGCACTACATCCGCGCCCCGGTCGCGACCATCTGTGTGGGGCAGGCGGCGAGCATGGGTGCCGTTCTGCTCGCAGCTGGCGAGCCCGGCAAGCGCCGGATCCTTCCGCACAGCCGCGTGCTGATTCACCAGCCGCTCGGCGGTGTTCGTGGTCAGGCGAGCGATATCGAAATTCATGCGAACGAGATCATGCGCTGGAAGGAGACCATCAACGAGGTCCTCGCGGCGCACACCGGGCAGCCTGTGGACCGGGTGGCCCGCGATACCGAGCGCGACCACATCATGTCAGCAATTCAGGCCAAGGAATACGGTCTCGTCGATGAGGTGATTGACGCCACGTTCAAGCCTTCCTCGACAAAGGACGCATAAGCGTCGCCTTGGAGGCGTTGTGGCTCGACAGGGTGGAAACGCGCGTGAGCTCACGTGCTCCTTCTGCGGCAAGGCGCAGAAGGAGGTCAAGAAGCTCATCGCAGGACCGAGCGTCTATATCTGCGATGAGTGTGTCGACCTGTGCTCGGACATCATCACCGAAGACGCAGAGCGCGAGGATTACTACGCGAATGAGGGTCTCGTTCCCACACCGCGAGAGATCTACGACTTCCTCGACCAGTACGTGGTGGGGCAGGACCGCGCCAAGAAGACGATGTCTGTCGCAGTGCACAACCACTTCAAGCGTATCGATGCCAAGAGCTCTACCGACGATGTTGTTCTTCAGAAGTCTAATGTGCTGCTGATTGGACCGACGGGTTCTGGAAAGACCCTGCTCGCGCAGACCTTGGCAAAGTTCCTCAACGTGCCCTTTGCGATTGCCGACGCCACCAGCCTGACGGAGGCGGGGTACGTCGGCGAAGATGTCGAGAACATCATCCTGGGCCTCTTTCAGGCGTCGAACTACAACGTCGAGCAGACCAAGCGCGGCATCATCTACGTCGATGAGATCGACAAGGTGGCGCGTAAGAGCGAGAATCCATCCATCACCCGTGATGTTTCGGGCGAGGGCGTGCAACAGGCGCTGCTCAAGATCATCGAAGGCACGATTGCGAATGTTCCCCCAAAGGGGGGCCGCAAGCACCCTCAACAGGACTTCCTCCGCGTAGACACCTCCAACATCCTGTTCATCTTCGGCGGTGCATTCGTCGGGCTCGATCGCATCGTGGAGGCGCGTCTTGGCCAGCAGGCCATGGGGTTTGGCAACACGGCCGCTCGAAAAGACACCCGAACGATGTCGGAGCTCTTCGCATCGGCCGAGGCGGAAGACCTCATGAAGTTCGGGTTGATCCCCGAGTTCATCGGTCGAGTGCCGGTGCTCGCCACGCTTGATGAGCTCGATGAAGAAGCGCTGATGGCCATCTTGACCGAGCCCAAGAATGCGCTGCTCAAGCAGTACCAAAAGCTGTTCGAGATGGACGGCGTCAAGCTCAAGTTCACCGAAGATGGGCTGCGTCAAGTGGCGGCAGAGGCCATCCTCAAGAAGACCGGTGCGCGTGGGCTCCGCGGCATTCTCGAAGATATTCTCGTCGATGTGATGTACGAGATCCCGTCCCAAGACAGTGTTCGGGAGTGCATTATCTCTGATGATGTGGTGGCCCGTAAGAAGGACCCGATCCTCGTGTATGAGAGCGAGAGTGAGAGCGCCTGACGGCATGGCTCACCCTGGAGACACGCTATGGCCTTCGTGACCATCCTCGATGGCGCGGGTGACGCACGTCACCTTCCCCTGCTTCCGCTGCGCGGTGTGGTGTTGTTCCCCGAGGCGTCGGTGGAGCTGGTGGTGGGCCGCTCCGTGAGTATCCGGGCCGTTGAACAGGCGATGGGGAGCGATCGGACGCTGGTGGCCGTGCCCCAGCTACGGGACCGTGTCGATGTGCGCATCGAGGAGTTGGCACCAGTGGGCACGCTCGCAGAGATTGAACACCTCGAAGAGCTTGCGGGTGGTCATCTGCGCATCAGGCTCAAGGGGATTGAGCGGTGTCGTCGCCACACCACGGAGCACCGTGACGCATGGTTCGCGACCACGGTCGAGCGGTGGGAGCTGTCTGAACGCCCTGAACTTTCGCCGAACCTAAGGGCTCGGCTGGCTGCCAGTCTAGAGCGTCTGTCGGCGACGTCCGAGAAGTGGCGGGAGGCGACATCCGACCTCGACCCGATGGCGATGTCGGACAGGGAGGTCGATGTCATCGGACGGCAGCTGCGAATCTCTGTTCCAGATGAGCTCAAGCTGCTGGGTGCATTCGTACTCGATGAGCGTGTGGCATGCCTCTTGGAGCTCCTCGAGCGAGAAGAAGACATTGTCGTGGTCGAAGAACGGTTTCGCGCGCAGGCAAGAAAAAACCGTGACCAGGCTTCTCGCGCTCGTAGCGAGGAGCAAGCCACCTCTCCTGAGCTCGATGAGCTCGCGGCAGCCTTGGCACGAACGTGGTTGCCGCCTTCTGTTCGAGCCCGGGCAGAGCGAGAACTGGCACGGCTGTCGAGGATGAACTTGATGTCGTCGGAGGCGAACGTCATTCGCCATCATCTGGAGTGGATCGCCGCACTGCCGTGGCAGCGCGTGCCGCGGCAGGAGTTTTCGCTGTCTCGTGCGGCGGATGTCCTCGCTTCGGAGCATTTCGGTCTTGAGAAGCTCAAAGAGCGCGTCATCGAGGCCATCGCGGTGGACAGACTCAATACGTCGCCGCGTGGGCCGGTGCTGTGCCTTGTTGGTCCGCCGGGCGTTGGAAAGACAACGTTTGCCCGAAGAATCGCCGAAGCCACGGGTCGGACGTTCGCGAGGATTGCGCTCGGTGGTGTGCGGGACGAAGCCGAGATTCGGGGGCATCGACGTACCTACATTGGTGCAATGCCCGGTCGTATTCTGCAGGCCATTCGGCGTGCGGGGACCACCGATCCGGTGATCTTGCTCGATGAAGTCGACAAGATGAGCTCGGACATGCGTGGTGACCCCGCCTCCGCACTGCTCGAAGTGCTTGATCCGGAACAAAACCCGACGTTTGCCGACCATTACCTCGACATTGACTACGATCTGTCGCAGGTGATGTTTATCTGTACGGCCAACGACACGGGGGGGATCCCCATCGCGTTGCGCGACCGGCTCGAAGTGATTCAGGTGAGTGGCTACACCGCAGAAGAGAAACGTACGATCGCAGAGCGGTTTATTGTCCCGCAACAGGCAGAACATGCAGGCGTTGGGCGAGACGGCCTACGGCTGGGTGACGGCGTGCTCGACCTCATTCTGCGGCAGTACACCCGAGAGGCGGGTGTTCGGGGGCTGGAGCGGGAGGTGGCGGCGCTCGCACGGAAGGCGGCGCGGCGTCGACTAGAGCAGGGGGCCGAGGGTCCGCTGAACGTCGAACGCAGCGACCTGATCACCTGGCTTGGGCCACCTCGCTACCCGCAGCCTGTGGCAGAGACGGTCGATCAGGTGGGCGTGTGCCACGGGTTGTCGGTCGGTGCAGCGGGTGGGCGTGTCCTCTGCATCGAAGCCGTGGCCTTACCCGGTAAGGGTGAGGTGGTGCGTACAGGGAGACTGGGTGAGACCATCAAAGAAAGCGTCTCTGCGGTATGGACGGTCATTCGGTCTCGATTGGCGTCGTTTGACCTTTCGACGGACCTACACACCACGACCGACCTACACATCCACTATCCGGGGCTCCCCGGTGGGGTCGAGGGACCCAGCGCCGGTATTGCGATGGCGACGGCCGTGGTGAGTGCGTTGACGGGTCGTCTGGTTCGGCATGAGATCGCGATGACCGGCGAGATCAGCTTGCGAGGCCGGGTCTTACGGGTCGGCGGCATCAAGGAGAAGGTCATGGCAGCCCATCGGGCGGGCTTGCAGCATGTCTTGGTGCCGGAGGGCAACACGGCAGACCTCACCGAGGTACCCACCGCCGTACGAGAGCAGCTACGGATCACGCCGGTATCGAACCTTGATGAAGTGCTGGAGCTGGCGTTGCGCCCATAAAAGGATGGAAAATCCATCGCTTCCCGGGACATGAGCCCGCGATGGTCTCTGAAACCGAGAAAAAGTGCCGGCGTGCGCTTGACGGTTCGCCGGTCGGAGATAAATGGCGGAGCGTCCGGTGAGACACACACTGGGCGGATAGCTCAATGGGAGAGCACCGGTTTTACACACCGGGGGTTGCAGGTTCGAGCCCTGTTCTGCCCACTCCTTTTGAGAGATTTGTGGGGCGGTAGTTAAGTTGGTTATAACGCCGGCCTGTCACGCCGGAGGCCGCGGGTTCGAGTCCCGTCCGTCCCGCCACCCACTTCAAAGCGCCCATCGGTTTCGGCCGGTGGGCGTTTTTGATGTTGGATGCTATGACTTGCCACGCAGCAGGGAGCGCGCGCTATGGTTGATTTTCGTGCCACGAGGCGATGGGCCGGCATGATGGGCGTGTGTGGTGCCCTCCTCTTGGCGCCTGGCGTGGGGTTGTCCTTGGAGCAGTCCACGCTCAAGCAGCCCACCAAGCAGCCGACCCACCAAGAGCTCGGAAAGATCCTGTGGGAGCGGCACTGTCAGATGTGTCATGGTGCGATGGCCCGCGGCGACGGACCAGCGGCATCGCAGCTCGTGACGCCAGTCCCTGACCTCTACCAGAAGATCAAGCGCGACCGGGTTGAAGACTTGATTCGGACCATCATGCGTGGTGAGAACGGGCACCCCGCATACCAGACGACCTTCGATCTACGTGACAAGGCCAAGGCGGTCCTCGACCACATGGTTGCGCTCGACGTCCAGAGGATGGAGAAAGAAGACGGGGCAAAGAAAGAGGCGACAACGCCAAGTCCCGAGTCCAAGCGTGTGATCGAAGCCTCGAAGCGCCTTCGTGGCGAGGCGACGCGTAAGGCCGACCCCAAGGCTGCGGCGCGGAAGAAGGCCGATGACGACGCACCTGCAGAGGGCAATGAACCGCAGGGTGCTGATGGTGCGCGAGACTAGGAAAGCCTCATGATGTGTTCAGCGGGACTGTTGGGTGCGACGCTTCTAGGGGTTCTGCAGGGGCTTACCGAGTTTCTTCCCGTGTCGAGCTCGGGGCATCTGGTGCTCTTTCAGCAGTTCATCGAGCTTGAGGGCGACGAGGTGGCCTTTGATCTACTGCTGCATCTCGGGACCCTCATCCCAGCCATTTGGTTTTACCGTGCCGACGTTCTTCAAGTCTTGAACGACACGTTTCGGGGTGATGGCCGGTTTTGGGAACGTCGAGGTGTCCGGCTGGCCCTATTGGTCCTCATCGCGACGGTTCCCACGGGCCTGATCGGTGTGTTGTTCAAGGACACGTTTGAGGCGATGTTTCACGCGCTTGGATCGGTCAGCATCGCGTTTGCGCTGACAGGCCTCCTGCTCCACATGACGGCAGGCACCGAAGACGGTGAGTGGACGGTCACGACGACGCCTTACTGGGCTGCGGCCTGTCTCGGTGTAGCCCAAGGGTTGGCGATTACCCCGGGAATCAGTCGGAGTGGCACGACGATCGCGGTCGCGATGCTGCTGGGCCTCAAGCGAGAGTTTGCGGTCAAGCTTTCCTTTCTCATGAGTGTGCCGGCCATTCTTGGTGCGGTGGTCCTCAAGTTGGACGATGTGGAGTCGCTGGGCATGGCACCGTCGGCGGCCCTCGCCGGTACCCTTGCGGCACTTGTCACGGGCTATCTCGCGCTGGTCCTGCTGGTACGCCTCGTCAAGATCGGACGTTTTGCGGACTTCAGGTGGTACCTGTGGGCACTTGCCGCGGTCACGGGCGGACTTGCGACCCTCGCTTGACCGCAGGCCGGCGTTCCGATAGTCGTGGGGCGCCTTAGGGGTATAGCTCAGTTGGTAGAGCACCGGATTCCAAATCCGGCGGTCGGGGGTTCGAGTCCCTCTGCCCCTGCGGGCCACCAGCATGGCGGAGTCCAGAAGATGTCCGCCGATGGGTTGATGCTGCGGATCCATCTGTACGCTGCATCTGCACTTCGCTATTCTATGCGAAGGAGGATCCATGTCGGCCGTTCAGTTGCACCTGTTGTCGCCTGCCCCGCTTCACGCACGATGGGTTCGTGAAGGGTGTGCATGTGAGGCCTGCGACGGTGGGCAGATGACCATGATGCATGCCTCGGATCCGTGTTCGTGTGCCGAGACGCTCTGCGTCTGCACAGCCGAAGGCTACGCGCGTTGTGACGACTGTGGGCGTCTTGAGCAAGTCTGGCCGCGCGACATGGTCGCGCCCTGGCAAGCGCCCGACGCCTAGCCGGTCCCCAAAGAGAAAAGAGCCACTCCTCGAGAGGAGTGGCCCTAGGGGGGATGAGGGTTGAGGGACCAGTCAGTGACTGGCGAGTTCGCCGAGGCGCTTGCGAAGGCGTGAGATCTCTGCCCGGGCAGCCTTGAGCTCTTTGAGATTGGCTGTGTTCAGGGCATCACGTTCGGCTTTCTGCGCTCGGATAAGGGCACTTCGTACGACGTCCGTGCGGGTGTAGGGTACATAGGCCCGCGCCTTGACGGCTGGCTCGGCGGGAATCTCCTCGCCACGCTGGGTACGCCAGTAGGTAAGGTGAGCGACTGGCGAGACGCCCAAGCTGCTCGGTGCGCCGCGTCGTGGCGCCTTGAAGCGTGGCTCGTCGGCGCGCGCTTTGAGCTCTTGGCGTCCTGGTACGGCGAAGACGTCGCGGTTCGAAACCTCTTGTTGTGCCTTGAGGGCGCGACCGCTCCGTGCTTGTTCCAGCTGCTTGCGAATGACTTTAAGTTCGTTGCTCATGGTGTGTTCCCCCCACATCAGCTGTGACGGAGGCGAGGTCCCATCCCATGAGGGCTCAACCAAACTTTTTTCGATTTAGTTCGAAAGTCTTGGTGAAACCCTAGAAATTAGTAACCATATGTTCGGCTTCAAGTCCGGCATCGCCCCACATCTCTTTGGCGGAGGTCACCATGGCCGGGAAGCCACACAAGACCAGCGTGATGCCACTGCGTACGAGGCCGTCCTCTTGTGCGGCGTCCTGGACGAAGCCTCGACGTCCCTGCCATGCCTCCGTGGGCTCGCCGAGGACGATGCGAACGTCTACACCTGCGGACTCCCATGCCTCAAGTTCGCTGGAGAAGGAGCGGTGTTCAGGCGTCAGAACACCGTAGTAGAGGATGATGGGGCGGGTGGTGTCGCGGGAGAGTTCAGCACGGATGAGTGGACGAACGGCGGAGATACCGGAACCGGTGACCAGCATGATGATGGGCCGGTCGCCCGATGGCATGGCGAAGCCATCACCGATCGCTGGTGTGGAGTCGACCGTACTTCCGGTGTGCAGTGCGGCCACGACGTCGGCCATCGCGCCACCGGGCTTGACCAGCAGCTCTGCAGGCGTGCCCGGGTCGTTTGCAAGCGCGAAGTAGCCCTTGATCTCGCCCGCAGACAACTGCACGAACTGTCCTGGGGCGTGATGGCCGTCGACGGGCTCGTCGAACTGAACCGACCGCAGGCCCATGCCGTTGGACCTGTTGCTTCGTACGGTAAGTGACGGCACGGGGCCTCCTGTGCGGGACGCTTCAGCGTTGCTGGGGCGGATGTAGTCCGGTCAGCAGAGGGATGGAGCGACGTCCGTGGCGAGGCGGACAGGTTTGGGATCTCGTGACCATTCATGGATGCGGGGTTCGATGCCCGGTAGGATCCGGTATGCTCTCGTCACGAATGGAGTCGCTGTGAACATGGATCGACTTACCCCCGCACCGGGGTCGGCACAGGAACTCGAGGCCTACGCGCTGCTCCAGGCCCGAACGCCAGTGCTCTATCGGATGCTCGCGACCTATCCTCGGACGCCACAGACGGTGGTCGTGGTGCCATCGTTGTCGATGGATGCGCGTGAGTTGGCCAAGATCAAAGGGGTCTGGCACTACGAAGAGCGGATGCTCGTGAATCTGATGCTCCTGCGCCAGCCGCGGACCCACGTGATCTACGTCACGAGTACGCCCATCGATGAAGAGATCGTGGACTACTACCTCGCGATGCTGCCTGGCGTACCCGCGGGTCATGCGAGACGGCGTCTGACGCTTCTGCACTGCAGCGACAGCTCTTCGCAACCGCTGACCGCAAAGATTCTCGCTCGGCCACGCCTGATGGAGTCCATTACGCGTCGGGTTCGGGACCCTTACCGAGCTCACATCGTGTGCTTTAACAGCAGTCCGCTGGAGCGAACGCTCGCCGTGCAGCTGGGCATCCCGTTGCACTCAGTCGATCCGAAGCTGAGCGATCTGGGTACAAAGAGCGGGTGTCGCGAGACCTTTCGGGCCGCTGGGGTGCGCTTTCCGTACGGCTTTGAGCGGCTGACCACACACCGGGACATGGCGGAGTGTCTCGCGGAGCTCAAGCTGCGAGACCCCGATGCCCGTCGGGCCGTGGTGAAGCTGAATGATGGCTTCAGTGGCGAAGGAAACGCGTTGTTCTACTACGATGGACTCGATGCCACGGCAGGGAAGGCATCGCTCATCACCTCCATCTATGATCGTCTACCCCATGACGACGGCAGGGGACTTCGCTACGAAGCGGCCCACGAAAATTGGGCGTCCTTCTCGGGCAAATATGCCGAGATGCAGGGGGTTGTAGAGGCCTTTGTAGAGGGCGCGGTCAAGCGTTCACCGTCGGCTCAGTGTCGGGTCAATGCCGTGGGGATGCCGCAGGTCATCTCGACACATGACCAGGTGCTCGGAGGCCCGAGTGGGCAGGTGTTTATTGGGTGTACCTTCCCGGCCGTGGATGAGTACCGCCTCGAGATTGCGGACTCTGCCGCCAAGATTGCGTCTGTCCTCGCCGAACGAGGGGTGATGGGCCGTTTTGCCGTGGACTACGTGAGTGTGCAGCAACCGGATGGCAGCTACGAGCACTATGCCATCGAAGTGAACCTCCGAAAGGGAGGGACGACCCATCCGTTCTTGACGCTGAAGTTCCTCACGGATGGCCATTATGACAGTGGTACCGGCTTGTTCCATAGTCAGCGCGGGACGCCAAAATACTACTTCGCAAGCGATAATATCTTTAGTGAGCGGTACGTGGGTCTACGGCCCCAAGACTTGATCGACATCGCGGTCTACCATGGGCTTCACTTTCACCAAGCCAGCGAGCGTGGGGTGGTGTTCCACCTGATCGGAGCGCTGTCGGAGTTCGGCAAGCTGGGTGCAGTAGCGATTGGCGATAATCCGAAGCAGGCGAAGTATCTCTATGATCAGGCACTGCAAGTGCTCGATGAAGAGACCGGGCCGAGCTGGAAGCGCGAGGCAGACTGACGGCTTGGTGCGTGCCGAGTTGTATCGGAGTGCTGCGGGATCCGGCGCTGTGCGTCAGGAGGGTTAGAGCGTCCGTTCGGAGTGGGGGCTCAGATGGTCGTTCGCGACATTCGCGCCATGATGCGCATGATGGAAGAACGGGGAGAACTGAAGGTCATCGAGGCCGAGGTCGACCCGGTCCTCGAGCTTGCAGAGATTCACCGTCGTGTCATCGCTGCGAACGGACCGGCGCTCCTGTTTACGAACCCCAAGGGCTACGACGTACCGGTGCTCACCAACATGTTCGGGACGTCGGAGCGTGCGCTCATGGCGTTTGGGTCACGGCCAAAGCGCTTTGTCGAGCGCGCGGTGGAGATGCTCCACACGTTCTTTCCGCCGACACCCATGAAGGTTTGGAACAATAGGGATTTCTTCTGGCAGGGCATCAACATCGGCATGCGCAATGTGCGACGTGGCCCTGTCGGTGAGGTGATCGAGACCCCCGCTCAGCTCGACAAGATCCCGATGATCAAGAGCTGGCCACTCGATGGGGGCGACTTTGTGACGCTCCCCCTCGTCTACACCGAGCATCCGGATGATGGTCGGCCCAACCTCGGCATGTACCGCGTGCAGCGACACTCCCCGACCACCACGGGTATGCACTGGCAGATAGGCAAGGGGGGCGGGTTTCATCATCAGGTGGCCCAGGAGCGGGGCGATGACCTGCCCGTTACGGTCTTTGTGGGCGGACCACCCGCCTTGATCCTCTCCGCGATCGCACCACTTCCCGAGAATGTACCCGAGGTGCTCCTCGCGAGTCTGATGCTAGGCGAGCGCATGCGGGTGACGGACGGTCCTGGAGCCCACCGGCTCGTCGCGGACTGCGAGTACGCCTTGGTCGGGCGTGTGCGTCCGCATGATGTACAGCCAGAGGGGCCGTTTGGAGACCACTATGGCTACTACAGCTGGCAACACGACTACCCTGTGTTGCATGTAGACCACGTCGCACGTCGGAAGAAGCCCATCTGGCCGGCGACCGTTGTGGGCAAGCCCCGGCAAGAAGACCTCTACATTGGCGATGTGCTGCAAGATCTTCTGTCGCCCATCTTCCCCGTCGTGATGCCAGCGGTTCGCGATCTCTGGTCGTATGGAGAGACGGGCTACCATGCACTCGCAGGTGCCGTCGTGCACGAGCGCTACTCCCGCGAGGCGATGAGCTCGGCGTTCCGTATTCTCGGCGAGGGCCAGCTGGCGCTGACCAAGTTCCTTTGGGTGGTGAGCGATCCCATCGACCTCAAGGACGCGCGTGTGGTGCTTCCGCACCTGCTTGCACGGTTCCGGCCCGAGACGGACCTGTACGTGCTCTCGAATCTATCCATGGACACACTCGACTACACCGGCCCAGAGGTCAACATGGGCAGTAAGGCCGTGATGTTGGGCGTGGGTGAGGCGTGGCGTGAGCTACCTCGTGCATTCAAGGGCTCGCTTCCGATGGGTATCCGAAATGCGGTGCCGTTCTGTCCAGGTGTGCTCTGTGTCGATGGTCCTCGGTTTGAGGAAGAAGATGCGCTCGTCGAACGTCTGAAGGATGCGTTTCCAGAGTGGCCCTTGGTGGTTGTGGTCGATGATGCCCAGAAGACCGCCTCCACGAACACACGGTTTCTGTGGACGACCTTCATGCGGTTCGAGCCCGCGCGTGACATTCACGCCCAGACGCAGCGCGTTCAGCGTCACCACATTGTGTACGGAGGCACACTGTTCATCGATGCACGGTTCAAGCCATGGTACCCGGATGAGCTCTTCTGCGACCCCGACACCGCGAAGACCGTCGATGAGCGCTGGACGCAGTACTTCCCAGATGGTGATGTGGAGATGGGCGACTCTGATGTGGGGCACCTCGACGCCTAGGGACAGGCCTCGGGCGTGTGGGCGAGGGCACACATGGCCGACCAGACCTTCGTGGCCGTCTCGGTTGGAACAGGCCCTCGCTCGCCGAGCTCATCACGCAGCTGTCCGAACTTGAGCTCCAGCTGTAGCGATCCCATGGCATCGGTGCGACGGAGGTGGGGCTGGACGTCGCGCTGGAATCTTGCCCACGCGAGATCCCACTCTTGTGTCGCGAAGCTCGGTCGGCCTGCATCGTGCTCTGCGAGGCCATCACGCAGGTGGTCGACGACAGCCGACACTGCGCCAGACAGAGGTGGCATGACCTCGGGTTCTGGTGGTGGCTGGGAGATGCATGCCGCCAAAGCTAGCATTCGTGCGGAAAACATGAAATCACAGTGGCAAGAGAAGAGAAAAGGGCCAACAGTATTGAGGGACAACAACCGATGTACTCTCGTAGCCCAACCTAGCCTTGGTCATGCGTAATGGAGATTGTCATGTCGCGCTCGATTTTGGGTCTTTCCTTCCTCTGGTTGACGGCCTGTGGGGCCAGCTTTAGTCCAGATGACCCGATTGTGTTTGAGGACGCGGACCTCGATGGTGTCTCGGCGGCCGAGGATTGCGATGACAGTGATCCGACGGTCTACCCCGGCGCGCCGGAACTCTGCGACGCCAAGGACAACGACTGCGATGACCTCACCGATGATCTTGACGAGCTTGCCCCCGGCGAGGGCGCGGTCTTCTACGTCGACAAGGACGGTGATGGGGTCGGTAGCGTGGCCCTTGATGGACCCCTCTGCGAGGCCCCCGCGGGCACATCTGCGGACGATGGCGACTGCGATGACGGCGATGCCCTCGTCTTCCCGGGTGCGCCGGAGCTCTGTGATGGCATCGACAACGACTGCGATACGGCTGTGGACGATGACGATCCCGAAGGCGTCTCGGCAGAGTCTGCGGGCTCGTTCTACCCCGACCTGGATGGGGATGGGTTTGGCGACGAGGCGAACGTCGTGTTGGCGTGCATCCAGCCTGCGGGTCTGTTGGACGTTGGGGGCGACTGTGATGATGGCGAGCCACTGGCGTGGCGAGATGCTCCAGAGCTCTGTGACGGTGTGGACAATGACTGCGATGGGCTGACCGACGACGAAGATACCGTCGACGATCCCGATGGCGTCTCCACCTTCTACGCCGATGGCGATGGCGATGGCGCAGGGACACCTCTGATGTTCGAGACCGCGTGTGAGGCGCCAGAAGGCTATGTGGCCTCGGGCGATGACTGTGATGACAACGCCGATACGGTCTACCCCGGTGCGCCCGAGATCTGCGATGGGCAGGACAACAACTGTGACCCGCTGTTTCTGGTCGATCTCGACGATCCCGAAGCTGTGGGCTTTGTGACCTACTGGCCTGATCCGGATGGGGATGGGTTTGGAGGCGACTCGGGCATTGACACGTGTGACCCACCACCGTTTGGTTCAGCCCTTGTCGGGGGCGACTGCGCGCCTGCGAATGGCGCGATCTTCCCGGGTGCGACCTACTATGGCGATGGTGATGCGGATGGGTTTGGTGATGCTGCCGATGCCGTGACGCCATCCGATTGTGGTGTACCTGCAGGGTATGTCGCGAACGACGACGACTGTGAGCCCACCGTCGGCGAGATCTACCCTGGGGCCAGCTACCCCGAAGACGGCGATGGTGATGGGTTCGGTGACCCGGTACTGACTGTGACGTCGACAGGGTGTGGCGTGCCTTCGGGTGCTAGCCTGCAGGCCAACGATTGTGACGACGGCAACGCGGACATCTTTCCGGGTGCGCTGGAGGTCTGCGACGGCGAAGACAACGACTGTGACACCGACATCGATGAAACAGATGCGTGGTGGAACGATGCGTGGCCGTACCGCGTTCTGGTCGATGTGACGCTTCCTGCGGGGTCGCCCGGTCTTCCGGTCGACCCGGTGATCGACTTTGAAGCTGCACTTGCTGCACTAGGAGATGCTTCCGGCCTCGCCGTGGACAGCATCCGTGTGGTCGAACAGGACTGCTCCGAGGCGAGTCCCGAGATCCCCTTCCAGTTCGAAGACGGCTTCTCCAATCTGCTCGATGGCCCGCTCCTCGATGACCCGCTGGGTGATGATGCAGGCGTGGTGGCCTTCACCGCTCGCGCCGCCGGCGTACCGTCGGTCTTGGGTGCCCAGACACGCGCGTATGGCGTCTACTTTGGAAGCAACGCCAATGCGTCTACTGTGCCAGCACCGGTGTTTTCGACCGGCCTCTCGGTCTCGGTGGACAGCAATGAGCGAACCCTTGCGAACGATCTGGTCACCGCAGTGTTCGACGATGATCAAGGCGGACTGCTGGTGTCCTACCAGCCCTCCGGTGGGCCGGTGCTCGCCAGTCAGACTGCGAGCGGACCTGGCAATGGCATTCATGCGGGTGGCTGGGAGTCGATGGCGGACGATGTGGCGGATAGCGTAAGCCTCATCGTGGATGGTCCTGTCGTGGCCGTGCTGCGCGCAGATTCGACCCGGGTCACGAACAGCCTCGACCTTGTGGCTCGCTACGAGCACGTGCTGTTTCACGACCGTGCGGAACTCTACACCCATACGCGCTTCGTCTTGGATGGCCAGAGCACGCTCGGCCCGCAGAACTCGGGCTGGGACAGCGGCGTACGACCTATCCAGAGCGATGCCCCCTACTTCTCGGCAGGTGGCACCGCGTATTCCGATGCCGCCTTCAACTGGGTGGCTGCGGACAAGGGTGCGATGGCGTGGGGCGTGGCACTCGGCTGGCGCGACGGTAGCGCACCGGACTTTGTGGAATACAGTCTTACTGCAACCAACGGAAGGTTCCTGGCGCTGTCGGGTGTAGACGTGATGCCTGACGGCCAGTTCTCGGCCACCTTCGCTGCAGGGACCGAGCTGGTGGGTGGGTCGACAGCGGTCACCTTGGGATTTGAGAGCACCTGGGGAGACAACCAGGATGCCTTCGAGGACATTGCCGAGGGCGGGTCGACAGCAGTAGGGGGTGTCGAGGCGGCAGCGCCTTGACGACCGGTGAGGTACCCCAATGCACTACATGAAGGAGCTGTTGCGCGACTGGGGCCTCGCACTGCTCATGGGGATGCTCTTGTTTGGCGCCTATCAGGTGCTTGCCCCTCAACCGGTATCAGGCGGCGACGCTCCAGGGTTGCGGCTGCCCGCGCTTCAAGGCGGCGAGCTGTCGCTCGCATCCTTCGATGAAGAGGTCATCGTGGTGAACTTCTGGGCCACGTGGTGTGGCCCATGCCGTCAAGAGATTCCCGATCTGGCTGCCGTGGACCGGTCCGACAAGAACGTGGTGGTGATCGGCGTGAGTGAGGACGATGCGCTCAGCCTTGATGCGCTGGCGAACGCGTCGCGTCGGCTGGGTATCACCTATCCGGTGCTTCACGATCGAACGGGACAGGCTGCCCGTGCCTGGGGCGTGACGGGCTTTCCCACCACATTCGTGCTGAACCAGGAACGCGAGGTTGTCGATGTCCGCATGGGTGTGGTGGACCGTGCGCGGCTTGAGGCCATGATCGCCCGTGCCCGCTAGCCAGCGAACATCATGCCGAAGAACAGCTGACATGCCACGACCGAGCCGATGATCCCGAAGAGGTCGGCCGTCAGTGCCGTGACCAGGCCATGGCGTACGCGATGGATGCCCACGGACCCGAAGTACACGGCCAGCACGTAGAAGGTGGTCTCGGTCGAGCCGTTCAAGGTACTCACCAGGAAGCCCGTGTAGGTGTCTGGTCCTGTGGCGGGATGCTCAAGGATGCTGACGAGCACGCCCGTGGCACCTGAGCCAGAGAGCGGTCGGATGAGTGCCATGGGAAGCGCTTCTGCGGGAAGTCCGAGCGGGCCCGTCAGGGGTTGAAGCAGTCCGATGAACAGGTCGAGCGCACCCGATGCTCGGAGCATACCAACGGCGCCGAGGATGGCTACGAGAAAGGGGATGATGCGAACCGCCACATCCCAGCCCTCACGGGCGCCCTCGACAAACACCTCGTAGATGCGCACGCCAGAGACGGCGCCGTACGTCAATAGACCGACCGTGAGCAAGGGAATGAACCAGGGTGAGACGACGTCGCCATAGACCACCGACAGGGGAATCAGCGCGAGGCAGGCCAGCATGGCCGTAGCACTGACCCAAAAGGGGTACCCCTCGACCGAGGAGGCATCCTTTTCGGGTGGCGGAAGCTCGACCACATCTTCAGGCGGCGTGCACTCGGCGGGGGACGGAAAAAACCGCCGGTACGTGAAGGCCGCCAGAATGGCCATGGACGTAGAGAAGATCGTGGCGAGCAGCGTTGTCGGTAGGATGGCCGCAGGTGCCGTGCTGCCAAGCACCTGCCGAATGCCGATGACACCGGTAGGAAGAAGCGTAATGGAGCTGGTATTGATCGCGAGGAAGAGCACCATGGCATCGGTCGCGGTGCCTTTGTGCGGGTTGAGCGCATCGAGCTCTTTGATGGCCTTCAAGCCAAGTGGTGTCGCAGCATTGCCGAGCCCGAGCGCGTTGGCGGCAAAGTTCATGATCATGGCGCCCATTGCGGGGTGGTCTGGCGGTACCTCGGGAAAGAGCCGGACCATCAGGGGTCGGAGTAGCCGTGCGATGACCAGCATCAGCCCACTCTTCTCTGCCACCTTCATCAGGCCCAAGAAGAAGCACATGATTCCTACGAGGCCAATGACGATGTCGACGGCGCTTGACGCACCGTCGAAGATGGCGTCTTGAACCTTGACAATAGGTGGCTTCGGTGCTGGAGCTGCTGGGGGGGCTTCAAGGGCCTCCACGCGGGCCCGAAGCGCGGTGACCTCCTCTTGGAGGGATGGCCCGGGACTGGTTGTGACCACTTCATGCGTGGGATTGTCGTCTTGTGAAGGGGATTCCCACGTGAGCTGTTGGTAGCCTCCGTAGAGCACGGCGACGACAATAAATGCGTAGAAGATTCGATTCACTCGTTGCTCCGGCCGCATGGTTGGGGTGCCGACGTGTCGTGAGAGGTCACGTGCTGCGGGCCCGTCCCGGTTCTGCGCTAAGGCCCTAGCTGGTTTTCGGGGTCCGTCCATGCGTACATGGCTGCTTCTGGTGCTACTCGCGGGATGCGAAGGACAAACGTCCGTCGCGTCATCGCCGAGTTCTGTGCCTTCGCTCGGAACCGAGGTGGAGACAGACACGGACTGGAAGGACCGCGAGCTGGCCATCTGGAACGGTGGCGAGGTCACGTGGTCGCACTTGGAGCCTACGATTGGGGACGAACTCCGGTCGATGGAACTTCAGTACCGACTCAAGCGCTACGAGCTCATCGCGGCCGCATTGGATGCGACGGTCGAGCGCCGGCTCTTGGAGCGTGAGGCAAAACGCCGTGGCGTCCCGCTAGAGCTTCTCCTTGAGCAAGAGGTGGCCAAGACATCCACCGAGCCGACGCCCAACGAGCTGGACCTTGAGTTTGAGCGCTTTCGGCGTGACGTTCCGGGGGTGACCTTGGACATGGCGCGGCCGTATTTGCGGGAGCAACTCAAGAAGCAACGGGAGCAAGACAGGCGGAAGGCCTTCTTGCGGGTGCTTCGAGACGAAGCACAGCTTGTGGAGCGTCTCCGGTTTCCGTCGGTACCCCGGGTCTCGCCGAACCCACCCGCGGAACTCCTCTCCCTCGGGGCCGAAGGTGCCCCCGTGGAGCTTGTCGTGTTCGGTGGCGCCCAGTGCTACTATTGCCGCGAGATACCTGCAATATTGGATAGAATCCACAAGCGTTACGCTGATACTGTGGCGATCTACTGGGTGGACTTCCCCATGCCGGGACAGCCACGGTCGCGGTCTGCTGGCCTTGCGGCGGTGTGTGCGGGCGAACAGGGGCAACGGTGGCCCCTCATCCGTGCGTTGGTGAGCGCAGAGACTGCGCTTGATGCGTCGGGGATTGAACAGGAGGCGCGCACACTCGGCCTCGATCTGCAGACGTGGCGTACGTGTCTTGAAGGCGACGAGAGCCGAGCACGTCTTGAAGCGGGAATTCGCGCCGGTCGAGAGGCGGGCGTGCTCTCTACCCCCACCACATTCGTGAACGGTCTCATGGTGAGTGGAGCGCAGCCCTACGAGCGTTTTTCGGCGCTCATTGAGGATGAGCTCCGTCGGGTCGCGGGGGGTGAGGTCGACACGGTCGAGGTGCGCTAGAGTAGAAGGTGGTTGACGGGCACGCCGGGGCAGGACACCCTCAATGCTGGCACGCAGCCGCTTGCGGAGGAGTCCCCTAGGTGTTCGATTCAGAGACCGTACCGGACCGAATCGGGCCTTATGACGTCATTCGACCGCTCGCCCAGGGTGGTATGGCCATCGTCTATGAGGCACTCGATGTCTTTACGGGTGAGCGCCACGCGTTGAAGGTGTTGGTGCATCTCGAGTCGAGTATATCGAGGTTTAACCGTGAATTTGAGGCCATGACCCGCCTCAACCACCCCAGTATCGTTCGGGTCTACCGCTACGGGGTACATGATGGCCACCCCTGGATCAGCATGGAGCTGCTCGAAGGCGTTCCGCTTCAGCGGCAGGTGAAGCATCTTGGTTTTCCGGGGAGCGAGAAGCGCAACCGCGAGGTGTTGCGCATCGGTATGCTCCTCTGCCACGCGCTGCAGTACATTCATGATCGCGGAATTGTTCATCGGGACCTCAAGAGTGCCAATGTGCAGGTTTTGGCTGACGGACGGGTCAAGCTCCTTGATTTTGGAACTGCCCATCTTCTCGACCCGCTCGAGCGCATTACGCGAGATGGCGATTTTGTGGGCACGTTTAGCTATGCCTCGCCGGAACAGGTGCTCGGAACGCCCGTAGACCACAAGGCAGACCTGTATTCCTTGGGGATCTTGTTGTACCGGCTCTCCACGGGACGTCGCCCATTCAAGAGTGATGATCCCAAGACGCTCGCACGGATGCAGCTCAAGCAAGAGCCCCGGCCGCCGCGAGAGTTGGTCCCAGAGTTACCGCCAGGGCTCGAAGCGCTCATCCTTGAGCTGTTGCGGAAGGAGCGCCGGGAGCGGCCGGAGTCGGCGCTGTCGGTGGCGAATCGTCTGGAGCGGATCAGTGGTGGGCGCATTCCGCTTCCCGAGGAGACCCTCGCACTTGACCCGGAGCGGTCTCTTGCGCGCCAGCGAGAGCACCGGCAGCTCTGGGATGCACTTGAGCAGGCAGATGGCGTGCTGCTCGATGGTGGTGATGAGCTGGAGCGGGCGCGGTTTGCGCGCCAGGTCTGCCGGGACGCGGAGGCGAGAAAGTGGGTGCCCTGGAGTGCAGAGTCGCTCGAAGAGATGGTGGCGTGGCTGCCACAATGGGTCCGCGGCATGGGGCGCGTGAGCCCGGAGCAAGCCCAGCTGATGACGGCGATGGCTGACCTGAAGGGCGAGGAACTTGCAAGAGCCTTTGAGGTGGTCGCAGCGGGCCTCGCCGGTGTGGTTCCGGAGTCAGAGGCCCGGCACCTCTTTGTCTTGAGTCGGGTGGAACGCTGGTCGTTGACAGCGAGGCTGGCGGTGCTGTCGCTCTCTCATGCATTCCGTAGTGCACAGCTTCCCGTATCGTGGGTGGTCACGGCGCAATCTACCGCATCTGCGCGGCGGTTTCTTCCACCGACCTCGGTCATCGTGCATATTCGATTTGCGGCCCTCGACCCTGCAGCCACTGCGCTCGCGACCGGAGAGTTGCTGCATCGTCGCCGCCCAGACATGCGACTCGGCCGGCGGCTCTATGAGGCGTCGGGTGGTCGGCCTACACTGCTCACCGAAGTGGTCTCGACACTGGTCGAGCGGGAAGTTCTCTGTGTTCGTGCCAGTGATGGCAACCGGCTGGAGTGGGCGAGAGAGGAGGGGGCGCAACTGCACCTGCCCGAATCGGCCGTACGCGCGCTCCATGATGGTCTTGCGACGCTTCCCGTGGCGGGTCGACGCGTACTTGAAGTGTTGGCGGTGGCTGGAGAGCCGCTCTTTGTGGAGACAATTGCAACGGTCCTTGGGTGGTCGCACGATGAGCTACGGCCGCTCGTCGAGATCTTGGCGGAGCAGTGCTGGGTGACGCTAAAGAGCGATGAGGCGCAGATTCAGGTCACGGCCAATGCGCCGTTGACCCTTCGCTTTCTGTCCGAGAGGCTCAACGGCAGACGCAGGCGGGTGATCGAGCTTGCACTGGTCGAGCGTATGCCGGATGACGCAGCTTCCGCGAATCAAGTGGAGATTCTGGCCTCGGTGGGACGGAGCGTGATGGCGGTGCGTCGGGCGGTTCTGGTGGCACGCCGCTCGCTCGACAACGGCGATCTGCGATCCGCGCAGCGTTCTCTTGAAGCCGTGTGGGACCTGGTTGATCGTGCCAGCGTTCCCGACCCGCTGCGTGCAGAAATCCGTCTTGTGATGGGCCATGTCTTGCACCGCATTCAGCCGCTCGACCCGAGGGGTGTGCGTGCGCTCGCAGAGGCAGCCCGGCTCTCCGAGGATGAACATCTGCTGGCAGCGGTCTCACTGGGTCAGGCAGAGGTTCATGATGCGATTGGCCACTATGGAAGCACACGGCGCCATCTTCTCGAGGCCTGGGAGCAGGTCGAGGGTGAGCAGGGCACACCGCTAAAGAGTGACATCGCACTACAGCTCGCCCTGAATCACCTTGATGCGGGCCAACTGTCAGAGTCGATGACGTGGCTGGACCACGCCATGACATCCGCCGAGGAGGCGGGGCATGCGCAGCGGATCCTCAGAGCGCAGACAGCGCGCGCGAGGGTGGAAGCGGTCAAGGGACACATCGAGTCTGCGACACAAAAGCTGAAGCGCCTCCACGAACGCGCCATGGACCACGCGAGTGAGCGGTTGGCGATTCTCGCCGTGTGGGCTGATGTGGCTAGGTTGGAAGGACGGTTTTCAGAGATCCTCTCGCTCCTGGATCCCGCACTCTCCGAAGCGCGAAAGCAGGCGGATGTTCCCACCTTGGTGGGGCTCTTGAGTGCCGCGGCAGCCGTGGAGCTCGATCTCGGACGCCTTGGACGTGCCCAAGAGCATACCGACGAGCTCCTGGCGCTGGTCGGGGCAGGAGAGCGTCTACGTCTCAGGCTGAATGCTCGATTGCTGCAAGGGCGAATCTTGCTGTACTCGGGGCAAGCGGAGCGGGCTGCTTTTGTCTTGGATGAGGTGGTACAGCAGGCCAACCTTGCCCGTCTCGTGGTGTTGGTTGAGCGGGGACGAGCCAGTCTCGGTGAGGCGACCGTGGCGATGGGGCAGGTGGAGGAAGGCAACCGATTGATCCAGTCTGCGATGATGGGCCTTGCCGGCACCGGACATCGCCTCGCGCTCGGGGAGGCCGTCATCGCACGTGCGCGTGCACTGGGGAGTGACGAAGCGGCTGACCGCGCGTTCCGATTGATCGGGCCATTGATGGCCGATCCTGGTGCCGTGGTCTTTCGCTTGGAACGCGCCATTGTATCGCTCCGAGGCCAACGCGATCCGGCGGCTGTGCAAGAGGCCCGGATTGCTGCAGAGACCATGATGAGAACCTTGGCGGCTGCGCAGGATGACTCTGTTGCGGCCGCATTGCGGGTTCATCCCTGGACGCGTGAACTGAACCGAGCGAGACCATGACGATTGCGTGGGAGCGACTGCCAACGAAGGCGCGCCTGTTGTTTCATCTGCAAGCGCTGGCCCGTTTCGTGTTCTTTTGGGTGCCAACGACGGGCGCACTAGGCTTCACGGGCGTGCTCATGGCCACCAGTCAGTGGTCGATGGACTGGTCCACCAGCGTGATGTGGAGTCTTGGGCTCGGCATCGGCTGGCTGCTGATCCTGCTGATTCTCGCGCTCTGGATGCCGAGTCTTGCGTGGCAGCGTTGGGCATGGATGGTACGGGAGCGCGATCTGCTCATTGTCCATGGCGTGATTGTGAGGGAGGTGACCGCCATTCCGTTGAGTCGCATTCAGCATGTCGATACGCGCCAGGGTATTCTTGAGCAATGGTTTGGGCTGGCGCGGCTCTCCATCTACACGGCGAGCGGCATGGGCGCTGACGGGTTTATTCCGGGGCTGACAAGCGAGATGGCGGATGCGCTACGGGACAGGCTTGTCCGCGACGATGGTGATGATGGCGTCTGAGACATCAGGCTCATGGCGCATGGTGCATCCGCTGTCACCGGTGGTGAACCTGTTGCCGGTGACGATGAACTTCGTCCGAACGACGTGGCCCATCCTTGTCGCAGTCTTTCTGGGACGGGCGTCCGACACCACGGCACTTGCAGATATGGGGCTGCTCTCCTTCTTGCTCGCGATGACCGTGGGACGAACACTCCTCCACTACGCCACCCTGCGCTATCGGGTTGTCGGCGGGCGTCTCGAGATCAAGGCCGGTCTCTTTCAGCGCCAGAACCGCGTCATTCAGCCCAGCCGCGTCCAAAACGTGGAGCGGGTGAGGAGTGTGCTTCACCGCCTCACGGGCCTCGTAGAGCTTCGCATCGAGACGGCGAGCGGTACCGAGGTTGAGGGTCTTCTGTCGGCGCTCTCCGAGGCCGAAGGCCAACGGCTTGTGACGTGGCTGGGACATGCGGGCGGCGAGGTCCGCGAGGTGGCGACCGGAGATTCCGGTCAGGATGAGCGCCACCAGGCGCTTGTGAAGGTGGAACCCTCACAGCTTTTGCTGTACGCCGCGACCTCCACCCGCCTCGGTGCGGCCGTGGTTGGCCTGGGCGTCTTGATGGAACTGACGCAGTTGGCAGACCCTGCAGACGTGGCTGCGGCGACGGAACGTGCGGATGGCATCACGGGGGTGGCTCTGTTGATTGTGGTGATGACTGGTGCGTGGTTGGTCACCTTGGTCACCACGTTTGTCGCCCATTTTGGGTTTCAGATGGAGCGGAGGGAGGAGTCACTCTACGTTCAGGAGGGGCTCTTGACGACCCGACGTGTCGAGCTCAAGCGGCCGAAGGTTCAGCGCATTGTCTACACGTCTTCGTGGCTTCGACGCGTGGTGGGATTTGGAACATTGACCATCGAGACGGCATCGGCGGGGGGGGCCGGCGGCACGGAGCGTGCCGTCACCATGGTGCCCTACATGTCTCGCGAAGGCGTGCTGCGGCTGTTGCCCGATGCACTACCTGGCGCTGATCGTGAGCTCCTCGACTTCAGTGATGAGGCGCTGCTTCGCCGGCCTGGAACACTCGCCATTCGGCGCGTCCTCGCTCAAGCGACAGGATACGGCGTCCTGATGGTCGTTGCGTTCAGCGCTTGGGCGTGGCCTATGGGGCTGGTCTCGGTGGTCGGCTGCGTGGTTCACGTGGCGGCCTCGTGGTTGGATGTGACCCACCAGAGGTGGCGCGAGACGGATCGGCTGTTGATGACACGAAGAGGCATCTGGAGCCGACGCGTCACGGTGGTTGCGCTCAACAAGATCCAGCGGGTCGATGTTTCCCAGTCCTTCATTCTTCGACGCTATGGTCTCGCGGAGGTCGTGGTTCGGGTGGCGGGCTCATCGGTTCGTCTTCCACTTCTTCCGTGGGACGAGGCATGGACATTGGCCTCGCGGCTGGGTGCTCGTCTTCCGGTGTCGACAGGGCAGCAGGACGCTGCGGTACCGATGGTTGTTGAAGGTCCCGTTGCTGACGCCGATGATGAAGCACCAGCTGATCTGCCCATGCCACAAGCGTAGACATGAGCACGGGGACCATGACCCCCATGGCCAGCCATGCGGGCCAACCGAGGCCATGCTGCAGGAGCTGTGGCGTCAGCCAAGCGTGAACAAGGGTCCATGCGATGAGGATGCGCACCCCCCACGAGGCTCCGAGGAAGGTCGCCCATGCGCCGGCCACATGCAGGCATGCTGCCAAGAGCGCTACGCCGGCGATGGCGAGGTCGAGCCAGGTCGCCCAAGTCGTACCATCAAACGCGGATTCCCATCGAATGGCTGCCACTGCAAGTGTGACGTACCACGCCGCCCCAGTGGCGGTCAGGAGGCCAAGAACGGTATGAAGAAGGGCGATGAGGGTTCGGAACATCGTTCGAAGCGGGGAAGGACAGATGTCGGGTGGGTACAAGATCCTCGTCTGGACACGCGGCACGTCAGGATTAGGCCCGGCGTGGCAGGCGATGACAGACATTCCTGCGCGGTTGGATACGTTAGCCCACTGGGGCCTTCCATGGCGCTTGAACGAACCCGAGGCGGTTGCGCGCGCGCTGCACGATGCAGACGACCTCCGCACGACCGCCCGCTGCTGGGGAAGAGAAGCTCTGGTCAACCTTCAGGTGTCCGAGCCAGGACGTCGTGTGGACCTGGAGATCACCCAGGACGGACTGTGGTTGCAACACAGGATTCGACTGGAGCGTGCCATCGGCGGCCACATTCGCAGTGTGGACGAGGTGGTGCTGCGAGGGGGACGTATGCGTTGGCCGCTGGCGTTGTGGCTTTGCCAAGCGTGGCGCGGGTACCATCGGCATGTCGGGGGGGCGCTTGGAGCCCCCTCGGGGCAGTCCCCCCAACACCGGATGTATCGGCTGGAGCGCGCCAACAGTGCGCACCTCGATGATCGGCTCTTCGGAGAGGGCTAGCGACGGGTGGGGAGATGGTGGCGCGTTGTGGTAGGCTGTGGGACTCTGGACGAAGAGGCGAAGGTTCATGACGCTGCGGTCCGATGAGCGCGTGCTGCCTGGGCAGCCCAATGCCGAGGGTGTGTATACGGCCCGTGTCCGAGGGTTCTCGACCTCTGCCCTCGCGCGCGAGGGGTTGGCTCTGGTCGAGGTGCGTGGCGAGCTGGTGGCGCATGTGGAGCAGGGGCACCGCGTCCGCGTCCTCCAAGATGTGGGTCGCCCTGACCAGACGCCCGAGGACATCCTCGAGGCGCTCGAAGAGCTCTGTGCGCTCCGGTTGCGGGCAGGAGCAGGCCTCGAGTTAGGCCTTGGTGAAGGTCTTCCGGGGACCGGCGCTTGGATGCATGGTCTATCCGATGCGATCCACATTTCAGAAGAGGGTCACGGCACCGCGATGCTCGAGGGGCTTCGCAACCATTGGCTCGAGGTTCAGGCCTCGCTCAAGGATGATGTCGAGATTCGCCGTGGGGAGCGCTTGCTCCGGCATCTCGACGATATTCAACGCATGAAGGTCTTCGAAATGCTTCGGCAAGCATGGCAGCGCTCGGCAGAGGGATGGCCCTGCGGTCCACTGGTGCGGGAGACAGCGTTGGCGCGCGCAGAAGAGGTGCTCGGGCCGAACGAGCGGTGGATCAAGGCCTTTCGGAACTACACGTATGCCTTCGAGCGGCGGCTCGTGGTCATTCCGACATGGCAGTGCGAGCTGCGGTGTTCGTATTGCTACATCCCCAAGCAGGATGGCCGCGTCATGTCGCCAGCTACGCTGGAGCGTAGCGTCGATATGCTGCTCGGCACACGGGAAGACAACGTGCTGCTTCAGTTCTTTGGCGGGGAAGCGATCATTGAGTGGGCGAACGTCCAGCACACGATCGCCTATGCCATGACGCGCGCAGAGGCCCTGCAAAAGAACATTCGATTCTGCATCTCCTCCAATGGCTGGACCCTAGACAAGCAAAAGTTGGACTGGCTTCAACAGTTTCCCGTTCGACTTGAGCTGTCGCTCGATGGCGATGAGCGGACTCAGCAGCGGTTCCGGGCTGCACGTTGGCGGGGTGCCGACTCCTACGCCAACAGCATCGTGACCCACGCCTCGGATATTCTGGCGAGTGGCCTAGAGCAGTATGTGATTATGGTGGTTCATCCAACAAATGTGGACGCCATGCCGGCCAACTTCTTCCACATCGCGGACTTGGGCTTTCGGCATATTCAGATCAACAATGTGCTGGGTCGAAGCTGGAAGCCGCATGAGATCAAGTCTTGGGCGGACGGGCTCTTTGCGATCGGAACCGAGCTGGAGCGCCGTTGGGCAGCGGGGGAGACGCTGGAGTTCATCAACATGCGGCACCGACCCAATCCTATGCGCCTGAACGGAGAAGTGACGGTGGACTGGGACGGGACGATCTACGGCGGCAATGGCTTTCTGCACGAGACAGAGCACAAAGACAAGTTCGTCATGTCGCATCTCGATGCCTACACCAACATCGATCGGTATTGGATGGATGCGACGGACAACAACTTCTTGTTGGACTGGAGCTACCGGCGGAAGGTGACCGAGAACAACATCGAAGTGGGCAAGATCATGGCCTCGTTTTGTACATGGATGCGGAAGCGTGGGTTTGAGGCCAGTGGCCCCACATAAGTCACTGTTCACGCCATTCGGGCGCGTGTAACGACGCCTTGAGCATCGCGACAAGATGACGGATGTTGCTCGAGAGATGGCGTCGGTTTGGGTAGATCGCCCAGATGCTGCCGGTCTGCCGACACCAGTCGGGCAAGACAGGCACAAGGTCGCCGCGCTTCAGGGCGTCGTGCACAAAGAAGTCTGGCAGCAATGAGACGCCGAATCCACGCAGGGTGGCCGTGAGCAGTGCATCGCCGCTGTCGAACTCCAGCCGTCCCTTGACCTTGATGCGTCGGGTCTCCCCTGTCGTGCGGTGCGTGAGCGTCCAGCGGTAGGGGGCGGGTGCAAGGGTGTAGACCAAGGCGGCCGTGTCCGAGAGGTCTTCCGGTTGGACCAGACGCCTGCAGCTGGCGAGGTACGCCGGGGATGCCACGAGATGTGCCGTCATGGGCGTAAGGCGCTGGGCCACCATGCTGCTGTCCATCAGCTTTCCGATTCGGATGCCAAGGTCAAATCCAGCTTCGACCAAGTCGACCTTTCGGTCCGTATAGTGGACCTCGAGCTCGACCTCTGGATATGCAGCCGCAAAATCTAGCAACACGGGCGTCAGGTGGAGCGTGCCGAAGCTCTGCGGAACCGTGATGCGCATCCGACCACTCGGCGTGTCGGTCTGTGCGCTGACGGATGCTTCGGCATCGCGTAGATGCTGGATGGCATCCCGGGCCTGTTCGAAGAATTGCTGCCCGGCTGGTGTGGTCTGAACCGCCCTGGTGGTTCGGTGAAGCAGACGTGCGCGAAGCCGGTCTTCAAGGGCTTTGACACGCTTACTGACGTAGGACTTTGAGAGATCGAGTGCCTTGGCGGCCTTGGTGAAGCTCCCGTGCTCCACCACGCTGAGGTAGATCTGAATCTCCGAAATTGGGTCCAAGGGACACCCTCATCGCGCAGGGTTCTGGTCTCGCAGGCGTGCGTAGGCATAGTGCCACTCGGTGGTGGCTGCAGACATGGATGAGGCAGATTCAGATAGCAATTTTACAGTTGTCACCTCCCCATTCACAAAGCGTCGGATGAGGGAGAGGTAGGAACGAACGTACGCTTGGCAGGCGACGTGATAGCGCTGCATCGCTTCGAGTTGGCCGTCTTGATCGGGCGCCGTCGTCAGGGCCCATTCGTGCATTCGGTGCTCAAGCCGACCTGCGAGCGCCTCACCGTAGTGCTCAAGGGCATGACGCCTCACGAGGGGTGGAACCGGACCTTGGTCGAGTGCGTAGCGTTGAAACAGGCCTTCCAGTGACCCAAAGGAACTCTTGTCATTCTGCAGGATACGTCCAATCTCGCGGTCGAGCGCATCAGGGGTCAGCTCTCGGGCGCGGTCTGGTTGCAGGGTATGGAAGACCAGATGGGGTGGGAATTGGGTGTTGAAGTCCCGGAGGGATTCCTGAAGCGAGCGGGTGAGGTGGTCATGAGCGGACCGGACGGTGTCACCCGTTCGACGTTGTCCCACGGTGAATCCGAGCACGGTCACATCATCGCTCACCCGTGCAGCCATGGACAGTGCGCGGTCAACATTGTGATTGTGACCTCGCAGCGCGCGTTTGGCCCCAAGGTAATGTCGCACGATCGCGTCGCAGGAGCGCACGACATCTTCTTGGGTATACGGCGTGGGCTGGGTCATGAGCTGGTCGGCGGCGATACGGTCCGCGATCTCGTGTTGGCATCGGGCCATCATCGAGGACTGTTCCTCGATGAATGCATGCGCGGTCGTGGTCAGCGTGGCAGACGTGAGCTGTGATGCGGGACCTGTCGTCGAGGGTGCAGGTGGGCTCATGCAGCCCAGCAATACCCACACCAACATCCACATGAGGGACCTCCCTCGGCAGGGTACCAGACATCACGGGAGCAAGAATGATGGGTTGGGTTTTGGTGTGGCTCGGCGTAACGACTGGACTGGCCTCGCCGGTTCGGGTTCACCACATGCAGCTCGCGGCCCCCGTTGACCTCTCGGCAGTGGAGACGCTGCAGGTTCGGACGTTGGGCGACGAGGAACTCGGCGCCTTGGTGTTGGAGGCCGTGGTGGCAGCCATCCAAGATCCCCTTCGGACGATGGGCTCGGTGAAAGCAGATGTCGTTCAGGGGTGGCATCGGCCCGATGGCGTTCGCGTGGTGGACGACGGGGCAGACGCTCATTGGCAGATTGACGTCACAGGCGACATCCGCAGTGAGTTTCGCGAGCGACGCGGAAGCCGCCGTGGGGCATCATCCGTCACCACGACCGACGTCGCCTCCATTCTTGAGGGTGCGGACGTGGGGGTTCCCTGCGAGCGACAAGTCGTGAGCGTTCAGCTGCATTGGCAACTGACCGACCGGCATGCGGCCGAACTGGGCCGCGGGCGTCAGGGTGAAGACCGATCGGTGGAGTGGTGTTTGGGAGATGAGGCGGTTGTCCCTGACACCATGATGCGGGACATGCTGGGCGACCTCGCTCGGGCGCTCGTCGACGAGGTGATGCCGTCGATGGTGGAGGTGGAGCTCCCGTACGAAGGCTCAAGGGCTGACCTTCGTACGTTTCCAGAAGCCATCTGTGCCATGCAACGTGCCGATGCTGAACAAGATGCGGAGGTGTTGGGCGCGATGGCGTCATTGCTCGAGGTGAGGGGGTTCTTGTCGTTGGCGCGCGAGATGTACGAGGGCCTTGGACGCGAGCAGGATATCGCCCGGATCGATACGGGTGCGTTGTCGCATGTCCAGCGGCTTCCTCCGGGGTCGTGGAGGGCACGTCCAGCGGAGCGGCTCGCCGATCTCTGCCCAGTGGACGCTGCGGACCGAGGGCCCGGGCTACCGATGGTCGTGCGACGAGAGGGATTTCTTCGGTTGGCCGCTCGACCGGATGCGTTGTCCATCGACCTGCTGGAGGAAGGGACTGTTGTCGAGGCGCTGTCGCGATGGAAGCGTTGGACCGAAGTTCGGCTGCAAAACGGGAATGAGGGGTGGCTACCCACCCAAGATCTCCGACGCCCGTAGTGCTCGGGCGCGGCCATCGGCGCTTCAGCGCGGTGCGGGCCTTGGGTGGCGAGGCACTTACGCAGAACCCTCTGGCCTCAAGTGTGTATGGAAGTGCTCGAGGACCCGCTGCAAGGCCTGCCTTGTGGGCGCATCGTCGGTATCGTCGAAGTCTTCCGTGAGGACGGAGTGGGCAAACCGATGGTGTCGTCCTCGATTCCCTGGGCTGGAGTCCACTTCGATGGTCTCCAGTGCATCACCAAGGGCCTGTTTCAGGGTCGAGAATCGGGCTGCTGGGCACATGAGGTCCGCACTGAAGCGAAGCCCGAGGGCCCTCACGCCGTCGGTCTCATGAAGTGTCTTCATGGCGTCGATGGCAGCGTCCGAGACGCCGAGTGCCGCACCCAAGGTGGGGGTGAGCGCTAGAGGTGTAGACGGCTGGGACAAGACGGGCGCGCGCACCGGGGCGTCGAGCACCATCGACAGTACAAGCTGACCCGTGATGCACATGCCTACGGCGCCGACACCTTGTCCTCCACAGCGCTGATGCGCCAGTGTCGCAAGCTGGCGAAGGTAGGTGGCTACCGGGCTGTCCGCTCCCGTGGCAAGGACATGGAACTCCTTGGAGATGCAGAGGTTCCACAGCGTCTTGGTGATACGCCACGCGCTCCGCGGCGCTCCTGGTGTGCCGAACAGATGGGGTAGCCAGACGGTAAATCCAGCGGCTTGGACCCGTTCTGCGAAGGCGAGGACGCTTGGCGTGATGCCTGGAACTTCTGCGAGAACAATGACTGCGGGGCCATGGCCACGGATGTAGACGTCCCGCTTCACCCCGCCGATGTGAAGGGTCTCACATCGGTAGGCGTCGAGTGGAGAAGGCGCCAAAGCGTGTTCCGGGGTGGTGGGTTCGCTAGTTTTGTACCGAGAGGGCGGCCGAGATCCCGTGCTCATCGGGGTCGATGACAAAAAGTGACAAGTGGTACGATGTTCTGGGTGCGGAAAGCCATGAAGGAAACTGACACGTCAACCGATTTCTCGAAAACGAAGGTTCGTCCATGGGCCGTGTCCGGTTGGGGTTCGAGCGGAGGTGGCGCTCGGCAGGTTGCCGGAGATGCCGCGCTCGTGCGGATCGTCGCAAATCTGTCCGCGTGGGCGCGATCCCCTCCAAAAGTGTGATCGCTCGTGCTACCACCACGGTGATCCCCAGCTTCACGGTGTGATCGCATCATTCCAAAACCACTGCCGGAACATCCGGCCATTGCTCGTAGGAGGCAATCATGAACAAGAAGGAGATGGCGGGCCAGCTCGCAAAGAAGGCAGAAATCAGCCAGGCGAAGGCTCTCGAAGTTCTCAACATCATCTTCTCCGCAAAGGGCGGTGAGGGCCTGATTGCTGGCGAGCTCGACGGCGGCGGCAAGGTCACGATTCCTGGCTTCGGTACCTTCGGAACCAAGAAGTACAACGCGCGCACCGGCACGAACCCATCCACGGGCAAGCCCATGGAGATTCCAGCCAAGACCCGCCCATTCTTCAAGGCAGGCAAGACGCTCCGTGAGCGTTGCGGCTGAGTGATGAACGGTGACGTGGTCTCTTCAGGAGGCCACACACGCCGCAAGCCCTCCCAGCGCTCGCTGGGGGGGCTTTGTCGCTCAGGAAGAGAACATCAGGCGTGCAAACTCGTCAAAGCTGATCTTCTGATCCCCATCGCGGTCGGCCGCATCGAGAATGGTCCCGATTTCGACTTCTTCAGTGAGGGGCGAGAGATGCCCCATCGCCCGCTCGAGGTCCTCTCGTGAGATGTAGCCATCACCGTCGCGGTCGAGCACGGCGAACGCCTGACGCACGTCCTCGTCTGGGTCGGTGCCTACATCGACGGGTGTCGCGAGCTCCATGAACTCCCGAAAGTCGATACAGCCGTCTTTGTCGCGGTCGACAGAGGCGATCAAGCGCTGCACCTCGGAGCTGTCGAGCTCGAGGCCTGCGGCGCGCAAGGCGCCTTGGAGTTCACCTGCATTGAGCTTACCGTCTGCGTCATGGTCAAAGTCCGAGAAGGCGCGACGTAAGGGCTCAAGGGGGTCAGACGGTTCCAGCATGGTGACTCCGGTGTCGAGGCATCTTACCGCCTGAATTCGCAGTCCGTGTGTCCGATCGTTGTGAGATGGACCGGGATGTCACACGGGCGTATCGTCGCAGACATCGCCGATGCCGTCGTCATCGCTGTCGGTCTGATCGTCGCTCCATGTCTGGGGGCCCCAGGACGTCTCGAGTCCTTCTGCCGGGTCGCCATTCGCGTCGAGGATTCGTGCGGCAAGTCCCCAGCCGCCACCGTTGTCACGCACCTTGAACAAGAGCTTGTTCCAGCCCGCATTAAGGGTGACGGTTGCGGCGAAGTCGTCGAGCACGACGCCCTGGCAGCTAGCAATGTTGAGGACTTGGGCATCGTTGACCCAGGCATTGACGCCGTCATCGGCACCGACCGACAACACGACCTCTTGCGAGGTGTCGCTGCGGACCCACGTGGCAGCATAGGCCTCACGCGGCGTGGTCGTGCCGTAGTGATCGAGGAAATCAATGGTGGTCTCGGTCTGGAGGATGAGGGTCCACGCAAAGGCGCCCGCGGTCGTTCCAAGGATGGGCCATGCGTCTCCATCGTCGAGTCCGGCAGGGTCGGCGAGGGCGTCGAGGCTGGGCTCACAGCCGCCTGGTGATGGCATGTTGTTCATCGGCCCGAGGAGCAACCAGTGAACCAGCCACCCACCGGCCGCCGGGGAGAGCGCTTGCCCCTCTGACCCATTGGGGAACAACGGGCAGTTGTCTTCGGTATCGATAACGCCGTCACCGTCATCATCATCGTCACATAGATTGGCGAGTCCATCGCCATCGAGGTCCTGTTCAATGGTCGGCGCCCAGCCGGTCTCGCTGCAGGAATCCTCACCCACCGTCGCCTCGAGGGCGTAGCCGGGGACGGAGGACTGGCCATAACCGTCGATGCAGACGGCATAGCTGCCCGCATCGAGGTAGCGCTGTTGGGGCTGTTCGTCTGCGGTAAGACCCCCGCATGTGCCTGGCGTGGTGAGTGTTGTGGCGATCTGGCCACCCATGGGATCATAGGTCGTGAGCGTGGCGAGCCATGGGCACTCCCCATGGACGTCGGGCGCCATGCTGACACTGAAGAAGTTGTTGTCTTCGAGGTCGAGGGCCCAACAGTCCCGATCGAGGAGGGGCAGACCACCATGTGCGAGCGTGTCTCGAGGCCACGGGGTGGCTTCGAACGCATGTTGATTTGGCTCGACCTCTACCGTTCCGGACTCGGTCTGGCATTGGTGGTCGCAGCCGTCTCCGCCCCAAGCGTCGCCGTCATCGCATCCCTCTGGCGTGTCGATGACACTGTCGCCACATGAAGCCAACGTGCAGTCGGTGCGACACGCGTCGGGGACGGTATCGCTGTTCAACTCACCATCATCGCATTCTTCGCCATCATCGAGCAGGCCATCACCGCACGAGAGTGGCACCTCTGGGGAGGTGGTGGGAGCGTCGCTGTCTTCTTCGGAGTCGGATGTGGCGTCGGTGTCGGCGGGTGTCGAATCTTCGGTCACCGGTTCGGGTGCGGTGTCGGAAGCGTCGGGTTCACACGCGAGCGCCGTGAGGGCCAACAGCACGACGAGTCGGGTCTGCATGGTCATCTCACGTGAAGAAGGGGAGGGAAGTGCCGACATCCCATGGGGCGAGTCGCGGGTCACCCGCGATGCCTACGAGCTCTCTCAAGGCCGCGTGAATGTGGCCCGGTGTGATGCGAATGCCATCCTCATCAAGCGCGAGAGATGTAGGGTCGACCGTGAGCGGAACCTGGACGTCATCCGTGGCACCGATCACGCGGCCACCCGTGATTCCGGGTCCCATCATCATCATGCTGGAGATCGACCAATGGTCTTTTCCGTTGGTGTCGTTGTACCAGGGTGTGCGTGAGAAGTCGGACCCGATCAAGAAGATGACCTTGTCGGCGATGCCCTGGCGTTCGGCCTCGTCGAGGGCGAACATGACGCCATCGATGAGGGTTGTCATGGCTGTCGTGTGGCTCACATCGTGGTTTCCATGCGTATCGAACCCCCCGGTCGACATGGTCGCCGATGCAGACACGCCGGCCTTGAAACACGCCATGGCAACCTGCGCCTGGCTCCGGAGGGCGGACGTGGTGTCGAGGCTCTCGGGGAGAAAGGCCGTCAGCGCTGCCAGCTCATTGTCGCCCGACCTTGCCGAACGCAGCTGCTCGAGCGCGCGGGACCAACGTGGGAGGGTCGACGCCGCAAGCTGTCGCTCGAGGCGCGCACGGCGCGCCTGCTCGATGCGGTCCATGGTCTCGGTCGTGTGGAGAATCCGCGTGGGGTCGCTGGTGAGGAGGCGGTTGGGGTAGGCGAGCTCCTGGATCGCTCCAACGTCAGGGATGCGGGTGGGTGGCACGAGGCCAGCGGTAGCATCATAGTCGCCGTTGCTCAGGAAGCTGATCGAGGGTCGCGGGTCGAGGAGTGCGGCGTGCAGCGCACTGAAGGCTGGTGCACCCGCATCCATGGTGCCCGACCAGGTGTGAATCGTACCGGTCTCATGGCTGTTGGTCTGACAGTCAATGCCGTTGATGACCAAGAGCTGGTCGCGCACGCGCTCGAAGAACGCGCTGTGTCCATTGATTGGCGCGAAAGAGAAGGGGCCTACCTGCTCGATTTCATCGGTGTAGTAGGACTTATTGACGGGGTCGCTCTGCGTGTCGGATTTGAGTCCCTTGGGGTCGCAGAGCAGGGTGGGGTCCCACCCACCACCGGCATGAATGGTCAGCACGTAGGGGCCTTGAAACCCCTCTCCGGCCCAGGCCGCTTGGGGACGCAGTGCGCCTGCGGCATGAACCGCGAGGCCGGTGGTGCCGAGCAGCTGCAAGAAGCGACGACGATCGATGGGGTGTGTCATGGTCGGCTCCTTATTCGAACAGGAATCGTGAGTCGGTGAGGAGGTAAGTGGTGACCGCGAGCCATGCACGAATGGTGTAGCTGTCATCACGCGTAAGCTGGAATTCGGAGGGCAGAGCTGCACCGCTGTGCCAGTCCGTCGTCGCGCGGCAATAGCTGTCGAGGTACTCGCTCACCTCATCGGTTTGGACCTTGGCTTCGCCTTCTTTCCATGTGTCGTGCCAGAGCTCGTATGTGGCCTGAATCTCCGGGTCGGAGAGCGACAGGTCCTCACCGAGTAGGTGGGCATGGAGGTGCCGAATGTTCTCGCGGATGGCATTCTCGGCGCCCGGGATCGCAAAGCCATCTGCGGTCTCGGGCACGTAGGAGGGTTCTACCCAAGGAAACAGCCGGCGTTGCTGCCGTGGCAGCACAAAGTCACGGGGGGCGGCCTCACATGCGAGGTCGGTGCCCATGCGCAGCGTCACGCTCGCCATCACACCGTTGGGTTGGGTCAGGCGTTCGGTCACGTTGAAGTAGTCCACGCCTCCGTAGAGCATGTTGTAGCGGTTGTAGAGGTGCGGGGTGGCTGTGGTGCCGTTGGTTGCCCACGAGATGCCGGTCAAGAGCTCAATCCTACGCTCGAGCTGCTCGGGCGAGAGGAAGCGTGCAGTCCCGGCTGTCGCGAGACTCGCCTCGGACGCACCCGCATCACCGGTGGCACGGAACCATCGGCTCATCAGCACGTCATGTGCGACATCTTGGAGGCTCAAGCCGGTGGTACTCACACGGTCGGCGGTCTCTTGTACCCAGTTGACTTGTTGCTGGGCGGCCTCTTCGAGAACGGTGTCGCCATCGACCTCGTCAGCGAGCAACCACGGCATTCCGGTGATGCCATGCAGCATGTGCCGAACCATCGCACGGGGGAACCGCGCATCGGCGACGATCTCGGCGGCGAGCCATGCCAGCGCCGAGGGTGTATCCCCGGAGGGCAACACATCGGAACCAAAGCCTGGGATGGCCATCTCGGGGTTCCAGCCATTGTCGGGTGGGGACCAGTCGCCATCATCATCCCAGTTTTGGTAGGCCCCCGCGACGGGATCGAGCACGTCATGGCAGACCGAACACTGCGGATCGTTGGACGTCGGGTTGTGGACGCTAGAGGTCGTCGGGTCGATCGGACGGTCGGCGTACTTGAGGATGTCGGTGGCGAGGAACGTCTTGTGCGTAATCCAAGAGCGATGGCGGTTCTTGTTGGTGGGCGTGGTCGGGAAGCGTGCCAACCATGCATTGGTGGTCAAGATGCCAGCGTGCGGTTGTCCGGGCACTTGGGCGGGGTAGTACGACTCGGATGAGGGGTCTTCCGCCATCGGTGTGCTCGTGACGGGCAGGCCATAGGACAGTGCAGAGTAGGCGTTGACCATGGTGTAGTCTGCAGTCAGGATCTCGCTGAAGGGCAGGTCATTCCGGTAGACGTGGGCCACAAGCTCAAGCGGCTCGCGGGCTGCAGCGTGGGCAACCTTGTAGCGGTAGGTGTTGTAGTCGAGTGCTGCATCGTACTCGTACCAGTAGCGGTTCTTGAATCGGTCACCGTCGTAGAGTCCGAGGCCGTCAAGGCTGCGCAGGTATCGGTCGGTCAGCAAGACATCGGCGAAGATCTCTCGGACGCGCGCTGCAGACGCCTCTTCGGCCACGAGGGTGCGAATCACATCAGAGAGACCCTCCTCACCGCGCGTGCGCACCTCGGCGAGCTCGGCCTCCGTGGGAAGCCTAGACGCCATCGTGAGCATGGCCTTTCGGAGGGTAGCGGTTGATGAGAGCAGCTCGAGACCGAGCTCGTCGTCCCACACGCTGTCGTCTTCGCCTTCACACTCGACGGGGTTCTTGACGCGCTCTACGAACTCCGCGAGTGCGGCATAGGCAGGGTCCGTTTCGGTAAGGACGCGCCCGCCTCCATGGCCCTCTTCGCCAAGCGGTTTCAGCAACAAGATACTCGTGCCATCGCGCTCAAGGCCGGCGAGGTCAGCGAGCACGGCCCGGTTGACCTCGAGCTGGTCGGGACGGCTGTTGTCCACGAGAACGAAGTCGCTCTGTGCGGCGGCACCGTTGGCGGTATGGCAGGACATGCAGACATCATCGAGTGCAGTCGGCTGGACTGTGTCCCGAAAGAAGGTGGGGTTATCGATACAGTCCCCGGCTGCTGCGTCGGAGGCTGGGTCGAGCGAATCAACCGTGCCCATGTCGTTCGTGTCTGCGGCAGTGCACGCCGTGAGTGCGATCACGAGAAGAAGGGATCTCTGCAGGGACATCAGTGGCTCCGTATGCCGGAGGATGGCGGCTGTGGAGCAGCCGCACCCGAGGTGTCGTAGTATACCGAAGACCGCTGAGGGACGCAGGCGAAACGGTGGTGATCGGTGGAATTGTTGAACACTCGGGTTCGGGCAGTCACCTGGTCACGAAATGCGGGCCCAGAGCACATCGAGCGTGCGCGTGCCATCGCAGAACAAACAGGACTGACACTGATCGAGCGGCAGGGCGCGTGGTCGACCGAAACGCCCGTGCTGGTCGTGAGTCGCAGTGGGCTCTGCGTGCGACGGGGCTCAGAGACGTTTCGGTGGCACCCCGGTATGCTCCACGCGCGGCGCGCCGCGGGGTTTCTGCATCCGTTGGTGAGACTCACCTACATGCGCCCCGGACACACGGTGTTGGACGCCACCATGGGGCAGGGTACCGACGCACGGTTCTTGAGTGAGCTGCTTGGGCGGACCGTGCGCGGGGTGGAGCTCTCGCCCGTGGTGGCCATGATGACGGCGGAGGGGCTTCGTGGGGTCGACGCCGACGTGGAGGTCATCTGCAGAGATGGGCGTGATGTGCTCGAAGAGGCACCGGCATGTTCATGGGATCATGTCCTGTTTGACCCGATGTTTCCCGCACATCCGCCTGGGGCACGTCGAAGTCCCTCGTTGAACGGTCTCCGCGCGATGGCGCACACTGGGGGTGTTGATGCCGGATGGGTACGCGCGGCGCGACGTGTGGCCCGATGGAGTGTCGTGGTTCGTGATGTGGAGGGCAGTGGTCTTCTTGAAGACCTAGACCCTCCCCACGTCTGGCATCGACGTGGTCGGCCCGCTCGGTACGGTGTCTGGTCGCGATGGCCTCGTCAGGGCGCCTGAGCGCGGAGCTTCAGCTCACACGGTAGGGGTCCGTGTTCAATGACGATGGCTGTCGATGCTGCAAACTCCAGCCGCTCAAGGTCGCTGCGCCCGACGCGGTCGAGGGTGAACAGCCCCCGCGCCTCGGGAGGCATCGACTGGCGTCGGGAGATCTGCTCCCCATCGACAAAGATACGAACCCCATCTTCGGGGTGTGTCTCCATGTAGGAACGCACCCGATCTGCGGCATCAGGCTTGAGCTGAATGGTCGTCTTGGGGACATCGAAAAATGCGAGACTGATCTGGGCAGAGGCGAGGTCGGCTCGTGTAGCGAGGGGGGCATCGCCGGACTCGGGGTCGTCCGGGAGTATGGCGAAGGTTCCCGGGCGCGTCAGGTCTCTCGGGATGGCGCTCGCGGTCCGCTCATCGGCGGGCAGACGTGCCGTGACCGACAGCACGCCGTCTGTCGATGCGTCGACGGAGAGGTCGGGGAGTCCCATGGCTTCGAGGCGCGCGGTCAAGACTGGGGCGGCTTCAGGGCAACCATCATACGTCACCGTTGTGAGCTCTCCTGCGGCGTCGCGACCCTCAAGACCATAGGAGAGCAGTATGAGGTAGGCAGTTCCCACGATGGCAATGCTGACGATGGGTACGGCCAGCATCAGCACCCCTCCAAGCCCGCGTCGGATGGACGGCGCATCTTCGTGTTCCTGACTCATGTTGGCGCGCTCCCTAGACTGGGGCCCGTCGTAACCCGGGGAGGCCCAATGAGCGCCGCATCGCTACTGCTTGACCTTCTGCTGGTCATGGGACTTGGCTGGGTGCTCCACCAACGGGGGCCCCGCTCGCCCGACCACGAGCCGTGGACCCTCGGTCTACTGCTCGTCGCATTGGCGTCAGAGACTGTCGTGCGCGGGTCCTTCGAGCTTGGTCAGGTGGGGGTGGCGCCACCAGAAGCGTGGACAGCGGTGCGTGGCGTGTCGGTGGCTGTGGTGGCGTCGCGCACTGTGTGGCTGCGTACGACGTCCATCAGGGGGACATGGCTACGGCTCTTTACGCTCTGGGCCGTGCTGACGTTTCTATGGTTGCTTTGGTCCGAAGGCGGTGGAGAACACAGCGTTCGAGCAAGCTACCAGTGTCTTGGCGCGTGCTTCTTCGGCGTATTGCTGGCCGCGCGGGTCGTGACAGACCAGTGGAGAGGCCGCGCTGGAGCCGCCCAGCGTTAGTGAATCGAAGGAAGTGTGGATTTCCCGAGGGGAAGATCCGAAGGCGGCTCCAGCGTGCATGGAATCCATCTCCTGTGAACTGCGGTTTGTCCACAAAAAAAGGGGCGCGATCCGAGATTGTACCGTCAATAAATGTGGGCAATGTCGCATCATTACACCAAGAACGGCGTGCTCGTGCGCAATTGAACGGGTCGAGGAAACGCCAGAGACGCGAGCGGGATTGCCCCGATGTGCCTCACTCAATCGTCAGAACGTCGAAGTCGCCCCCGTCGCCCTCGGGCTGATGTGTGGCTGGATGAAGCGCTCGCCACTGCAGCGTGGTGAGATCGAGCGTGTGTGAAACCCACCGAAGCTCTGTGGCATCTCCGAATAGGTCGAGCGGAAGTCGGAGCGACATGCTGGTGGCGTCCGCGGACACCCATCGGTGGTCATTGTCGAGGAGGCGGAAGCGCTGGGTTGCTTCACCGTCGGCATCGAAAGTCCACACACCGGACCACGGTCCGCCCTGGGGTCCACCATCGACGGCGGTGCGCGCGGTGACCATGTGGGTGGGGGTGAACGGCAGGGATGGCGTTTTCCCGCTGTATTCCACACCATCGGCAGGGGAGACCGGTGTCGGGTCGCCGTCCGCGTCGATGTAGAGGAACCAGGGCTGGTAGCTATTCGCGAAGCCATCATGGTCGAGCGTGAGGTAAAGGAAGTTCTCGTCGGCACTCACGCCTAGGGCATCGCCAGGCCCAGGTGCGCCGAGGTCGGCGCTCTGAAGGACGAGGGTGTGTTTTGCGAGGTCTCCGGATCCCGTCAGGTCAACGGTCGGCGCGATGGTGTCGACGAGCGCGAGGTCCTTCCACGGTAGCAGCCGCAACGCGCTGATATTGACGCGTCCATAGGAGGTGGGCCCACCGCCATTACCGGCGGTATAGGGCGTGAAATGGTCGAGGTAGGACATGTTGGCCACATCCGTGAGTTCAATGCGGTACGTCGCTCCGCCTTGCAAGGTGGCGGATGCAAAGGTCCCCCCGCTCCACTCGGACCAGTTGTCCCACCCACGGTGTGGCATGGTGACAATGTCGTTTCCGACAAGCGTATCGTCGGCGTCGAACACCCGAATACGCTTGACCCCAGCTGTAATGCCGGTGTTAACGGCACCCGCGCCATTCCCGAAGATCGGCTGTATCAGGTACTCACCGGAGAGTTCGGGGGTAAAGGCCCAGACCTCGAGTCGATTGTCCACGCCGCCCCAGTCCATGTGGTGGGTACGGCCATGCTGGACGGACCACTGCGCGTCTGGACCGACGGCGGCGAGGTGCGCAAGGCCGAGGTCGATGACGCGTTCGTCTGCCGTTCCCCATGCGCAGACGGGCGCCGTGTGATGGGACACGTGCCCAGATCGCGTGAATACCGAGGCCACGGCGTAGCATGGGCTCGAAGCGTCGAGGTCGGCATCGGTATCGGTGTAGACCGGGCTGGTGAGCCCCTCGGCGATCTGTGACCCATCGCGGTAGACGTTGAAGGTGGTCTCGGCGGTCTCGTTGTTGTCCCATGTGAGCGTGACCGATGGCGCCGTGCTGACGGTGAGGTTGGTCGGCTCCTGTGGACTCCAGAAGTCTTCAAACCGACCTACGTCCTGCACGACCGTGAGGTCCGAGGGCGCCTGCTGGGCGGGGGAGAGGGTGAGGGTCAGCGTGTGAGACCCTGTTGTCTCTGAAACATCGACACGACCGTCAACGATGGAGAGTGCCTTGCCGTCGAGGTCGGCGGAGGCCAGGACGAGCGGGGCCCCCTCCTCGGTGGCCGGCGGAAGGTCGAGCGTGATGTCGAAGCTTGCGTTCCTAAAGGTCAGGTCATGTAGGGTGACGCGGTCACTCTGCCCAAGCCACTCTGCACGTGTGCTGCTGGGCATCAAGGGTGAGAACGACAGACCATTGAGGTCGCTCTCGAGGCCAAAGACCCCACGAACGACGCCGCCGAGATAGCCGGCGACCGACCACAGTTGGCGCCTGCTGTTGACCACGGGGCCACTGTACGGGCCATCATCCACCCACGCTTGTTGGGTGAGAAACTCAAAGTTCTCCATATTGGAGAGGTTGAGGGCGGCACCCCGTGCAAGGCTGTTCATGTCGTGCGCCATGACGGCATCGTTGCCCACATGTTTGGCAGAGATGAGCCCGTAAGCGGTTACAAACGGCCAGATGCCGCGGTTATGGTAAATGGGTACGAGCGGCTGTTGTGGCCAGAGCACGGGCGGCCCATGAATGGCGCGCGGGTAGCTGGCGATGGCGTCTTCAGCTTGGGACGCGGTCGCGATGTCTTCGAGGACCGTGAGGCTCAACCCAAGAAGCTCGGTGCGCTCGAGCACGGTCTGGTCGAGGGTCGGGCCAGTGAGTGCCGAGAACCAAGAGGTCTCGGGCAGCCAGAAGGTGTTGCGCATGGATGCGGCCAAGTCGTCGGCCCACGTCTGCCAACGCTGGGCCGTCTCAAGGTCACCCGCACGCTCCGCGAGCTCGGCACCGAACGAGAGAAGAATGTGGTGTCCCGCATTGGTGGAGAGCGCATGGCTCTCGGCGAGGTGATTCACATCAGTGGTGGTCCAGAGGGGGTAGGACTGCTCGCGCCAATCGAGGAAACTCTGCTCGCCTCGGTACAGGCCAATCGGCGCGTCGTAGACGGTGTCACGGTCCACTGCGATGGTGGTACCGATGGCCTCAAGGGCTTCCGCCTCGAAGGTCTCCCGCTCACCATCGGGAAGCCAGGGTAGCACGCGGCGTGCGCCGAGGGCCCAGACCACACGATCCGTGCTGACGGGCCATGACCCGCCCGACCCCGTGTCTTGGACGATCTGTAGCGGCCCGCCACCGAGGGGGCGCGAGAGCTTGAACCTCAACGATCGGGCGGCGCGTTGGGGATCGGTAAGGAACAGGCCGAGATCGACGGCATAGGCCGTGTCTCGCGTCCAGACGTATGTCCATTTCTCACCGGTCTCGTAGCAGGAGCACGCCACGCCTTGTCCGTTGTTGAACGCACCGTCGGTGATGCTGGAGACTTCACAAAGCCGCGCATCGTCAATGGCCATGCTGAACAGCGCATCAAAGAGGGGGGCATCGCTCGTGACGTAGGGCTGCCCTGATGTGTCGGAGAACGTTCGCGTTCCGTTGGGGGGCAGGTTGTCGCGAAGGGGAGCTGTGGACGTCATGGTGAAGGAGCGGGCTCCGGGCTGCCCCGAGGTGACCAAGGTGACGGTGTCGGCACCGAACGTGTAGGTCTCTGACTGGCCGAGGGGCGGATTCGACCCGGCTTCTCCGGTCGAAAATGTCCACGCGTAGGAACTCTCCAGCCCCTCACCCTGCTCGGTCTCGAGGCCAGGGCTGAGCGTCACCGTGTAGGTGGTGTTGGCAGAGAGCCCTTCGTTCGGTGCATAGGTGGCCGTCCGAGAGGGGCCATCCCACGTCAGGCTGCCGGATGCCTCGGGGCTGACAGCGAACGTCTGTGATGTCAGCGTCTCCGGGTTGATCGGCGCGTTGAAGGTCGCCCGAAGCTTGGTGTCGACGAGCACATCAGATGCCCCATCCGCTGGGGTGACGGCGACGACGGACAGGGAGGCTTCCACATCGGTGGTGGATTCGGGCACACAGCTGGTCATAAGGACCAAGGCTACGGGAAAGCAGGAGCGAATCATCAGACCCTCACGGCACAAGAGCATTGCCTTAGCGTCTTTGGAAACGCCATGCAGCATGGCCCACCTGCTTCAGTTTTTGCAATGCCCACCCCCGGCTCCTGAATGTTCACGTCATACTGCTGCGTAGGAAGGACGGTGGGCGATGAGTCATGTGGCGACACAAACGCGGAGGTCAGGCGGCGTTGTGCCGTTCTTGCTGGCTTCTTTGGTGATGGGCATGGTGGGCTGCCAGGAGCTGAACATCGCTGATGTCGACGAAGACCTCGTGCTCATCCCGGGAACACCATTTCTCGGTGATGCCGAGGTGACGGTCTGGTTCGCCCTAGACCAGTCGCTGTCGATGGCGGATCGGGCGACTTCGGTAGAGAATGAGGGTCGGGCTGCTGCAGTCGACTTCTTTGAGCGCCTCGACGGTGCGACAAAGGGCTGGCGAGCGGGTGTGCTCTCACGGGGGCCCTGTATGGAGGGCGGGCCGTTGGGGCCGCTCCGCAATGATGCGGGCGCAATCTTGTATGCCGAGGCCTCCATCGCACGGGAGACCGAGGAGACTTGGATTCAGGTCACCCCGAAGTCAGGTCTTCCCACCCTTGAACCGGATGCCCCGATACCACCTGGAGAGATGCTGCTGCAGCGTGTGGTCGATGCGATGGACGCCTCGGGGCCCGATGGCTGCAACGCAGACATGTTGGATGAGGGAACCACGCTGCATGTGGTGTTGGTGACCGATGCGCAAGAGCGGTCGCCTGACGACGCAGCGGCCTACCTCTCCACGATGCAACGCGATGTCGGGGGCGACGAGGACTCGGTGGTCGTTCATGCGGTGGTTCCGGCAACGGGCTGTGGAGAGCCGCCGGGCACGGACTCGGCGGGTCACACGGAGCTTGCTGTCGAGACTGGGGGACTGGTCGTGGACATCTGTGGAGATCCTTGGACGTCACAACTGCAGTACGTGGCGTCCGAAGTGATCAGCTCCCTGATCACCCAGCCCTAGACTGACGACGGCGCTCTTGGCGTCTCTCCCGGCGCTCGATGCGCTTGGCCTTGCGGTGAGCCTTCATCGCCTCGCGTCCGAGGAGTGGTGTTTCGCCTGGGATCGGCATTCTCGGGTGTAGGCTTGCATAGGTCTCTTGGAGGATATCGAGCTTCTGACCAATCTTGTCGTGACGTGCAGCGAGGCGGTTGACCTGCGCGGGGTCCGAGATGGCCAGCTCGAGGAGCTCCGCAAAGTCCTCATGGCTGTCACGTGCAGCGTAAGGGTTAACGAATCCGGCGCGCAGGTAAGACTGACCGGGGTAGGCCGTGCGGTGAGTGGTTCCCGCGTAGGCCTCTTTGCCAGAGATGGCCTCCCATGCGGCGCGGTCGAACTCGGGGCGTCCCTCGATCAGGTGGGCGAACTCGTGGTGAAAGGTGTGGGCGAGCTTTCGTGCGGTGGTTCGCGGTCGGATGGCGAGATCAAACCGACCAGTCTTTGGGCGTGCCACCCCGAGAAACGGCTTGCCACGCATGCGCAACTTTCCAATGAGGTGGATCTCGGACACCAGCTCCGTCCGAACAGCCTTGGGGTAAAAACTCAGGTGCCGCACGACCCGGGGCAGGGCCCGACTGGCAAGCGAGTAGTCGACGGGACCAGTCTGAATGCGACGGTTTGGCGTAGACAGGGGATCATCGAGGTGAATCTTGAAGTCCACGCCGAGCGTGGACTCTGCGCGACGGACCTTCTTGCGGAGGTCGGCTGGCAGCTCATCGGTGGGGGTGGGTACCGTACTCTCTTGGGCGACCGCCACAGAAGAAAAGAGCTGCAGCATGGCCAGTGTCAGCAAGGTCTTGTGCATGTGGACTCCCGGTGGCGCCGGTTCGACGTCCGTCATCGACGCTTCTTCAATGGACACCCATGAACACCCTAGTTGCTCCGCCAGGAGAGTCCAACACCTACGGACACACCCTGGGCGCCCTTGAGGGCCCAGGGCTCGACGCCCACCCGACCCTCAATGGCCAGGGTCTTGTAGACGTCGACGAGGACTGCTGGGCCCACAGAGATGGCTTCTCGTGTGAGGTCTTCGCGGACGGCGTTCACCCATCCATCGACTTGTCCCATCAGCAGGGCGGGCCCTACACGACCGCCGACCGTCAGACGAAAGGGGATGCTGTCTGCAAAGTCAACGAAGTCCTCATCGACCGTCCACCCCATAAAGATGGACGACCGCCAACGGTATCCCAGCCAAGCTTCGACCCAGCCCTTACCCCCGAGAAAGCTGGTGCCGCCTAGCAGCCACACTGTCATGTCCAGCTGACCATCCCCCGGTCTCGGAAAGACGGTCTGCCACGTGCCCTCGTCTTGGCCGACACTGTCATTTGCGTAGCCTGGGATCTTGAACTCGACCCCGACCGCCACGGGAGCGATGCGTGGAGGTAGAAGGGCAGTCTGGAGGCCGAGCCGGATGTCGCCGACACGCACGACGGTCGCGGTGCCGGTCACATCGATACCCCCCTGCTCACGCTCAAAGTTGACCACGCCAATGGACAGCGGAACGGATGCGGTGAGCTGAATTGGGTGCCCCGGTGTCAGCCCGACCTCACCATAGGCGCTGATGAGCTCACCGACGTAGGTGTCGTCGACCACGCCCCGTACGGGGTCTTCGAACCGAAAGGGCAGGTAGGTGTCACTGCCGAGCTTGACGTAGTGCTCGCCGAAGCCACGTGTCCACGGTCCGGCCTCGGCCACACCACCCCACAACGCGAGGAGAAGGAGGCTCATGCGAGCACATCCAGGACGATCGCCATGGAGGCATCGTAGCCAGAGAACCGGTCTTCTACGATGGCGCGATCGGGTGTAACGACGCCGCCTTGGGTCGTGGCTCGAGCTTGGATGGTCACCTCGCCGGGGCCTTGGGCCGGAAGTGTGAATCGCCACAGGGACCAGACGTCAGGGCCGCCCGCATAGGTCACCTCGGCAGGCTGCCACGCGCCGCCGTTGATGCGGACATCGACGCTCTCGATGGGGTCGGTGCCCGCGAAGGCGACGCCGAGAATGGTCAACGGCTCATTGGGGACGCTCGAGCGGTCAGGCGGACTCGCAATCCAGGTGTGTGCCTTGTAGGTGGCTTCGTCACTCCAGCCGAGGCGTTCCCAGTACCCGAGGTGAGGCTTGCTCACGAAGTCGATTCGAATCGGCCACTTGGGGTTCTTCGTGCCGTATCTTCCTGGCGTGAGCACGCGCACCGGAAACCCGTGCTCGACAGGGATGGCGGTGCCGTTCATCTCCCAGACCAACCACAGCGGCCCGTCGTCGATGTCTTCCACCGGTACGCTCACATCGTAGCCATCGAAGCCGTAGAACACCAGCTGGACAACACTCTCGGGTACCGTGAACCCGAGCGCGTCAAGAATGTCGACGAAGGGGAGACCTGTCCAGAGGGCATTGTTGATCTGCTGGTTACTGCGTGTGCCTCCGATGCACTGCAGGGTGTGTTCCTTCTCTCTCGCATCTAGGGCCACGAGGTCCGCAAGCTGCAGCGTCTGGAGCACCTCCCCATCTAGCGCGAGCTCTAGGGTCCAATCCGCGGCATCGAGTTCGGGCTGTCCACAGCAGTCTTGCTCGTAGAACGCCTCGTTCGGGGTCACTGGATCGATGACGTCGGGGAGATTCGAGAGGTCCACCTGCAGACTTAAGCGATCGCATCCCTTGGCAAACACCAGCGTGCCGAGCCCGAATCGCAGCACCTCTCTTCTGGTGGCCATGGAAACTCCCGTGCAACGTGTTGCAGGGGTAAGGTTAGCGGTTGCGTTCGTCACTTGGTGGAAACAACGTGTCATCTGCGGCAGCACATGCGCGATGCGGCTGCGGTTCGCGGTGGTCAACCCGCGTGTGGCATGATGGTCAGGGCGGATGCATCGCCCATCCGCAGGAGTCAACATGTGGCAACAGCTCCGCGCATATGGCTGGAGGCTCATTTGGCTATTGCCTTGCCTCACGCTGCTTGTTGGTGGCGCGATCGGGCTCGGGTTGGGTCTCCTCGTGGGCTTGTTCGCCGTGTGGCGCCACCCGGGCGCACGGTGGCGCTGGCTCGGACTCTCGCCTGTGTACCTCGCATGTGGCCTCTTGGCGGATCTGCTGCAAAAGGTGTCCCTCGATGCGGTTCGTCCTGTCGATACGCTCACCGGGGCATCGGCTGCGGTGATGGCGCTGCACGGACTGGGTGCGTTGGCGTGGGCGCTGGCGTGGGGAGCGATCGCGCTGAGCGGGGCCATTGGTGGGCTGATGCTGCGGGAGGCCCACCACGTCGGTCCCGCGGCGCTGCCCGCGAGGCGACTGGAGGCTCCGCAGTCTGGACTCATGAATCGCGCAGGCCAGATCTCACGCGCGATTGTCTTCTTGGGGTTGGGCGCGCTCGCGGGTGCGGTCTGGGTGTGGGGCATGCTCTCGACGCCGCAAGCATGGCCTGCCGCGTGGCTTCCAACCCTCTACAACGTGTTTGGATGGGCACTCGACTGGGGACGGAGCCTCGTCGTCATTGGACTCGGCTGGACCGTTCTTCAAGCGTTGCGGAAGGCACGTTGGCTCGGGGGACATGACGTGAGGTCATCCTCGGAGGGGACGGGCCCTGTGGTGTTCAACGATCCCCAAGCGCCTCCATCGATGAGCGTGGAAGCGTTTCTTGAGCGGCCCGTCCGAGACGTCATGGCAGCAGTGACGCCGGAGATGTCACAGGCAGGCTCTGACACAGCACCGAGGGTGGTTTCGACGCGCATCCTCGGCGAGGTGATTCAGGACCATCTGTTGGATTCAGAGCGTTCCTCCATTGTTGTGATGGACGGAGACCAGGTCGTGGGGGTCTTACGAGCCGTGGATGTTCTGGCCGCTCTGGGGCCCATGCAGCATTCAAGGGCTGACAACGATGGGGATTCCGGGATAGCCGGGGCGGACGGGGCGGACGGACGTGCGCCTTCGGGGGATGGATGCGAATCGTTGTAGGAATCGACCTCAGACTCGATGGAACAGGTTGGCTGGTCGAGCGCGCCGTGGCGTTCGCAGACCGCATGGGCGCCACTGTGGATCTACTCTGGGTGGGGTCGGCCGATCGACGACCGGAGCTCGAGGCCTTGGCCAAGGCCCATGTGCCGGAGGCGGCCCGTGGCCGTTGCTTGACCCTCGAAGGCGATGTGGTCGCGACCTTGGGTGAGGTGTCCAAGGGGTGTGATGCCCTCGTCATTGGTCCCCGAGCACCAGAGGGTATTCAGGCCTTCTTGGAGTCCGCCATGGCGACGCGTGTCGTCAAAGTGGCGCACTGCCCAGTGTATGTACCGAGAACCCGAACCTTTGGGACGCGATCGCCCCGCCTCCTCGTCGGTGTAGATGTGCACGGAAAGAACGCTGCCCGCGTCGTGGGGTGGGCGGGAACCTGGGCCGCGCTGCTGGATGGAACCGTGAGCTTGCTCTACACGCTGCCCGGGAGCCTCCCCGCAGTCCGGCGTCCGGAGATGGCTGCCGCCGCAGAACGACAGTGGCAGCAAAAGGTGGCGCCGGAGCGGGCGGCACTGGCCGAGCTGATGGATGAGATTCCTGCGTCCCGTCGCGGCGACTGCATCGTGCTGCCCGGCGAAGCCGAAGATGCGTTGTTGGCACGGTCGGGCGACTATGACCTCGTCCTTGTCGGCAGCCGCGAACGTCAGAACCTGTTGCCTCGCCTGCTTGTCGGACATGTGGCCGACCACATCATTCGCGGAAGCCGCTGTGATGTGCTGGTGTTGCCGACCGCGCGTGCATTCAGCGACTAGGACTCGGCGGGCACACCGTAGGTGTTGGCCGATGTGGTCGTACGGTGCCGGCCGAAACGATTGAGGGCAGCCGTGAGGCGCTCTTTGTCGAGGGGCTTCTCGAGGAACTCGTTGATGCCGGCCTCGGCACCTTGCTGTCGCTCTTCGGGCCCCGCATTCGCGGTGACGGCGATGATGGGAATGTTCGACACGGGGCCGCTGAGCCCTCGTAGGACACGGGTCGCGGTGATGCCGTCCATTTCGGGCATCTGCAGGTCCATCAGGACAAGGTCCCAGTGGGTCTGGCGTGCCCGTTGGACCGCGAGCTTGCCGTTGGCGACCACCTCGGACTCCACACCGAGTCCGTCGAGCAACCGGCACAACAGCATGCTGTTGACGGGGTTGTCTTCTGCGATCAAGACCTTCAAACCACCACGGGAGATGCTGGTACCGCCCTGCTGTGGCGCATGCGCGACAGCAGGGTTGCGGTATCGGCGCTGCAGCCGGGTCAGGCTGTCTGCACGTACGGGCCGCTGGAGTGCTTGAAGCCCAGCGATGTCATGGCGCGCATCCCGAGAGAGGACAAATATATCGCGCATCTCGATGTTCCAACGCTCGGCGAGGGCCACGGCCCATGGGAGGTTGTCATCGGTGGGGATCACGCCCTCATCGAGGAGCAGGATTCGTCGTCGTCCACTGGTGAGCGTTGAGGGATCGCGATCGAGGTCGATGTATCGGGCCACGCGTGCGCCGAGCCCCCTCAGGTAGGGAACGAGCGCAGCATCATCAATGTGTAGGTTCGAAAACAGTGCGATGGCGAGGCCCGACAGTGGCGTCGGGGACTCGAGCGGTGCGGCGGTAGACCTGTCGAGGGTCAGATGCACGCGGAACGTCGTGCCTTGGCCGGGGATAGAGTCGCAGTCGATCGTGCCACCGAGCGCGCGAATGACCTCATGAATGATGGCCAGTCCAAGACCGGTACCGCCGCGCGCACGGGCCAGTGTGTCATCACCCATGGCGAAGGCATCGAATACATGCCGGAGCTTGTCCTCGGGGATGCCCACACCGGTGTCGCTGACCTCGAGGTCGAAAATGACGCGGTCGTCTTCTTCTTCGAGCGTGGTCCGGATGAGCACGTGGCCGGCCTCGGTGAACTTGATGGCGTTGGCCAACAGGGCCGTCAGGATTTGATCGAGGCGACCACCGTCAGTCATGACGCGTCGGAGCGGGCTCATGTCGACATCGAGATGGACCATCAGGCCCTTGAGACGGGCCTCATCGAGGTGCTGGTCCACCACGTCGTGCACGAACTCCGCCAAGTCGACCACTTCGCGCTTGAGTTGCACTTGGCCTCGGCCCAGCCTGGCGTACTCAAGGACATCATTGAGGACACGGAGGAGGTAGCGGCCGGAGGTGTCGATGGTCATCGCGAGGTCGCGCTGGTCAGCGTCGAGTCGCGATTCGAGGAGGAGCTGTGTGAGCCCCAAGACGCCATTCAATGGCGTTCGAAGTTCATGGGAGACCGCGCCCAGGAATGCATTCTTCGCGTTGTCCGCAGCCCGAGACTGGGCGAGGGCATCGCGGAGCCGATGCTCGACATCCTTTCGCTCAATGAGCTGCATCCGCATGCTCCGGACCATGGTCTTGTGTCGCGATGCGGAGCGTCCCTGCGCGGCAAATCCGATGTAGAGCAGGGTGGCGCTGAAGCTGAGCGCGCCCAACCCCACCACGCGAAACAACAGGTCCGAGGTGGTCGTGGTGGATGACGTAACGACCAGCGCTAGGCCATGTACGATGACGGTGGCTGCTGCCAGGCCTGCAGCGTAGGATTTCTTGTTGAGCGGTAGCGCGACAAAGGGCAGGCAGAGGCATGCAAGGTGCAGCACGGCCAAGTACGACCCGGCATCATAGGCCACGGTCAACGCGGTAGCAGACACTGTAGTTGCCACCCAGAGCAGGACCGCGGCAGTGGTCTGGCGTTCGCGTCGCTGAAATCCCAGTACACCGAACAGCAGTGCAATCGCCACCAGCCCACCCACGGCGGCAGCGGTTTGTTCATAGGTGGAAAGGCCCCCCACGAGGATAAGGCCCAGACAGATAAACCCCACGGTCACGAGGTTAGTGAGTCTTACCCTGTCTCCGAGTTCTGGCGTGAAGTCCGCACGCACCCCGGCCTCAATCGTTCGGCTGAACGCTCTTGCCAACGATGAGAGCGAGAGTTTCATGCAGGTAGAAGCTCTGGAGTGAGGGAATCCAGCATAACTTGCGTAATTTGCGATGCAAATTCAAGCATTACCTTGGAATGTGCTTGCAAAGTCCCAAGAACTCTCGTCACGTTGCTGTCGGTACCCGCAGACTGGTGCGCAACATGCGGTGTACGTCGGGCTGGGCTGCCCTTCCGGTGCGCTGGGCGAGCAAGGTGATGTCGAGAATAAGGTGTTGAATCGCCACATCGAGGAGAGAGGGGTTGCGTGTCAGGACGGCTTGATTGTCGTTGTGTGGTTCTGCGCCACCGAGCAGGGCCACTTCGCCATCAATGACCACCAAGATGCGGTGATCCCAATTCAGACGGTCATCCGCATCGACATTGGCCCAGACCGAGACGCCGCGAGGATGTACCGGAAGGCTCGTAGGGCAATGCACTACGACGTGCTGTCCTCCTGCTGCTGCATCTTCCAGGACAGCTTGGAGACGGCTTGCCTCGCGCGGCCAGAGCGAACACCAGATGGCGTGGGTGCTGCCGCGCATGAGCTGTTCTGCTCTCCCCATCAGGTCTTCATAGGCCGACAGGACCCAGACGGGCTCTGGGGTGGCGCGCGGTGGAAGCTGCTCGAGTGCGTCGATGGCTTCATGGAAGCGCTGATTGACCCGTTCGCGCATGCCCTCAATGAAGGGTCCCGGCCGTGTGGGCAGGTATCGAGCGGGTCCCTCGCCGGTGCAGAATGCCCCTCCGGCCCGCTCTAGGCGACGAAGCACATTGTAGACGGCAGACCGTGGGATACCGGACCTTGCGGCTACTTCATACCCCGTAAGCCCCGCCTCACTGGCCTCGCGTACGAGGGTCTGGTAGGCGAGGGCTTCGTTCCGGGTGAGGCCAATTTCGGTCAGCTTTGTCGTCAGGTCGTCAGTCACGTGGGCTCCGGTGGTGGGGTCGGGCTTGACCCGTCACGTTCAGTCCATTTGTTCCAGGATGGCACCCGTGAGGGCGACCAACGGCGTCCCGCTCGGGCTGCCGTGTTGCCAATCCCCACCGCGCACCCCACTGCCGCCGATGTCGATATGTGTATACGGCAGTGGCTGTTCACTGTCTTGGCCGTGCTTGTCCAGCCCAGCCGCGGTGGCGAGAAACGCCATGGGGAACTGGTGTCCTCGGGGTGTTCGTGAGCTTGGAAGGTTGTTGCAGGACAAGACGTCATCGGCCTTTGTGCGTGGTGCAACAAAGGCCCAGTCCTCGCGGCGGAGACGGCTGATCTCCACGGGCTCGCCGAGGGCGTCTCCGGCTCTGGCGAGCGCTTCGGCCGTTCCACACGCGGGCCCATTGTCCATCGCGATGGTGTAAGGCCCCATGGCCACACCTGCATGTCCGGTGAGCGTCGCGACGGTAAACAGGTGGGGATGGGTCTCTTGTGCAGCTTTACGACGAAGATGCGAGAGCATGTCGGCCATGACCAAGCGCCCTTCTGCGTCGGTGTTTCCGATGCGCACCCGTACACCTGCATGACTAACGATGATCTCATCCGCCACAAAGCTGTCCGGTCCGATGTCGTTGCGGACCAGACCGAGCTCGGCGCGAAGGGCCACGCCTGCTGGCTTGAGCAGCGCCGCGGTCTTGAAGAGGCCGGCCACTGCCGCAGCCCCTCCCTTGTCGCGGCTCATGCCCGCCATGTGACCATCGGTCTTGAGGTCGGCACCACCGGTGTCGTAGGTGACACCCTTGCCGGAGAACAAGGCGGTGCGTCGGATGGGACCCTCCCCCTGCCATGAGAGTCGAACAACCCTCGGGTGGTGGCGCGGGACAGGCTTGGACGCACGCGCGACCGACATCAGCAGGGGATATTCGGCCTCGAGTACGTCGAGGTCATCGACGATCTCAACATCGACCCCCGTGCCGGCAAGCGCCAGCTCGACATATTCTGCAAAGCGGATGGGGGTCATTCGTTCGGGCTGTGTACCCGCGAGGTCGCGGGCCAGACGGCGACCAGCCTCGACCGCATGGACCCAGCGGCCAAGCCGTTCATCGGCCACTGCATGCTGCTGTAGGGAGATGCCATGCACGGGCTCGACGACGTCGTGTCCGAGAGACTCGCGAGCTTCGAGGGGCTGCCATACGGCTTCCTGCGCGCCCAGCAAGGCCACCTGCAGGGCGTGGTCGTACCGTCGCTGGTGGGGCACCCCATGCAGCAGGAGCGCAGGCTGAAGCGCACCAGCTTCTGTGGCACGCTTGACGCCTGCACCGGCGGCCTCGCCGATCGCACGAACGTCATCGTGGTCTCGGAGAAGCGGGCCCGTGGGGCTAACGATCAGACGTCCGCCGGGGGCTTGGTCGCAGGCCAAAAGACAGACGCCGCGTGTGGCCTGCGCATCGACGGCGCAGTGGCGTCTCCAGGCCTCCACCCACGGATGCCCTGTGAGTGCCATTGGGTCCCCCGTGACGACGACAAGCGCGTCGGCTTGCATGGGTTCGTCGGGGAGAACCGCACCGGGAATGGGGATGAGCTGGGTCGTCATGTCAACCTCCGGAGGGGAGGCTACCCCGTGCGGAAGGTCGTGTGCACCAAGCTTGCCTACTCTTCGCTGTCTAGCTCGTCTTCATCTTCGACGTCATCGAAGAGCTCCATGCGCGTCGCGGCGAGCACCTGGTCAATGATGTCATCATCTTCGACCGCATCGAGCTCGATGTCATCGCCGTCGAGCTCGGTCCAACGGTAGACGTAGAGGTCGAGGGCACTGTCCTCGGTCTCAAGTTGGGCCTCGGGGCAGAGTGTGACGTACCATTGGTCGTCGATCTGCACGCGGTGAAGCACGGCAAATCCGGATTCTTCACCATCTTCATCGGGCAGGCTGAGCACCTCGAGCTCGAGTGTTTCTTCAGACATCCGCGGACTCCAACCATTGAGTTGTGGGGTGACGAGAGCTGTGCTCTAGTATCACGCGTAGCCATGCCGGTAGCAGGGATGGGGGTTGTTTTGGCACCCGACCTTGAGATTCCCGAAACGAAGGACGTGGGGAGCGGTTCATCGCATCGCTGGGTACCCGCAGTGCTCGGGATCCTGTTGGTGTTGGCCGGCGGCTTTGTGGGGATCTGGCACGGGGCCGAATCTCCCAACCGTCAGCAGGTCGCCCTTGGTGGGATGGGGTGGTCGCTGCTGCAGATGGTCCAGATCGCAGTCTGGTCACGCAAATCTCCACGCTCGACAGGGTTGAGGTGGTGGGTGGTGACTCACCTGACCGGGCTCTTGTATGTCTTGGCGTTCATGACGGGTGGTGTGTCCTCCCCGGTGTTGATCTTGGGCGTCTTGCTTCCCAATGCCGTGGCCTTCTTCGCGCCTATTCGGCACCTTGTGGCCTACGTCGCCGGTATGGTCGCGCTCGACCTCGCCCTATTTGCGGCGTACCGAGTGCTCGGCATGGAGACCGAGCCGGTCGGAGCGATTTGGTCGTTGGTGCTCTTGGGTGTGGCCACGGTCGGCTCGGCAGCCGTGGCGTTGGCGCAGTTGAATGACGTGCGACGCTTGGTCTCCCGCCTCGAAAATGAGGTGGTGTTGCGGGAGGGGGCGGCCGAGATTGCGGCCGAGCAGACCGAGCGGGCGCGACGAAGTGCCGAGGCGAAGTCTCGGTTCCTCGCTGCGATGTCCCATGAACTTCGTACACCGATGAATGGCATCGTTGGCTTTGCACGCATGTTGGAAGAAGCGCGGCTACCACGCCAAGAGCAGGAATGGGCAGGCATTGTGCGGAGCAGCTCGGAGGCGCTTCTGCGCGTCTTGAATGATGTCCTGGACTTCTCGAAGCTCGAGGAGGGCCAGCTCCAGTTGGCGCCCACGGATGTGGCATTACACAGGCTGTTTCGCGAGACCATGGCGCTCTTTCAGGTCGCGTCGGATGACAAGGGAATTCGGCTGGACACGCGAATACAGCCCGGGGTGCCCGAGCTCGGCCACATCGATGGGCACCGGCTTCGTCAGGTCTTGTTGAACCTCATTGGCAACGCGGTGAAGTTTACGGACGCGGGTGGTGTGACGCTTGTGGCGAGTGCACGACCTCATGAAGACGCGGTGTCGCTGCGGATCGAGGTACACGACACGGGAGTGGGGATTTCGCCAGACCAGATCGGTAGGTTGTTTGAGCACTTCACGCAGGGTGACAGCACAACATCGCGACGGTTTGGGGGGACCGGACTGGGGCTCGCCATCTGCAAGCAACTCGTTGAAGCCATGGGCGGGCGCATCGGGGCAAGGAGTGCTCTGGGTGCAGGGAGCGTCTTTTGGTTTGAGGTCGTCGTCGAAGATGCGTGCGAAGACACCATGGGCGTTGAACACGATGAGGTCATGAACCGGGGTCTCGATATCCTGCTCGCGGAGGATAATTTCGTGAATCAACGCCTGGCGTCCGCCATGCTGGAGCGCGCGGGGCATCGGGTCGTGGTCGCCCACGACGGAGAGCAGGCGGTTGAGGCGGTGCGAGGGCGTAGCTTCGACCTTGTCTTGATGGACCTACATATGCCGCGCCTCGACGGGGAGGAGGCGGCCCGTGCCATCCGAGAGATGGGGCGGTATGTGCCGATTGTCGCACTGACGGCCTCGGTCCTTGATGAAGACAGGCGACGATGTCGGGAGGCTGGCATGGATGGGTTCTTGGAGAAGCCGATTCAGCCCGACGCGCTTTACGCGGAGATCGTCCGTGTGCTTGCAAAGTCTGGCACCTTCTCGGTTCCCTCCAAGAGGGTCGCGGAATAGGCAGACCGTGCGTGGTGTGGACAACGCTCGGGGGCTGTATGTGGTGGTGGATGTGGGGCGTGATGGCATTCGCGGACGAGCCTACCGGCGAAGGCCACGTGCCAGCCTGGGATGCGAGGCCTGCGACGGCGGAGTGGGACGCGGTTGTTCGGGCATGGATTCTGGAACAATTCGACGCCAACCAGTCTGGTGAACTGGACCAAACCCGCGAGATCTCCTCTGTTCCCTGCGAGGTATGGACGGCGCTACACGTGGCCGTGGAGGGGGCTTCGGGTCTTGGACTTCGATCCGCCTATGGGCTGGGTGGAACCCTACCTTATGGTGGTGCTGCGCTCGGCATCTTCGAACCGATGCGACAGCCGCTCGATGCGTCCTTGGTGTCATGCGGGATCGAGCCGAACGTCCCGCCGCACCAGCGCAGCTACGTCTTTCGGGCACCGCGGTATACCAATCCGCTCGCGATTGCCCTAGCGGCGTTGCCAAACGGCGGTTCGGCAGCGTGGCGCACGACGGCTCGCGGCATTCTGTTGTCCCGTCACGACCGCGATGGGTCGGGCAGTATCGACACCACGGCAGAGCTGGGTCGTCTGGATTGTGAGGTGTGGCAAGCACTGGACGGTGGCATTGAGGGCGGTCTCCGGCTTGGACTGGATTTTGAATACGGCGAGGCCTACCGGGGGGCCGAGCTTGGGTTCGATGATGGACTTCGGGGTGATGCCAACCGCGCTGCCGCATGGTGCGATCTGCCAGGCACTTGGTCTTGGATGGAGCTCTGGGGCAGGGAACTTCTTGCGGCGTTCGATACGGATCGTTCTGGACTGCTGGACAAGCCTCTCGAGGTCAAGGGCATCGATTGTGCGACGTGGTTCCGAATCGATGCGGGCATCCGCCGACGGCACGGAGTGGGCGTGAGGACGTTCTCGGGTCTCCTCGATCCGTTTGAGCCAGAGATGAATGTCGCGGGTGCAGACCTTCACCTTCATCCCAAGATGCGACGTGTGGCAGACCGCTATGCGGTACGGTGTGGCCTGGAGTAGGCAGCATGTGGAGAGACGCGCTGACAGGGCTGGACCGCTGGTTTGCGAGGGTGATGCCCGATCCCTTCGCGGTCGCGTTGTGGTTGACCTTGCTCGGGTTCGTGGGGGCTGCCGCGATGGGCTCTCCCCGTGGCCCGCTCGAGCTCCCCGCGCTGTTGGACGCATGGGTTCATGGCGCGTCGCCCCGCCCCGAGGCCTCCCCGGTCGGCGGTCTGTGGAGTCTGCTCGGGTTTGGGATGCAGATGGTCCTCGTGCTGGTCACAGGCTTTGCACTCGCAGACAGCGCTGTCGTTCGAAGGTGGATCGACACGGTGGCATCCCGCCTACGCACGGGCATTGGCGCGGTCATGCTGGTGGCGGTCTGCTCCCTCTCGCTAGGCGTGCTCCATTGGGGACTCGGGCTCGTGGTGGGTGCACTCTTGGCACGTCGCGTGGGTACGGCGTTGGTGCGTCGACGGGTGCCCGTGCACTACCCCGTGCTCGTGGCGGCCGGATACTTGGGTATGGCCGTATGGCACGGTGGCCTCTCGGGCTCTGCGCCGCTCAAAGCGACGACAGAGGCTGGCCTTGCAGAAGTGGTAGGTGTCGAGCTTGCCGCACGGTGGGGCGGGATTGGCCTTGACCAGACCGTGTTGAGTCCCAGAAACGTCATGGTGACCGTGCTCGCTGGTGCGCTCATGGTGTTCACGCTCCTGATGCTCTATCCACGCAAGGTGGAGCACGTCCGCCTGCCACCGCGGGAGCTGCTCGACGATGAGCCGCCGCGGCGGACGGCTGCGCTCCCAGACTGGTCGGCGAGTCCTGCTGATGCGCTGAGTGCTGGTCCTTGGTTGAGTGTCGGGGTGGCAGCCCTCGGGCTCGCCTGGCTCGTGGGATGGGTTGCTGATGCGGGTGTGATGCGGATGACACCCAATGAGCTCAACCTCGCGTGTCTTGCGCTGGGCCTGCTCGCTGCTGGCTCACCCCGTGCCTACGCTCAGAGTGCGCAGCGTGCCATGTCGGCTGCGACGGGGATTGTCTTGCAGTTCCCTCTATATGGTGGGCTCCTTGGACTGCTCGCCGTCACGGGACTTGTTGACCGTTGGGCGGCAGGGGCACCTGCAGACATCTCGGCGCTCTCGCTGCAGACCTGGTGGACTGCAGGCCTGTTGAACTTGGTGGTGCCGAGCGGAGGAGGGCAGTGGGCGATTCAGGGTCCGGTGGCGCTTCAAGCGGCAGCCTCGCATGGGGTCGATCCAGCACGGGTCGTCCTTGCGCTGGCGTGGGGCGACCAGTGGACGAACTTGCTGCAGCCGTTCTGGGCGCTGCCCTTACTAGGCATCACCAAGATTCGGCCCTCGGACTTGTTTGCCGTCACCGTGTTGCTGCTCGTTCCGTCGGGCCTCGTGTTCGCGCTTGGCGCATGGTGGTGAGGCCTAAAGCGTGAGCCGGAATCCACTCAGGAGCGCACCCGGTAGTGTCATGCTGTCGGTGGAACGCTGACCATACGTGGAGGTGGACGGCAGGAGGCTTTGCTCTGTGGTCAGCCGCTCAAGGCTTGAACCCAACATGCGCTCGAGCGTGTCGTCGAAGCGCATATGTTCGATTGGGGCGACGGGCTCTCCGTCTTCGACCCACATGGTGCCAAAGCGCGTCATGCCGGTGACCCGGCCGGCCGCTTGGTCGGACCAGTTGAGGTACCAGAGGTTGCTGACCCAGAGACCGGTGCCAAGCGTCGGCATGGCCTCGGCCGTGGGCAGGTCACCACCGGCGAGGACAAGGCTTGTGGGTGACTCACTGGCCCGTGCCCCATTCCCGGGCAGGCCGTGCTCGGCCGAGGTTCGAGGCGAAACGAGCCCACCCACGTGCTGACCCCCCTGAATCAACGGCACGACGTCTGGACGTGGAAATCCGGTCTCTTGGAAGGCCGGGGCCAGCCCAGGCGTGAGGTCTTCTCGGAGGTTCAGGCCAGTGTGGAACCGTGTGGCCCCGTCGATCAGACGCATGAGTCCGCTCTGACGGGTGGCTTGTTCGCGGCCTGAGAACGAACCCCAAGACAGGAGCGAGAAGAGCTCCTCAAGTGCGGCTGGCGCAAGAAAAGAACGATACTCTCCGGGGTTGAGAGACATCTTGGGTCGTCCCAGGACATCGAGCTGGCGCTTGCCGCGTGCGAACGCATCTTGGAGGTCGTCGCGTGTGAGGCGATCGCCCGCCAACGAAGCTTTGATGGCGCGGCCCTCGGGGTCATAGAGGGAGTAGTCAAAGTGCGCACCGCTGCGGCAGAAGGTATTGCGCTGTCCCATGTGATTTGAAAAGCAGCGGACCATCGTTCCATTGGCCAAGATCCCCACAAGGTCGAGGGCGGTAGACCCGTCGACGATGTGCTGCACCATCGGTGCCGTGGGAGCTGCGGCCTCGGTGGCCCATTGGTCCGATGAGGTCACGGTCTCGGGCAGTCGGAGATGGGGATCTTCAGGCAGGCAGGCGAGCCACCCTCGAAGTGTCTCGACTGTCGCGTGGAGCTGGGCCTTGTCCTCTTGGAGTTCGCCCGTGAGGCTCAGGTCTGCGGAGGCATGGCGCCGTCCGTTGAGCCAACGGAGGGTAAGCGTGGCTTGTTCGACCGACCCGGGTTGCCGGATCCGACCGTGATTGAAGCGCACGAAGTCTGTCTGCTCGCCCTGCAGGTATGCCGTGAAGCCTTCATGGGGGCTTGCCCACGTCTGAAGACAGGCCGTCAGCTGGTCAAACGCATCGAGCGTACGGTTCTGGAAGGAGGAACTCATGCTTCACCTCCAAAGACATCGACATTGTCGAACCGGCACGTTGGGCTCGCGTGTCCTACGCGGATGACCTGATTGGGCTCGCCTTTACCGCAGAACGGGGTGCCAAGAACCTCCATGGAGTCTCTGTTTGCGACGCCGGAGAGGTTTCGCCAAAAGGTGGCAGACCGACCGCGGTAGTTGGGATTGCGCAAGATCTCGCCAAGCTCACCGTCTTTGATGCGGTGGGCCATCTCGCAGCCGAACTGGAACTTGTCGCGTCGGTCATCGATGGACCAGCTTAGGTTGGACACCATCAAGACCCCGTCCTCGACCTCGGCGATCAACTCTTCGACGGTGGAGGTACCCGGCTCAAGATTGAGGTTGGCCATACGGTCGATGGCGGGTCGGTTCCAGCTACAGGCCCGGCTGTTGGCGACGCCGGGTAGGCCGGCCCGTGACTGGCTGGTCTGGCCACCGAGTGGGCAGATGAGACGCCCGGCATCGATGAGCGTGGTGCGCGTAGCTGGTGTGCCATCGTCGTCCCAGCCGTAGCTCGCCAGCTCGCCATGAACGGTGGGGTCAAACGTGACGGTGAGATGCTCACTGCCGTACATGTAGGTTCCGAACATGTCGGGCGTCACGAAGCTTGTGCCCGCATAGTTGCGTTCATCACCGAGAATACGGTCCAGCTCGAGCGGATGTCCGATGCTCTCATGGATCTGGAGCATCATCTGGTCGGGCGCGAGGAGGAGGGTCATCGGGCCGCTTGGGCACACGGGCGCGTCGAGGAGCTGCACGGCTTCGGAGGCGACACGCGAGGCTTCTGCAGGGAGGTTCCACGATGCGACGGTGTGCTGGTCCGCCTGCTGACTTCGGCCCCGACCTGCGCCCATCGTGCGGCGCTGGGTCAGTCCTGAACGATGGGCGACGGCCGTAAGCTCGGGCTGTAGCATGGGTGCCGCTTGGTACACCTCGACGCCATCGCTGGTGATCCAATGGGACCGCCACTGGACCTCGGTGAGCTGTGCCGCCCAATGGACGATGTCGTCATGGAGCTTGAGGGCGTCACAGGCGCGCTTGAGCAGGTCGAGACGGTCGGGGAGTGGAAGCGCGCTCCAAGGGTCGTGTAGGTCGGGCGCCCATTCTCCAGACGATTGGGGCCGTTGGCCCGATCCCGAGAGCCCAGCGACGGGCGCCTGTTCGGCGAGGCGGGCAAAGTGGGCGGCCCGCTCGATGGCGCGCGCGAGGCCCGAGGTGCTGAGGTCCGCCGTCGCGGCGTAGCCTACGCCTTGCCCGTGATGCACGGTCAACATGGCACCGACATCGACACCCATCCGGGGGGGTTGAATGATGCCTCGTACAACGCTGAGCTCTTCGGTGCGTTCTTCGACCCACCGGAGCGACACGTGATCGAGTCCGGCGGGGAGAGCGGCCTGAAAGCGCGCGCGAATTCCGTCTGTCATCCAACCTCCTGACCGGCCATGCATAACGTGGTGCGTGGGTGTCCCACGGCGGGGAATGCGCTAAAACCCGGCCATGCCGTTCAACAGTTACGCCTTTCTGATCGCGTTTCTCCCAGTTGTGCTGGTCGGGACCATGATCCTGCGTCGACGGCCAGCAGGGTGGCGTGCGTGGTTGCTGGTCTGCTCATGGGTCTTTTACGGATGGTGGAATCCTGCCTACTTGCCTTTGTTGCTCGTCTCCATCGGCGTCAATCATGGCATCGGACGCCGTCTTCGGCAGCAGGAGCCTTCGATCGGGTGGCTGCGGCTTGGACTGGTGTTCAACCTCGGTCTTCTCGGTCTATGTAAGTATGCGGACTTGGCCGTAACTACGGCCGGATGGATGGTCGGTGCCGCGTGGACGGGTCCTGGGTGGGAGCTTCCGCTGGGGATCAGCTTCTTCACGTTTCAGCAGGTGGCGTTCCTTGTCGACGCGTGGCGGCACCAAGGCAAGCAGGGGGGACTAGCGAGCTACGCACTGTTTGTGAGCTATTTCCCACAGCTTGTCGCGGGTCCGATTGTCCATCATCGTGACCTTTTGCCGCAGCTTGAGCGTCCACGCTGGCCTATGGGGCGGGATGTGGCGGTCGGATGGACGATCTTCGTCATCGGGCTGTTCAAGAAGTGCATGATCGCCGACACCTTGGCCCCCCATGCAGACGCAGGATTTGCCTTGGTAGATGCGGGCCGGTCCGTGCCGGTCATGGTCGCTTGGGGCAGCGCGCTGGCCTACTCCCTGCAGCTCTACTTTGACTTCTCTGGCTATTCAGACATGGCGATTGGCCTGGCGCGGATGATGGGGGTCAGGCTGCCAGCAAACTTCGATGCGCCCTATCGCGCGAATGATATCGCGGAGTTCTGGCGTCGCTGGCATGTGACGTTGAGCAGTTTTCTTCGGGACTACCTCTACATTCCGCTCGGCGGAAATCGCCAAGGGCAACTGCGTCAGCGGATCAACCTGATGGTGACCATGCTGTTGGGCGGTCTCTGGCATGGGGCTGGATGGAACTTCCTCGCGTGGGGCGGACTCCATGGGGCCTTCTTGGTGGTCCATCGTATCTGGAGGGGGCGAGGGCTTGGATTGCCCTCTGGCCTCGGTCGGCTGCTCACCGGTCTCATCGTGGTGCTAGCATGGGTGCCCTTTCGGGCGTCTACATGGGGCGGTACCGTCGCCATGTGGACGGCCATGGTGGGGGCGACGCCCAAGGGGTTGGGCGTCATTGGGGTGACGCCTGCGGTGCTGGTGCTTGTAGGCATGGTGGCGACCCAGGTGCTGCCGACGACCCAGACGTGGATGGCAGCGGAGCAGCCCACCATCCGCGATGAGCGTCGGGACACGTGGGCGGAGGGAATCCTTGGATTCACACCCACGGCCTTCGTTGGGCTGGCCGTGGGCGCACTGTTCCTCATGACGATCCCTTGGCTCGAGCGCGCCCAGTCGTTCCTCTATTGGCAGTTCTGACATGCGTTCTTTCTTTCTGACAGCACTAGGAATCCCGGGGTTGATTCTCCTCGCGATGGTCGGCGTGAACGTCTGGGTTGATCCCTATGGTATGGCGGCGAACGTAGGGCTCCCCACCGGTGGGTACACGCCCATCACGTGGAGCCGTGTGGCTGCTGCAGAGCGCCTCAGAGAGGAGGGATGCGACATCGCACTGTTGGGGTCGAGCCGTATTGTGATGGGATACGGCACGGGCGCAGTGGAATGGGCGGGGCGCCGGGTGTGCAATGGTGCCCTTGGAGGCACATCCCTCCAAGAGCTTGAGACCGCATTCGACTTGGTGGTGGAGCAGACCGATATCCGGCGTGTGGTCTTGTTTGTCGACTTCCACATGTTCAACCCAAGACGCGGGATGTATGCGGACTGGACGCAGAGCCGCTTCAATACGAAACGGGGGCTTCTCGAATACTGGGGCTGGGGCTTATCGAGCTATGAGTCAGGTCGACGAACGTACCAGTCGTGGTCGGGACTTGCCGACTGGTCCGAGGAGCAGGCAGAGGGCTTGCTTCATCTCGCGACCTCCGCGCAGATTGCTGGGTATCTGAGCCGAAATGACGTCTACCGCGACTGGCCCGGGTATCAGCAAGAGCTGGATCGCCTCGACCGGCTGGTTCAGCGGTCGATGGCGGCAGACGTGGAGGTCACCATTGTCATCCCACCCGTGCACGCGCTGCTCTACGAGACGATCGGGCATGCGAAACTGTGGGCGGAGTTTATCGGTTGGAAGCAGAATCTAGCCAAGCTGGCGGGACGGTATCGGGCCGACGCCGTGCAGGTGTGGGACTTTGCGACCTACCATGCGGCGGCGGTCGAGCCGCTTCCGCTGTACGCTGGAGATCGAGAGAGCGAACTCTGGCGTGACATGAGTCACATGACCCCTCGCCTAGGCATGCGTCTCCTGACGGTCTTGGGTCGGAAGCGCACAAAGTCCGAGCGTCTCACGGAAGATGCATTCGGTGTGCGTCTGCTGCCCGGGATGATGCGTGAGCATGTGCTTCAGATGACCGAAGGTCGTACGCGCTGGCATCGTGAGAAACCCGACCAGTTTGCATGGTTTCAGGCTACGATTCAGGAGATGGAGCGAAAGAGGAAAATTCCGCTCAACTACCGTCAGCGTCGCCTTGGTTCGCAAGACCAATCGCCCTGAGCCGCTCTGCGAGAAATGCTCCGGCAGTGACGGCCGGAGCATCACCAGACAGCGGTCGGATGACCCAGTCAGGACGGGGGTGGCAGAAGAAGGGCAGGGAAAACCGAGCCACATTCGCCGTTCCAGGGGGGTTGACCACGCGATGTGTCGTCGCTGGGAGACGTCCGTTGGTAAACCTCGCCATGATGTCGCCGGTGTCGCAGATCATGACGTCCGGTGGGGTGACCACACTCAACCAGGTAGAGGTGTGGCGATCCCAGAGCTCGAGTCCTGGCTGTGTGCTGGTGGGAAGCACGGTAAGGAGATTGATGTCTTCATGTGCGGCAGCACGGACTGCGCCAGGAGGCAAATCACCACGCACTGGGGGATAGTGGATGATGCGCATCACGCTGTTGCCATCTTGGATAATGCTCGGAAACGCGCCATCGTCTAGCCCGAGCCAGATACCGATCGCATCGAGGAGTTCGGTCGCGAAGCTGTCCATGCCCTGAAACAGGGTTCCCATGGCCTCTGCAAACCCGTTGGGCGCATCGGGCCAGACGTTGTCGGGCATCTGGCCCGATGTCACGAGGGGGTGGTCGGAACCGAGGTCACGCCCCACTTGCCAGAACTCTTTCAGGTCGGGTGTGGACTGGTCCTTGGCATGCTCGACGCCAAATCCGGTGTAGCCACGTTGCCGCCCTTGGTCGGGGAACTCATAGGAGGCCTTTTGGGTGGGGGGGAGATCGAAAAAGGCCCGTGCGGTCGCATATGCAGCTCTGAGGTGGTCCACGGGGATGCCATGGCCCGTGACAGCGACAAAGCCCCATGTTTGCAAGGAATCACCGAGTGCTCGGACGAACTGCTCGCGGCGCGTCCCGCCCGCACGCCAGTCTTGTACGTCGACCACCGGAAGCTCAAGCACCGACATGTGTCCCTCTCAGTTGTGCGGGTTTTTAGAACGTCTCGATGCACGCTGCCACTGTGTTGTGACTTGCCCTTCGCAATCGACGTGGTGCTCGCTTGGGAGACCTCGCTCCTCTCTGGTATGACGTGAGCGACAAAGGAGAGTCATCTTGTCGCCTGCCCAGCCCACACCCCGTGCCGGCCTCTCGCTACCTGTCTTGCTCGTCGCAGGCCTGTGCCTCTTGGCGGTAGGGGGCGGGGGCGCATTTGCACTTGTGCTCGTGATGTTTGGCCCCAGTGAGACCCCCGAGGTTGCACCAGAGGTCTCATCGAACTCGCAGTTGATGGTGACGGTGCCCGAACGAGACGTACCCATCTTCGCGCGCCTTGACGGCGGGACCCCTCAATCGATGACCGCTGGCGAGGTCGCATGGGGTGCTGTCGAGGTTGGTGACCACGAGCTCACCATGATGGTCGGTCCCGGCTGCCCGGTGGAGGGTGAATGTTGCGACCTCGCGTCCGTGAGTTTCTCAGTGACTGAAGGCGGCGCAGACATCGAGATCGATGCCACCGATCTTCCTTCAGGCGACTTTACTCGGCCCGTGAAGCTTCAGCTGACCGACGAACCTCGGGGAGCTTCAGAGCGACGGGCAACGTGGAATGATGTCCCGGTCTCGCTGACAGAAGTCGGGTCGTCGACCCTTGTAGGTATGGTGATGACGCCGCCCGGTCGTGGGGTGTTGCGGCTCGAGGTGGGGTCGTGTGAGGACATGGTGCCAGGGTGTACGGCGGATGCGTCCTGCCCGGAGGGATGCGCCTCGGAGACGCACGCCGTTGATGTGGCGTGCTCCGAGGAGACGCTACAGGTGGTCAAGGCGTTCCCGGCGGGTAGGTCGAAGGCGTCAGACCCTGCATCGGGGCGTTCTTCGAGCTCCGGAAGTGGATCCACGACCGGTGGCCGTAGGGGGGGGCGCAGTTCTGCCACCGCGAGCCCAGCAGATGAGGTGACCACGGGCCGACAGACCGCTGCCAACACGCTGTCCGACGTCGATGAGCCCAAGGCCATCGACTGGTACGTCAGTGTGGGTCAGGTGGTGGCTCTCAAGAAACAGCCGGACACGGTTGCCATCGTCTCGGCGCTGACAAGTCGCGTCTCGAAGCTCAAAGGATGCACCAAGGCGCCCGCGACGCCTTCACGGGGTGACGCGCTGTTTCATGCAAACGTGAAGTCATCAGGTGAGATTGCTGTTTTTAAAACGGTTTCAGACAAGACGGGTGTGGGTTCCTGTCTCGCTCGGGTCATGAGTACTGCGTCCGTCGCCAAGGGGAAGTCCAAGCCCGGGCTCGTGGAGATACGCATTCGTGTTCGTGACTGATGGCGGTGTCCAGACTGCAACCTGGCGCTGCATCTCTGCGGAATGATGAGGTTTCCATCGTTGGCGTTCGAGGGCGTTCCGTGAGGTATGGCGGGCAGAGGTACACCACGTGTGTGCGGTGACACCCGCGCCCCATCAATGCTCGCCTCTCCATCACCGTGCACAGGTAAGGGACCACCTCTGTACGTGACCATCGCCTCTCCGGCGTATGGACGATGGAATTGGGCGAGCATTGGTTCTGTGGCGGTACGGGTTGGTTATGCAGGCCCTTGTATGGGGGCACCATGAGGGTTGTATTCGTCGGCTGGCGTGGCATGGTGGGTTCCGTGGTCCGTCAGCGCATCGGCGAGACGGGGGACTGGTCAGACGTCGACTGGGCGTTCGCCTCGACTTCGTCGGTCGGTGAGCCAGGACCCGACGGCGCACCGCTCGTAGACGCGCATGACCTTGACGTGCTCCGGTCTGCCGATGTGGTGCTTACCTGCCAGGGGAGTGCCTATACGCTCGACGTTCACGGGCCACTCAGGAACGCGGGTTGGCAGGGGATCTGGTTGGACGCATCGAGTGCGCTGCGGCTTCAGCCATCGTCACTGCTGGTGCTGGACCCCATGAATGGGGCTGCCCTTGAGGCCGGCCTCGCGAGGGGTGTGCGAGACTTCTGTGGACCAAACTGCACGGTCAGTCTGATGTTGATGGCGATTGGTGCGCTGTATCGTCAGGGCTGGGTGTCTTGGGTTCACGCGAGCACCTACCAAGCAGCTTCGGGTGCTGGCGCACGTCAGATGACCGAGCTCGTGTCGCAGTGGCGTGCGGCCGCCCGTGGCAAGGGGGAGAGCGCACTGGCCATGGGGGATGCGGTGACCTCTATCCTCCGGTCGCCCGAGCTGCCCCAAGCGGCGCTGGGGGGACCATTGGCCGGCAACGTCTTGCCGTGGATCGATGTCGCCATGCCCGATGGGTCGACGCGTGAGGAGCACAAGGCCCATGTCGAATCCCAAAAAATCCTGGGACTTGCCGAACCGGTGCCGGTGGATGGGGTCTGTGTTCGTGTCGGAGCGCTCCGATGTCACAGTCAGGCATTGGCCATTGGACTGACGCAGGACGTTCCGCTGGATGAGATTGAGCAGGTGTTGTCGGAGAGCCATGCGTGGCTTGACCTTGTGCCGAATGAACGTGAGGCGACGCTGTCCCGGTTGACACCGGTCGCTGTCACGGGCTCCCTTCAGGTCCCCGTAGGACGGCTGCGACGGTATCGGACACCCCATCCTGTGTTGGGGTGTTTCACCCTCGGTGATCAGCTCTTGTGGGGAGCGGCGGAGCCTCTTGTGCGATGGCTGTCACGACTCCGTGAGCTTCGATGAGGCGACGCTCCTGGGGTCTGATGGGTCTGGGGGGGCTGGCCGGCACGGTGTGGGTCTGCGCAGCAGTCCTGTCGCGTCCGGTTCCGTTGGAGACGGTCGACGTCGATATCCTCGTAGCAGCGCATGGGTCACGATGGCTAGACGGTGTGCTCGGATGCCGGGCGTGTCACGTAGATGGCTCGATGGGGCCCGAGCGTTCGGTGACCATGGAACAGTTCGCGTGGATGCTACAGACGGGTCGAGGGAGCGATGGGGCTCGTCTCTCGACGGCTCGGCCCCATTGTTGGCCGGAGGTTCCCTTGGACACGCTGCTGGGGATGAGCGAGGAGGCACATCGTCGTCCCGCCTCGAACGCGAAGGCGACACTGGGGGCGTGGTTCGCCACCACATGGCGTGAGGCGTTGGGGTCGTCCTGCGAGGCCACGGCGGCACCCGCCCATCGCGGTCCACACCTGCACTTCGGGAGGGCGATCTGGAACAGCGCACACTGCGGTTCGTGCCACGATGACGACCTCACGTCGATGTCGAGGCGAACAGGCGCGATATTCGCGCGTGCGCTGCGGTTGGATGCAGATCACGAGGGGAGAGCCCTGACCCCGTCCCATCACCCGTGGTCGTCCATGGATGATACGGAGTTGGAGGCCCTTTGGGCTTGGGTACGCTCTGGAGGGACGTTCACCGCTTCCGAGCGAGGGTCAGACCATCTCCCAGAGGGATCATACTGACGGTAAAGCGCTCGTCGTGGGCCAAGGCGAGGTTGGCAGCTCGAATGCCGCATGTCGCAGGTTCTTGGTCCGTGTCGTCGATGACAGCACCGCTCCACAAGACGTTGTCGAGGAGCAGCAGGCCATTCGGTCGTAGGAGCGCGAACGCCCGGTCGATATAGACGGGGTAGGACTCCTTGTCTGCGTCGACAAACATCAGGTCAATGGTGCCTGCATGGCCAGACGACAGCATCTGGTCCAGCGTGTCGATGGCATCACCGAGACGGAGGTCGATCCGGTGTTCGACGCCTGCTTGCTGCCAGTACCTGCGCGCATGGGAGGTCTTTTCAGGACAGATGTCGCAGCAGATGAGGGAGCCCTCATGGGGGAGCGAGAGTGCCATGGCGAGCGCGGAGTAGCCCGTGAAGGTGCCTACTTCGACGATGCGGTTCGGGCCCAACAGCTCCACGAGGATACGCAGAAACTGCCCCTGCTCTTGGCTGATCTGCATGTTGGCATCGTCCCGCTGCGCCGTCTCGAGGCGGCAACGTTGCAAGACCTCATGTTCTCGAACGCCCATGTGGACAAGGTAGGTCTGCAGGCGGTCTTCAAGTCCGATGCTGTGTGCACTCATGGGTGAGTCCTTTGGGTCTGCCCTGCCAACCAATGGACGATCTGGTCCTCGGGTTGAGCGGGGGACTGTGTCGTCGCTGCTGGCGGCAGGGGAAGGTCGGGAAGCAACCGGTAGGGTGGAAATCCGACATGGCCTGCGCCTTGGGCATGCACCACCACAGTGTCGGGGCCTGCCCCGTGGAGTCCTGCCTGTGAGGCCGTGAGGGGCATCATCGGGTCGTCGGGTGTGACGACGATCAGGGCGGGAACCCGGAGCTTATCGAGGCGGGAAGAGACGCTCGCCGTCCGGTAGTAGTCCTCCACATCATGAAATCCGAATCGTGGGACCACCGTGAGCCGGTCAAAGTCTTGGATGCTGTCAAGCGTAAGGATCGTGGAGAGCGGTGTGGGCGCTCGGCCACGGGCCTCAAGCCTCGCATAGATGGAGAAGAGGCCTTCAAGGATGTACCGTCGATAGCGGCGCATCATGAAGCCAGGCTGATCGAGATGCTTCGCGCCATGAGCGAGGTCGAGTGGTGCGCTGATAGTTGCCACCCCGCGGACACGACCATCGAGTTCGGGCTCGGTGGCTGCGCGCAAGAGGGTATGTCCGCCAAGAGAAAAGCCGAGCAGGACAATGTGGGCATACCCTTCGAGCTCTGGGGATCGAAGCACCTCATGAACATCTCTACTCAATGCGGCATGGTAGAGGTCTTCGCCGGACCGTGCAGCCCCGCGCATGGCCATGCGTACGACCGAGTGCCCCTGCGCGAGTGCTGCGCTCGCGGCGCGACGGCAGTAGGGCGACGACCAGTTTCCACCCAGCCCATGGAGGATCACGAGGGCCGTGTCGCTGGGCCCAGTGCTCGGATGGTTGGTTCGCCCATGAAGAAGGATGGTTCCCCAGCGCTCCTCATCTACAGGGACCGTCCACGCGGTGGTGCGTCCGAGTGGGGCCTGGAGTACCCGATCTCTCAAGGAGGGAAGTACCGTCCACAGGTGGCCAGAGACGTTCCGAAACCATTGGGGGGACGTGTACATTGGTGGGGGCGTATCAGTTGGCGTAGGCCTCGCCAAGGAGAATCACCTTGCCGTCTCGACCACTTCTGGAGGCATGGGCGACGGCCTCCGCGACGTCGGTCAGAGGATACTTCGCCGCCACCGGAACCTTGACATGACCCCGTGCGACGCGGTCCACCAAGTCAGAGATCAGGGTGCGATGTTCGGTCTCGGTGTGGTTTCGGAACCATGTGGCGAGCCAGAAGCCCCGAAGGTCAATCTCACGAAACATGAGATCAGATGTGGAGAGCTGGCAGGGTTCACCAGACTGACCACCATAGGAGACCAAGCGTCCGCCAATGGAGAGACAGGCGGCAAGCCGGGTAGAGGCACGGCCTCCGACGGCATCGAGGCCGAGTCGAATCTGCGCACCGTTGGTCAGGCGGCGCACGTGGAGCGGCAGCTGGGGCCCGTCGACCACTACGACGTCACCGCCAGCCGTATCTACAGTGGAGCGGGCAGTGTCGCGTCGCACAACGTTGATGGTCCGTACGCCGATGGACTGCGCGAACTGGCAGACCAGCTGTCCGACACCGCCATTGCTCGCGTTCTGGATGATCCATTCCCCCGCACGCAGGTGGGGTTGGAGGGTGTCTTGGAGCAGTAGCCATGCGGTGGCGGGATTGACGTGAGCCATGGAGAGCTGTGATGCATCCCCTTCTTCACCGATAGGAATGACCCGCCGGGCATTGGTCAAGATGCGGTCGCGCCACGTGCCGCATCCGACGGGTAGAAGGACGCGTGTTCCGACAGGCACGACCGCATGTGTGCCCGCAGCGATCACGCGACCGACGCCCTCTTGGCCCGGGATGGCACCGGGGAAGCTCGGCCGTACAAGGTAACGACCCTCGAGGGACAGGAGATCGGAGGGGTGGATGGCCGCTGCTTCGAGTGCGACCACGACCTGATGGGGCCCCGGCGTTGGCGCGTCAAACTCGACGCAGCGTACAACGTCGCGCGGCCGCCCAAATGTGTCATAGACGACCGCTCGCATGACGCACGCCTCCAATTCACCATGTAGCGGAGAGGCGCTCGTTGGGTTTGTCGGGAATTACCCCGAATCATCACGGAAATGGGGGTTGGACCCCATGGGCGACGTCAAACCAGGCACGGTTTGACGACTACGCGTGGTGAGGACGCAGGCTCATCTCAGAACGTGTCGAACCCGGTTTCACCGAAAATGTCCGTATCAAGGCTGCTACCGGTCTCGAATCCAGTTTCACTGCTAAAGGCGTCGGTGTCGCTGTCACTGTCACCGGTTGTCGAGCCACAGGCGAGGTTCGCGACGCCCGGTGACCCCAAATCCGTGCTGCCGGGAATGGCGTTGCTTGCTTCGCACCACTGTGACCCATCCCATTCCCAAGCTACGCCGGCAGTGATGGTGAAGCTGTTGTAGTCCACTTGGTCGACGGTCAGCCCGTTGGCCACAAGCGAGATCACGTCGCCGCCGTTGTTCAGGCCGATCGATGTGTAGCCGAACGGTCCCGAGAGGCCGTAGCACTGGGATGGTGCAGTTCGATAGGCCACGGCCGTCTGGCCGGCGCTCACCGTACCACCCGCGGTAAAGGTGTAGCTGCCTGCGTTGTCCGTGAGCTGAAGGCCATCGAGATTGACGGTGCCGGTGCCCGTGTAGAGAAACTCGACATACTCTGCGGTGTTGTCGTTGCAGGCGGCGGGGTCGGCCATGAACTCGGTGATCTTCAGGTCACCGAAGCTGATGGACGTGATGTCACCCTGGCTGTCTGTGTCGACATCGGAGTCGATCGAGGTGTCGACGCCCGTGTCTGGTCCTGTCGCACACGCACCGTTGTCTGCGCCCGGGGAACCGAGGTCTGTCGCACCCGGGATGGCATCATCAGCGGGGCACCACACGCCGCTGGCTTCGTCGAGCTCCCAGGCGACGCCCGCGGTGATCGGGAAGGCCGATGTGGTGAAGTCGAGCTCGGCGAGGACGGTGCCGTTGGGCGCCTGAAGTCGTAGAAGATCGCCACCGTTGGCGAGACCGATGCTGGTGGTGTAGCCAATGTCCGCGGTCAGGCCGTAGCACTGCGCTGGTGCGTCATTGAAGAAGGTGACCAGGTCGCCAGGGTCGACCAGCAGTGGGCCCGCCACGGTAAACGAGCCGTTGTTGTCTTCGAAGACAAGTCCCGAGAGGTCGATGGATGACGGACCGTTGTAGCGGAACTCGAAGTACTCACCATTGGGGTCGGCACACGCAGCGGGATTGGCCATGAACTCGGTGATGACGAGGTCGCCGGGGTTGAGTGCATCGGGACCCCCACCCATAAAGCCCGTGTCGTTGGTATCGATGAGGGTGTCAGAATCCGAGTCGGAGCCGGGGTCGCCGGTGTCTGGGAGCGAATCTGTCGTGTCCGTCGTGTCCGTCGTGTCCGTCGTGTCGATGACATCTGTCTCGCCATCTGGGTTGGTGACTGTGTCGTTCTTGTCGTCCGTCTCGTCTCCTCCGGCGCACGCTGTGAGGCCGATGAGAAGGATTGCGCGTGAGAGGTGCGACATGACAGCTCCGAGGGACATGAGCCCAGAGGGGAATTCGGCGCGGTTTAGCCCCGTGGCCTTGACACGTCCAATACATTTCGAGACAGAGGTGTGGTCTCGACCGGAGGGGTGGTACAGTGCTGGCATGGACCAGCTGCGCCAGATCATATTTTTCGATGGACAGTGCGTGGTGTGTGACCGTGGAATGACGTGGATTTTAGCCCGCGATGCACACCGTCGTTTTCTGTTTGCGCCCCTTCAGGGCGAGACAGCGCGCGCCTTGCTCACGCCCCACTTCGACGAGATGGAGCTGCCCGATAGCTTGATTCTCCTCGAAGAGGATGGAGCGCGTAGTCGGGTTTTGCTGCGGTCGGCGGCGCTGATCGCTATCGTACGTCAGCTGCCGGGATGGCTACCCAAGTGTCTTGCACTGGGGGCGTGGATGCCTATGTCCCTGCGCGACCTGCTCTACGATGCGTTTGCTGCACGACGAACCGCGTGGTTCGGACGTATGGACGCGTGTCGCATGCCAACGCCTGCAGAGGCCGCGTGTTTTTTGCCATAGTGTGGTCACAGATGGATGGATGTATGAAAATCTGGCCAGTTCTCTTGCTCGCAACCCTCGGTTGTGCAGGTTCCGAATCTCCCCCCGCCGACACGGCCGTGTCGTACCATCAGGACGTCGCACCACTGATGTCCGAACACTGCGTGGCCTGCCATCAAGAGGGAGGGATCGGTCCGATGGACCTGAGCACGCCGGAGCAGGCGGCGCAGTGGTCAGAAGCTGTCGCTCTGGCCGTTGAGAATCGCACCATGCCCCCGTTCTATATGACCGATGATGGGTCCTGTCAGGAATGGCAGCAGGGGCGATGGCTGACCGACGACGAGCTGCAGACCTTTCGCGCCTGGGCCGATGCCGGCGCACCGGAAGGCGATCCGGAGCAAGCGGCAGACTTGCCGGGGCCCGTACTCCCGGAGCTGGGTGATGAGGACATCTACGAGGTGGTGACGCCTACGTTTACGCCTGTTGCTGTAGGTGGTGGCTTGGCAAAGTCCGATGAATATCGATGCTTCGAACTGGAGAACCCGACAGGAAGGGATGTGTTCCTGACAGGTTACGATGTGATTCCCGGCAACGCGGCCATCATGCACCATGTGATCGGTCATGTGGTGGACATGGATGGTCCTTCGTGGAGCGGTGGCCAGACCAACCGTGAGCGTGCGGAGGCGCTCTCGACCGACGGCAGAGATGGGTGGCCGTGTTTCAGTGGTGCAGGGGATGGCATTCGCGACAGCGGCGCGCCCATCAACTGGGCGCCGGGTCAAGGCGCGGTGCCATACCCGAACGACATTGGGCTTCGACTGGGTGCCAACGAGAGCCTAGTCGTACAGATGCACTACAACCTCGCTGACCCGACGACGGTGGGGCAGAGCGACCAGACGACCGTGCGGCTCCGGCTCGAAGAGGAGTCGATCCGAAACGCCATCTTCATTCTGCCTGATGAATTTCTAGGCACCGTGTTCACCTCGAACCCAGAGGTCATCCCTCCGGGCGAAGAGGCATGGACCTACGATCAGGTCATTCGCGCAGATGACATCGTGGCGTCGTTTGGTGTGGACTGGGCGCTGTTGGGTGGCAGTGTGGAGCTTCATGCGGTCTTGCCACACATGCATGAGCGGGGGACGTCGATCACCATGGACGTCATCAATGGCAGCGACGAGACGTGCGCTGCCGAGGTGCGTCGCTGGGACTTCAACTGGCAGCGCATGTACTTCTATGAGGAGCCCTTCGAGATTGTGCAGGGAGATGAGCTCCATATTTCATGCACATGGAACACCGAGGGGGACACCGAACCCGTCCTGCCCGGCTGGGGAACGCGCAACGAGATGTGCTTGATGGGTATGGTGCTCGTGCCCTAGGGCTGGGTCGGATACAACGGCTCCGCGCAACGACCACGGAGCCGCACGCATGTCCGATCACGCTAGAGATGCCCACGCCTTTCGACCTGCCGACTATGAAGCCAAGTGGCAGGCTCATTGGGAGGAACACCGTACGTTCCGTGCCGTTCTCGACGAGAGCAAGCCCAAGTTCTACGCGCTTGGTATGTTTCCCTATCCGTCCGGAAATGGCCTACATGTCGGCCATCCTGAGTCATACACGGCCCTCGACATTGTGGCGCGTCACAAGCGGATGACCGGACACGCCGTCCTCCACCCGATGGGGTGGGATTCGTTTGGGCTGCCTGCTGAACGCGCGGCGATGAAGACGGGCGAGCATCCGCGGGACATCACGGCGCGAAACATTGCGCGGTTTAAGCACCAGCTGCAGCGCTTGGGATTCAGCTACGACTGGGATCGGGAAGTCGCGACCAGTGACGTCTCCTACTACCGATGGACGCAGTGGATCTTCCTCAAGCTCCACGAGCAGGGGCTCGCCTATCTGGCGGATGTCCCCGTCAACTGGTGTCCGGCACAAGGTACGGTCCTCTCCAATGAAGAGGTGGAAAACGGGGTCTATGTCGAGACCGGTGACCCGGTTGAGCGCCGCAACATGAAACAGTGGATGCTGAAGATCACGGCGTACGCCGAGCGCCTCGAGGCCGACCTGGCCGATGTGGATTGGCCGGAGCACGTCAAGGAGATGCAGCGCAACTGGATTGGACGCTCCGAAGGCGCGGAGGTGAACTTCGCCATTGACGGCCACGACGGTGGATTCACGGTGTTTACCACTCGTCCCGACACCCTGTTTGGTGCGACCTATGCCGTGCTTGCACCCGAGCACCACCTCGTGGAAGCAATCACGTCGGAAGCGCAACGAGACGCCGTGCTGGCCTACGTGAACGAGGCGAAAAACACCAGTGATCTCGATCGACAGAAAGGTGCGGCCAAGGAGAAGACCGGTGTGTTTACCGGAGCCTATGCGATCAACCCCGCGAACGGTGAGCGTATCCCCGTCTGGGTCGCCGACTATGTGTTGATGTCCTATGGCACGGGGGCGATCATGGCCGTGCCGGGTCACGATGAGCGGGACCACGCGTTTGCATTGAATTTTGGGCTACCGATTGTTCAGGTGGTGTCCGCTCCAGAGGGTCATGACGTCCAAGCCGAGGCATGGTCGGGTGGTGGAACCGCGGTGAATTCCCAGTTTCTCGATGGCCTCGGTGTACGTGAGGCCAAGTCGCGCATGATTGACTGGTTGGAAGCGGAGGGCCGAGGCTCACGGCGCATCAACTACAAGCTTCGCGATTGGTTGTTCAGCCGACAGCGGTACTGGGGAGAGCCCTTCCCAGTGGTTCATCTCGAGGATGGCACTGTCGTGCCGGTCGATGCCGCAACGCTGCCGGTGGAGCTACCTCAGCTCGACGCCTACAAGCCAACGGCAGACGGCCGTCCCCCATTGGCACGGGCCGAGGACTGGCTCGAGGTCTCGCATGAGGGGCAAGCCGCCCTTCGTGAAGCCAACACCATGCCGCAGTGGGCAGGCTCTTGTTGGTACTACTTGCGGTACATGGACCCCCACAATGGTGAGATGCCGTTTGACCCCAAGAAGGAGCAGTACTGGGGTCCTGTCGACTTGTACATCGGTGGTGTCGAGCACGCGGTGCTGCATCTGCTCTATGCGCGGTTTTGGCACAAGGTTCTGTACGATGTGGGTCTTGTGCACACCAAAGAGCCCTTTCAGCGGCTCTTCAATCAGGGCATGATCCTCGCCTACACCTACCGAGATGCTGCAGGCGCCTACCTGCCAGAGGACCAAGTGGAGCAACGGCAGGGAGAGATGGTCGAGGTGCGACCCACGTGGTCCACGCCAACACAGACCGACTGGTACCGCCGAGATACCGGCGCGCCCGTGGTTCAGTTCATCGGAAAGATGGGCAAGAGTCGCGCCAACGTGGTCGACCCGCTGGATGTGGTCGATCGCTATGGGGCAGACGCGCTGCGTATCTACGAGATGTTTATGGGTCCGCTCGAGCAGCAGAAACCTTGGCAGACCTCCGGCGTGGAGGGCGTGTATCGCTTCCTCGGCCGTGTGTGGCGGCTCTTCGTGGACGGTGAGAACGGTTCCTACCGTGAGGGCACCACATCAAAAGAGGCACGAAAGGCCTTGCATCTCGCGATTCGTGAGACCAACGAGGGCATCGAAGCGCTGAAGTTCAACACACCGGTCTCCAAGATGATGGAGTTTGTCAACGCGTGTCGTGGGCAAGCGCCATCTCGTGCAGACGCCTGCGCGTTCCTCAAGATCTTGAACCCGTATGCGCCGCATATCGCAGAGGAGATCTGGCAGCGGATGGGGCACACCTCGGGCATGTCCTACGAGGCCTGGCCAGAGGTGGATGAATCGGCGCTCGTCGATGACGAGATCACCATTGTCATCCAGGTGATGGGCAAACTTCGAGGGCGCATCCAGGTGGCGGCCGATGCTTCGCGTGAGGACATCCTCGAAGCGGCGCGTCAGGAGCCGACGGTCGCGGGGTATCTCGAAGGCAAGACCATCCGAAAGGAGATCTATGTGCCTGGGCGTCTGGTCAACTTCGTGGCGACCTGATCGCTTCGCTCGTGGGCGAAGATTGACAAAGCCTCATGGTGGGATGGTCGATGGGGCGCCTATAGTTTCTCCGTAAGGGGGAATCATGCGGGGTTTATGGATTGGCCTGCCGGTTGCGCTGGGGCTTGGGTCGCCTGCGCTAGCGATGCAAGAAGCGCTGACACCCATGCAGCGGTGCGCGCTGTCCGACATGGTGGTGGCGGCGGAGGTGACCGATATCGAGACGTTGTGGGCCCCTGGGGCTGACGGCGGACTTGAGCGTCACGCGCACCTCAACATCTCCACCGTGTTTCGCGGTAAGGGGAAGACCGGCACGACCGTGGTGCTTCCCGGGGGACAGCAGGGTGAGTTTCGCCATTGGGTCGAGGACGTTCCCGAGCTTGAGGTGGATGCCTCCTATCTTTTGTTTCTAGGGCATCACGATGGCCGTCTGGTGGTGATCGGCGGTGAGGCAGGTGCGGTTCGGCTCGCATCGCCCGATCGCTTGTCTGCTGGGGTCTCCCTCGAACAGGCGTCAAAGGCGTTGGGAGGGTGCGATGTTGCACAGTAGAACAATGACCGCAGGCCTCATGGTGCTTGGACTGACGGGTGCAGGAACAGCCTCGGGCTATGCCCTGCTCTCGGGGAATTGGTCATGGCAGACGGGTCCAATGAATGAGCCGTTCTACCTGAACCCTACGTCATTCCCTGCTTCCGTTGGTGCGCAAGCGGATGTCGAGACGGCGCTGACCAATAGCCTTGAGCGTTGGGGGCTAGAGGGGGGGGCGAACTTTGCGTTCACCAACGGGGGGTTCACCACCAACACCTCTTGGGCATCCGATGGCCTCCATGTGGCACAGTGGCGGAATGCCACGACCAACGGTGGCACGCTCGCAACAGCGCAGAGCTACTATGCGGGCTACGGGATGACGGACTGCGATATTCGGGTGTGGGCGGCCAACGGCAGCGGTCCCATCAACTGGTCGTCGAGTCCTTCAGGTGCGAACTTCAACCAGATCGACCTTGAGCAGACCTTGACTCATGAGTTTGGTCACTGCGCGGGTCTTGCTCACAGCGGGTCGAGCACGGCGATGATGGCGCCGTTTGCGATTCCTGGTGCTGGTCCAGCGGAGCGCCTGCTCACGCCTGACGACCAGGCAGGATTGCAGGCCATGTATGGCGTCGCTGTGGGCCTTGACCTCAACCTCTCGGTGCTCGACCTTCTGGTGGTCGGACAGCCGGCGACGGTGATGGCCTCTGGCGTTGACCCGGGTAGAACGGTCTATTTTATCTACACGTTCTCGGGTGAAGGTGCGGGCGTGTGCCCACCTGCTCTGGGCGGGGAGTGTGTGGGCCTGGTGAATCCCATTGGGTTTGCGGGGTCAGCCGTAGCGAACAGCGCAGGTGAGGCGGGGATATCGCTGAATCCACCGGCGTCCTTGGCGGGGCTGACCGTGTCGTTCCAAGCGGTGGATGTCTATGGTGCATCGACACCGGCGCTGGTCTCCAATGCGGCCACCGCGACCGTGCTGGCGGCCCTTCCGAGTTGTCCGGCGGGCGAGACGCCGGACTGCAATGGCAGTTGCTACAATAGCAACTGGGTAGGGGATGGGACGTGCGACGATGGGACGACCTATGCCTACGGCAGTCCCGACTTTTTCTGCGGCGCATTCACCTTCGATGGTGGGGACTGTGGCCCTTAGTGGACGAGGACTGTCCGTCGGCGTTCCGGCGATCCCGATTTGCTCAGCGCAGTGGTGGACCGTGATCTACACCCACGGTAAGCCTTCGTGCGTGGAGGCGTGATGGAGTGGAGAAAGGCACTAGATCGGGGCGTGAACGCATTTCGGGAGCAAGGTCTCCACACGCCTGGCTGGTACTGGGTCTGCCGGCCGCAGCTTGTCGGGCGACGGTCGTATGATGTCCAACAGTCGGTTCGCTGCCTCGTCTATGTCAAGGACGGAGGCGAGCTGCTCTCGCCCCTCGCAGACATGAGGACGCTCGATGATGTGGTGTGTCACGACGACCGCTCTGGAGAGCAATGGGTGACACTGTTCGCTGGACCGGTCCGACCCGCCGACGAGTCGGCACGCGTTCGGGCAGGACGCCACGAGACGCCGCAGGGCCAGACCGAAGTGACGGTCGACGTGGATGGAGATCTGCCCGCTGTAGGTCAATGGTGGTGGTGTCGAACCAACGACGAAGCGCCACTGATGCTCGTCGACCACAACGGCATCGGCCCGATTCTACTTCACGCCGGGCCAGACCAAGATGTTCATGTCTTCTTGGCCGAGGGGCCTGATGGTTCTCCGGTCGATGTGGGTGAGTTCGGGTTCAGTGAGCCCCTCGTGAGTGAGGGCGGGGTGATTGACAGCACGGGAATGCTCGGGCGTGATCTTGCGGTGTTCCATGGCGCCGTAGAGTTGCCTGCGTCCCAGCCCGGGTCCTTTCCGACCATCAGCTGACCCATGAACGCGCGGGTTGTGTGGTGGGCTGTTGGACTGGGCGTCGTCGGTGTAGCGACCGCGGCCTGGCAGTTCGGTGGCGGCGCCGGGGTCGAGCGGGCGGAGCACCCTCGCCTTGTCGATGTGGTGACAGATGAACGGGGTGTTCGGCGAAGTGACCATCCGAACATCATGCTCATCGTTCTCGATGATGTAGGCACCGACATGATTCGCGGGTACGGCGACCATCCGCGGCCGGTGGTGACAGAGACCGTAGATGCGCTGATGACGCGCGGCGTGAGCTTTCGGCATGCGGTGGCCACACCGCTCTGTTCTCCGACGCGGGCCACGCTCCTTACGGGAGCCTATGGCTTTCGCCACGGGATTGGCGGGCCCATTGCTCCACGAAAAGGTTGGGGCCTTCCGGCGGATGCACGTTCCCTACCGAGGGAGCTCTCCCGTGCAACCGGTGAGGCGTACCGGTCTGCGGTGATCGGCAAGTGGCACCTCGCATCGCCCAATCATGGGGGATTCGACCACGCACGAGCGATGGGATTTGACCATCATATCGGTGCAATGGGTAACCTCCATGGAAAGGCACTCCCGTCCACCGAGCCTATGACCTACACGCACTGGACGCGGGTCGTGGATGGTGAGCCCATGGTGGAGTCTCGATATGCGACGACGGCAACCGTTGATGACGCGATCGAGGTGCTTCCGATGCTGGGCGAGCCTTACTTCTTGTGGGTGGCCTTCAATGCTGCGCATTTCCCGATTCATGCGCCGCCCGAACATCTCACGAAGGGTCCGCTGCCGCATGATGACGAGTCCTCCAAATACCGGGCCATGGTGCGGGTGATGGACCAAGAACTCGGACGTCTTCTCGAGGTGGTCTCCGACGATCTCGATGACGATACGTGGGTCATCTTGCTGGGCGACAATGGCAGCGCGCCCGTCGGGGTGCTTCCGCCTTGGCGTAAACCACAATCCAAGGGTGCGCTGCTCCGAGGGGGGGTTCGCGTGCCCTTTGTGGTGGCGGGTCCAGGTGTCGACGAGCCTGGTCGCTTCTCGGATGCGCTGATCAACACCACTGATGTATTTGCCACGATTGCTGACCTCGTGGGCGAACCGCTGCCCGTGCCTTCGGACAGCATCAGCTTTGCCGAGGTCCTCCGGGATGCCGCGTCCCCCGGGAAGCGTGAGGTTGCCTTTGCGGAAGCCTTTAAGCCCAATGGCTCCCCGCCATGGGACGAGCATCGATGGATGCTACGGAATGAACGGTTTAAGCTCATCATGGAACGGGACGGTCGAGAGCTGCTCTTCGATCTCGAGAATGATGCGATGGAGCGGAACAACTTGTTGAGTAGTGACGCGGGGGAGGCTTGGGCATCGGTGGTCGCCGACCTCAAGGCGCAGCTGCCCTACGAGACGCAGCGCAAGGCCGACGGGCTAGGTCCATAGTGTGAAGATGGCGTATCGGGACATCTGCCCGGTCGTCTGTTGGTGTAAGAGACGGTCATGAACGCAGAGGCGCCACCATTGACACCGGCTCCGTTCGGAGCAGCGACGGGTTTTGTGATCGCCGTCGTGTTGTTTGTGGCTTGGGGTTTGGCCCAGGCGATGACCCTGTTCTGGCTAGACGTCGATGTGGCATGGGGACCGCTTCAGGCAGCGCTGCTCTTGCCTCTGCTGACCTGGCTCTACACGGGACTGTTCATCACCGCTCATGAGTCCATCCACGGATTGGTGTGGCAGGGGCGCCCGAGGCTCAACCGGGCTGTAGGACGAACAATGTCTGCGCTGGTGGCCTTTCTCCCGTACACCTTGTTGGAAGAAGGTCACCATCGACATCACGATAGGCTGGGCCACCCGGAAGATCCGGATGGCGCACCCCACATCGATGCGGGCTTTGTGTCTTGGCTGATGTCCTTCTTCGGGAACTATGTGCGGTGGCCGCAGGTGGTCGGCATGGCGCTGTTGTTCAACGTCCTTGTTCACGGACTGCACATACCGATCGAGAATGCGGTGCTGGCGGTAATTCTTGCACCCATCGGGTCAGCACTGCAGCTGTTTACATTCGGGACCTTTCTGCCGCATCGCGCGCCGCCCGAAGGTTGGTCAGAGGATGAGATTCCGGCAAGAAGCGTCGACCTTCCGACCTGGCTGTCCTTGTTGACCTGTTTTCACTTCGGCCTCCATCGAGAGCATCATGAATGGCCGTCGGTCCCCTGGTGGAAACTTCCAGAGGCGCGCCGGTGGGCTAGGCGCCGTTCGTAAGGCAACCGAACAATGGAATGAGGTCACGCCTCGCGCGCGTGACCGTGGCGAACCGGTCTTGATGGTCGCGCTGAAGTGTTGCGGCATGCACGTCTTGATAGGTCTGCATCGCGTTCTGGTCCATGAGGGTGTAGACCATCTTGAACCGCCGATGGGTGGATGTCCGATCTTCTATGACCTCCCCCCACTGGCATCGCTGGAAGCACTCGGTCGCCATCACATCGGGTAGATGGTGTGCCTGCATCCACGCGATCCACGTCTCGCAGTGCGCCAACTCGACATCGACTTCAACGAGGTAGAGCATGCCAGTCATGCGGGTTCTCCTGTGGGTCGTGAACCGACCATAGGACTGCTGATGCCATACGCTAGGGACGCGAGGACCGTAGCGAGTGACGTCCAGATGGCGACGCGTGTGGCCGCGAGGGTGACGTGCCATTCGACGAACTGTCCAAGCCCGGCGAGCCAGACCACGGTAGCGGCGAGACAGACTGCGGTGGCGGCAAGAAGGCAAGCACCGTGAAGTCCAAGTGCGGGTCGACTCGAGACAGGGATCACGTTGGCGCGCAACAGCAGGAGAAAGAGCGCGAGCGCTGCGATGCCAAGCGTCATGGGCCGGTCGACATGGGCGAGCGCATGCTCAAGCGTGAGTGCACGACTGTCTCTTGAGACCAGCAGCATCTGGCGCACGGCATTGTCGACGATCACGGCCGTGGTCCCTAGCGACGAGGTGAGCAGTGCAAGAGAAAGGGAAAGGGCCAACCGACGTCGTGTGGCATCTGCCAGCTCTGCCGCAATGGTCAGCGCGAACCACCATGACGCCACGCCGAGCACGCAGATGAAGATCTCGGTGGGCATCAACGGCATGTCCGGCTCCAACTGCGTCCGTAGCCTATGGTGGAACGATCGAAGCCGTATTGCAAGCACGCGTTTACGAGGCGCAGGGGACACAGACGGCAAGAATGAGCACTGGAGTGCTCAATGAGATTATACTGCCGCTTCTCATATCGCTACTATGACGACATCATAGGACGGCGACAGCTGATGGGTTGACAGATGCCCAATAAATTGAGCAAACAAATACCCAATGAAAAGGCGATAATATAGGTTGGATCGTTGATGGGATGTGGCACAAGACCTGCCAATGTGCTGTTCGAGTGACGCCGCAAGGTGTCGCACCGAGGAAACATCCTCGCGATGTTCTTTGACGTACGAATAAGTGTGGAACACAGTTCATGCTGTTGAGGCGACTGCTTGCAGTCGGGGCGGCAGGGACGCACGGAGG
>JBMHDG010000003.1:0-17656 GCA_049889515.1 Myxococcota bacterium
GGAGGCCGCGAGGCCGGCAGCGACTCTTGGAAGGCTTACATGCGCCGCCAGACCTGCACGCTCAACTGGGGCACCGAGCTGCCGCTTGCACAGGGCGTCAAGTTCGACATCTAGGACAACGGTCTACGTCGAGCGCTTGGCCTTGGCGACCTTGCCTTCGATACGGACCTTGCCATTGGCGAGCTGCGCCGGTTTGCCGGCGTAGCTCTTGGCGAGGGTCCAGCGTGGGCCATCCTCTTCGAAGAACAGCTGGCCCTCACCGCTGACAAACCCGGGTAGGGTGCCTCGTCGGTACATCTGGTAGTGCTTGCCGCAGAATCCGCGCGCACGGTGCTTTCCCGAACAGCCGTCGACCATGCATCCGCGGTCTTGAGGTGCCCTGGGCGTCGCGAGCGCGGCCACGCCAGCTTGCACGCTCTCGGCACGCTCCGCTGCCTGCTCGACGGCAGAGAGCGTATTCATGATGGTGGTCTTGGCTTCGAGCATCTGCACACGAAGCGCAGAGACGGCTTCATTGGCGGACTCAAGCTGGCGATGGACGGCCTCGACCCGTTGCTGGAGTGACTCGTCACGACTCTCAACGCCGGACATTCGAAGGGCAAGCTCATCGAGTGCGCCTGGCTCGTCGTCTGAATGAGGGTGCTGCTCGAGTTGCTCCCGCACGCTGTAGAGGCGAGCGTCGAGGTTATCGAGGGTCGTGTTCATGCGCCGCAGCTCATCCATGAGCTGGCGGACGTCGGCGGCGCTGGCAAGGCGACGCCGGTCGATCGCATGTGTCGCGAGTTCCTGGACCCGAGCCTCAAGAACGCCCTGCAGTGGCGTAGTCAATAGGTTGGCGAGTGTGGTTCGCAAGCCCATGAGAGGCTCCAGGTCAACGGTGTTCGAGTTCAGTCACGGCGTCGGCGGCAGATTCCGCGGTCGACAGGGCAGACGTGGCCAGCTGGCCAGCCTTCGCTGCAGCTGCGACGGCATCCGTGAGATCTTTTTGAAGTGCTTCCATGCGGTCGCTCGTGGCCTGCATTGCACCCTCGAGTCGGCGTACATCCTTGGCTTGGCGCTCTTGCCCAGCGCTGATGCTGTCGAGCAGCGTCCCCATCTCTGCCGGGTCCATTTGGTCAAGGTCATCGAGGAGAGGGCCGCCGCGCGCAGCCATGGCCTGCTCAAGCGCATCCGTGGTCGCGGCTCGCTGCTGCAGTGCCGTGGCCAATGTCGCGATCTGATGTTTGACCGCATCGAGCTCCGCCGCGCGTGCGAGCGCCCTTCGGTCAAGGATGTCATCGACCATGCGCTGGATGGTCGCATCAAGGACTGCCGCGACCGGCGCGCCGAGGAGGGTCTTCAGCGTTTCAGTGATGGCCACGTCGAGCTCCGGCGTCAGGGGGTACGAGGCGTGTGAATGACGTACACGCGCGATCCATCTGCCGCAACCCTAGCGGACAGTTATGCGCCGCCTCTGCGTGGCCTTAATTGTCGCGCCATGTGGAGCAGATCGTCCGCAAGCTCGGGCTTGAGCAGAATGCCTCGGAGAAGAAGCCCAAGCGCGTCCTCGATGAGTAGGTTGGGGTCTGGTCGAAGGCCGGTTGCAGACTGTCCTGCGAAGCCGTCGATCATCGCCTTCAGGGTCAGTGCTGTGGCGGCCGGGTCGAGAGGACGCACATCGCCCTCGGCCATGCCTTGGGCGAGGATCCGTGTCACGGCATCCACAAAGCGTTGATGCACCGCGTGGACTTCGTCGCGGATCTTGGCGTCACGTACCGCGAGTTCGCACGCGAGGAGAAAGAGCCGGGGGGGAGACTTCAGACCCGCGAACATGGTCATGTAGCGCTGCCCGAGGTCGAGCAGTTTGATCAGTGCGGGGCGGTCGTCCTGCTCTGCTTTCTCAAGAAATGCGTACGTGCTGTCATGCTCTTCGACAATGAGACCGGTGAAGAGGTCATGCTTTGAGGCAAAGTAGAAATAGACGGCACCCTTGGAGAGACCTGCGCGCTTTGCGACGTCCTCGACACGTGTAGATTCGTAGCCCTTTTTGATGAACTCTTCGCGTGCGGACCGGAGAATCTGACTGCGACGTTCGGCCTGGGAGAGGTGCTTGGTCATACGTGAGTCCTAGACGGTGCGCGTCACGCTTACACCACAGGGGGTGGCGTTCGCACGACCCGATCGGCGGAGGGTTGTTGCAGGTTCATATGCCGCGAGACGGTGTCGCGGAGGCCATGTGGCCATGCGGTGACGGGCCAGCGTCGCATGAGGTGGTAGAGCAGCGCCCCGCCCTCGGGTGCGGTGGTGTGGCGCCACGTGCGGTGCGCGGTGACGCAAGGGCCCGTTGGCGCCATAGAAGGCGCCGGTATGGCCACATGCAGGGTGGGCTCAAAGGCCAACACGAGAAGTGGAAGATCGAGCTCTTGGGTCTGGAGGCCGTCCGCCGCGCGCATGTCCTCGCGATTCTCGAAGCGGGTGGCCAGCAGGATGGTGCGAAGCGCATGCTGAACGCGTGCGAAGGCGAGTACGCCTTCTTCGTTCGCGCCGGTACCGGTCCGTAGCTGCCACGTGTCGCCGTCGACCATGAGCACGCCGTCTGGGGACCCGTGGTGGTGGCCAAAGACGTCGAGCGGTGGTTCTGCACCTGTCCAGAAGCGCACCACGGTACGCTCGAACACATGCTCGGGCAACCGGCGGCGGAGGGCTTTGAGGAATGTGCCTCTCGGGTCATCGATGGTCTGCCGACAGCGCACGTCGGGATCGCTCACCGTCCGAAGAATGCCAGCGACGCCTCCCAGCATTGCATCGATCATCGGGATGGGGATGTCCGTGGGCGAGGCGGGGACATCCGGCTCGACGTGGAACGTCGCGGCAAAGAGGACGGACGTGGCATCGGCCAGCACGATCGTGACCTCATCGCGGTTCTCTTGATGTGGACGGCGGTAAACGGTGACGGCGCGGACCTGCGAGAGATGAACATTGAGCGCGCGACCACCCACCTCATCGTGGATGTGGAGCTCGTCGCCGAGGCGGAGTTGGATGGGTCTGTCCCCTCGTGACCAGAAAAACGCTTCGTAGGCAAGGAAAGACAAGGCCAACGGCGCGGGGGCCCACCATGGACCCATCCACCAGAAGACGACGGCCGAAACGAAGCAGCCAACCGTGACTTGTAGACCCCTGACCAACGGACGAATCGCGCGGTCGAACACGAGGGGTGTGCCAAGGACAGCGAGGGGCGTCATGGGGTGAGGGAACCTTCGAGCCACGCGGCGATGGCGGGAGCCGTTCGGGGACCTTCTTTGCCGTGGGCAGGCTCAAAGGTCTGCGAAGCGCGAACAGGCCACGTGGTGACGGGGGTCGCGCAGTCGGTGGGCGCAAGGACGACCCAGTGTGCGATCGCCCCCACCTTGAAGTGGGAGAGGAGCGAGGTGTGTCGGTTGAACCGACCCACATCGATGGTCAGACGCTCGACCCGTGACAACACGGACGCCAGCGGAGCCTGGGTTTCGAGTTGCTTGAGCCGCGTACAGTCTCCACACCAGGGCGCAGAGAACTCGAGCAGGACGGGCTTATTGGACGCCGTTGCTGCGTTGCAGGTGGCCTTCAGAGCGGTGTCGAGCTCTGCGTCGGTACGTTCGACCCAAGGCCCCGCGGCGAGCAGCAGCAGGGCGCATGGGAGCAGCCACTTGTCAATGCCAGACATCGTCACCTCCAGGTCGATTCTCATCATCGGTCTTGCCACCTTGATGCACGGTAAAGCGCCGAATGGCGTTCTCGACCTTGCGTCCTTGGCTTCTCAACGTTCGGGTTCGCGCGCCCGGGCCGCGGACGTTCCACCACGCATAGGCGCCTAACCATGCACCGAGTTGGGTGACAGGGGCTCCCCACGTGCCCGTCGACAGTCCTGCGAGGGCGAAGAGCAAGAAGACGCCAAGCGGACCCCAGAGCAGCCAGCGTGCCTCAAACTGAAACAGCCCGAAGAAGGACAGTCGCTCGGACCCTCGCCAAAGGCCGAAGTAGACAAACATGACCCACGAGAAGTGGGTCCACCCTACCAAGGTCGTTTGGCCTCCGAGTAGGCCGGTGAGCAGCCCGCCGTTGAGCAGCCCAAACGCGCCAGCCGCGACCATCTCGATCATTCGCGCGCGACCAAAGCTGCGCTGGAACCTGGGTAGAAATTGGTAGAGCATGTACATCCACAGCAAGACCGAGATGGCGCTGCCGGGTCCTTGGACGAAGGGCCACGTGACGAGCGTCCATGTCGGTGCGGAGGGGCTCCATGCGAGCGTCTGATCTAGCCGTTGATGCAAGGATGCCGAGAGCACCAACTCGGCGATGTAGAGAAAGCCTAGGCCGGAGACGACCTTGCCATGAGGGGTCTGAAAGAGCGCTCTTGACAGGCGTTGCCATTCGCTGGGGCGGCGTCGGGACAAGCTCAACTCCAACTACGGGTGAGAGGTGGGTGAGGGATGTAGCACGATCGGGGCTGGAGGTTGATCCGGCAGGGGCATCGATGTAAAAGCCAGACAAAGCCGGATGGTTCATCATGTCCTCAGCGATTGACCTCGTCATTCTCAACGGTCCCTCGGAAGGCGAGGTCATCTCCCTTACGCCCGACACGCCGCTTAAGCTCGGCCGGTCGGCCAAGGGCTACCAGCTCATCGACCCGCTGGTGTCGCTGAACCATGCCATGATTAGCTTCGAAGGCGACAGCTACTGGATCGAAGACTTCCGATCAGCCACGGGCACCTATATCAACGGCGAGCGCGTCGGTGAGCGAACCGAGTGTCTCGTGCCGGGACAGCACCTGAAGATCGGCGAGACCGAGTTTGAGGTGGTCGAGCGCCAACAGAGCCGCCTGATGCAAGTGGGCGGTATTGCTGGACTCGTCGTCATTTTCGTGACAGCTATCCTCGGTGGGCAACAGCTCTTGCGCCAGATCGAGGTCAGCTACGAGCCCTACATCGAGTGGTATCAACCGGTGCGGCAGGGCGGCGGTCGTGTGGACGCGGTGGTGCCGATCGCAATGTCGTTCATTCGCCGTCATGGCGTCGACCATCGGGCACTTCGCATCCTCGAGGTCACGGACTATGACCGCAACGGCGTCGATGAGCTGTGGCTGGATTGGGACGGGCACCGAGAGTTGGTGACCTTCGATGGCCGCGGTGACTGGGACGTCCTGAGCGCCATCCCAGATGGGTGTACCGAGTCCTCTACCCGCCTCGCCGCGAGCCTCCCCGCAGAATGCTATGCGGATCAAACCCAGGTCAAGACAGAACTACCCGCGATTTGTAAGCAGGCAGACATCTCATCGCAGGGCTTCCCTGAGCTCGACTGCGACGGCGCGTTGTATCGCTACGATGATGGGGTTGGATACCACCCCATCCGGGTCGAGGGGGTTGTGGCATGGATGCCCCAGACGGAAGAAATTCCAGATCCCTCCGACAAGAAGGGCGAACTCAAGATTCGCCAGCCGAAAGACGGGCCGCCTCTGCCCTACCGATTCACATTGACCGAGCAGGCGCGGCTCGCCGGTTTTCTCGCGGACCGTGGTGTCGAAGAGCCGATTCATTACCTCGTATGTGAGGAGGCACTCAAGGGGCTCGTGGCTCAAGTGTTGACCTACAGCGGGGAGATTAAGCGTCTCGACTATGGCTGTATCAATGAGTTTGAGCTGTCCGGACAGACCCGCCGAGACGAGTTTCTGACGCTGAAACCTGTTGCATTTGCCTTTACCGGCGTGGGGTACGAGGCGCTTATCGCCGACTTTGCGACCCATTACACGGGCTCGGCCGATGGCCTCTTCGGCAACCGCAAACGCCGTGAGGTCATCGCAGCGCTGTCCTCGCCGCCCGAACGTCGTGTGGGTGCCATTCGCCTCGCGTTTGCTGGGCCAGAGTCCTCGTTCAGTCCCATTGCCCAGGAGCTGCGCTTGCCCGGTGTTCGACGTCTGGCGCGCGGAGAGTTTGCCGATGACCCGCCCCCCCTGGTCCACTCCGAGGTCGTGATGCGTGATGTCTCTCGGTTCGACCCCCCTGGCTGTGCCGAACTCGTCGTGCAGGTGCTCGACGGCTGGCATTGTGCACTGCCTGCGTGTCAGACCTCCCAGCCCTTCGTCCGAGTTCGGAACGCGGGGTGTGGTGGCAGCAACAAGATTGCCCGACTGCCCTTTGCGGGTGGGGCCGCACGGTACGTCGATGACCATGTGACGGCTCACATCGAGCTCGACACCGTAGAAGAATTCGGCCAGACCGACGTGCTGCGGGCCAGAATCGGATGGCAGCTGTCGAAGTAACGAGGTGTCAGTTGACACCGGTCTCCGGCTGACCTAATGAACAGGCGTACACTGAATGGATGTACACCATGTGGAGGTCCCGTGAGCGAAGATCTGTCGGCGCGACAGCAACAAGTGTTGGATGTGATCGTTGCGTGGGCAGACCAACACGGCGTCACCCCAAGCTACCGAGAGATCGGTCGGCAATTGGGTATCAAGAGCACGAACGGGGTCAGTGACCACGTGGGTGCGCTCATGCGCAAGGGGTACCTCGAGCGCGTCGGAGGTGCGGGGGCGGCCCGGTCGCTTCGGCTGACCGGTCGGGCACGTACCCATCTTGAAGAGGATCGCGCGGTAGGGGTGCCGCTGCTCGGGCGCATCGCCGCTGGTGTGCCGATCACCGCTCAAGAAGATCATTCCCGAACCTTGTTTGTGGACCGGACCATGTTGCCGGGTGGCGAGGCGGTGTTTGCGCTCGAGGTCAATGGCGAGTCGATGATTGAAGACGGCATTCTCGATGGCGATGTGGTCTTCATTCAGCGTCGCGGTTCCGTGCGAAATGGCGACATGGCGGCGGTGTTGGTCGACGGTGAGGCGACGGTCAAGCGTGTCTACCGAGAGCAGGGCGGGTTGCGGCTACAGCCGAGCAACAGCGGTATGCAGCCCATCTGGGTCGAACCAGACGCGTCTGAAGTTGAAGTGTTGGGTCACGTTGTGGGTGTGTATCGGCACCTCTGAGGTGTCGAGAGATGCGTTGCCGCAGGTGGTCAACCCATGCATCGTGGGCCGGGGAATGTGCACTCCGTGACCGAGTGTTCGAGGGCCGTACGGGCTACGTGTGCGCCGGGGGGGAACGCTGCACACCACTGACCAACAAGCCGTCATGGACCTGCTCGCAGCGATAGCTCGTCGTGCGCGGCGGACGGTGTTGCTTGAGGGATTCTTCGGTCTGTTATTGGTCGGGATGCTCGCCGTATTTTGGTGGAGCGTGGCCCCACACTTGGGGTTGCGTAGTCCGACGGCACTGATGGTTGGCCTCACTGCAGGCGGGTTGGCGGTCTGGGGGGTGGGCCTCACCACGGTCGGACGGTACCGGTGGGCCTCAAAAGAGGTGACGCAAGCGAGGCGCCTCGAGCGACAACAGCCTGCGCTAGGTGGACGTCTGTTGACGGTTGCGGAGCGTGCAGGGGGCGTCCGTCCTGGCGAGAGTCCAGAAGTGCTTCGATGGCTGGCCTATGTGTCACGGGAGCAGTTGGGGCGTGTCGATCCCAAAGCGCTTCATGCGCCATCGTCCTGGCGTCGTGGCGTGGTGCTCCTCATGGCCATGGCCGTTGTTCAGACCGTGTGGTGGGTGAACTCGGGAACGACGCGCGCGCGACTCGCGGCCTACTGGTCTATGGATGAGCCCGTGGTCGCATTGAGAGATGCGACGAACGGCGAGACGGCCACGGAGACAAGCCGTGTCGGCGATGTCACGCTCCGCTACATCTATCCCGACTACACGGGGCTCGAGCCCTATGAAGTCCCGAACTCCACGGGCGATGTCAGTGCGCCTCCGGGCACGAGAGTGGAGGTCTCGGTTCGCCTCCAAGTGGCCGCGAGCAGTGCCGCGCTCGAGCTCATGGGACAACCCGCATTTGAGGCTACGCTCGACGAGGATGGCCGACGCGTGTCCGGGCGGTTTGTGGTGGGTGCCGAGCCCGACACGTGGACTGTGCTCTCCACCGTAGACGGCGAGGTTCTTCGGTCTCGAGCCTTCGCGATTCAGCCGGAACCCGATGTGGCACCCACCGTCATTTTAGATGGTGTGAGTGGCACGCTTGAGGTTGGGCTCGAGGAGCGCCTCCCGCTGAAATGGACGGTGAGCGACGATTACGGCATTGAGCGGGTGTTCGTGGAGCGCAACCGCTTGGTGGTTGAGCCCCCGCTACGACGGGTTCGCGAACGGGTGGCCCAGCTGTCTGGGCGCCTCGATGCTCGGCCCGTAGACCTTGGGATGTTGCCTGGTGAAACCTATGAACTTGTGGTTGCAGCGCAGGATAACGACACGGTCTCCGGGAAGAAGGTGGGCCGGTCCGAGGTGGTCCGCATCGTGGTCGTCGATGGCCAACAGCGTGCTGAGCTTGATGGTGAGGCGCTCGCGCAGCTGCTTGAGGCTATTCTGGCGCCGCTCGCAGATTTTCTCGAGGAGGCGTGGCCGGGCCCGCGTTCAGGACCCGCTATCGCGCGATGGGGGGAAGATGTCGCTGGTCGTTATGACGACTTGATCCGGTTGATGGACGAGTTTGGAGCGGTGAGACGTGCAGGCATGACCTTCGCTGCCTTGGAGCTCGCTGCCGAGCGGGGTCGAGAGCTTGTGCGATTCACCCAGGTCGGGTTTACCGTGGGCGGCTCCTCGCAAGCCTCCGACGGCGCGCTGCAACAGCTCGATGACGCACGTTCCGAGGCAGTGGTCACACTCGAAGATGCCGCCATCTTGATCGACCGGGTCTTCCGCTCGCAAGCCTTTGCGCAGATGATGGAGGAGGTCGACAACCTCGCCTACCAAGCGGATGCCCTGCGCCGAATCACGCTTGCAGAGTCTGTAGATGCGCGCCGCGTGGGCTACGAGCAAGAGAATACGGCGGCGCAGATGGACGCGCTCGCGGAGGCTGCGGCTGGACTCGCGCCGGGTGGACTTCGGGCGATTGTTGAAGCGCGGGTCGACGAGGCGAACCTTCAGCTCGACGGGCTTCGGGATGCGCTGGCGGACCAGGCGACCGACCTGAAGCCACGTACCGAGAACCTTGCAGCAACCCTCGACCAGCTCGCGTCTGCCGTCCGAGAGGAGCTCGAGCGTCGGCGCACAGAGGAAAATGAGCAACAACAGAAGGGCAAGGACCTTGTGGAGGAACTGACGGCAATCGCGGAAGCTCAAGAGCAAGAGGCCAATGACCTCGGCTTGCTACGCTCCGAGAGCGATGAGCGTCGGTCTTCAGACCTTGTGGCGCTCTGGGACGCACTCAGAGATGCCACGCAGACCCTTGAGTCGCGATGGACGACGGTGCAGTCCACCTTGGTGAAACAGGGGCGACCCTTTGATGAGAGCGCGCTGCTCGGGAGCAGTCTCGAGGCCTTGGGAGGCCTCAAGCGGGCCACCTCCGTTCGAGATGTGACGGGTGCGCTCGACGCTGCGCTTGATGCCGAGCAATACTGGGAGATTCTGTTTCAACGGATGCAGATGCGGGCCGCGTTCAGCGGCTCTGGTGGTGGGCAGCTACGAACGGCAGCCTCTCTGGCCGATCGCGAGCTCGCCCAGATGATGGCTGCACTGGAACAACTCCTGCAGATCAGTCGCAGTGAAGACCCGACACTTCAGGCTGCGATTCGCCCACGCGTGTCCACGCAGCGCGCCTTACAGCAGCGGCTGGTCAAGGCGCGAAGCCAAGCCAACCAGCTCGCGGAGGAGCTTCCGGTGACCCCTCGAGGAATGATGAACTACCTCGACGAGGCGGGGGACCGCATGGAAGATGCTTCGGGTCAGCTCGCCGGGGGGTTGGCGATGCAGGCTCAAGGCTCACAAGCTGCCGCAGCCATCGCGGTTCGGCGCGCCATCGAGGCGTTGCTCGATGCCATGGCGGCGAGTCAGAGCTCCGGAGAGGCGAGTGCGTCCGAAGGCAACCAGCCGCAGGATGGGCAGCCCGGCGGAGAAGAGCAAGAGGGGGCCGGTCGAGACGGGGAAGAGGACCCCTCCGACGAGATATTGCGCATTGAGTTGCCTACACCTGAAGAATTCCGGACCCCAGAAGCGTACCGGCGGGCGCTGCTTGAAGGGATGGAGCCGGATGTGCCAGAAGAGTACCGGGCCCTCAAGCGCCGGTACTTTGAAGAGTTGGTGCGTCAATGAGTCTACGAGCGCTCGTCATGCTTATGGGGATGATCGGTACGGCAGGGCCTGCCCATGCCGAAGACGGTCTCGTCGAGGTTCGTGAATGCCTTCGCGCGCAAGATGTGGCGTGTGCCGTCGAGGTGGTCGAGCGAGAAGACCTCGAAGCCTCGTCTTCACCAGACGCGCTGGCTATCGCAGCAGAAGTGGCGTTTTGGCGTGGCCTCTTCCCTGAAGCACGCGACCTGATGGACCGCGCCGTGGCGGCCGGATTCGAAGACCCATTCGACCTTCGTGGCTTGTACGAGCGAACGACATTCGCGACCGCAGGGTGGGTCGAGATTCGACGGGGTCGCTTTGTGGTGCGGTTCCGACCGGGGGTCGACCTCGTGTTGCTCGATGAGGCCCTTGCGGTGTTGGAGGCGACCGATGCCCGTGTCACACCCCTGATCGGAGACGTACCTCCCGGCGAGACAGCCGTGGAGCTCTATCCCGACGGTCGCAGCTTCATCGCGGCATCAGGGCTCACGTGGGACGACGTTCAAGCGACCGGTGTGGTCGCGATCTCCAAGTGGGGACGTCTGCTGCTTACCTCACCGAGGGCACGTGGTGGTGGGTACAACTGGCGATCCACTCTGAGCCATGAGTACATCCATCTTGTGGTCGCCCATGCCACGAACGATCGGGCCCCCGTATGGCTGCAAGAGGCCATCGCCAAGCGTCTCGATGGGCAGTTCGACCGCGATGGGTTTGAGCTTTCCGCACGGCAGCAGAGTCTTCTCGGCCGCGCTCTCGAGACCAACGACCTGGTGCCGTTCGAAGAGATGCGCATCAGTCTTGCGAAGATCAAGGTCTTCGATGAGCAGGGGTCACTCGACGAGGCCGCGAGCGCTGACCGTGCGGCGCTGGCGTATGTGCAGTTGGCGACCATGCTCGACTTTGCCATGGAGCGGTCGGACGCCGAGGTGCTGCTTCGCACGCTCCCGCGGATCAGGGATGGCGAGGATCCCGGTGAGGCGCTCGCGGCTGCCGCATCGATGCCATCGTTTGAGGCACTCGTTGCGGGCTGGAAGCAGTGGCTCTCCCAAAAGAGACTGGTCGGCGGTGACATCGCAGCGGCACCCACGATTCTCGATGGGGGAAGCGATGCAGAATTGGACCCCGTGCTCTCGAGGCGTCGCGACCTAGCGAACTTCATGCGCCTCGGAGATCTGCTGGCTGAGCGTGACCGGCCTCGAGCTGCGATGGTGGAGTACGAAAAGGCGCGAGATCCTGAGGAGGGCGTCAGCCCGCTGCTCGCGTCGCGCATGGCCTCGGCTCACCTTGCACTGGGCCAGCTTGCGCCTGCGCGGCAAGAAGTCGATGCGGCGCTTGAGAGCTACCCCGAAGTTGCGACGCTTCTCGAGGCCTCGGGTGCGGTGCATGTCGCCTCCGGGCAACCTGCGGAAGCCCTCGATGCGTTCGAGAACGCACTCTCCATGAACCCCTTCAACATTCGTCTTCGGAAGCGAACGCTCGATCTAGCGGCCACCCTTGGTGTGGGGTCGTCGGCGTCGCACCAGCGGGTGCTCGACCTCATGGGTCGCGGCGGCGGGACAGGGAACGGGCGCGTCTTGCACGAAGAGCGGGGGCGGTTCGACCTTCCGCGGTCCGAAGACGCGGCGTCCCAGCCGGGAAGTGTCCAGCGTTCACGCCTCGTGGGGCGCCCAGCACCCGATGTGCTGATCGCACCGCTCGATGGCGATGCCTTCCGGTTGTCCTCGCTTCGAGGCAAGGTAGTGCTCATCGACTTCTGGGCCACGTGGTGTGGCCCATGTGTCAAGGTCATGCCGGAGCTCTCCGAGATGTACGACGCGAATCGGGCAGAGGGTCTCGTGGTTGTGGGGCTCAGTGATGAACCTGAGTCGGTGGTGCAGGGCTTCTTGCGACGACAGTCAGCCTCTGGTGTGACCTACCGACATCTTCTTGCGCTTGAAGATGGGTCGAGCCGTGGGGCCTACGGTATTCAAAGTCTCCCAACCCTCGTGGTGATCGACCGCAAGGGGCTCGTTCGACTGGTGCATGTCGGGGCGGGCGCTATGACCGAAGTGCGTGACGTCGTACGCGAGGCACTGGCAGATCCCAGCGGAGTGAATGACGAATGACGTCCGGAGGAACCATCCATGCAGTCACCGTTTGAACAGCTCGAGGTCGCCCATCACCGTCTCTCCGAGGCGATCGGTCGTGTGATCGTGGGACAGGAGCGTGTGGTTTCGCTCATGCTGACCGCGTTGTTCGCAGATGGGCATTGCTTGTTTGTGGGCGTACCGGGCCTGGCCAAGACCCTGTTGGTGCAGACCGTCGCTTCGGCTGTCGGCGTCAACTCGGGGAGAATCCAGTTTACGCCAGATCTGATGCCGAGCGACATTACCGGTGTGGAGGTGATGGACGAAGACCCCGCTACCGGAAAGCGTTCGTTTCGCTTTGTGGAGGGTCCCGTCTTCACCCACCTTCTGCTCGCCGACGAGATCAATCGAACGCCCCCCAAGACCCAGGCAGCGCTCCTCCAGTCGATGCAAGAGCGAACTGTGACGGCGGCCGGTCGGACCTATGCGCTGCCCCGCCCGTTTCTGGTGTTCGCGACACAAAATCCGATCGAGCAAGAGGGCACGTACCCCTTGCCAGAGGCCCAACAAGACCGGTTCATGTTCTCGATTCCTGTGGATTACCCAAGTTTCGACGAGGAAGTTGCGATCCTCGAGCGTACCACCACGGGGCAGATGCCCGATGTAGAGGCCGTGCTGACCGCAGAGGAACTCACGCGCTTGCAGCAGCTGATTCGGGGGATTCCCGTGAACTCGGACGTGATGCGATACGCGGTTCGATTGGCGTCGGCGACGCGGCGAGGCGCAGGAACCGAGGCCTCAACTATGCTTCGGTGGGGCGCGGGGCCGCGAGCGAGTCAGTACCTTGTGACGGGCGCACGGGCGTGGGCAGCACTGCGTGGGCGTGATGTGCCTTCTCCATCCGATGTTCGCGAGGTGGCCTCTGCCGTGCTTAGACACCGCGTCGTACTGGACTTCGAGGCTGAGGCCGCAGGCGCCACGGTCGATGAGGTGATTCAGTCGCTCCTACGCGAGGTGGGTTGACCGTGCCTTGGGACCCTGTCGTTCTGTCGCGCATTCGTCGTCTGCACCTGCATGCCCGCAGGCTGTCTGACGCATTGCGTGGAGGAGATCACCGTTCACGCAGAATTGGTCAGGCGATCGAGTTCGCGGACTATGTGCCGTACCAAGCGGGAATGAACCTGCGACAGCTAGACTGGAAGGTGCGTGCAAGGACGGATCGATGGGTAGTGCGGAGGCATCACACCGATCACGAGCTGCCATGCCACCTCGTGGTCGACGTGTCTGCAGACCTTGGCACCGGCCGTACGGCCGAGCGCGCCTATCCCCCGCTGGAAGGAACGAAGATGGGGTTCGCGCTGACCTTGGCTGCCACACTGGCCATGTGGTGGATCCATCGGGGAGAGCGCATTGGGCTACGGCTGCTCGGCAGCGATGACGGCGCCACTCGTGCGCTTCCCGCTCGGACAGGGCGCCGGCATCTTCAGGCCATTCTGCGCAACCTCGCATCCGCAAGACCAGGTCCTCGTGCCGAGCTGGGACAGGGATTGATGGGTGCCGCACGAACCATGCGCGAGCGTGGTCTGGCCATCGTCGTGACCGATGGCATGGAAGAACCTTCGGAATGGCTCGGTGCGCTCACGGGATTCCGACAACGTGGTGTGGACGCCCGGTTGGTCCATGTGCTGGACCAGCAAGAGCTAGACCTCAGCTATCCGAGCGCTGCGATCTTCACGGGGCCAGAGGATGGAAGCCGCTTGCCGCTTGACCCTGTCGCGGCACGACCTGTGTATGAGGAGGTCCTCGGCACCTACCTCGAAGAGGTGCGACGGGGCGTCCTTTCCGCTGGTATGACCTACCATCGCGCAGTGTCCGCCGACCCGATGGTCCCGCTCCTCCATCGACTCATTCGGGGGATCGAATGAGCGTGTCCTTCTTGGCACCTTGGGCGTTAGGACTGGCGGTGCTGGCGGCACTACCGGTGGTCGCCCATCTCTCGCAACAGCAGCCGCGCGACGAGGTTCCCTTCGGCGCGATGATGTTGCTGAAGCGCGTGGTCAAGCGGCTTCGGCGTCGAGCACGGCTGAAAGATGTGATGCTGTTTGTGATGCGCGTGTCGGCCGTGGTGGCGTGTGTGCTCGCGGCTGCGGGCCTGCAGATACTCTGGGATACCGACGCACCTGCGGTGGGCCAGAGCGGTCGTGTGGTGGTGGTGGTGGACACGTCGATGTCGATGTCCCAGCAAGACCGCGGAGGCTCGCTGCTTGCCCGTGCGCGGGCGGACGTTCGTCGGGCGTTGAACGCGCTCCCCGCGACCACCGAGCTGGGGTTGGTCTCCTACGACGACGAGGCGCACGTATGGACATCGCAGCTCCGGCCGGGGCCCGAGGCCATTCTCGGAATGGTGGATGCGTTGGAGCCCGGTGCGGGCGGCTCAAATCTACGCGCCGGTCTTCTCGAAGCGCGCCGTCTCTTGGGCGGGGAGCCGGGCGAAGTCATGCTGTTTAGTGACGAGGCTGGCGCGGTGCAGGTGCCCTCGGCGGCCAGTGAGATTGCACGCTTCGTCGAGCTTGGGTCCGCGATCGTGCCGCGTCCGATTCATGCCGAGCCCGCGCGAAATGTGGCCGTGACCTCGGCGACCTTTGGCGATGGCCTCGAAGGTGGGCAGGTGGTGGTTCGGGTCACCAACTACGGGCCGGATGCGGTAGAGCTGCCCTGTGAGGTCGTGCTTCCCGACGGTACCGAGATTCCCTTCTTCATCGATGCGCCACCGCTCGGTCCGGCGGAGTCCTCCGTCACGGTTCCTCGCGTCGCAGAGGGCGGGGTAGCCACCGCGCGGTGCGAGGATGCGGCCCTTCCTCTCGATGATGCGCATTACTTTCACCTGCCTCATGTGGGAGCCTCCCGCGTCATGATCGTGGATGGCGATCCCGGCGACACGCCCACGCGGAGCGAGGTGTATTTTCTTGAGCGGGCGCTGGCGCCGTGGGGAGGACGTCGCAGCGGCTTACGACCCGATGTGGTGACGCCCAACGGGCTTGCGTCCCTTGACTCGGAGGTGCATCGGGTCGCCGTGCTCGCGAACGTGAGTGACCCCCGACCCTACAGCACGCGTCTGACCGAGTTTGTGCAGAAGGGCGGCGCGCTTGTGATTGCGGTGGGCGATAATGTCACGGCAGACCGTTACAATATGGCACTAGGGGGCTTGCTTCCTTCGCGACTTCAGCGCCCTCGAGCCCTCGCATCGATGGAGGAGGACCCCGTTCGTCTCGCGCTTCCAGATGTGAAAGAGCCGCCGTTTACGTCGTTCTCCAGGGGAAGCCGCTCGGCATTGGCCCGTGTCGGGTCCTGGCGTGTGATGACGGTGGAGCCAACGAGCCAAGGAGACACGCGTACGCTGTTGTCGTATGTGGGTGGACTTCCTGCGCTACAGAGCAGGAACGTCGGACGGGGAAAGGTGGTGCTCTGGACCAGCACGATCGACCGTGGCTGGTCCAACATGCCCCTTCAGGCGGCCTATGTGCCGATGATGCAGGACCTGATCGCTTGGTTGGGGGCGTCCGGGAAAGATGTGGCGAAACGGCTGCAGGGTACCGTAGGCCAGCCCGTGACTGTCGACGATGAGGCCCTGCCATCGACGGCCGAGGTCTTTGATGCGCTCGGGCGTACGGTCGCGAGTCGTTGGCAGGGGAGCTCGCTGGTGTTTCGCCCAGAGACGCCCGGTGCTTACCGTATTGGTGTCCCGGATGGGCCGACGGTGGCGCTTGTGGCGGTCAACATCGGGCCCGAAGAGAGTGATGTCCGACGGGGGCCGGGTGTGGCGGCGGTAGAAGCGGAGATCGCGCCAGAGCTGTTTCAGCGTGCCGATGATCTGGGAATGCCCTTGCTATGGTTTGCTGGGTGCATGATGGCGTTGTCCAGTGTGCTCGCCCGAGCCCGCCAAGAGAATGCCGTGGAGCTGACGCAAGATGCCTGACTGGGACCGCAGACAGTTCATGGGACTTTTGATCGCTGCTGGCGTCTTACCAAGACAGAGTCTGGCGATGGGGGACTCGACGCTTGTCGATATTGCTGAGCTCGATGTGGGGCGTGGGACTGTGTCCCGTCCAGGGGCTTGGGAGTTGCTCCTCTATGACTTGGAACAGACCACATCTGTCTCCACGCGGCCCGGGTCGGTTCGTGTCAAGCCCGAGCAGCCCGAGCTGTTTGAGCACCCGTTTCTTGTATTGGCGGGCGATGGTGGATTTGAGCCCCTTTCCGAGACCGCGGTTGGACAGCTCTCCGAGTATCTGGCGTACGGTGGCTTTCTGGTCATGGACGACACGTCGGGCCTCCTCGACAGTGACTTCGACCGAAGCGTACGGCGCCTCGCGAGGCGCCTGTTTCCCACCCGACCCATGGCACCCCTGCAACAGGATCACTCGATCTACCGATCCTTTTTCCTTCTCGAGAGCGTCGCAGGACGTGTGTCTTCCACCAAGATGCTGGAGGGCATCACTGTGGGCAACCTCTGTCCGTTGGTGTACAGCCAGAATGACTTGTCCGGAGCACTCGACCGTGGCGCTGATGGCCGGTACCGCTTTGCCTGTGTCCCAGGCGGGGAGCGTCAGCGCAAGGGCGCCCTCAAGGTGTGGGTCAATCTCCTGATGTACGCGTTGACGGCGAACTACAAGAACGATCAGGCACACATCCGACAGCTCATGCTGGAGCGGAGGCTGCCGCGATGACCCAGTGGTTGGCGATGTTGGCCGGCCAAGACCTCGGTCAGGGCGGAACCCTCCAGTTTCATCAGGAGCCGTGGTTGGTTCTCGTGGCCGGTGCGGCCGCGGTGCTATCGGTCGTCGCCTTGTCTGCGGGCGAACGCACACCACGGCAGCGCGTGCTGGAGATTGGTGCCGTCACGTTGGCGTGGGCTGGCCTGTTGTTTGCGTTGGCAGCTCCGACGTGGGTCGAGGAATCCGGACGTCGGGAGCCTGGGCGTGTGGCGGTGTTGATCGACAGCTCGGCTTCAATGGGAGTCAAGGAAGACGGTGTGTCTCGCGCGGCTTCGGTGGAGGCCATTGTCGCGTCAATGGGCACCTCCAACGTAGATGTCTACCATTTCGGTGACCGGGTCCAGCCCGGCTTGCCCCTCGCTTATGACCAGCCGGTGACCGATATCGGGACGGCCTTTGCCTCTCTCGCAGAACGCGTCGCGGGAGAGACGCTGGAGAGCGTGGTGCTCATCACGGATGGCTTGGATCGTGGGGTCTTGCGGCAGTCCTACGAGAATGGTGTGCCAAGCACAATTTCAGACCTTCCGGGCCCGTTGACCGTGTATCAAGTGGGGGAGCAGGGCGCCCTTCGTGACGTGGCCGTGCGGTGGGTCGACGGCGGGGGCTTCGCCTATGTCCACTCACCATTCACGCTCACCGCGTCGATTCGGGGGGTGGG
>JBMHDG010000004.1:0-3157 GCA_049889515.1 Myxococcota bacterium
GAGACCCGCGAGGCGTGCGAGATGGCGGGGGCGACGTGGACCCTGGTCTTGCTGCAAGGGCATGAGCTGGAGGTCACCGATGCGTTGCTCCAGCCCTATGCGGAGGAGGCCTGTACCGAAGCTGGCTACCCCGTACTCTGCGATGAACAGGTCAACGGCGGTCTGACCTTCGTGGCCAACGCCGAGGCGTGTCCCTCGTCGTCCTGATGGCCACCGCGGTCTACTCCAGCTCCACCGACGCGGCTCGTCCATAATGTGCTCGGCTGCGAGCTTGATGGCGCTAGCTAGGTCGTGATGGCGAACGGCGCCTCGTGCTCCGCGGTGGCTTGAAGCGCACCAGGACGTCCGGTACGATGGGGGTCCCGATGGTGGGGGTAGGATGTCGGCCCAGACGATTCCGTGGGAAGAAAAGCTCTATCGCGTCATTGCACTGCTATTTCTTTGGGCCATTCCACTGACTGTGGCTGCTGCTTCGCCGATGTTGTTGACGGGGCTGGTCGGCGGCCTCGTGGCTGGCCTATTTACCCTTGGACTCGGGTTTGTGGTCGCTGGGATTTGTGGCAGTTTCCTCGTCTCGGGCGCGTTGGGCCTCTGGTGTGCGTGGAATGTGACGGGTCATGTGTTTCATCCAGCCATGACCGGAGACCGAATCATGGGGTTGGCGGCCCGTCGCTTCGCCGTCACGCTTGCGAGCGTCTTCGCCGGGTTTGCGATCGCTGCGGATATTGCCGATGCGGCTGATGTGGTGGACACGCTCGAGACCCTTGGCACCTTGGATGACCTAGACGCGGGACATGAGGCCCTTCAGGCTGCAGATATACCTACGGCTCTAGGAGATCCCCATGACCCGACATTCGGACTGCCGTCGGAGGTGGACGGAGATCCGCGCATCGATCATTGGGTAGAGGGGTATTACCGCGATGATGGGAGCTACGTGAACGGCTACTGGCGTAGCAAGCGCGGCTAGGGGCCGTCCGCCAGCGCGACCCCAGCGCGTTAGCTCACCTCCATGCCCCAACCGCCTGCCAGACCTCTCCAGCCCGCGGATGCGCGTGACAACCTGGCGAGCCAGGGCATCACGACCCAAAAGCTCAATGGGCAGGTCTACACACCGCTCGACCTTGCGGTCTCGGTGGTGTCCCGGCTGCGCTGGCCTCTGCATGGCGAAGGCCGGCTGCTCGACCCTGCCTGCGGTGATGGGGTCTTTCTTGAGGCCGCAGTGCGCAAGTTGGTGGCCATGGGACGGCAGGCGGACATTCCGCGCATTGAGGGCTGGGATGTCGACCCCGATGCCGTGAGGGCTTGTGAGGCCAGGCTCACGGTGCTCTGCGAGACGCTGGGCTTGGCCGAACGACCGGTGGTGAGGCACCTCAATGCGCTGGAGCAACCCGCACGTCCATCGGTCGATGCTGTTGTCGGAAACCCGCCTTACCTGGAAGCGAAGCGCATGCCGGCGGGGCTGAAGCGTGCCCTCAAGCAACAGTTTCCCATCGCCGCCCGGGGGGCGTTCGACCTGTACGGCGTCTTTACCGAGCTGGCGCTCCGTTGGGTGAGTGAGGGGGGCGAGCTTGCCTACGTGATTCCCAACCGCGTCCTTGTGACCTCGGCGACCGGCGCCCTACGAGCGGAGGTCCTGGCTGCTGGAGAGGTCGGCGTAGCAGATCTCTCGCGTGAGCGGGTGTTCACCGATGCGGCGGTCTATCCCGTGGTGCTGCGCGTCGATACCTCACGGCCGTCGGCCTATGGCGTCGAGGATGTGGACGGCATGCGGCTGCTCGGTCTGTCTGCAGAGGCCATCTCAGGTCTTGAGGGTCGATGGCCGCTGCCCGAGCCTACGCTGCAGCCTCTGGTCGAGCGCTTGTGTGGACGCCCAAACGGGTGGTCACCTCTCCGCGATCGGTTTGAGGTGCGCTGGACGTGCTCCTTTCACAGAGCGGGTCTGCGCGATCGCTATGTGGCGCGTGAGGAGATGGGCTCACGCCATGCCCGACGCTTTCTCGGGGGGCTGCGCTACGCGGGCAACCGTGAGCTGGCGCCCTACGCCATTGACTGGAGCGGGGCATGGATCGACTACGACGAGGACCGGCTTCGTGCAGACAAGAACCCGCTGCCTGCCCTCGCGCTCTTTGAGCGGCCCAAGGTGGTGGTGCCGCAGAACGTTCGGCGTCCGCGCGCGGCTCTCGACCGGACGGGCTTGGTGCTCAAAGATACCTTTTTGGCCGTGGTCGCACGTGAGGCGGAAGATGAAGCCACATGGCTGCCGTGGCTGACGATCGTGCTCAACAGCATCGTATTTCACCATCTCTATGAGGCCCTGTACGGTGGAACACGAAAGGGTGGGGGCTACCTTCACGTGCTGGGCAGCTACCTCCACCCCCTTCCGATACCGGATCCTCCAGCAGAGGCTGCCGCACTGCATGAGGCGCTGGTCGACCAACCGACGGATGCCGCGCTGCTGCTGCAGGCGGACCATATGGTGGAGGAGGCCTATGCACTCACGCCTGTCGAGCGGTCCGCAGTGCGTGCGCGGAGCCTCCCCGAGGCGTGAGGCAAGCCGGCTCACGCGGAGCCGGCGAGAGGCCACCGATCAGAAGCTGCCGCGGAACAGGTAGCCGTTACCGCCGATAAACCAGTCGGAGCCCTCGGCCTCGCAGCGCTGTAGGTCTTCGGGTAGGTCTTCATCCAGCTCGGTCCACGTGGAGCCACCGTCTTCGGTGATGAGGGCAAAGCCACCCAGGGAGTTGGGCGGGTAGCGGTCACCGACAGCGATGCCGTGCATACCGTCGTCTGCGAAGTCGATGTCGCGGATGATGTCGATCTCGTCGCCGAGCGTCAGGCTCGTCCACGTCGCACCACCATCAGTGGACTCGTAGAGGAAGCCGGTCGCTGCCGCACCGGCACCCTGGTCGCGGCCACCCACGTACCAGCTCGCTCCGTCATCTGGGGTCGCGAGTGCCCAGCCTTCGCCGTCGACGGTGGCATCGATCTCGACGGCCTTCACGTTGTACCACTCGGCACCGGTTGCGGTGGAGGGCATGAAGAAGGTCGGTGGCTCAGCCACGTTGTAGCCCGAAGCGTAGAGCCCACCGGTAGTCGTGACCACCTGCTGAAGCTGGTAGGCCTGGGGGCCGCCGTTGAGGTTGACCTCTTCGAAGTA
>JBMHDG010000005.1:0-156825 GCA_049889515.1 Myxococcota bacterium
GGCGTACTTGGTTTGCGACTTGGTGAACACATGCGCCAAGAATGACACGTCCGGCGAGCTCGACTGCGACGCCTATTACGCCCTCGGAAAGCAAAAGCTGGACTGCGACTACAACGCAAAGGCCGCCGTCGCCTGCCTAGAGGACCTGGTCGATGCGGACTGCGCCCCTGGCGGAAAGCCAAATATCCCCGAATCGTGTCGCCCGGTTTGTGAATAGGCCACACCGCTCTACCCGAGGGCTTGTCCCGTGGGCGTGGCGAGCGTTGCGAGCGCTTCAGGCGTTCCCTCAGCCACGAGCATGCCTCCGCCCGCGCCTCCTTCCGGTCCAAGTTCCATGACCCAGTCCGACTGGCGAATCATGTCGAGGTGATGCTCGATGGTGACGACCGTATGGCCTCGATCCACCAGCGCCTGAAGGGTCGTGACGAGGACGCTGATGTCTTGCAGGTGCAACCCCGTGGTGGGCTCATCGAAGACATAGACGCGGTGTCCGCGGCGAACGACAAGCTCTGCGGCTAGCTTCACCCGCTGCGCCTCGCCGCCCGACAGCGTCGTGCCGGGCTGCCCGAGGCGAATGTATCCAAGTCCCACATCGACGAGGGCCTGAAGGTGTTTTCGGATGTTCTTCTGGTTGTCGAACAGCGTAAGGGCCTCATCGACACGCATGCCGAGCACATCTGCGATGCTCGCCCCCTTGAACCGCACATCGAGGGTCTGGCGATTGAAGCGCCTGCCCCGACAGGCGTCACACTCCACCCACACATCGGGCAGGAAGTGCATTTCGACGAGAATCGCGCCACGACCCTCACATGTCTCACAGCGTCCCCCCTTGGCGTTGAAGCTAAACCGCCCGGGCCCCCACCCCCGCATCCGCGCACCTGGCGTTGCAGCATAGAGGCGACGCAGCTTGTCCATCACCCCCACATAGGTGGCGGGTGTGCTTCGCGGCGAACGACCGAGGGGGCTCTGATCGACGCACACGACACTCTTGAGGTCCGTGAGCGCCAACCCCTCCACCTGAAACCCACCGTGCGGGCCGGGGCTCGCATCTTGGCCCAAGGCCAACTGAAGCGCAGGCGCGAGGGTGTCCATCACGAGGCTCGACTTGCCCGAACCACTGACCCCCGTGACCGAAGTCCATACCCCAAGCGGAACCCGGGCCTCCGCCATCTTGAGGTTGTTGGTGCGAGGACGCGCCAACGACATCCATCCCAGCGGTTCGCGCCGCTTAGCCTGCGCTGGCATGGTGATGCGGCCCGACAGCCACCCACCTGTCAGCGACTCGACATGGGCCTCGACTTCGGCTGGGGTCCCCGAACAGACCACCTGCCCGCCCCACGTCCCGGCCGCAGGACCGAGCTCGACGATTCGGTCGGCACGCCGGAGCGTGTCCGGATCATGCTCCACCACGACCAGGGTATTGCCCAGATCTCGAAGCCCCTCTAGGCTATCGAGGAGCCGGTCCGTATCCCGGGGATGCAGACCAATCGTGGGCTCATCAAGCACGTAGGTGACACCCGTGAGCTGCGAACCCAGCTGGCTGGCCAACCGGATGCGCTGCGCCTCGCCCCCCGACAAGGTTGAGGCCGCGCGATCCAGTGACAGGTAGCCGAGCCCCACGGAACACAAGAATCCGAGCCGTGCCTCTAGCTCTTCGCGGGCCCGTGCCGCGACCACATGCTGTTCCTTGCCAAGCGACCATGACCGAATGGTCTCCAGGGCGTCTTCTACCGTCATGCAGCTCAGGGCATGGAGGTTCTTCCCTTCAATCCGCACGGCCATCGAGGCCGGCGCCAACCGTCCGCCCCCACAGTCGGGGCACCGCACATCACGACTCACCCAGCTCAGCTTGGACTTGGTGTGACTGAGCGCATGAACGAGGCCGAGCCATCGCTGCGACTCCGTCATGACGCGCTCGGTCTTCCCCCACTTCTTCTTCCAGACCACCATGAGTTCGTGGCCTGCACCATGGACAATCTGGTCTCGCAGTCCCTCCGGATAGGCCAGAACGGGAGTGTCCAATTCGCATCCTGCATCGCGCACCAGCGCCACAAGGGTCGCCAAGGCACGTCTGGACCGGGACACCACAGACAACACGCGAGGGTCGAGCGCATCGAGCAGTCCTGCATCCAAATCTACGAAGACCCGTTCCGGCTCCACGCTTCGAATCGTCCCTAGCCCTTCGCAGCGCTGACACTGTCCCAGCCTGCTGTTGAAACTGAAGTGACGTGGCGTGAGCTCCGAGAGGACCACACCATGGTCAGGGCACACCAAGGCTTCGGTCGCCCGGAGCCACCCGTCTCCCTGTCGCGCACGGAAGGCCACCCGGCCTCCTCCGAGGGCGTATGCACGAGACACGGCCTCCGCGAGCCTGGAAAGGCTGCCCCGCGCCGGGTTGAGCCGGTCGACTACCAGCCACGCCCCCTGCTTCAGCAGCGCCATGGCCGCTGCGTCCTCAAGACGCACCTCCTCCGCAGATGCCGGCACGAGCAGTCGAAGCCACCCATCCCGCTGCAGCAACTCCCGGCGTTCCTCGGGGGTGGACTCCGGTGGCAGCTGGGTCACCACCCAGCCCGTGCCAGGATCGGCCTCTCTCCAGCGGGCCGCGACAGTACTCGGTGAGAGAGCTTCGAGCCGTGTATCGCAGGCCGGACAATGGGCGTCGCCGATCCGAGCGTAGAGAAGCCGAAGCACGTCATGTACCTCGGTCACTGTCGCCACGGTCGAGCGTGGATTGTGCCGTGATGTGCCCTGGTCGATCGCAATCGCCGGCTGCAGCCCCGTCAATGCATCGACAGGCGCACGATCTAGCCGCCCTAGGAAACGTCGCGCATAGGTGGAGAGCGACTCCACATAACGACGTTGTCCCTCGGCGAAGATGGTGTCGAAGGCGAGGCTGGTCTTGCCCGAACCGCTGACGCCGGACACGACCGTAAAGGTGCCATGGGGGATCTCCACATCGACGCCCTGGAGATTGTGCTTTCGCGCACCCTCCACGCGCAGCGTTCGAGGGAGCGCGCGGCGTCGCTTGGGCCGTCGGGCAGGTTCCTGCACGACCGGTGCGGCGCCAAAGACCTCCCGAAGCGCCTCTCCGGTCGGCGAGTCCATGCCCGCAATGGCCTCTGGACGCCCGACACCGACGATCTGTCCGCCGGCCTCGCCCCCCTCGGGCCCAAGGTCAATGAGGTGGTCGGCACACTTGATCACATCGGTGTGGTGCTCGACGACAATGACGGTATTTCCTGCATCGACAAGCTTGTGCAGGGCCACCAGCAGCTTGCCCACATCGTGGAGATGAAGACCCGTCGTGGGCTCGTCCAGCAGGTAGAGCGTCCGTCCCGTCGACGGTCGATGCAGCTCAGTCGCGAGCTTGATGCGCTGCGCTTCTCCGCCTGAGAGCGTGGTCGACGGCTGTCCCAAGGACACATAGTCGAGCCCCACCGCCACCAGCGTGTCGAGAATCCGCGCCAGCTTCGGGATGTTCGCAAAGATCTGCTGCGCTTCACCGATCGTCAGGTCCAACACATCCGCGATCGTGAGGCCCTTGAACCGTACGTCGAGGGTCTCCGCGTTGAAGCGCCGTCGGCCGCAGGTCTCGCAGGGAACCTCGACGTTGGGGAGAAACTGCATCTCGATGGTCTTGACGCCCGCACCTTCGCAGTCTTCGCAGCGCCCGCCCTTCACGTTGAAGCTAAACCGAGACTTGGTGTAGCCCCGCGCACGCGCCTCCGGAGTCGCCGCGAACAGGTTCCGGAGAATGTCCATGGCGCCCGTGTAGGTGGCCGGATTCGAGCGCGGCGTCCGGCCGATCGGCTTCTGATTGATACGGATCAACTTGTCGATATGCTCAATACCGTCCACCGTTTCGCAGGCCTGCAGACGCGCCGCAGGATTGTCGAGCCGCGCTCGGACTGCAGGTTCGAGGGTCTGAAACACCAGCGATGACTTTCCGGATCCACTGACCCCTGTCACCACCACGAGACACCCAAGCGGGATGACCGCCGTGACCTGCTGAAGGGTGTTGGCCGTCGCCCCCCGAACCACCAGCGATGTACCGTGTCCTTGGCGTCGGCTCGATGGTACAGAGATCTCACGGTCACCGCGAAGATAGGCCGCCGTCAGCGACGCCTTGCTCTTGCGCACCCGTGCCGGTGGACCGCTCGCCACCACGTAGCCGCCCTCACGACCAGCACCCGGCCCCACATCGATCACATGGTCTGCCGCGAGAATGGTCTCCACATCATGCTCAACCACTAAGACGCTGTTGCCACGGTCGCGCAGTCGACGCATCGATGCCAATAGCCGCTTGTTGTCGCGCGGGTGAAGACCAATGCTCGGCTCATCAAGAATGTAGGTCACGCCCTGCAGGCCCGACCCCACCTGGCTGGCGAGCCGGATGCGCTGCGATTCGCCGCCCGAGAGCGTGTTCGCCGTACGATCGAGCGAGAGGTAGCCCAAGCCCACCTCACCGAGAAACTCAAGGCGGCCTCGGATCTCCGAAAGCAGGAGCTGACCTATCTCCTGTTCGTCACCTTTCAGGCGCACGTCGTCGAAGAAGGCGATGCCTTCGGCGATCGTCATGCGAGACAGCTCGTGAATTCCACGCCCGCGGAAGGTCACCGCACGGCTAATCGCGGAGAGTCGTGTGCCCTCGCAGGCCGGACATGGCAGGACCTTTCGATAGGGCGCGAGGGACTTGTGCTTGGTGTAGTGCCAGATCGTCTCCACCATCGGCACGAGACCCTTGAAGGTGCGGGTCCGCTCATCGCGCCCACGCGCATCTTCCAAGACGCTGGTCCAGCGAAGGCCCCGCGCGCCGTACATCAGCTTCTTGACGACTGCAGCGGACCACTGCCCCACTGGCACCGAGACATCTGCGCCCAGCGCGGTGCAGATCTCGACCAAGTGCCCGGCATCAAACCGCGTGAAGGGCAGCCGCCCCTCTTTGTTGAAGGCCAAGAAGGCGTCGGGGACGCACTGTTCCAGGTCCAGCAGCAGCTCGGGCTCAAATCCAGAGAGCTCACCCAGACCGTTGCAGACGTGACACGCACCCTGTGGGGCATTGAAGCTGAACAGCCGCGGCTCCATCTCCGGCAGCGCTTGGTCGGGATGCTTTGGACAGGCCCGATCGAGGCTGAAGGCACGAAGACGCTCGCCCACGAGCACATGGACGACGCCCTCGCCCAGCCGAACGGCGGTCTCGAGGGCTTCGTAGAGTCGATCTCTCTCTGACGGCTTGACCTTCGTCCGGTCGACCACGACCTCAATGGTGTGCTTCTTGTAGCGCTCAAGTGCCGGTGCCTCATCGAGTCGAACCACCTCACCATCGATCCGCGCCCGGACCCAACCGTCGGCTTGTAGCTGCTCGATCTCTCGGCGATACTCCCCTTTTCGCTCCTTTACGATCGGCCCAAGGATCTGTGCTTTCTCCCCCTCATGGTCAGCCAGTAGCCGGTCGAGAACCTGCGGAATCCCCATGCGGCTGATCTCATCCCCACACGTAGGACAGTGTGGGGTTCCTAGGCGCGCCATCATCAGCCGAAGATGGTCATAGATCTCGGTTACCGTGCCCACCGTGCTTCGCGGGCTTCGGTTGACGGTCTTCTGGTCAATCGACAGGGTCGGACTGATCCCCTCTACCGCATCGACCTGCGGACGCTCCATCTGCCCGAGGAACTGTCTCGCGTAGGCAGACAAGGACGCCATAAACCTGCGCTGGCCCTCCTTGAACAGCGTGTCATAGACCAGAGAGCTCTTGCCCGAACCACTGACCCCAGTGAACACCACCAGACTGTTGCGCGGCACCTCGACATCGACGCCGCGAAGGTTGTGGCTGCGCGCGTTCCGGACACGAATATGGGTAGGTTCTGACACGAGGCCTCCGGGCCGGATGACATAGCCGAAATCCCGAGCGTTGCGTGCCGTCACACCACCTTCCGACAGAGTGCTACAGTAGGGCGACATGGAGGTCGTGTGACACGCCTGTTGGCCCTAGTGATGATGATGGCTTGCGCTTCCGCTCCGCCGCAGCGTGTGGTGTTGAACTACGTGAAGGCAGAACAGACCCGCGACTACGACAAAGCGCATGACCTGCTGACGACCAGTGACCAGCGCGCCCGTCCGCTTGCGGCCTTTGTCAAAGAGCACCTCGCTGCAGGACCCATCTGGCTCGCCCTGGCAGAGACTACGCGGTTCGAAGTGGTCGGTGTGGAAGAGATCGACGCGGATCGCGCCACCGTCACCCTCGTGGCAGAACATCCGACGGCCGAGGCCCTTCAGACGCGCCTGATCTCTGCGCCGCGGTACCTTACCCAGCTCGACGGCGCGGACCTCCAGGTCGCCGCATGGCTTGCGGCATCCGTGCGGGACACGCCTGCGCCCATGGTGCTCGAGACCTTGAGCTACACTGTTCGACAAGACGACAACCGGTGGCGTCTCTGGTTGGGCCTCGACCTCCAAGATCAGGCCATCATGCACTTTGAAGCCGTCCGAAGCGCAATCGACACCTCGAATGAGGATGCGGCACGCAAGGCCCTTGCAGATCTCAGCGCAGCATCAGAAGACCCCGGAGGGGTCGTCCATGCCCTCCGGTCCGAAGCGCAGAAGATGGTTCAGCAGCGGTTCGATGCTCCCTAGATTCTCCTAGGGATTAGGAATCGCACGAAGCTCAACGATCTCAACGCGCGCGTTCGTGAAGTCTTCGCTCGACATCGCGACTTCACACCCACTGCTGTACGCCAGATTGACGTTCGGGTCCTTCTCAGCAAGCTGGGACTTGGTCGCCTCGGTCAGCAGGTAGCGCTCACCTGTCTCGGCATTGGTCATCGTACCAGCCATGGTCACCTGCTTGCCCGGCACGACACCCTTCACAGGGAACTCGACCGTCTCCAGTGCATGACCCTTGCTGTCGAAGATCACCGCCTCGAGGACTAGATCTGTGACGTCGTACTGGCTCTCGTTCTTGATGGCGAAGTTGAACACCGTCAACATCTGCTCGCGCTGCTCTGGCAGCTGCATCCACGAGGCGTTCTGCACGAACACATAGGCGTCGGGATTGTAGAGCGGGTCGTACTCGGCCTTCATCTCTTTGTCGCCGAGCTTATAGAGCGGCAGCACTTCACGAGAGTGAATCCAGCCCTCGGTTCCGGACTCGAGGCGAGCTTTGTAGAAGTCGCCACGCTTGGACATCAGGGTGATGATGGCATCCTTGGAGGCGTCCGAGACCTTGGTTGCATCTTCGCGCGGCTCACCACGTAGCGTACCCACGGGTGAGGTCACGATGAGCTTGGAGTATGCGTCTGACCCGAGGTAGCTGACCGGATTGGTCGCTACGATATTCGCCGCATCGTAGGCAACGTAGCCACCGATACCGAGCACGAGGGCAAGACCAATGCCTACAACCAGCTTCGCTTGGCCACCACTTGGCCGGTAGTCGAGGTCGTCGTCGTCATCGTAGCCACCGGCAGACGGGAAGAGCGACTGGAGCACTGCGACTTCGCTGGCGTACTGCCAGTCGTTGTCATCAGGCCCTTGGACCAAGTCAGCGGCACTTACCCGCCCGTCGCGAACCCACTGCTGGAGCTCTTCGATGGTGGACGCCGTGAGCGTCTGGCTGCCCTTATTTACACGCCATGTCGACATTCCGTCTCCGCAATCTCCGTACTACCAAAGGCCAACTGCATACCGCAACGATCGCACGGCTGAATGACCCACCTTTGACCGTCGGGACATTCGCACACTCAGGACCGATCAGCGATGATGCAGCGGATCAGGATGACCCAGCTGAGCGATGGCCACAAGCGGGTCGTCCGTGGGGCAGAGGTCCTGCTCTTTCTTTGGACACGCACCGCACGAGAGCGGGTCTCCATGCGGATCGAGAACATCAGGCCCCCCGCACGACCCGCGAAGATCGCGTCCCGACAGAAGGAGACCGGACGCCATGGCCAACATGCACGCGAAGAACAGCCCGAATGTGAGCAGAACAGTCTCCATCATCCCTCCGGACAATCCGTAACTCTATGTGACACGCCGCCCCACAAAAACGATCTACCGAACGGGCACAAAGAAGCGCGAGGCGCGTTCGCTGCCTCTTGACGTCACCGCACCCTCCTCATCTTGAACCATCAGCCACGCATGAACGTCTGGCTCGGATGCCAAGAGCGCCAGCCCCTCGTCGGCGCCCAAGACCATCAATGCCGTGGCCCAGCCATCGGCCGTGCGGCAGTCAGGCGCAACCACACTGGCCGACACCACATCCGTCTGGGTCGGCACGCCCGTCCGAGGGTCGATGCTGTGACCCACGACGCGGTCTCCTACCCGCCTCACGTTGCGGTAATTGCCACTGGTGGCCAGCCCATGGTTCGTGAGTCGGACATGTGCCGCGTAGCCCTCACGTGCCTTGGATACGGGAAGGTCGACCCCGAGCGTCCATGCGGTGCCTCGGGGATTGTGGCCATGCGCTACCACTTCGCCCCCGATCTCGACCAGATGGTCCGCAGCGCCCAGCTGGCTGAGGACCCGGCTTACGCGGTCGACCGCATCACCCTTGGCAATGGCAGACAAATCGAGTGCCGTTCCACCGGCATCGACCGTCGGTCGCGCCTCAACGTCTCGCGCCACCACCACCTTCTGCCACCCAGTGCCTTGCCGTGCAGCATCGATCGCATCATCGGTTGGCCACGACCCGCGTGGCGTACCGTGAAAGCCCCAGAACTCCATCAGTGGCTGCACCGTGGGGTCGAAGGCCCCACCCGTCTGCGATGCCAACTCCAGTGCAGCACGCACCACGTCTGCCGTCGCCTCACTGACCACGACAGCCCCACTCCCGCGCCGGACGGCCTCAAGCTCCGAGTCTGAACGCCATGTCGACATCTGGCGGTCAGCGGCGTGGAGCACCGCATCAATCTCCGCGCGCGCCAGCGCCTCACTCGGCGCCTCCCCCAGCCACGTCACATTCCAGGTGGTACCAAAGGCTTCACCGGACAGTTGATGGGTCTCTTCTCGAGATGTCGCTGCTTCCGTGGTTCCGCCATCTGGCGTGCAGCCCCACCACAAGAAAACCCCGGCCCATAGGACCGGGGTACGAAGAAGCAAACGCTTCATGGGGTCAGCCGCCGAAGTCGTCAAAGTGAATGTCTTCTTTGGAGACGCCGAGGTCGTCGAGCATGTGCATCACTGCGGCGACCATCATGGGTGGCCCACACATGTAGTATTCACAGTCCTCCGGAGCGTCGTGCTGCCCAAGGAAGTTGTCATGCAGGACCTGGTGAATGAACCCGGTAGGCCCTTCCCAGTTGTCCTCTTCGAGCGGGTCGGACAAGGCAAGGTGGAAGGAAAAGTTAGGGAATTCCTCTTCGATCTTGGTGAAGTGGTCCCAGTAGAACATCTCGCGAAGCGAACGAGCACCGTACCAGTAGCTGACCTTTCGGCCCGTCTTCAGCGTGTGGAAGAGGTGGAACAGATGCGCACGCAACGGCGCCATTCCCGCACCACCACCGATGTAGACCATCTCGCGCTCGGTCTCTTGGATGAAGAACTCACCGTATGGCCCTGACACGGTGACCTTGTCGCCAGCCTTGAGGTTGAAGATGTACGAGCTCGCCACGCCAGGCGGCACGTTGGGCAGCCGAGGCGGAGGTGAGGCAATTCGCACGTTCAGCATGACGATGTTGCCCTCTGCTGGGTGATTCGCCATCGAGTAGGCGCGGAAGATGCCGTCCTCGTCGTTGCGTCCCACAAAGCGCCACAGGTCCCACTTGTCCCAGTCTTCGCGATACTCATCTTCGATCGCGAACTCGGTGTAGGGGGTCTCGTACCGTGGAATATCGATCTGGATGTAGCCACCCGCCTCAAACTCGAGGATGCGACCGCCGTCGATCTCCAGCACAAGCTCCTTGATGAAGGTCGCCACGTTGTCATTGCTCCGGACCGTGCAGTCGAACTTCTGGATGCCGAAGATCTCCTCGGGAACCTGAATTTCCATGTCCTGCTTCACGCGGACCTGGCAGCCGAGGCGCCACTTGTCCTTGCGCTCACGCATGGTGAGGTGGCCCTCTTCGGTGGGCAGCACATCGCCACCACCATCAACGACCTGACACTTGCACTGAGCGCAGGTGCCACCACCGCCGCATGCGGACGGAATGAAGATTTTCTCGGCAGCCAACGTGGTCAGTAGGGTCCCACCGGGCTTGACCTTGAACTCCTTCTCACCATTCACGGTGATGGTGATCTCACCCTGCGGCACAAGCTGCTGACGTGCGACGAGGAGAATGGCCACGAGCGCGAGAATGATCCCGCTGAAGACGATCAGTGCGGATGCGAGTTCCATTGCGTCTCCCGATTAAAGCTGGATGCCGGCGAAGGCCATGAAGGCAATCGCCATAAGGCCAGTGGTAAGCATGGTGATGCCGAGGCCTCGAAGACCCTCTGGCACATTGGAGTAGGTGAGCTTGGTCCGAATGGCCGCCATGGACACAATGGCCAACGCCCAGCCAAAGCCGGAGCTGAACCCAAAGACCACCGACTCGACGAAGCTGTATTCGCGCTCGACCATGAACAATGATGTGCCCAAGATCGCGCAGTTCACGGCGATCAATGGCAAGAAAATGCCCAATGCATTGTAGAGCGAGGGGCTGAACCGGTCGAGCACCATCTCGACGAGCTGCACCATCGCGGCGATCACGGCGATGAACGCAATGAACACCAAGAAATCGAGGTTGACGTCGCCCAGCCCCACCCATGCCAGCGCGCCATCCTTGAGTAGAAACTCATGAAGGAGCCAGTTGGCAGGTGCGGTAATCGACAGCACGAAGATGACGGCAATGCCGAGTCCCATCGCCGTCTCCACCTTCTTGGAGACGGCCAAGAAAGAGCACATACCCAGGAAGTAGGCGAGGAGGATGTTCTCGACGAAGATCGATTTGAGCGCGAGGCTAATGAGTTCCATGGAACTACTCCGTGTACCCGGTCCAGGTACGCTGGGCCCAGATGAGAAGGCCGAGAACGATGAAGGCGCCGGGTGCGAGGACCATGAGGCCCATGTTCACGTAGCCGGCCGCATAGAGCGCATCGGGCACCACCTGAAACCCGAGCAGGGACCCAGAGCCGAGGACCTCGCGGAATACCGCGACAGCCACGAGGATGATGCCGTATCCGAGACCGTTTCCGATACCATCGAGGAAGGACTGCCAGGGCGGGTTGGCCATGGCGAAGGCCTCGGCGCGCCCCATGATGATGCAGTTGGTGATGATGAGGCCCACGAAGACCGACAGCTGCTTGCTGACGTCGTAGACAAAGGCCTGCAGCAGCTGGTCCACGACAATCACGAGCGATGCGATGACGGAGAGCTGAACAATGATTCGAATGCTGCTCGGGATCAGGTTCCTGATCAGCGAGATCACCACGTTACTGGCAGCCAGAACGGCGATAACGGCTGCAGCCATGACGATGGCGCGGTCGACCATCACGGTCACGGCGAGCGCCGAACAGATGCCGAGCACCTGAATCGTAATCGGGTTGTTGTCGATCATCGGATCAGAAACGATCTTTCTGGTCTTCTTATCGAGGGGGAACATCGGCGCCTTGGCAGGCGCAATCTCGGTAGCTGGTGCACTCATGGGGACCTCAGTTCCGATTCATGGCTAGGTAGGCGTCGTAGTTGTTGATGCCATCTTCGACCATCGCGGTGACACCGCGACAGGTGATGGTGGCACCACTGACACCATCGACCATGTGGTCGGTGTCATCGGCGGACTTGTCGGCTACAGCGCCTTTGGCGACAGAGATGGCCACAAAGTCGCCATCGGCGTTGACGATGCTCTCATTGACCCAGTCTGCCTTAAACTTCGGCGACGTGATCTCGGCCCCAAGTCCCGGCGTCTCTTTCGGTGCAAAGAAGGTCACACCGCTGATGGTCTCCAGCGACTCATCGAGGGCCAAGAAGCCAGAGATGGGACCCCAGAGGCCTGCGCCAAACACGGGAATCGCCGTCGACGCCACCTTACCATCGTCCATGCGGAGGTAGACCGCCAGAAGGTCTGGGGTCTCTCCTGTTCCCTTAGCCGCAGCACGAGCGAGCTCAGCATCGACAATGTCGACTGCGCCGTCCCCATTCATGTCCGAGGAGGCGTCAGCATCACTGCCATCGGCCTTGATGACCTTGACCGAGACGCGATCATCCCACAGGCTGTCGACCTCCTCGCCAGGGAGCTTTTGTCCCTCTTCGGCGAGCCCGAGCGCCACAAGGATGTTCGCCTTGCGATCGCGCTCCTTGTTGAGGTCCTGAATCGGTTTCAGGTTGACGGCTGCCGACGAGACCAGCAGGCTGCACACCACACAAATGGTGCCGGCAAAGCCGAAAATGTATCCGTTAGAGAAGGCCACGGGAGCTCCAGGGGCCGGAGAGTGAAAGAGAAAAGTCGGTTCAGGCCGTCGCCATTCGCGCCACACGGCGACGCGTCGTCGCTTCGACCACGTAGTAGTCAATGAGTGGTGCAAACACGTTCATGAACAGAATCGCAAGCATCATACCTTCTGGATACGCGGGATTGACCACGCGAATCAGCGCACAGAGCATGCCGATGCCAATACCGTAGAGCCAACGGCCCGTCTTCGTGCTCGACGACGACACAGGGTCGGTCGCCATGAAGACCGTACCGAATGCGAAGCCACCCATGACCAAGTGGTAGTGCGGGGGCAGGCTCATGAGCGCCAAGAAGTCGTTGCCCGTGGCGAATGCGTTGAACACGAACACCATGCCGAACAGGCCTGCGACGCAGCCCGCCATGATTCGCCAGCTGGCGATTCCAGTGGCGATGAGGAACATCGCGCCCATGGCGATCGCCACGGCACTGACCTCACCCATGCTACCGGGGATTGTGCCCAGCGCAAGTGCATCGAGCGTCCATCCCATGTCCGCGAGGACCTGGGTCGCATCCGCACCTCGCTCGGCACTCGCCACAGCGAGGAGCGGCGTGGCCCCCGTGTAGCCGTCGACTGCGGGGCCGTAGCTCGTCAGGGGGTTCCACTGGTTCGACACGTCCCACACGCCGGCGCCGCTAATGGCCGCTGGGTACGTAAAGAACACGAAGGCTCGGGCGGTAAGCGCTGGGTTGAGGATGTTCATCCCGACACCGCCGAACACCTCTTTGCCGATGACCACACCGAAGATGACGCCAGCAGCGACCATCCAGAGTGGAATCGTTGGCGGGAGCGTCAGCGGAAACAGCATGGCCGTGACCAAGAAGCCTTCGTTGATCTCATGCTTGCGCACAATGCAGAAGATGAGCTCGGCGATACCACCGGCGGTGTAGCTGGTGATGATGATGGGGAGCATGTGCCATGCACCGCGAAGGATACATTCGACAGCGCTCACATCGGTCACGCCCTCGTAGAAGAAGGCCCGGTAGCCCACGTTGTACCAGCCCGCGAGAATCGCAGGGGCGAGCGCGTAGAGCACAAAGATCATCAGGCGCTTCATGTCCATCGGATCACGGACATGGACACCCTTTTCGGTGTGCTCTCCCGGCGTGAAGAAGAACGTCTCTGCGCCTTCGAACATCGGCCAAGCCCAGTTCAGGCTACCGTCTGGTTCAAAGTGCGAACGGTATCGATCGAAGAGTGACGCAATCGCCTTCATCTCACATCTCCTTCGCGTAGTTCTCGAGCCCTTCACGCAAGATCACGTCGAAATCGATCTTCGAAGGACAGATGTAGGAACACAAAGCCGCCTCTTCTTCGCTGATGTCGAGCATGCCCAGCTTGATGGAGCGCTCGAGGTCGCCAGCGATGATGGCCTTGAACAAGAAATCTGGCACGATGTCCGGCGTCGCCACGACATCGTTGTAGTAGCCCACAGGGACGATCGCGCGGTGTCCACCGTAGATGCCTGGGCGCAGGTCGTAGGTCTTGTCGCCGCCCCCCCATGCCTTGAGGAACGCCTTGTGGAAGCTCCATCGAGACAACGCAGGCATCGCCCAGCCGAACATGTACCGGTCGACAGCCTCGGGGAGTGCGTGCACGACACGGGTGTAGAATCCCGCAGGCTCGTCCGCGGCGATGGTGGCACCCGTGAGTACCGTGCCTCGAATCCATCGAACGTCATTCGCCGACGTGTCTCCCGCCACCCAAGACGCTGGGGCGCCCTGCACGGTTCGCACGAAGCGTGGGGTCGACAGCGCGGCGCCTACGGCGGCGTAGGTCCGGGTTCCGTCGTATTGCCCGGTGAGGAAGAGGCGACCGACCAGCACCGCGTCCCATGCGTGCAGATACCACACCTTTTGGCCCGCCCGTGGGGCATCGATCATGCTGATCTGAACGGCAGGGTCACCGGATGGATGTGGGCCGGAGAACTCATGGGTCGTCACCCCCGTGAGTCCCTCAAACGCCGCATGTGATGCACCCTTGGTGGTCGACAGATGCACCGTACCGTCGGTGAGCGCTGCGAGGACGTTCACCCCGGCCTGCAGGGCTTCGTTGTCGTCTGCAGACATCAATACCGCGGCATCGCCTTCCAGCGGGCCCGTCGCCGTGCCGCAGATCAAGATCGCCTGGGGCGTGTCCTCGGGGTCTGCCACATGGTCGAGCGGCCGGGTACGAAGCAACGGGAACACACCGCCATCGAGCATCTGGCCCAATGCATCGTCACGTGAGATGCTGGCAAGCTCGGTGGCGCTCCAGGTGCGATGCTGCACCACATCATCGCCATCGGGCGTAATGACGAAGCTGGTGATGACCCGTCGCTTTCCACGGTTGACGGCCTTGACCGTTCCAGAGACCGGCGCCACCACCGCAAGACGCTCATTGAACTTGTGGTGGAAGACCTTCTGGCCGCGCTTCACGCGGTCGCCCTCTCGTGCGTCGAGCCGAGGAATAAACCCGCGTAGTTCTCGTGGGTCAATCCCGACAGTTGGCGGGGACATCATGTCAACAGGAGCGCCCGAGGCGCCTCCAGCGATAGGGATATCCAGACCGTGTTTGAGATGGTGGTGGCCCATGCGATTGCTCCAGACGAGGTATCGACCAGCGTTGAGGGCGGACTCTAACGCAGTCGTCCGAGGCTGCACCGCAAAGGAATGATGCTCCCGTCAAGTAGAGGTCATGCATCGCGACAACTTGGGGTGAATCGACACGGAATGCGTTCAAATCCGATGACCCGTTACGCACAGGAAAGGTGAGAAAAATGGCGCGAATCCTTGGAATCGATGAAGCGGGTCGTGGATGCGTCCTCGGCGGTCTATATGTCGGCGCATTTTTGACCACCCTCGAGGCCATTCCGCACCTTGAAGCGGCCGGCGTCACCGACAGCAAGCGCTTGTCCCCCCGTCGACGCGCGACGCTCCGTCGTCTCCTCCCAGAGTTTGGAACCACGGACCTCCGGGTCATTCCCGCCGAGGCCATCGACGCCGGCAACCTCAACCGCCTAGAAGAGGATGCCATCGTCTCGCTGATCAGAGCGACCCAGCCCGATGCGGTCATGATCGATGCACTCGGGCATCCCCGCACGCTTGACGCCACCCTTCAGCGGTTGAGAGACCGGCTCGGTGCCCATGCGCCCCTTCTCGCGATGGAGCCGAAAGCTGACGCCAATCACCGCCATGTCGGCGCCGCGAGCATCGTGGCGAAAGAGGCACGTGACGTGGCCCTCGACGAACTCAAGGCGGTGCATGGAGAGCTCGGGTCAGGGTACCCCAGCGATCCGAAAACACGGCTGTGGCTCACGACCCAATGGGCGGCTCACCATCGGTGGCCATCCTTCGTTCGCACCCGTTGGGGCACCATCACGGACATCGAAGGTGCGTGAGGGTACCGCCCGAATCTTGCCATCCCCACGCGGTGATCACGCAACCTGCTCTCCCCGCGACGCATCACGCTCGACACGTTGGGTCTCACGAACCATGATGTCACTGTCCATGACAGGTGAGGCCAATGGCGAAGAAGCAGAGTGCCGAGGCGCGGCGACGCACCCAAGTCCGAACTGCAGCGGTTATCGTCGCCGCGGCGGGACTTCTCCTCGCGGCCGATGCCGTCTACACGGCTGAAAATCCAAGAAGCGGTGGCGTCACAGGCGAGGCAATTCGAAGTTTCCGACAGTCCGCAGACGACGCCATACTCGTCGAGGCCATGGAGGCCCAACGGGCCAAGCAGAAGACCGTGGTCGACGAGGACGCGCTCCCCGATCTGACACTAGGACTCTTCGACGTCGAACCAGACTTCGACCTCGCGCACACACCCCGGGTCGTTCGCGACCCCACGGGTAAGGTGCCCCCCAAGCTCTACTGCCACAGCTCGCTGCGACACCATGCGACCGAGTCGGTCCAGTGGTGCGCCAACAAGAAGGACCGACGCCACGGTCCCTACGTCGAGTTCTTTCCCAATACCGAGGTCAAACTTCAGGGTGTGCACGACAACGACGTGCCTGTCGGTGAATGGCGCGAGTTCCATGACAATGGCACGCTTAAAGGCCAAGGAGAGTACCGCTTCGGACTCCTTCATGGCCGTTGGACGTACAACCATCCGAACGGTCAACGAAAGAGCGTTGGCGACTACTTTCGTGGCATGCAGCATGGCATGTGGACCGCATACAACGAGCGTGGCGAGCGCACCGATGAGGGGACCTACCTCAACGGTCTGAAGAGCGGTTCATGGTCCTTCTTTGATGAGCGGGGCGATGTCGTCCGAACAGAGACCTGGAAGGATGGCAACAAGACAGGCGAAGAAGTGGTCGATCCCAAAGAGGGAGATGCCGCCGTGTCGCCCCCCACATCTGAGCCATCGAACGACAACTCCCCAAGCGTCGAGCAGCCCTAATGGGCATGGGCCGTTCCACCAGTCCGCGAGATGTGGACGCCTTTCGCCACGCCCTCCCCCACCTGACGTGGTCTCTCGAAGCGCTTGAGCAGGCCGCGGATGCCGACCCCACATCGTTGCTCCTCACGCAGGCCATCGACGCAATGCTGGGTCAGCTCACCGCGCATGCCACACCGATTCCCATGTTTCCCCGAGTGGTACGAGAACAGCTCGTCCGATGGGACCCGGTTTCGACCACGTGGCTCGCTCGCCGGGACGGACACGCACTCATGATTCGAGTTCTCCGTCCTGCGTTTCGACAAGATCCTTCCCGCCGCCGTGCGCTGATGCGAGACGGACAGGCGCTTAAACCGCTCTACCCTATGCTCACGCTAGAGGAAGAAGAAGGCGCGCTCATCCTCCCGCTCGGCCCTACACCTGGCCCACTTGGACCGACGACAGATGACCGTGCGGCCGCGCGGACCCGTTGGTTGGCCGAAGCAGCGCGCTGGTGTGATGCCGGTCTCGCGTGGCCCGCACTGGACGCCACAGAACTTCGCCCAGGGGCAACGCCCATGGTGGCCTGTCTTCATCCTAAACGCACCTCGGATCGCGAAGCCGATGTGACCGGGCTGCTCGCGAGCCCACAATCCCCTTCCGAGCTCGACGCTGCGTGGAATGCAGAGGTCAGCCGAACGGTCGTGGTGGATGAGACGCTGACCCGCAGATGGTGTGGTGCGCTCGCCGGACACCTCACACGCCGTCGCCATGCACTCGCTGACCGTTGGCATGTGCTGCGGACCAGCACGCGGGCGAGCCGTCTCATCGAGATGGTCGATCGCCTCCGCGTAGCCCTGCCTGCACCAGAGGGCTCCGCCGTGGTGGGTGTCGACATGCAGGGCGATCCCATCATCCTTGAATCCGATGGCCACTTCGTGCGCTGGAGAGGCCTGCCGCCCAAGGTGCTGGTGGCCGATGGTGAGGTGGTGGCCCCGCGAGATGTGCGGCAGATCGTCAGAATGAGAGCCGCTGCTCCACCCAACGCAAGGATGAATGTCGAACACGGTGGAGATCTCGACTTGGTCGATCCCCTTTGCCGCTGGTTGAGCACTGCGCTCGCGCTGCGGACGATCGACCTCTTGCTCGACCACTCAAGCGCAGGCTCTGCCTGACCTACTGCCCCACGGTCGAGGTGCATGAGGGACGCAGCACGCCCGTGCATGGCCCGTTGCAGGTGTCGACCACTTCTCCGGTCTCCAAGAAGATGCGGAGTTGCTCCTGTGCTTCTGGCATACGGCGTGGACACTCGTGGGTGTCGTACTCCTTGGGCGGAGGCACCGCGAGGTAGGGCTCCGCTGGCACATCCGTGTAGTCCCACTCGACGAGCCCAGAGCCACGAAACGCCGCCGGCGACGTCTCCACACCCCAGATGTCCCGAGCCGGCGTACCGATCTGTTTGGCACCCATCGAACGCGCCATCACATGGCCCCCGATGGTGGTGACTTGAGCGTCGTGAAGGGCGACCTGCATCAGGACTTGCTTCTCGGTGCCCTCTCCGATCTCGGACATCCACCCACCGGGCTCGACCGGGTCCCAAAGCTGCTGGGTCATGCCAATGATGAAGGTCGCAAGTGCGCGATGGTCGCTGTACTGCCCCGCGAACAGCGTAAAGTAGGTATCGAAGTCCACAGATCGTGGAAGAAGGAGGGAGTACGGCCCACCCACCACGCCGAGTACGCCGCGATCGACATCGGGACTCAGGCCGACGTAGGCCGTGCCCATGATGCCGCCTTGGCTGTTTCCGTAGTAGTACAGCGAGCTGCCATCGAGAACCTTCACCCCATCAAAGGTCAGGGCGGGGTCGTCGACAAGGCCCCCCATCGCCATGCGACCCGAGAGCACCATCTGGACCATGCCCTGCATGGAGCGCTCGGCAATAAATGCGAATCTGCCCACATCCTCGGGGAGTGAGACCACAATCGCAAGCGCGTCGACCGAGGCAAATCCCGTCCAGTCGATAGCGAGGATCACCCAACCGAATTGATCGGCCATCTCATTAAGATAGCCCGCGCGCGCCTCATCGCGCCCACCGAGCAAGCCGTGTCCATATTGAAGCACCGGGGTCTGACCCGCGACGGGTCCGGAGCCGTCTCGACCCTCCGCCACCGAGCATGGCACACGGATCAGAAAGGGCACGGTTGTGGTCCCCGTCCTGACGGGCTGACCATGTTCGTCTTCGACCAAAAAGGCACCCGCCGTATCGACGTCGGTATACCGAGGGGATTCGAAGGTGCCTTCGATCGTGCGCGCGACCACCCCCGTGGAACAATCTCCCTCTTCGATAGAGGTGACCTCAAAGGTCGGCCCCGCGGCCGGCAGATCCTGCAACGCATCTTCGACCATGGTGTCCATCCGACCGAGCGTGTTCTCACGACTCGCGGTGGAGAAGCTCCAGGCGATCAAGGGTTCCTCGGGCGCCCACCCCACTTGCGCGAGTGCCGGCCAAACGGTCTCCTCGAATCGAGGCCGCTGACGAAGCAGGTCCTCGGTCAATGTGTCCTCCCCCGCCACGAGCGCCGCGTAGGACGACCATGGCGGCACAGCTGACCCATCGGGCCGTTGGAGTCCACGAAAGGCCACCACATAGGTTCGATTCCAGTCCAGCGCCTGCGCTGGGCGTAGGACGAGGAGCGGTACCTCGCCCTCTGGTGTGCGCCCATCAAGCTCGAGCCAGTGTGCCACCCGCTCCCCTGTCTCGGCATCGATCAACACGGAGGTTGAACCCGCGTCGAGCGAGAGGCCCGGGTCTACCCAGTCTGCCGATCCCGTGAGCTCCACCGGCCCGACGTCCAGAAGCACGGCCGAGTTGACGGAGAATCCATCCCTCTTGTTGAAGTGCGTCACGGTCGGATGGTTCCCATCATCGGTCGCGGGCAGGCTCTCCGGAACGAACGCCACACGCCGTCCCGTCACCGTGGTGGCATCGTCTTCTAGATAGAAGTCCGAAGGCCAGGGAAACCAGCACGCCTCCTCCGCAAGCGGATCACATGCGCCTCGGGGTCCAAGGGGTGTCGGTGCATCGTCGTCTGGCGTGCCTTGCATACACGCCGACATCATGAGTCCCATCCACATCCAACGCATGGCTTCCCTCCGCGACGCTCGATGCGTATCTCCAGCAGGCCTAGGTCTCCAATCCCGTACCGAGCTGCTCCCGCGCCACCATCCGCCAGAACCACCAGCGAAAGCAGATCCCCTTGGCAGCCGTCGAACATGCAATCGCAAGCCAGACCCCAAGCGCACCCAGCCCGAGCCCCACGCCGAGGACGTAGGCGACGGGAAGCCGAAGAAGGGTGAGCGTGCCACCGATCCACAGCGAGGGCGTGGTGTGACCAGCCCCCGCAAACGCCCCTTGGTACACCGTCTCTGGCGCCATGAAGGCCCAGACCCCCAGCTGGACCGTCACGTAGAGCACCCCCGCGTCGATCACGGCCAGATCATCGGTCACCACCTCGTAGGCGGGTCGAACGCCAAACCACGCGATCACGGCGAAGACAAGCATCAGCACCACAGACATGGCCTCCGCCATTCGCACGCATCGCCAGGCGCCCTCGAGATCCTGCGCGCCGAGACGTTGCCCAACCGCGGTGGCAGCCGCCGTCATAATGCCCACACATGCCAAATAAGCGAAACCTTCGAATCGATGGCCAATCCCGAGCGCCGCGATCTGTTCAGGTCCCCAGGTCACCAGCAGCCGACCTAGTGCCACATAGACAAAGCTGAATCCCACGCTGGATACCGCCACGGGGCCCCCGATCGTGAGGGTGCGAACCATGCCCGACCAAAGTGGTGCCGCCCAGCCCCACCGTGTGGTCCGCAGCAGCACGACAAGTCCAACCACACCGCCCAACGCCGCGCCCAAAGAGGTCGCGACCGCGGCGCCCGCGACCCCCAGCGGCGGAACGCCCCACCATCCCCAGATCAGTACGGGATCGAGCGCCGCATTGGTCAGCAGGGACAGCGCGGTAATGAGGAGTGCATGTCGGTTCCAGCCAAGCCCTCGCAGCGTCCCACTCGCCACCGCGAGAAGCACGATTCCGGGGGCGCCGAGCATCATGGCGCGCAAGAAGGCGGCGCACGCCTCATGCTCGGGACTCGCGTCATCAAAGCCCACCAGCGAGGCATAGGCCTCCGGACCTGTCACGGACCCCACCACGAGCAGCATCGCGAGCACTGCCCCCAGCGCTGCACCCTCAAGGACGATGCGTCCAAGCGCCTCATGACGCTTTCCACCTATCGCATGTGCCACACGGGTCTGTGTCCCCAGCGCCGCCAGCTCGCTGATCTGGTCCACCATCCAAAACGCAAAGGCACCTCCGCCGATCGCCGCGAGCGGGGCAGGACCAAGCTGTCCGACAAACACGCTGTCGACGAGAAGCGTGAGCGTCCGCAGCCACCCCAACGCGATCACGGGCCATGCAAGCTGCCAAATCCAATGCAGATCCGACCTAGAACTAGACGTCAGCATGAAAAAACCATGTCACACGACCCCAACATCCCGCCAACCCCTCAGGTGAAGCCCGGGACCTGCCGACATGTCTAGTACGGGACACACCCACATCGGAGGAAGACATGCGATTCGAACTATCCCTTGAGGAGCTTGCACAGCTGGACATCGACTCTCTGAATGATGTCACAGCATGGATGAAGCCCATGGGCGAGCAGCCCCGAAACGCGGCGTATGACCACGATCACGGGCTCGAAAACCTGCCAGATCTTGAGTTCGAAGACGTCTAGATTGTCACGAGTTGCGGATGTTCAGCGCCGGTAGACCGGCGCGATTGTCATCAGGCTATGACACATCCATGCATTTGCTCTCGGTCGGCGCAGCATTCCCTGCGCACTACTACAGTCAGACTCAGCTCATTGAGGCCTTCGCTGAAGCGTGGGGTCGCGAGCATCACAACGTCGACCGTGTGCGACGGCTGCACGAAGCCGTCATGGTCGGCGGCCGACACCTCGCGCTTCCCATGGAGGCCTATGATGCGTTGCGTGGCTTCACGGACGCCAACACAGCCTTCCTTGAGGTCGGCACCTCCGTTGGCGCCGAGGCGCTAGATCGCGCGCTGACCCTCGCCCAGCTTCGCCATGACGACGTCGACATGATGACGAGTGTCAGCGTCACCGGCATTGGCACACCCTCGATTGATGCACGCCTCGTCCATCGCACCGAGCTTCGCGACGACCTCAAGCGCGTCCCGATCTTTGGTCTTGGGTGCGTGGCCGGAGCCGCCGGTGTGGCCCGGCTGCATGACTACCTCGTCGGCCATCCCGACGATGTCGCAGTGCTCTTGAGCGTGGAGCTGTGTTCACTCACGCTGCAGCGTCGCGATCTGTCGGTGGCCAACCTCATCGCCAGCGGTCTCTTCGGAGACGGCGCAGCAGCAGTGGTGGCCGTCGGCGATGCGCGCGCGAAGGCACTCGATGTCCGGGGGCCGCGCGTCGTCGCGAGCGGGCGTCGAATCTACCCAGACTCCGAGCGTGTCATGGGCTGGGATATTGGGGATTCTGGTTTTCGCATCGTCCTGGACAAGTCCGTGCCGAACGTCGTGCGAAAGTACCTCCGCGACGATGTCGATGGGTTCCTGGCCCGCCATGACCTCTGCCGTTCCGACATCGCACGATGGATCTGCCATCCCGGCGGGCCAAAGGTCCTCGACGCGTTTCAGGAGTGCCTCGCGCTACCTGATGGTGCACTCGACCTGACCTGGCAGTCCCTCAAGGAGGTCGGCAACCTCTCCTCCGCCTCGGTCCTGATGGTTCTCCAGCAGCACCTCGCTGCCCCGCCTCCACCAGGCTCGTGGGGACTGATGATCGCTATGGGACCAGGCTTCTGCTCCGAGCTCGTCCTTCTACGGTGGTAGTATGACAACCTCCACAGCGTACCTCCTGCTCATCGGTCTGACTGCACTTGAGCGCCTTGCCGAGCTCGTCGTGAGCCGTCGCAACGCGGCGTGGAGCTTCGCGCGAGGCGGAATCGAGGTCGGGACTGGCCACTTTCCGTACATGGTCGTCCTTCACACCCTGTTCCTCGTCGCATGCCCTGCCGAGGTTCTCGTCCTCAACCGTGGGTTCACACCTTGGCTGGGCGGCACCATGGTCCTCGTGTGTGTGGGTACACAGGCGCTTCGGTGGTGGTGCATCACCAGTCTCGGCCGTCGTTGGAACACGCGTGTGGTCATCATTCCAGGGATGCCCCCCGTTCAAACGGGACCGTATCGGTTCATGAAGCATCCGAACTACGCAGCCGTTGTCCTCGAGGGACTCGCGCTACCCTTGGTCCACAATGCCTGGTGGACCGCCATCGGCTTTACCGTGCTCAATGCTTGGATGCTGAAGACGCGTATTGCCTGTGAAAACACCGCACTCGAGCGTCTTGTGGAGCAGCCCCAATGACCGACGACGCCATGTTCACACGCATTCACGCAGAGCTGACGCAGCTCGCCCAAGAGGTGCTCGGGAGAGATCTTCCTCCCCTCGATGCAGACCTCACCGAACAGTTTGACAGCGCCGAGCTACTCGGCCTGGTGGTGGCTATCGAAGACCACTTCGAGATCGCCTTTGACGAACAGGACGAGCAGTCCAAGACACTCGAAGCCGTGATCGGTGTCATCGTTCGACGTCGGGGAACGCCGTGATGCCAGCGACCGTTGTCGAAGCACTCCAGCGCGCAGCATCCCTCGATCGCCCGGGTGCAGGCCTTCGGTTTCTCGACATCCGAGAGCGCGAGACCTTCTACGCGTGGGCCACCATCTACGACCGGGCACGAAACGCCGCAGCCGCGCTTCAGCAGGCCGGTGTGAACCAAGGTGATCGCGTGTCGATCATCCTGCCTACCGGCATCGCCTTCTTTGATGCCTTCTTCGGCACCCAACTCCTCGGTGCCATTCCCGTTCCACACTACCCCCCCGTGCGCCTCGGACGCCTCGATGCCTACATCGAACGTACCACGTCGATGATCCATGCAGTGGGCTCTACCGCGCTCGTGACCGATACGAGGGTGGGACGTGTCCTCGGCGAAGTCGCCAACCAATGCAGCCTACCCGCGGGTGTCCTGCACTGCGCCACGCTTCAACAGAACGACGCCCCGAGCGGCATGACGCTTCCCGAGGTGACCGAGACGGACCTCGGTCTCATTCAGTTCAGCAGCGGGACGACCCGGGCTCCAAAGCCCGCGGCATTGTCACATCGTGCCCTGTTGGCCAATGCTGCATGCATCACCCAGTCGATTCTCCGGGTGTGTCCCCTCGACGCAGAACCTCCGCCCGGCGGTGTATCCTGGCTACCGCTCTATCATGACATGGGGCTGATTGGCTGCGTATTCCCAGCACTATTAGGCCCCGGCCCACTGACCCTCATTCCCCCAGAGGTGTTTCTGGCACGGCCCGCCATCTGGTTACGCGCCCTCAGCACGTACCGCGCCACCATTTCACCAGCTCCAAACTTCGCCTGGGCCCTCTGCACGGAACGGGTGCGCGACACCGACCTCGAAGGCGTTGACCTGTCGCACTGGAAGATGGCGCTCAACGGCGCCGAACCCGTGTCCGTCTCTACCGTCGAGGCCTTCACACAACGGTTTTCACCATGGGGATTCTCGCCCCATGCCGTCATGCCAGTGTATGGACTCTCTGAAGCCGCACTCGCGATCACCTTTACCGCGCCGGGTGATGGACTTCGGACCACACGTGTATGCCCCGATGCGCTCGCCGCTGGCACCCTCGAGCCCCACGACGGCCCCACGGCAAGAACCCTTGTGAGCGTCGGCACGCCCCTCCCCGCCTTCGACGTGCGTATTGTCGACCCTAAAGCCCACACCGACCTCCCCGCAGGTGATGTGGGCCTGATCTTGGTTCGTGGGCCATCGCTGATGGACGGCTACTTCGGACGGAAGACACAACCGTTCATCGATGGATGGCTCGACACCGGCGATCTCGGGGCACTGTTCGAGCAGCACCTCTACCTTGTGTCTCGGCAAAAAGATCTGATCATCTTGCGCGGCCGTAACTTCGCACCCCAAGACCTCGAGGAACCGCTTCACCGCGTGGAGGGCCTGCGTACGGGATGCCATGCTGCGGTTGCCCACATCGATGAATCGGGCGAACAGTTCATCATATTCAGCGAAGTCCGAACGCCGTCCGAGGGGCTCAACGATGCCGTCATGACTGCCATCATGACTGCCCATGGCATTCGACCAGACCACGTCGTTCTTCTCTCACCGGGGACCTTACCGCGCACGAGCTCTGGCAAAATTCGACGGAGCGAGGCCCTCAGGCGTTGGCTCGCCAAGGAACTTCACCCTCCCGAACATGTCACCGCGTGGAGCATGACCAGTGCCATGGCCAAGAGCGCAGCAGCCTATGCCAGCCGCTGGTGGCGAACGCCGTCATCGGAATCCACGTCAACCTAAACCCTCGGCCATGGCGTGCCGTATCTCATGATGGCCTTGACACTTTATGAGAATGTAAGGATTGATAGCCCTGCCCTTAACGAGGCACTGTGCCGTATCTGCGGACGCAGCCGTTCACCGCTGGAGTCTTGAATGTCGCGTACGTTTTCAAAACAAAGCTTGTCGTCGGGAGCTGCCCAAGAACTGCTCACCGCCTGCGTCGCCGCAGCCGAGGCGCAAGGGCTGGCGCTCGTGTTCCACGTGGTCGATGAGAGTGGAATCCTCAAGGCCTATCTCCGCATGGACGGAGCCCCGCTCATTGCCGTTGATGCTGCCCGGAAGAAGGCCATGACGGCCGTGGGCTATGGGCTGCCCACCGGAAAAACGTGGCACGACTTTGCCTCGCCGGACCCCATCCTGTCGCGGGGCGTCGACTCCTTCAAAGACTTCACGATGCTCGGGGGCGGTCTCCCCCTCACAGTGGACGGGACCCTCGTGGGCGCCCTCGGTGTGAGTGGTGCACATTACAGTCAGGACGAGGCCGTTGGACAAACCGCCATCGCTGCGGCGGGACTCGGTAGCTAATGCCCTTTTCGCCGGACAGCACCGGAATGGTCTCCGGCGACAAGGTCCTGCAGCTCACCGAGCAGCTGCGCGACATCACGGTACGCTTCGCTGCGATCGACGATGTCGACTCCCTGGTCGCTCTCGTTGACGAGCTGATTCGCAGCACCGTCAATGTTCCCTATTATGGCTTGTATCTGATCGATCACCGTACTGGAGAGTTCCGGCTGCCGGTGACCCACGGTTTCACGGCCGAAGAGAAAGCCGAGGCCGAACGGACCGCGATGGACCGACACCCTGGTTGGGTTCTTCGAAACCACAAGACCCTTCATGTGCCCGATGTCGAGGCTGACCAGCAGCGCCGGACCCGGTCCAGCCGTCGGGGCTTCACGGTCCGTTCGAGGCTCTGGATCCCCGTGATGGCGAGAAATGAGTGCGTGGGTGCCTTCGGCATGGCGCACCACGAAGCCCACGCCTTCAGTGACTTACACATCTCGGTCTTAACGTTCGTGTCCAACCTTGCGGGCGTTGTGTACCGAAACCTCACCTCGACCGAGGCCCTCCGCGCCGCCCTCGAACGCGCCAAGGCCGCCGACCGTTCCAAGACCGCATTTCTCGCCAACATGAGCCACGAGCTTCGAACACCCATGAACGGTGTGCTCGGCGCGGCGAGCCTCCTCGCCACCACCCGCCTCGACCGTGAGCAACGAGAGCTCCTCGCCACCGTGCAGAGCTCCTCACGTTCGATGGTCTCACTTGTCGACGACCTCCTCGAGAGCTCCAAGATTGCCGCCGGTCAACTTGACATTTCGCCGGAGGACACTCCCCTCGCACCCTGGCTAGACAGCGCCATCGAGATCATTCTCCCCTCCCTCATCGAGAGCCGGCTGCAGCTTTCCCTACGCATCGCGCCCGACGCGCCCCACGGGTTGTTCGTCGACGCCCTGAGGGCACGTCAGGTGCTCCTCAATCTGCTGTCCAATGCCATCAAGTTCACCGAGTACGGTGGGCTGATCATTCATGTGGAGCGCCGAGACGGCGATATGGTGGTGATCGCGGTCGAAGATTCCGGTATCGGCATCCCTGAAGACAAGGCGCATCTGCTGTTTGGGCGCTTCAGCCAAGTCGATGACTCCATCAATCGTCGGTTTGGCGGTACCGGCTTGGGTTTGGTGATCTCGCGACAGCTCGCCGAGTCGATGGGCGGCACGCTCGACCTCAAGTGGTCGGTCAGTGGTCAGGGCTCATGCTTCGAGCTGGTTTTGCCCTCGTGCGTGGTGAGCGACCGCCCGGATGTGGACGACCTGAACGTTATGACTGCTCTCTCGGACCCCCAGCTCGAGCGCGACATCCGTCATGCGTGCGCATGGTGGGGATTCCACGTCCCTGTAGTGGCACCGATCGACGCGCCCTGCCGGTGGATCACCGATCGACCCGACCCACATCGCCCCGATGCCATCATCGTCGGACATGGTCCTGACGTCGACCTGCGGCCCCCCTTACGGCTTGGCCGGCTCCTCGAGGCCCTCATTGCGCAAGCCCCCGAGCCAGTCTCCCACACCGAGCAGGAGCCCATCGAGCGGCGTCAGCATGTCCTCGTCGTCGACGACAACCCCGTCAACCGTAAGGTCGCCCTACGTATTCTGGCCAACGCCGGCTTTCGCGTCTCGGAGGCCCCGAGCGCGAAACGGGCCATGGACGCCATTGGTGCAGGAGACATCGATCTCTGTCTTCTCGACGTCCACATGCCCGACGAAGATGGCATCACGCTGACGTGTCGCCTTCGAAGAGGCGATGCCGGTTCTGCGGGCCGGGTGCTGCCGATTGTGGCCTTCACAGCAGACCTGCTCCCCCAGACCCAGCGCCTCTGCCTCGAGGCCGGCATGTCCGGGGTGCTGCACAAGCCCATCAAGCCAGATGACGTGGTGCGCTCGCTCGAACAACTCTCCGAGGAGGGCCAGCGCGTCCTGATCGTCGATGACGCAGCCACCAATCGAATGGTCCTCCGCCGCATGCTGAAACGTAGAGGGGTCGCTGTCGATGAAGCCTCCTCTGGGGCCGAAGCCATCGAGTGCCTCGCCCACACGTCCTACCGGTACCTTATCCTCGACGAGAATCTGGGTGACATGATGGGTCGCGACGTGGTGGCTGCGTTGCGGGCGATGAACGTTCCATGGCGTCACATGCCCGTCATCTCCAGCACGGCTTCCTCCGTGCTCGACGCGCCAAAGACAGCCTACGACGACCTGTTGCCTAAGCCGATCGAGGTCGACGCGCTTGAGCGTGTGCTGCATCGGTGGGGCCCGCGCGTAGAGGAGCCCTCGCATGGGTGATGACTGGTTCCAGACCGACCCCCAACGCTACCAGCGCGTGCGACCGACCTACCCTGCTGCCCTGTTCACATGGCTCGCCGAACACACGGTGGGTCGCGAGCGTGCGTGGGACGTCGCCACGGGTACAGGCCAAGCTGCAGTTCCGCTCACCGACCACTTTCGCGAGGTCTACGCGACCGACAAGTACGAGGGTCCTGTTGCAGCAGCCACGCACCATCGGCGCATCACGTATCGCGTCGAGGCTGCCGAGCAGTGCAGCCTCCCTGACGCCTCGGTGGACCTCGTCACGGTCGCCGCTGGCCTCCACTGGCTCAACGCGGAGGCCTTTGGCACCGAGCTTCGCCGCGTGCTTCGTCCAGGGGGCTTGTTTGCGGCTTGGACGTACACCAACGTTCCTTCGAATGAGGAGATGGCGGCGCTCTTTGAGCACTATGGCCGCGCCGTCATCGGTTCAGACTGGACCACAGCGCTTGCAGATGTGCGAAACGGCTACACGCAAATCGACTTACCCGGCGAACCGATCGCCGCTCCTCCATTTCATGCGACCACCACGCTCGACCTCGAGGGAACCCGCGACCTGCTCCGATCATGGTCCGGAGCCATCGCCTACGCCCGCCGCACCCACCTCGATCCGACTGCGCAGATCGTCGACCGCCTCGAGATCGCGTGGCGGGTCGCTGGCCTTGCGCCCTCGGACGCCATGGTCTTGGAGTGGCCCCTCGAGTTTCGCGTGCAGCGCTTGCCCTAGCGCCGGTTCGGACATTTCTGTCCGGCGCCCGCCCCAGACCCATATGGCAAACTTCCGATCATGTCGGCAAAACCTTGCTGATTCGATTGGCACAAATCTTGCTCGTCACTCCACACCCTGGAGGAACCATGATGCGCATTCTCGTCCCCTTGAGCCTTGGTCTCGTGACCGCATGCACTGGCCAACCTGAATCCCCCGCCATCGATATCTACGCGTGTGATGAGACATCCGAAGCCTGGGATGTGGCGTCCGATGACACCTTTCTCGACCTCGGCGCGCCAGATGCGCTCGCGCTGGTTCCCGGCGAGGTGGATGTGGCGTGGTTCTGGGAGGACCAAACCGACACCCAAGTCGCCCTACAGATCACGCTCGACGAGGCCACCCTTCGTCGGGTGACCTCCCAGCACGCCTTCGACAATGAGGAGGGAGCCCTCGATGTGGCGCTGCCGTGCGAAAACCGCATCGACATCGAGGGGAGCGTCAGCATGATCTCGGAGGATGGTCGCCTCAACGAGTCGCTGCTCATGACCTTCTCCATCGGAGCGTTCGACAACAGCCGCGTCCATGCGCGGGTGAACGTCGACGACAGTGCACTTCAGGGAGACCTCGACCTGTCCGCCTTCCTCGACCTCTCCGATTGGGATGACGTCAACCTCGAAGCAGAACTCTCCTTCGACAACGCCCAGCTCTCGGAGATGTCCCTCTACGCCATTGGGGAGCACACCGACACCCAGGCGGTCACGGTTCAGCTCATTCCATTGGGGAATGCCGCACCAGAGCTCGATTTCTGACCGCGTTGAGGTGCTGACCTCCCCATGACGCGTCATAAGCTCCCCATGCAGCTTCAGATGCCATGGGGATTGCTCACGACCATTCTCCTCCTCCTCTGCCTCGTGCTGGCAGGTGGGTGGTGGTGGAGTGCCACCAAGATGAGCCGCGGCAACAGCCGCCGAGGCCAGGTCGCACTGCAGGGAGAATCTGCTGCAGAGCGCCTGTTGGAGCGTGAGGGGTTTGTGATCCTCGACCGACAAGTCACCCATCGGAGCACCATGCTCGTCGATGGTGTTCCGCGCGAAATCAGCGTGCGACTCGACCTGCTCGTGGAGAAGTCGGGCGTACCCTACATCGCCGAGGTCAAGACCGGCAAGCTGGCGCCCACTCCCACCAAACCGGAGACGCGGCGACAGCTTCGAGAATATGGCGCGATGTTCCCCGACCACGGCCTGCTGCTCATCGATGCAGAGACCCTGACCATCTATGAGATCGACTTCCCCGACTGATCGGTCAGGGCAAGGCCGTCCAGGTGACACCTTGTAGGTCGATGCCCATGGTGTAGGCACCGGTCCCCGCCGTAAAGCCTGCGCCCGCAAACTGTGAGCTGAAGTCACCCGTGGCTTCAAGCAACAGCTTCCCGTCCCACATGACGGCCACGCTTGACTCCCGCACCTCAATGGACACGGGCACATACTTGCCATCGGTGTAGGCACTAAAGCCGAGGGGCTCACCCACGGCCTCCCAGTTGCTGTCGCGCACGGTCACAGAGTTGGTCCAGATGTTGAACTCGACGGCCGACCCCGTTCCATCGACGGCCACACCTTGCTGATCTCGCGTCGGCGGCACGGTTACAAAGGCATCCTCTGCCTTCCCAAAGAACACCGTAAAGGCATCCGCAGGCGGGTTCTTCCCATCGTGGGTGGTCTTCACACGGAAGTCGACCACAAAGGGGATGGGCACGGGCGAGTCATAGGTGGCTGCCGTCGCACTCCACGTCCGGCCATCGGGCATGATGGTCAGCGTCCCACCATCATCTCCGCCACAGCGGGGGTACGTACCGTTGTGACCATAGAAGGTGTACGGACTCTCGGAGTAGGCATGCTCCGCGCGATCCATGGGCTCATACACCCGAACCGACCGCACGCGGTCATCGAGCGATGCCACCTCATGATGCGCTGTCAGCGCGGCGAGGCTCGGGGAGGACCACGGGAGACGCTGCAGCTGCCCGCCGCACATGGACTCGGAACCAAAGGACGCATCGCTGTAGAGGTTCGCATGGACGTTGCGTCCGACCTTGACCGAGCTGATACCTTCAAGGCCCGTCATGTCCTCACCGGCACAGACCTCTGTCCGCTCACCGCCATAGCCCTCGTCGGTGAAGAGTGCGACGCAGTCGTCATTGGCGTTGGGCTCATCCGCCGCGCCATCGTAGCGAACGACGGGCAAGCGGTTGGAGGCATCCTCATCCACGGTCATCCAATGCGCAGCAAAGTTGGCATAGTCTGGGTGCCCCATCGGCACGCGGCCATCGTCTTCGATCAACGAGGCCCAGTCGCCCTCGGGCATCAGCTCTTGCGCGATCATCTCATCGATCTCATCCAGCGTGAGCCGTACATCGGGGTTGCTGTAGTAGGCAATGTTGTTGCCACACATCCGCGTGCCACCGCCGATGGGGCTGTTCTTCACCGCGAATCCATCGTCGGTGTACCCACCGGTCGGCTGCCCGAAGTAGAGCTCACCGGGCTGACCCTTGTTGCAGTGTGAAGCGCCCATCTGGTGCCCGAACTCGTGTTCGACAGGCAAGAAGTCGACCCAGTGCGCCGACACATCTCCACCACCGAGTGCAGCCCCCGAGGCCCCCTCTTCCGTACCTGCTACGATCATGACCTTGTCGGCACCGTAGGTGTCTCGGTAGGTGCCCAGCCACGACAACGCGTTGGAGATGGTGACATTGGTGTCCCCCATCCACTGCTGAACGCGCTCAAAGTCTGCGTCCTGCAGCACGTGAATTCCGAGGCTTCGAACCCGGGAGGTGGTGATGAGGCTCCGCTCGATGGTGTCGTTCATCGCATCGATGCGCCAGTCGAGGTAGTCGATCGGGGTGGACTTCTTGTTGACCTCGATCTCGGACACGGCCTGTTCCGACAGAATCCACAAGGTGTCGAGCATCCAATGTCCGTCGGTGTTCATGTTGTCGTAGACGAAGGGCCCCGCAAATTCAGGCTCGAAGACCTCGGGGGCTGGCTCTCCCGCACACCCCATCAGCACCACGCCCAACAGTCCGTGTTTCGCACGCATGATCACCTCGCGCGGCATCATGCCACACGACCCAAGCGCACGCCAGAACGCAAAAGGCCAGGCCCAGCGAAGTGCTGAACCCGGCCTCCTTCATGCAGCCTCAACCGCTCACGCCGTGAGGGCAGCCTTCAGCGCGCCCACCTTGTCGGTGCGCTCCCATGCAAACGACCCTGCCACACCCTCGTCAGGTGTGCGACCAAAGTGGCCGTAGGCGCTCGTTCCGGAGAAGATCGGTGCGCGAAGTCCAAGCGACGCGATGATGCCGCTAGGCGTCAGCTCGAAGACCGAGCGGACAGCGTGCTCGAGGGCCTCATCCGTGGTGCCCACTGCGGTGCCGAAGGTATCGACCTTGATGGAGGTGGGGTCGGCCACACCGATGGCGTACGCCAGCTGGACCTCGCAGCGGTCTGCAAGACCGGCAGCCACAATGTTCTTGGCAATGTATCGGGACATGTACGCAGCAGACCGGTCCACCTTCGTGGAGTCCTTGCCACTGAAGGCACCGCCGCCGTGACGACCCATGCCACCGTAGGTGTCGACGATGATCTTACGACCGGTCAGGCCGCAGTCACCGTGAGGTCCACCGAGCTCGAACTGGCCGGTGGGGTTGATGTGGTATTCAATGCCCTCTCGGTACACACCGTAGGTCTTCAGCACCGGATCGATGATGTGCTCGCGAACAAGCGCCTTGAGCTCGGACTGTCGCGCACCGCTCCACTCGGGACCATGCTGCGTACTGAGAACCACGTTCTCAATCTGCGAAGGCTTGCCATCGACGTAGGTCACGGCCACCTGGGACTTTGCGTCGGGGCGAAGCCCACCGATGGTACCCGCCCGACGAACCTCTGCCTGCTTCCGCACGAGCGCATGCGAAAGGTCAATCGGCAGTGGCATGAGCTGGTCGGTCTCGCGACAGGCGTAGCCAAACATCAATCCCTGGTCGCCAGCACCGCCGGTGTTGACGCCCATCGCGATGTCTGCACTCTGGGTGTCGAGCCGCACCTGAACTTCACAGGTGTTGCCATCGAGGCCCTTCGCAGGATCGTCGTACCCAATACGGACGGCCGCACGTCGCGCAATCGCCTCGTAGTCGGGCGTCGCGGAACCAGCAGCAAGACCGATCTCACCCGCGAGCACAATCAGGTTGGTGGTGCACAGCGTCTCGCACGCCACACGGGCGCCGGGGTCAACAGCGAGGCATGCGTCGAGAACCGCGTCAGAGATGGCATCAGAGAGCTTGTCTGGGTGGCCCTCGGAGACGGATTCGGAAGTGAATGTCCAGGTAGATGTTGTCATTTGCTCACCTGCTCCAGCACGTGGACCGGCATGGTCCATCCGGTAATCCGGATACGTGATTCGGCGTGAGCTATCGGTACCGCAGGCGATCGGCAAGGCAGAGTGCGCGACCCGTTAGGCCTATCCGAGTACGCCGGACACTACGGGTCCGGCACGCCACGGGAGCATACCCATGTCAGGCCTGCAACATCTCGACGCGATCCTCGCGTCACTCGACCCGGTCCTCGATGCCACGTGCTGGACCTGGTGCCGCCTCGACGCTGCGGACCTGCACGCCGCAAGCGCTAGAGCCTTTGCCCTGATCAGGGAGGAAGAAGGCTGGTGTGCCGTGGTTCCGCACGACCATGCACCTCGCCTTGGCCACCCCGCCGACGGTCGATGGGCTCGGCTCACCCTACAAGTGCACTCCAGCCTCCATGCCGTCGGACTCACCGCAGTGTTTGCACGCGCCCTCGCCCAGAAAGAGATTCCCGCCAATGTGGTGGCTGGCCTCCACCATGACCACATTCTTGTGCCGTGGGCCAGGAGAAACGACGCCTTGACGGCTCTCCGCGAGCTCGCCGCGGGATCGTGAGACGCCACAAGCTGTCGCACGACACCTCAGCTCGGACGAATGGCGCTAGGGTGTCGTCATGTTGGATACCCTCATTATTGGAGGAGGCCCCGCGGGCCTCGCGACCGCCATCGCACTCGCCATGCGTGGGCGTCAGCCCGTGGTGCTGGAGCAACACACGGGAACGCTCGACAAGGCATGCGGGGAGGGTCTGATGCCCGCAACTTGGCGAGATCTCCACACCCTCGGCGTCCAGCCCACGCGGGTGCATCCCTTCGTGGGCATCCGATACCAGACCGGCACCTCTTGGGCAGATGGCTTCTTTCCACAAGGGCCCGGACATGGCGTGCGTCGTCTGCACCTCCACGAGGCCCTCTCTCGACGTGTCGACCAGCTCGGCATTGAGCGCCGGGTCCATCGGGCTACGGACATCCGTCAGGACAGCGAGGGCGTCACGGTCGATGGGTTCCGGGCGCGGTACCTCGTGGCCGCCGATGGCCTGCGGTCCCCCACCCGTCATGCCCTTGGACTCAATGTCCCTTCACGCCGTTCCCCAAGGCTCGGACAACGGCAGCACTTCACGTGTGCACCGTGGTCGCCCTTTGTCGAGGTGCATTGGGCCGAGGACATCGAGGCGTACGTCACCCCCGTAGACGCCCAGACCGTCGGCGTGGCGTTTCTGTTCTCACCCGGCGCCCAGACACGCGGATCGGGTACCCCGTTTGAGAACCTCATGGCACACCTGCCCGTGCTCCGTGAGCGCCTCGCCGATGCACCTCCTGCCTCCCATGTACGAGGTGCCGGTCCCTTCGCCCAGATCTCACGCTCCCCTGTCGCGGGCCGGACCCTACTCGTGGGCGACGCAGCCGGATACCTCGACCCCCTCACGGGAGAGGGGCTGAAGCTCGCCATCAGTGGTGCACTCGCCGCTGCGGATGCCATCGCGGAGGAGAATGTGTCGGCCTATGCACCGCGCTGGCGCGCCGCGTACCGGCGCTACTGGTGGCCGACAGCCGGACTCCTCGCGATGACGCGCTCTCGCCTCGTGCGCCGATGGATGGTGCCCGTTCTTCGACGAACACCCGCACTCTTTGATCGGATCCTCGGTGTTGTGGGCGGTTAGTGCGTCGCGTCCCGGAGGACACCATGGCTTGGTACCACGCGCTGATGCGTCGCCATACAGATGCCAACGATCCCGACATGGCCGACAGTGGATGGATCGACAGCGTGACGCCCCTCGTCGACACCTTCTGCAAAGCGTGGTTTGGACTCGAGGTGGATGGGCTCGATCTCATCCCCGATGACGCTGCACTCGTGGTGGGTAACCACAACTCGGGCATCACCTTTCTAGAGTCGATGGGCTTCGGTGCGGCTGCGAGACTCCACGACATTCAGGGCCACCAGTGGCGCGCCCTCGCACATGACCACATCGTAGACCTGCCCGTTTTGGGACCTCTGTTGGTCCGCATCGGCGCAGTACGGGCGAGTCACGAAGGCGCACGACGCATCTTCGAGCAAGGCAGAAAGGTCCTCGTGTTCCCCGGTGGGAACCGGGAAGCCTTTCGCCCCTGGACCCAGCGCAACACCATCGCCTTTGGTGGCCGAAAGGGCTGGGCACGACTCGCCCTTCGTCACGGCGTTCCCGTTGTCCCCGTTGTCTTCCATGGCGGGCACAATGGGCTCATCGTGCTTCGTGATGGCCAGCGCTTCGTCAAGCTCACGGGCCTCAAGCGACTGCTGCGGGTCGACACCTGGCCGCTCTACCTGGGCCTGCCCTGGGGGATCGCGTTTGGGCCGTGGTTTCACATCCCGCTCCCCGTGAAGTGCCGTACACGCGTCCTTCCCCCCATCGGACCCTTCGGTTCCGGGGAGGATGCCGCAGCGGACGATGCGTTGGTCGACCGGCTCTACACCGAGGTGACGTACGCCATGCAGGAAGCGCTCACGGAGCTTGCGCAACAGGCAGGCGACAGTCCCGGGTCCTGACGCGACGCCACTCCCGTCGACGGTTAGTGACCGCTGCTAGCATGAGGGGTCATCCGATGGCGATTCAGGATCGCGCATTTGCGTCTGTGTTTTCCCGAACCTTCGTCTACAACATCTTGTTCGAAGACTCCGAGGTCGACGAAAAATACCTCGAGATCGACGAAGACAGCACGATTCTGTCCATCTCTGGCGCCGGATGTGGCGTCGCGAGCATGCTCGCCAAACGTCCACGAAGCATCGATGCCGCAGACATCAACGGGCACCATCTCGCGCTCGCGTCGCTCAAGATGAAGGCTGCCCAACATCTCCAAGACTATGGCACCTTCTACGACCTCGTGGGACGCGGTGGCCATCCCGAGCCCGACCGCATCTTTGCCCAGTTCGCCGACCAGCTTCCTCCGCAACTCAGCCGATATTGGAAGCGCCATATTCGCCGATTCACCAAGGTCAACCTCTACCAGCAGGGCTTGACTGCAAAGATGTTGAAGGCCGTGCGTCGACGTGTGGAGATCGATGCCGACTGGCTGCGCGACATGGCCGCACGTTCGCCCGAAGATCGTGAGACCCATGTCCGCGCCATGCTGCAGCCCATCGCCGAGAATCCTGCCGCACGGTGTGTGCTCAGCTCCCCCGTGCAGCTCGTGGCCCTCGGCATCAACTTCACCCAGCGCGACCGCATCGTCGAGACCGAGCAAATGACCATGGTGGACTTCTTCGTCGACCACCTTTGCCGCGTCATGTCGACCACGGATGTCATGACCAACTGGTTCCTCTGGTACGCCGCTGCGGGGCACTTCAACCACGACCGCCAAGACGCGGTTCCCCCTTACCTTCGCGCTGCAAACCACGAGCAATCGTACGGTGCGCCCACGCAGACCCGTTTCCATCACGGCAACCTCTTCGACACCCTTGGCGCTGCAGGCCCCGAGACATGGTCGCACTACACCCTGTTGGACGCGGTCGATTGGATGCCACCCGCTGTTCAAGCCCAGCTGTTCAGCGAGATCCGCCGCACCAGCCGTGATGGCGCCATCGTGCAGTGGCGCAGCGTCGACACCGACGACACCATGAAAGATCTCGGCCTCGAAGGCCAGTTCGAACGGCTTCCAGCCAGTGACATTGCCGCAGACCTCGACCGCTCACGCCAATACCGTCAGGTCAACTTCTACCGTGTGTGCCATTGATGGCAGACAACGGCCCAGACTTCGCGTCCCATCGTAGCTTCCTCAACACGTACTACGGCTGGTCCCGCTCGATCTACGACGTGACCCGCAAGTACTACCTGTTTGGCCGTGACACACTACTGAAGCAGCTTGCAGGAGAGTCGTTCGTCGGACTCGTCGAGATTGGCCCGGGGACCGGGCGGAACTTGGCCGAGCTTCTCCGGAGAAAGCCCGACGCCATTGTCGGCGGTGTCGAAGCCAGCGATGCCATGCTGGAGACCTGCAAGAAACGCGTACCGAACGCGCCCGTCGTTCAAGGGTTTGCCGAGACCACCGCCTATGCGGATCTCCTCGACGTGCCCGTCGACCGCGTCATGTTTAGCTACTGCCTCTCCATGGTCCAAGACCAAGGTGCGGCGCTCGACAACGCACTCGACCAGCTGGCGCCCGGAGGTCAGGTGGTCGTTGTAGACTTCGCCGACCTCGAGGGGCTACCCGGTCCCATGGCCGCGGGTCTCCGTACTTGGCTCGACTGGTTCCATGTGACGCCGCTCGACACCACGCCTCTCGACGAGCGTGGCGCCGTCATCACCTATGGGCCCATGCGCTACTTCCTGATCGCGCGCATCACCAAGGCATAAGCGGCGGCCTACTCGACGGTGAAGACAGCCGTCTCTAGCATGAGGGGCGGGAGATCTTCCTCAACCGGGAGGCTCGCCACCAGCCGATAGCGTCCTCCCGTGAGGTCGAGGCCGGTACTCACATGGCTGCGGCCGGAGAACGAGAACGTCCACGCAAAGGTCCGTTCTGCCGGCATGGCCTCCTCGTAGGTCGGCGTTACCTCCAGCGAGACATCAAAATAGAGCCCGTCGCTATCGACCGGCGTTCCGTTGGCACGCAGCACGGGTGAACCATCTTCGTGAACGAGGGACACAAGCGGGGTACCCAGCCACGGGTCGCCTCCGAGCACCGTAAAGCTGCCCCTGTCATCTGCATTGAGGACGGACGGAAGTTCGGCGACGACCGTGCCTGCCTTCAGTGCCCGCTCGGCCACCACCACTGCCGAGGGATCGCTCTCAAACAGCGGGAGGGGTTCGACCGCTTGAGGCAGGGGTGCGGTCCCCTTCCAGTCGCGGAACACGGCCACCGATTGCTCCATCAGGTAGGGGCCAAACCGGGGTCCCCACAGGCCACCCTCGGTCTCATATCCCCCATAGTACCAATCCTCTTCAAGTAGGCCATAGCCCATGTAGTCCTGCGCGTAGCCCATGTAGAAGACGTGCTCGAGGGACGGGTCTTCGGCCTGAATCGCAGCCATGGTGGCCTCAGCGAGACGCGTCACGGCTTCACCGGGGAACGTCACGATACCAAAGTCTCCGATTTGGCCCACTGTCAGGGTCGCGCGGTCTGGCCACTGCGTATCCCCCGGAAATCCGATGCACTGTTCATCGATCGAGAAGTCCTGCGTCGGAGACTCGCAGCTGGCGTTCGGGGCCTGGCACTGCGACCCGCCGTACGGATACGGGAACTCATCTTCACCCTCGTAGCCGAGCGCCTCTCGGTCGACTGGAACACGGCGCGTGTGCAGACCCAGGGTCGGCTCGGAGGTCCAGTTCAGACCATCGAGTGCCCCATGAAGGTCCTCGGCGAAGGTCGCCCCCACGGCATGGGTCCGTGCGTAGCGGTCGTCACCGGCGTTCGCAGTGGTGGTCTTCACCGTGGCTTCGCCGACCGTCATATCACCCGCCCAGCTGTTGACGTACTGGACGTGAACGGGATGATCGAAGCCGTCCTCGACCCAGTACTCCAGCCCTCCGGCAAGGTCTTGGGACAGGTGGTAGGTCTGCAGTCCGAAGATGACCGGATGCACGGCAAATCCAAACAACAGCCCATCGACCACGCCATCACGGCGCACGGCCAAGATCGGCACATCGTCATTGGTATAGGTCTCACCATCCTCGCAACGACGATCCGAATGAGGCATACGTGACGACCCCATGCCAGACCCAAGCTCTGCAGGAGCGAGGTCGTCGTACGCTTCGAGCACGGTCTGGACGAGCGCGTCCATAAAGCGCTCGTAGTAGGCCGGAAAGAACACATCGACGAGTACGCCAAAGATGCCGCCTCGGTCACTCAGTCGGCCGGGTCCCGCATGGGTGTGGGTGGCCATCAACAGCAGCTCATCCGACACGTCCCGACCAAGCTCGGCTTGCAGACGGGCCGCGAGATCGAGCCGAATCTCGGAAAACACCCCGACCGTATCGAGGCGCACCAGGATGGCCTCAAAGCCCTCGCCACGCGAGAGCACGGTCGCCTTGATCGACGGATGACCGAACAGGCGATTCGTCGCTGGAAAGAACTGTGCATAGGGGGAGTCCGGTCCGCCCGACCCGATACCGTTAAAGCCTCCGGTGCCGATACCGAGCGGCGCAGGAATCCGCCGGGAGGCAAAGCCGGCCTCAAACGCGCCGGGCTCACGCACCACGGTCTCCGACCCGACATCATCCGCCGCACCAGGGTCGCATGCTGCAAGCGCCAGCACGCACGCCATCAGGAGTCGTTTCACTTCCACGTTCACCTCATGCTCTCATTCGTCCGGACTCGGTCACGCCTCACACGGACTGAAGAACCGCACCGAGTCTAGCCTCGGCTTCCGCCTGTTGCGCCAACACAGAACGTGCCAACCGAAACTGCCCCATCGCGCGGGCCAGGTTGTGTTCACCTGCAGCGGGCCAAGCCGACGCGTCCCACCCGAAGTAGCACTCCTGAAGCGCATCAGCTGCGAACCGGGCGGAGAGCTCTAAACAAATGCGGGCAACACTCGGCACGACGGCTGCCCATTCTGCCGCCGTCGGCCCCCAGGTCCCAGAAGCTGATGCGTAGCCCCGCATGGCCGCCTCGAACAGCTCGAGATCGAAGCGGGCAGCACCTGTCGCATCCTCGCGGGCCGGATTGCACCAACTCCGCAGCATGTCACCCAGTTCAACGCCAAGATCCCCCCACGCGAGGGTGTCGAGATCGATCAAGGCCACGGCCTCTTGTCCTGCAAACCGCAGGTTGCTGATCTTGAGATCTCCATGAATCACACGCCGGGGCAGGTCCACGAGCGCGCGCTCTCGCAAGCCGCCCCACTCGGACTGGAGCTTGGCGACCAGCGGTTCGACCCGCGCGTGGAGACGGTGGTGACGATGTTCTGCAACAGCGAGGGCAGCCGTGTCCATGTGCAGGTCCGTGTCATGTGCGCCGGGGCGTACATGCTGGGCTTGAAAGTCGAGATCTGCAAGCGCGGCATGAAAGCGGCCTACGAGCTGCCCCGCATGCTCGGCCATCGCCGGATCCGAGATTCGATGAACGGTCCGCTCACCCACCCAGCTCAGGATTCTCCACGCCTTGCCGTCCTGCTCATGCCAGAGCTTCCCTTCGAGGGTCGGCCGAAGCCGAGGCGTCAGCATACCCTTGGCCGCAAGGTGCGCCGTCACGCACGCGATGTCGAGATGGACGGTCGGCTTGAAGATCTTGTCGTTCAGCTGCTGAAGGGCGCCAACGATCTGACCCTCGGCCTCCACCCGCCATGTGGGGTTGATGAGTCCGTCATGAAGAGGGGTCAGCGCTGCGCCCTGCAAACCCCAAGCGGCCAGCACCGTCGCCAGGTCGTGCATCTTGACCTCAAAACTGGAAGTAGAGAAACGGGGAGGTACTCAGAGGAGAGAAACACAATACCGCAACCAGCGCCCAGAATGCGGCGACCACACCAGCCGGCCGCCCGAGGTCAAAGCGATATTCCCGTTGCTTGCGCACGAGTGTGCCCACGTGAAGCACCACCGCTAGCCCTAGCACCACGATGCTCTGCGTGTGCATCCACTGAATGCCTTGGGGGTCCTGCCCGAGCATCTTCTCAAGAATGTGCCATGCGTCGGCCATCGTCGTCGCCCGGAAAAACACCCACGCCACCATGGTGAACAACAGCGTCCCCAACCACCCCAAGACTTGGCGAACCGGTCCGCCATGGTCGTCGGGCCGACGTCCACGAAGCCCGAGGCTGAGACGGTGGACGGCCAAGGCCACCCCATGCAGCGCCCCCCACACGACGAAGTTCCACGAAGCCCCGTGCCACAAGCCACCCAAAAGCATGGTGATCGCGAGATTCCGATAGGTAAACAGCGCGCTGATGCGGTTGCCACCGAGCGAGATGTAGAGGTAGTCGCGGAGCCAGAAGCTCAGCGTGATGTGCCACCGGCGCCAGAACTCGGTGACACTGCGTGAGAGATAGGGGTGCTTGAAGTTGTCGGGGAACTGATAGCCCAGCATCCGACCCACACCGATGGCCATGTCTGAATAGCCGCTAAAGTCGTAGTAAATCTGCCCCGTATAGGCCATGACGCCAAGCCACACGGTCGGACTGTCCCACCGGGAGGGATCGGCGAACACAGGGTCTGCAATCAGCGCGAGCGTGTCCGCAAACAGAAGCTTCTTCACGAAGCCCTTCACGAATAGATCGGCGCCCTCCACAAGGTTCGAACGCGTAAGCGGATGCTCGTCCTTAAGCTGCGGGAGGAATACGCTTGCCCGAACGATAGGTCCGGCCACCAACTGGGGAAAGAACGCCACATACAGTGCAAAGTCCCGAAACGTCCGATGCGCGGTGAGTGTGCCCCGCCAGACATCTATCGAGTACGACATCGTCTGAAACGTGTAGAAGCTGATGCCCACCGGAAGCACAATGTCGAGGTGCGGCAGGTCGAACCCCACCGCCTGGTTCAAGCTCTCAAGGAAGAAATTGGTGTACTTAAACACCCCGAGGGCGCCTAGGTTCGCCGAGATGCTGAGCATCAGCCACCGCCAGCGTATCCGTTCGTCCTCACTGTCCTCGATGCGTTGCGCGGCCACGAAATCAAGGCAGGTCGATGCGAGAATAAGCCCGCAGAACCTCCAGTCCCACCACCCGTAGAAGACGTAGCTGGCCACCAACAGGAGATTGCGGCGGCTGCCTTCGCGCCTCATCAGTGCCAAGCTCGCCAGCACCACGGTCATCAGGACCATGAACTCGATGGAGCTGAAGATCACGGCACCACCTCATCGAGCCAGTGGGAGATCGCCTCGGCGAGCACTTCATGGCCCGCTACGTTGAGGTGCCCACTGCCTATCTCAAGATTGGCGAAGCCATGGGGTGGCTGCCCCGTCTCTGCATACCGAGCGCAGAGGGAACCTTCGAGCCCCACGAACGAGACCTGGTGCGTGGATCGCTCTGCCATCAGCGTCGACCACGCCGCGGTCCGCTCGGGGAAGACGGGTTCGCACGACCCGCGGTGGTAGGCCAAGCTCGGTACGGTGACCACCAAGGTGGGTAGCGCCGACGCCGTAAGCCGTTCGAGCACCCATGCCATCTTCGCACGACGCTCTGGAGACACCTCGGGTGGCTGCTCGGTCGGCGCTTCCGCGAAGCGCGCACGTTGCTGATCGATCAGGAGCTCTAACCGCGATCCCACGAGGTTCAGCAACGCCGAACGCTGAGCCAACCGTGAACTGAATGCCTTGGCCTTGGCCTTGAGGCCGGTCCGACGACCGGGGACCATCGTCCATGCGCCATCTTGTCGCTCCAGATGCAGCGCTGCCACAGAGCCAAGATCATCCCAGTCGCCGTCATTGAACACCACGATCACGGCATCTGGTTGCCATTCCGCGTGGCCCTTCTCGAGTTCCTTGATCAAGTGGACAGGGTTGGCGCCGGGGCGACCTGTATTGATCAGCTCCATATCGGGGTGAGCACCCTCCACGAGCTGGTGAAAGGCTCGCTCCAAGGGCAGCTGAAGCGCAGCCGTGTAGGAGTCTCCCAACACGAGCGCGCGCGTCGCCGCATCGGTTCTCGGCTCCGTGTCGACATGGCCAGCGCTGTTGGTGGTGTGGCGAGACCAGCCCTCCGTACTCGATACCACCGTACGGTTCGGAAAGAAGCGCAGGTCGACGACCGGGTCATCGTGAAGCGCACGCGGTGACATCACCCATGTACCCACCACCCACTCCGCCAAGACCACGCTCGTCAGGAGCAAGACGAGGGTCTGGAGAACTCGAACGTTCGCCGCGCCGCGGCTCATGTCCCCCCCTCACTCACGTCGTGGGTCACCCGATGAGGACCGTCGGCAGACCTATGACAACACTGCCCCCATGGGCTGTCGTATCGCCGAGTCGGGCAGCAGGCATGGAGCCGATGAGCACAGATGTCGACCCCATCGCGATGGTGTCGGGTGGCCCCGTACATGTCGCCATGTCGCCCACCCGTGCCGCGGGCAAACCGCCGATTAAGACATTTCCCGCACCCATGATGATAGGTCCGCCCACATGCGGAACGGGCCCAGGGTTGACCATGGGGCACACATGCATGTCGCCAAGTCTCGCTGCGGGCATTCCCATACGCCCCTCCACGCTCATCAGCGTAGCATGCGCACGCTGGCGTTGGCGTCTAGTCTGTGGTCGATGCGCCCCAATCTTGGATTGGCCACCCCTCGGCGCGCGCAATCCGCAGCAACCGCCTGTCGGGATGCACAACGACCGGCGTGCCCACCTCCCGGAGCAGCGAGAGGTCGCTCGCGCTATCTGTGTAGAAGGTGCAGTCCTTGAGATCCACATCATGGGCATCTGCCCATTCGCGACATCGACGCAGCTTCTGACGACCATACGCGCTATCGGCAATCTGACCCGTCAGAAGCCCCGTAGTCGGATCGACGCCGACCATCGTGCACACCACATCATCAAATCCCCATTCGGCTTGGGCACAGCTCGCCACGAACTGCGATGAGGTCGTCGCGAGAATAATGCGCTGCCCTGCCTCACGATGACGCGCGAGAACCGCTGCAGCCCCGGGCCGAAGATGGGAACGAATGTCGCGTTGAAACCACGCGTCGGTCAGCTGCTGAATCTGCGACGCCGGAACGTCCCGATACAGCGCCGCCGCCTCGTTGAGCGCATATGCAAGTCCGTCCTTTCCGAGCGCATAGAGACCGAACCACATGCTCGCCCGAAGGGCGTGGACCACACCGACGCGCCCTGCATTCCACTCATGGCGTAGCCACGAGTGTGCACTGTTGACGTCAATCAGCGTCCGATCGAGGTCGATGAATACGGGTCCCATGACTCAATCGACCACGATGTCCGAGAGGTCGATGTCTCCGAGGGGAGAGACGTCCCTACGCACCACGACAGGTGCCTCACCGCCCGACTGTTCTCGCCGGTACAACCGCTCCAGAAACGCAGAAAATCCGGCGAGACGACGATCGAGCAGCGACCACACATTGCCATCCGCATCATGAATGCGGAGCCCTGCGCCAAGGCCCGTGCCATGGCTCAACCCGACGATGTCGTCCCACTTCAAGAACGCAGCGCCCTCGGCGAACCGACCGACGAGCCCCTCGACATAGATTCCGAGGACCTCGGCGCGATCGACGCCCCCCCGCCGGACCAGCGTCACATCCTTGGGCAGCGCACGGACCAAGTCGGGAGAGGCCACGGCACCATCCGCAAACTGCGCGGCCTTCCATGGCACGCTGTCGAGGATGGTCCGCATGGCCTCCGCGGTCGAGTGCGCCGGGGGAATCCCGCCAACTTCTCGGAGGGCACGCGCTACGGCACCATCGGGCAATGCGAACGCCGCGGCCAGCTCTTCGAGCACCAGACGCTCGTCTGGGTCGAGAAAGGTGTCTCCCCACGCCATACGCGCGGCAAAACGGAGCGCCATCCATCGTGCATCTTCCGTCTTCAGCATTGATGCGACATGCTGGACATCCCAGGGCATCGCAGCCGTGGCCTTCACCCACGAGGTTAAGGCGTCAGGTGTGCGTCCGGGGAGAAGTCGGGCCAACACCTCAACTTCTTCGCGCTGCACCTCACCGTCCGCGAAAGAAACGCGCACCATGATCCGTAGCAACGCCTCGGTCTCGGGAGCATCCGGCCGCAGGCCATGCTGCCCCATTCGGGTCACCGCGTGGTTCCAGGCATCAGTGTTGGACATGCGAGACCTCCGAAGGTCGATGTGAACAAGACAGTGGGCGAGGATAGTTCAAGATGCGACGAACCGCATCAAGGAGTCACCGTGTCGACACTCGATGGCCTCTGGCACACGGGAAACGCCACCTCCGAACTCAACGTCAACGAAGTTCGGAGGCGGATTGTGTCACGCTGCGTCGTGATGCGGTCAATCTGGTTTCCCACTCTCGCAGAATATCGAGCCTGGGATGCGTCGCATGAGCACGCGTTTGTCCTCGAGACACGTGACGGTCTCATCGTGGGCGCACGTATCGTCAATGCATCAGCCGCAAGATTGCTCCCCGTCGTGCGCCTTACGCTTCAGCCATCGGGGAATAAGACCACGCTGAACATCGCCATTGGCTGGCTCACCGTCACGAAGATTGTGGGCATCGCATGGGGCATTGTCCTCATGCTCTGGCTCGTAGCGTTGGTTCAGGCCGCTCCAGACCAGCAGGCAGGTGGATTGTTCTGGTGGAGTATCCTTGCCGGTGGCTCCACGTTGGCCACGCTCACGGGCTGGGTTCAAGGCCGCAAAGAGCTCCGGCGAGCCGTCGATCACATCGTTGCAGCACTCGAAGACGATGCTGCGGGTGCGGACGACTGGTAGCCTCACTCTTGCGTGCGAATCGTCGCCACCTCGGGCACATGCTGCCCCACCGCCACGCCATGTGCCTCGAACCACCCGCGGTTCATCTCAATCGCAAACCGCGCAGGATAGAGACTCGCGGTTCGCTTGGTTGAAAACGCTTCCATCTGGCTGATCTTTACGATGCGGCCTGACGCATCAAGAAATGCGATCGAGAGCGGAATGCGGGTGTCCTTCATCCAAAAGCGCCGCGGCTCGGTATCGGGGTACACAAAGAGCATGCCCTCATCGGCGGCGAGGGTGTCCCGGTGCATCAGCCCTCGGGCACGCTCTCCCGGGTCGTCAGCCACCTCGACCAGCACGGTATGCTCACCCAAGGTCAGTGTGGTGGTGGGCAGCACGTGTCGGGAACCACACCCAGCGAGAAGCACCATCATGATCCAGGTGGTCTTCATGGCTCCTCCTCCCACTTCGGTGCCACACCGACATGGCTAAATCCTCGCGCCGTGACCACACGGCCGCGAGGCGTACGCTTCAACAACCCCTGCTGAATCAAGAAGGGCTCATGCGCCTCTTCGAGGGTGTGTGCCGATTCGCCAAGTGCAGCCGCCAGCGTATCGAGTCCGACAGGGCCGCCCTCGAAGTGATGCACAATGGTCTGAAGCAGCCGGTTGTCGAGCTTGTCGAGGCCCGCGCGGTCGACCTCAAGGCGGTCGAGTGCGGCACCCAGAAGGTCGACATCGATCGTGCCATCGCCAAGGACCTCGGCGAAGTCACGCACCCGGCGAAGCAGTCGGTTCGCAATTCGCGGTGTGCCGCGCGCTCGACGCGCGAGCTCGGCAGCGCCTTCCTCAGTGATCTGCACCCCGAGGTGCGACGCGGAGCGGAGGATGATCTTTTTCAGGGCGTCATGGCCGTAGAAGTCAAACGTGCAGTGAATCCCGAACCGAGCGCGCAGCGGCGCCGTCAAGAGCCCCGTCCGCGTCGTCGCACCAATCAACGTGAACCGCGGGAGCGGCAGCTTGACCGACTGTGCGCCGGGGCCACTTCCGAGCACCACGTCGATCTCGTAGTCCTCAAGTGCCGGGTAGAGGATCTCTTCAACGGCCCGGTTCATCCGATGAATCTCATCCACAAACAGCACTTCTCGTGGGTTGAGACTCGTGAGAATGGCCGCAAGGTCACCGCCACGCTCCAGCGTTGGCCCCGAGGCCGTACGAATCTCTACCCCCAACTCTTCAGCGAGCACGTAGGCCATCGAGGTCTTGCCGAGGCCGGGCGGACCGGCCAGCAGCACATGGTCGAGCGCATCTGCACGGTTAAGCGCCGCACGAACATAGACGCGCAAGTTTTCGACAATGTTCTCTTGACCCACATAATCACTGAATCCGGTAGGGCGGAGTGCGGGGTCTTCGATTCTGGGTTCGTCGTGCACCTAGCGCCTCCCGGAGAGCGCACGAAGCGCGTTGCGGAGGCGCTGTGCGACGGGCTCATCGGCGCCGATGCCATCGGCCTTCAGCTGCGCTTCGGCACGCGCGATCTCGGCTGGACCGTAACCGAGTTTCTCCAACGCCAGATGCAACGGATCTGCGACCTGCACGGGCGTGGACTGCGGACCCGCATCGAAGTCGGGTGCAAACGGGGCAAGCTTGTCCTTAAGCTCCAAGGCAAGCCGACTCGCCAGCTTCTTGCCCACGCCAGAGATGCGGCAGAGGGCCTTCACATCGCCCGCGCCGACCGCTTGGGACAGCCCCTGCACACCCAGGGCATCAAGTGCCGCGAGTGCGACCTTCGGACCGACGCCAGACACCGTTCGCAGCGTCAAGAAGCACGCCCGATCACCGCGATCCGAGAATCCATAGAGGACGATGGCATCTTCGCGGACATCGGTGGCCACATGCACGACCACGGGTCCACCCGCCGCCTTCCACGACTGTAGATCTTTCTGCGTGGCCACCACCTCGTAGCCCACATCTCGGACATCGATGGTGCATCGGCTTCCATCTGCATCGACCAGCACGCCCTTCAGTCTCGCGATCATGTCTCGCCTCCCGCACCAGCCATGACGCGACTCCTTGCATACCTGCAGTGCGTGATCGCAATCGCGACCGCATCGGTGACATCGGTGGGCCCCTCGGGCCGCTCGCCGAGCAACATACCCACCACGCGTGCGAGGGCTTCTTTGTCGGACCGCCCATGCGCTCCGACGGTCTTCTTGACCGTCATCGGGTTGTAGGATGCCGCCTCAAAGCCCCGCAGCGCAGCTGCGAGCACGAGGACCCCACGCGCCTGTCCAAGACGCAGCGCCGACTCGCTGCTCTTGTGGCGAAAAATGGCCTCGATCGCGACACCGTCGAGGGTGTGCCTATCGATGACCTTCAAGATGCCTTGATGCAGCGTCGCCAATCGCTGGCCCATGGGCTCTTTCGACGAGGTGCGAATGCAGCCCGAGTCGAGGAGCGTCAGACGCCCGCGCGCCGACCGAATGACGGCGTACCCCGTCACCGTTGACCCGGGGTCGATTCCAAGGACGCACATGCTCAACGTTCAGCCCCACCACGCTAGATGGTCGAAGCTTACTGTCATAGGAGACCAAACGACGTCCGCTACGCCTTTTTTGCCACGGCCGTCCAGATGCGGTTGAGCGGCGCCCATACGGGATGGGCCCGGCAGCGACGCTCCACATCGAGGAGCCGGTCCAGTCCCATGGCCACCTCCCCCACCTGCTCAAGGGGGCCATCCAACACATAGTGGGTCGGCATCACCTCCACCGTCTCAAGACCGTGGCGTGACAACAGCGCGACCACATCGTCCTGATCGTAGGTACGGACCCATGTGTCTCGACCCACGGTCAACACATCCGGCCCCATGAGGGCGGACTCCAAGCCGCCGTCAGGTGCATCTGCGGCGCACGCCCATCCCCACTTTGCCTCGACCGAGAGCAACAATGTCCCGCCAGGTCGCAGGCGGTCGACCAGCGCCTTCATGGCTCGATCGACCTCCGGCACATAGCAGAGCACCTCACACGCAATGGCGAGATCGACGGGTTCGATCTCGGGAAGCGCCCACGCTGCTGTCCAGTGGACATCGAGTTGGCCAGGCCCCCCCGCGGCTCTGGACACAAGGGTGCGCAGACTCAACAGGTCGGCGTCTACGGCCTCGACAGCACGACCCTCTTCCAAGAATGGGAGGGCAAACCGCCCCACACCGGCTCCCACATCAAGGATGCGTGCCGCGTCTGCCCAATGGGACCGCCAACGGTCTGCGTAGAGCTCATACTCCAGCCACTTCAGCATCCGTATCGGGGAATCCTCGGCAAGAAAGTCCATATGATCTGGAATCTCACGCCACGCACGCCGCGCACCATCGAGGTACACATGGGCGTCCGTCCCGGACTCGGTCACAAAGGCATCCCCCGCCGGTAGCACAAAGGCCTGTCCTTGGAGCGGCTCCAGTTCCGTGCACGGTACAGGACCCGCACCTCTACGGAACGGGAGTGTCTGCGTTCCGGGCAGCGTGGCATCATGAAGGGTCATCGGGACCTCCGCGGACGACCTAGCGCGTTGCCTGGGTTAGAGGTACCCCACCTCGGGGGTTGCCTTGCGCCAGTACACGCTGCTTCTTGGGCTCATGGCCTGTCAGACGACAGCGGAACCATGTGAGTTCGTCGACTGTCGTGACAAGTGTGTCGCCCTGACCTCTTCTGTACCTGTACAGCTCGACTTTGGGCCCAGCATTCCCCCAGAAGGACAGAACAACCACCTTGCCCCCCATGAGTACGACATCCTCAAGGAGGACATTGCCTTGCTGCGTACCGGCATTCGGCCGGCGTCGGAGCGTGGCATCGGCGTCTGCAACCGCCCGCGGGCGTGTTCCACCTTTCTCGGTTCCGAGGTCGAGGAACTCCCTCCTGGTTCGTGGGGCATTCGTGTCGCACTCGAGGTACCCCCACAGCTTCCCGCGGGGAACGACAACGTCTTTACCCGCCTGACCTGCACACAATTCACGCCCAATGCGCAGGGCAAGCTCGTCGCGTCACAGACGGTCGAGCGAAACCAACATCGGCTTGAGGCCAACGGCAGCTTCCGCCCCGAAGTGATCGTCCTCAAAGACCAGATCGTGAGCCCATCGTCTACCGGACCACTCGAGTGTTCGTGGGAGGTCAAGCTGGTCAATCCCCGGAGCACCGACGTGTACACTGGGGGGGTCAAGGTCCCTGCCGTCGAGCGCGTGGTCGCACCCGATCGGCGTCCCAAGCCGGTCGCAGGCGAGGCAAGAGCAGCCGACGCGCCGCCCGAAAACGCTGTAACGCCGCTATCGCCGCGAGTTGGCGGCGAAGCCCCTCCGCCTGAACCCGAGCCGTCGTCGCCTCGACCCGAGGACCTCGCCGAGGGAACAGACGACCTCTAGCGAAGCCGGGCCGTCCCGAACACGGGCTTAAGGACGACCGTACCGCTCGGCGTGCCACCATTGTTCGACAGCGCCACGGCCGTAGCCACACCGCCCGCTACCGCCGCCGCGCCCACACCAATGCCGACCCAGACCAGCGGTGAGAGCTTCTTGTCGCTGCTTCCCGTCCGCGGCGTGCGCGAGGGTCGACGCGAGGGTCGCTCCGACACCATCGCCGTGCTCGCCACGGAGATGTCTTGCGCCAACAACACACGCGCGATGGTCGCATTCGAGTCGATGCCCACGGAGAGCGGCATACCCATGGCCGCCGACACCTTCAGACGCCCGAGCTCATCCACCTCTTCAAGCGCCCCAAGCACAGCGGCACCCACCGTCTCGGGTGTCGGCATCGCACCCACGGGACGAGGGGTAGAGAATGCATCAGACCCTGGAATGTAGAGCTGAACCTGAACCAAGTCATCGGTACGCCCCACCAACACCACCACATCGAGCGCTGCTCTCGAACCGACAGACCGGTAGAGCGCTGCCATCTGCTGACGGCGGGCGGGACCGCTCTCAGCCGCCACACCCAACCGCGGCGCAGCTGCGGCAAGCGAGGTGGTCACCTCTTGACGTGGGCCCAAGGCCACCTGCTCGGAGGCCATATCCCCATTGGGTTGGTGGATGGCGAGCACATGTGGCCCGGGAGGCACCTCGGCCGCCGTCGCTGGCGTGTCGCCAAGCTCCACGCCATCCAACCACGCGCGTGCATCACCCGAGACACTCTCGACGGTCAGGGTACCTGCATTCGCCATCGACGCTTCACGCTCGGCGGCATGCAGAGCGACCACAGACGGTGGGAACACGATGGGGTCGACGCGCCGCGCGGGCGCCACCGCGATCGCAGAGCGTACGGCGCGCTTGGCAGCATCCGCACCATCCCGTGAGAGCTCCACGGCAGCCAGCAGCATCCACGCATCCCAGAGATCTGCAGCCTTTCGCGTGTAGGCCAGCTCCGCAGCAAGGAGACCTGCTGCGTCCTCTAGGGTCTCTGCCGCAGCTTGTAGCTGAGCCTGCTGGTAGAGCGCTCGCCCCTCGTCGAGTCTCGCGCGACCCGAGGTGAGTAGAGCCTCCTCGATGACCAGCTCCTTTCGACCAAGGAGCCGCTGCCCCACCTCGTTGGGCGCGAGACCATCTAGACCGGGGACCGCATCGATCGCATCGACGAGGACACGAGAGAGCTCCTCTTGTGCGGCAGGTGCCATGGCTGCATCATGGGCCCCAACGACGCCAACCATCACGGCCTCTTGCGCGAGCGCGCTCGTGGTAGACAGGGCCAACAACAACAACGCGTAGGACATCGCATTCTCCCAATCATGGGGAACCTACCACGATGGCTCAATCCCGGACACTCACGGGTTACAGGGCCCGCCGGCGCTCGGGGAGAATCACATGTGGTGGCTAGGGTTGATGCTCGCGGCATGGTCCGCAACACCAGACGCAGATGCGTTGCTGCGCAATGGACAGCTCGAGGAAGCGCTCGAGCTCGCCAGCGATGCCGCTCGGGGTCAGTCCGACGACCTCAACGCCCAAGAGCTGTGGATCGATCTCTCCGCCACGCTGCGCCGGAGTGACGACGTGGTTCAGGTCTTGGTGGGACGCCTCTCACAAGACCCCGAAAACCCCGACATCCACTACTTGATGGGACGTGCCCTTCAAGATGTGACCGCCAGTCGCGAGGCGTATGAAGTGGCCCTGAAGCTCGACCCCGACCACGCGCGGTCGTGGATGGGTCTCGGCGCGCTCCACCGTGCCACGGGCAACCTCCCGGCAGCGGCCGAGGCCTACGGCCGCGCTCATCGCCTTGATGCCACGCTTTCCGAGGCATGGGTGGGGCATCTCACCACGCGCCTGCAGGCCGGCGAGACACGAAGTGTGCGTGACCTCGCCGCAGCCGCACGCCAAGCCGTGCCAGCCGCCGTCGAGCCTTGGCTGATCGGTGCGCGTCTCGATGGCGCACAAGCGACGGCATTACTCGAGCAGGCCCTCGTGACGTGCGGTCGGGACGTACGCATCTTCGTGGCGCTCAGTGAAGCCATGCTCAGAGCAGACCAAGTCGCCGAAGGACTGACCCATGCTCGTGCAGCCCTCGACATGGACCCCACCTCCCCCGCCGCGCAGATCGCGTCGGCCTACGCAGAAGAACGTTCGTCCGGTGCACTCGACGGTGAAGGGTTGAGGGTGTTGCTCGACCTGCGAGGCACCGACGCGAAGCCGTCCGCATTCGCATCCACAATCTCGCGATGCCCCGATTCGGCGCTCGCGCGCATGGCACGCGCCAGCGCGTGGGGCAGACAGGGCAACACCCGGTCGGCCATCGAGGATCTCAACGAGGCCTTGCGACTGCAGCCAGACAACGTGGAGACTCGAGCTGTTCTTGGACTCGCACTCCTGGAGTCCAGCCCCAAGCGTGCGGCCGAGCTCCTCGTTCCGGTCGCCGCGGCCCGCCCCCAAGATGCTGCGCTCGCGTTCTCAACAGGCCGAGCTCTCGTGGCTTCCGACCAGACATCACGCGCAACGGAGCACCTCCGCGCCGCCGCCGAACGACATCCCGTCGATGTCCGCATTCAGCTACTGTATGCGCAGGTGCTTGGGGCGTCCGACAAGCGAGAGGCCTTCAGCTACCTCGAGCGCGCCGCCGCTCGTGTTCCTGATGTACGCCTCGTTCTCGGTATGGCTGCGGCTGCACACGAGGCCGGTGAGACGGCCCGCGCCATTCAGATCTACGACGCACTCGCCGAACGTACGGGAGACCCACGGTTCACTCGGACGGCCGATCAGCTCCGCGCCAGCCAGCGCTAGCGAGCCTTGGGCCCGCCCGCACCGTATTGATACGTCCCGTTAAGCTCTTCAAGCGGCACTGGCGTGGCGCTTGTGAGTGAGTACGAACAGATGAACCGGTCGGTAGCCGTGGGCGAGACACGGACTGTCAGGAGCGGTGATAACCGCACACCGGCGCCATCAGCGCGTGCGCGCAGCGTGTAGCGCTCCTCGGTCAGAGTACCGGATTCGGGGTCCTTACCTGGTGTCCGACGCTCGCACTGGTGGCGAAAGATCACCTCATGAGCCCCGGCCAACGGCGGCACGAGCGTCGTCTCGATGTGGTAGCTACCGGGCTCCAAAAATGTCCCCGTCGGCAGCACGTCCTCAGCACAGCGCTGAGCGCCAACGCAGAGGCCATGCGGCGCATCCGGCGCACGAAGTATGCCCCGTCGGAGGTTGACCAAGAGCTCATCGAGGGCATCAAACTCATACATCGAGAGCAGCCGCGGATTCTGCGGGTCGAGCTGCGCATGCAGTGCAGGGTCTTCTAGCCCCGCCGACAGCACCTCTTCGCACATCTCGCGACAGGTCGCATCGTCGCACACCTCGCCCTGACACCCACCCCCAACGAGGAGAGAGACCGCGGCCAAGAGCCAGCGCTCAGTCTGCACTGGCCCTCACGGTGGCCGTCTTGCCACTCACAATGGTGACCCGACCTTCGTAGGAGAGCCCCAGCGCTTCGTTGACCACACGGACCCGATGGGGGCCCGGCGTGAGCTCGTAGCCCGACAGCGGCGCTGTCTTCGACAGCTTGGACCCATCGACAAAGACATGACCCCACGTGGCACCGACCAGCTTGACCGTCAAGAAGCCAGGCCCCCGGGCAGCCGTACCCGCGCTGCCGTCACGTTCACGCTTCAGGGTCCGCTGAACCGTGGAGGTCTCTCCCGCCACAACGGGCTCGGTCTGCGTTTTAAGGGTGACGTAGCCCTCCTTGCGAAGCTCGAGGTCTACCGGCACGTCCGCAGGCGCCTCCTCCCACACCAACGGCGTGACACCGACCTTTGCCCCCTCGACCCAGACCTCGGCACCCGAAGGTCGCGTCTGCAGCTCAAGTGTTGCAAGACGTGGAATCAACTCGAACGTGTGGGCGAGCTTGGTCAATCCGCCACGGGTGATACGCACCGACTCTTGGTGGGTCTGGGCTCCTTCGGCCTCCAGCTGAACCACGTGCCGACCCGCCGAGAGATCAGCGACCACAATGCTCGTCCCCTCACCGGCGACCTCTCCGTCGATGCGCACCACACCTGCAGGCGTCAGCGCAACTTCGAGGGAGCCTGCGGTGGCGAGGGCGATGTCCTCTGGCACATCTGAAGAAGGCAGGTTGAGCGCACCAATCACGAGAAGTACGGCGGCCAACGCAGCAACAGCCAGCCACGCTACCGTACGCGAACCTCCTGCCCGAAGCTCGCGGGACACCGGGTCAGCATCTAACGCCTCATCCGACAACCCACGCGCAATCGCCGTGGCATCCGCGACGCGTTCGCGCTGACTCGCAATCTCATCCGCGAATAGGACGGACAGCCAGCTGCCAAGCTCCGAGCGAAGCGCATCATCATCGAGTGGCTGAAGCGCCTCCACGAGCGCATCGGCCATGTCTCGCGCGCTACCATAGCGGTCGGCGGGGTCACGCTGGAGGGCATGTTCGACAATGCGCTGTAGTGCGAGTGGGACGTGAGCGGCAACCTCGCCCAGTGGCGGCAAGTCGACCTCGCGTACCCGACGGACCGTGTCCGCATCATCCCGGGACCGGAAGGCCCGCCTACCCGACAACATCTCGTAGAGCACGGTCCCCATGCTGAAGAGGTCGGACCTTGGATCGAGAGGCCGCCGTTCGGCTTGCTCAGGCGACAGGTAGTCGAGCTTCCCTTTGAGAGAACCTGAGTCGGTGTCCTGACCTTGGTCTGCTTGGGCCACACCGAAGTCGGCAAGCTTCACCGCACCTTCATAGGACAACAGGAGGTTCGAGGGACTGATGTCGCGATGAATCACTGCGAGCGCGTGCCCGGAGTTGTCCACCTTGGTGTGTGCATAGTGGAGGCCCCGCAAAGACTCGAGCGCAATGAACGCCGCCAAGTGCGGTGGCATCTGCGCATCTTGTTCGGCGAGGCGACGCATCACACCCTGAAGGTCTTGCCCCTCGACCAGCTCCATGGAGAGGAAGTGGTCGGAACCTACGCGACCAAACTCAAAGATTCGGCAGATATTGGGGTGTTGTAGCGTGACGCCGAGCTTGGCCTCACCGACGAACATATCGACGAACTCCGGCTCCTCGACAAGCTCCCCCAACATGCGCTTGATGACGAGCTCCTGCTCAAAGCCGCCGTCACCGAAGGACTTGGCTCGGTACAGCTCGGCCATGCCACCGGTGGCAATCTTGTCGAGGAGGAACCATCGACCAAAGCGCTGGACAGCAAACGAACTCAGGGGAAACTCCGCGTCACTTCACTCAGCGCGCCGTTATCGCGCTGTCAACCAAAGGTCACGCGCCGCGGAAGAACCAGACGCCTACGGCTCGAGCCGAAACAGGTTTAGGTCTTCACAGGTCCACTCTCTGCGAACCACTTCCGCCGTGTTGTATTGACGGCAAACCTTGAGATCCGAGCCCTCGGGTGAGGACCAGTCATCGAGGCAGGCGTCCAACTCCGATGAGGAGACAGGTTCACCGCACTCCTCTCGGTACTCTGCCAGGCGCACGCACAGGGTCTGACAGCTGTTGTCACAGGCAGGAAGCAGCAGCATTCCCGCGAGCATGGCCATGTGATGACGTGCGTCAAGACGCATCTCGTACCTCCGTCCGTGCCCTACGTTAGCCTGCTTCTGCACCAGAAGTTGTCGGGAGTCCGTCCAGACCGATCACATGGCGCATGGTGTAGGCCCCAGGCGCGCGTGAAGCCAGCCACACCGCCGCCCGAATGGCTCCGAGCGCGAAGGTGTCACGAGACGTGGCGCGATGGGTCAACTCAAGGAGTTCCCCATCCATCAGGACCTGTACGCGGTGCTCACCCACCACATCTCCACCTCTGACGGCGTGGACACCCACGGCCGTAGGGGCCCGCGGGCCGATCTGTCCTTCACGACCATAGACGGGTGTGATGCGTTCTGACCGCCCGTTACGAATGGCCTCTACCAGCGTCTTCGCCGTCCCCGATGGCGCATCGACCTTGTGCCGATGGTGGGTCTCCACGATCTCAAACGCCGCAGTGGGCAGCGCCGCGGCAGCTTGTTGCACGGCGTCCATCAGGAACTGGACACCCACACTGAAGTTCGACGCCACCAGAATCGGCCGCTGCGAAGCGGCCTGCTCCAGCATCTCCTCAAGCGCCTCTCCGTGACCGGTCACACCTGTGACCACAGGAGTAGACGCCGTCTGCCTCAACAACTCTGCCGTGCCTTCTGGCATCGAGACATCGATCCAGACATCGCAGTCGATCTGTTCGGGCTGGGAGGTGACGCGCACACCCACGGAACCGATGCCCGCTAGGACACCGATATCGCTACCCATGTGACGGCTCGATGCATGGGTCACGGCGCCGGTGAGTAGAACCCCAGACGCGTCATGTAGACGCGCCACAATCCTGCGGCCGAGGCGCCCCGTAGCGCCCATGAGCCCCACTCGGACTGCGCCCGTCAGAATCGGATCCTGCTCAGCAGCTGCCCGCCGAATGCTGGCGCCCGAAAGCCCTCGACAAAAATCTCGTCGGTGTAGGCAGTCTGGTAGCTGCCCGGGACGTACGCGCCAGCGAGGCCCGCGAGCTCTAGGTGTCGGGTGCCGGTCCATCGAAGGCCCAGCCCAAATTCATATCCGTAACCCTGCCGCCCTTGTGCTTTCACGGCGTCGGACACCTTGGCCACACGCCCCGTCAACACGTACCCATCGAGCCACAGCCCCTTGGGGATGACCTTGTAGCTACCACGGGGTCGGAGGTACAGCGCATTGCTCAATGCGCGGCCCGTCAGCGCCAAGTCTTCTGCCCGACCGGAGGCTGCGACATCGTCGCGGAGGGTGGGCATCGGCTGCTCGAACATGAACAGCCCGACATTGTAGTCAGGATCAAAGGTAAACGCGGTGAACTTGCCGTCCGCGGCATCACCGTCACCCGTCGCGAACCCGGCTTCCACACCCACTTCGAGTCTGGGGAGGTTGAGGTTGAGGTCGAGCACGCCACCGACCTGCTGGACACGAACGTTGGTGACAGACTCGGAGAGGTCACCCCCACCAAATCGCCCAATAAACTCGGAGTCAAGACCAACCATACCGAGCTCTGCCTTGAACGCCGCATCGACCGTAAAGAGGTCAAACGCCCCTTCTGCTGCAGGCCCCCCGCTGCGTCGGTACTGCATGTTTACGCCACCTTCAATGGTCTCGGAACGGTAGCCCACGGCGGCATTGAAGCTCGTCGTGTCGTCGGTAGCGTTGACCAGACCTTCGGCGTTGACATCCACGGCGAGTTGGACCCAAACATCCTTCACGAGATGTTCCCACGACAGTCGGTCCGCCGAGTCACCGAAGTCTGTATTCAGTGCGAGACCGTCATTCTGCCAGATGCCCTTACCCCAGTGCAGCGGCTGCCGTCCGAACCGGAAGGTTCCGGCCTTGGTGTTGACCTCGCCCCAAGCTCGCCAGAGGGAGATATCGCTAGGCCGCTCCCCATCCTCGGAAAATGGTGGATTCAAGGTGTCTGAGAACAGGTCGCCAAGAAGCGGATTGAGCGTCGCATCCTCGACGACCAAGCGGTCCTGGCCCCAGCTGACGCCGTCAAGACCGCGGACATCGACCTTCAGTGCCACCTCGTCCGTGATGAAGAACGAAGGCCGCAGCCAGAGCCGGTGCTGATGGTTCCATGCGAGGCCTTCGGAAAACTCGGTGGTTCTGTCGAGAGACAGCGTGTCGAACAGACGGGTTCGGAGCTGGTAGAAGCCCTCGACCTTGACCTCTGCGGCCTGCACAAGGCTAGGAGAGAACATCGCCGCCGTCAGCAAGAACGTCGATAGAATACGCACGGGGTCGGCTCCAATCATGGATGTCGGCGCAGTATCACGGGGCGTCCGGCGGGCAACCAGCGAACGCCGTCGATCACAGCGTCATCAGGACCTCATCGAGTCCATTCAGCACGGCATATCCAGCGATAACGGTCTCTGGGCCTTCCACATGGCAGGTCACACGACATGAGATGTAGTTGCCCTTCCGACTTTGTCGTTCGTCGATGGTGGTGACCGTAAGACCCTTGTCTGCCAGCGTGGCCATCCCCGCTTCGACTGCAGGTCGCCCACCCGACCGAACCACCACGCGAAACGTGAATGGCCCTGGAAACGTATGCGACGTCCGCAGGAGTTCCAGCGCGCTCTCCTCATCCATGAGACCTCCACCGTGGCGGGCCGCCTAGCATGGGGCCACGGCATGCGCCCCCTTCACCCAGCGATACGCCACCAAGAGGTCGCCAAGCTTGTACACGACCGGTGCCTTCCTCGTTAACGGGCCCGCCCGGAGGTCGACCATGTTCGAACGCGATGGCTTCATCTGCTCTCCACACCTTCCTTGGTGGCTCGATGTCACGAGAGCTGGCCTTTCGAACGACCAGCTCGCCCAGATTCCGTGGGAGCGCGTCTGGACCGACCAAGCCGCCCAAGAATCAGGTGCGGCCGTGAACCTCGACGAGAACAGAGCCGTGGGTCACACGTGGCTTCGCGCACCCGACCTCGCGCCCACCGTCGGCATGGCCGAACAGATCGAGTCAGCGCTCGACAAGGCGCTGGAGCTGGCTCGACAACTCCGCGAAGGTCACCGAACCACGCCAGCCGGCGAGCCGTTTACCGACGTGCTCCACATTGGCATTGGTGGCAGTCAGCTCGGGCCGAGTCTGCTGATCGATGCGCTGGCGCAGGACGACGGCCTCACCGTGCACTTCCTCGACAACACCGACCCGGACGGCATCGACCGAACACTGCGCAGTCTCGGTGAGCGGCTCTGCACCACCCTGTGCATCATCATCAGTAAGTCAGGTGGCACGGCAGAGACGATGAATGCCGCAGAGCTGGCGCATCGTGCCCTCCGGCAACGGGGTCTCTCGCCAGCAGGTCACTCCGTCGCCATCACAGTTGCGGGCTCCAAGCTCTCTCGGCGAGCGCAAGACGCATCGTGGCTGGCCGAGCTTCCCCTCTGGGAGTGGGTTGGCGGGCGGTTCAGTGTCACGAGCGTGGTCGGAGTATTCACTGCTGCCCTCGCAGGCATCGATGTGCACCAGCTCTTGGCGGGCGCTCGGGACATGGATGCGTGGACGAGGACCACAGACTGGTCCACAAATCCTGCGGCCGTGCTGGCCGGAACATGGTTCGCCCTCAACCGCGGAGCGCGCGACCGCTCCCTTGTGGTGCTGCCCTACAGCGACCGCCTGTTGCTTCTATCCCGCTACCTCCAACAGCTGGTGATGGAGTCCATCGGAAAGCGCACCGACCGCCAGGGCGCCGAGGTCTTTCAAGGGCTTACCGTCTACGGGAACAAGGGAAGTACAGACCAGCATGCCTTTGTCCAACAACTGCGTGATGGACGAGACGACACCATGACGTTCTTCGTGCAGGTGCTTCACACGGCGGCACAGGACCCCCCCCTCTCCCACGAGCACCGCGCCGGTGACTACCTGCAGGGCTTCCTCCTCGGTACGCGACGCGCACTGGCGGCATCCGGCCGCCCCACCATGACCTTGACCATCCCCGACGTCTCGCCGCGCACGCTTGGCGGGATCATTGCGCTGTTTGAGCGTGCCGTGGCGATGTACGCATCGATGATCGACATCAATGCCTTTCATCAGCCCGGTGTCGAGGCTGGAAAGCTCGCCGCAAGTGCCCTCCTCTCCACCCGCATGCGCGCGATCGCTCACCTTCGTGCAGGCCCCAGCACACTCGAGACCCTCGCGGACACCCTTGAGTCAGAGGCTGATGAGGTGTTCTACCTTCTTCAGCGCATGGTCCATATGGGAGAAGTCACCTACGACCCGGTGGCCACCACGTATGCATGGGTGGCCTGATGGGACACCCACGACGCGCGGGCGTTTTATTGCATCCCACCTCGTTGCCAGGTCCTTTTGGTGTGGGCGACATTGGGCCTAATGCCCGGCAATTCCTCGACTGGCTTGCATCCGCCAACCAGCAGATCTGGCAGATGCTACCCATCACGCCCCCTGACGCTGCGGGTTCACCGTACGCCTCCCCGTCTGCATTCGCCCGAAGCCCTTGGCTTCTCTCCATCGATGATCTCGTCACGGATGGGTGGTTGCTGCCCTCGGAGAAGCCCTGGGGCATCGGTTCTCCCCACCGGGTCGACCATGCAGCCGTTCAGCGCCATAAGGCGCCTGTCCTGGCCCTCGCCGCGGCCCGTGTTGCCGACCAGGTGGACCTCGACGCATGGTCTCGTGACATCTCATGGGTGAATGACTGGGCCTGCTTTGAGGCCCTTTGTGGTCTCCACGACGGACCGTGGACCACATGGCCAAAGGACGTTCGGCAGCGATCGGCAGAGGCCCTCCACCACGTGCGAAACCATCACACCATCGCGTTTGAGACCGCCCGCGCACTCCAGTGGTTGTTTGAGCAACAGTGGACTGCGCTGCGCGCGCACGCGAGGACACGCGGTGTCGCACTCTGGGGCGACGTGCCGTTCTTTGTCGGCGCGAACTCCTGCGATGTCTGGGTGCATCGCGCGCTCTTCCGCGTCGACGACGCAGGGCATCCCACCGTGGTGAGTGGTGTGCCCCCGGACGCCTTCAGCACCGAGGGTCAGACCTGGGGTACGCCGCTCTACAACGAGGCCGAGCATGCTCGAACGGACTGGCAGTGGTGGCAAGACCGCGTCGCATCGCAGGCCGAGCTCTTTGACGACCTTCGCCTTGACCATTTTCGGGGCATTGCCGGTGTCTGGGAGATCCCAAGGCATCATCCTGCAACCGAAGGTCGGTGGATTCCCGGTCCCGGAGCAGGACTGCTGAACGCGCTACGCACACGACTCGGGCGTCTCCCTCTCATTGCAGAGGACCTCGGCGTCATCACGGAGGATGTCGTCGCACTCAGAGACGACTTCGACCTTCCCGGAATGGCCATTCTCCAGTTTGCCTTCTCGTCCGCAACCGGCGACGGCACCCATGCGTACCTGCCCCACAATCACCGCCCGAACACCGTGGTCTACACGGGGACGCATGACAATGACACCACGCGGGGGTGGTATGCCACCGCCGATGAGCCGACGCGAGACCACGTCAGGCGGTATCTCTCGAGTGATGGGCATGACATCAGCTGGGATCTCGCGCGTGCAGCGTGGCACTCGGTCGCCCAAGACGCCATCGTGCCCATGCAAGACCTCCTCGCCCTCGAGGGGGATGCACGCATGAACGTTCCGGGCACCGAGACCGGGAACTGGTCTTGGCGCGCCGGACAAGAGGCCTTCTCGATTCACACCGCGGCACGACTCCGCGAAGAAACCATGCTTAGCGGCAGATCATCTTGAATCCAAGGGCAAGCACACGGCTCTGGGGTGTGCCATCGGGTAGAGTAGCGTCCCGTCGGAGGTCGTCATGCGTTTGATTGTTCTGGGCTCGGCACTCGCCGCTCTTGCCGCTTGTGGTGTGGCAGACACCCTACGGTCCGTCGCGGGCGGAGGTGACGATGCCGTAGTCCGAACCTCACCCATCACAGCGGGTGAGCGTGGCGCGGTCGAAGAAAAGCAAGCAGGGTTCTTCCGGTCGGGCTCCAAGTTCCCACAACCAAAAGCCCCGATTACGGCCAATGACTGCACCACGCTTCAGTCGGGCGGTCCCACGGACGGCTGCCTGACCGCCGAGATTCGATGTGGCGAGACCATCGTGGGCCACACCGTAGGCGGAACGAGAGCCTTCGACTCCGCCTTCTACGAGAAAAACTTCTGTACACCAAGCACCACCAACCATGACGGTGGCGACGAACGGGTCTACCGACTCCGCATGCCCGAGGGAGAGTGGCATGCGGTCGTGACCCTCGACACCCCCTGCGCCGACCTCGATCTGGCAGCGATTCTCTGGAATGAAGAACAGTGCCCCGGCCCCGCTGCGATGATCAACCGCTGCGAGATGTTCCCCAAGAAGGGCAATACGCGGGAACAGGTTGAGCTCGTCAGCCAGCGCGAGAGCACCTGGTACATCGCCGTCGAAGGCAAGGACGCCGAAGAGGGCGCCTTTGGACTGTCGGTGCAGTGCTTCCCGGGGCTCTACTAGGCGCAACGTGATACCCGCCCCCGCGAGCGCGGCCATCGTCTGACCGGCTCTAGAGGATCACATCATGGAAAACGAAGAGGGATACGACCTCCAGGCACACGAACTCTCACCCGTCGAGACGCTTCGTCACTCTGCAGCCCACCTCATGGCATCCGCCATTGAGTCGCTCTACCCTGGAACGAAGTTTGGTATCGGACCACACATCGACCACGGCTTCTACTACGACATGGAGGTCCCCGAAAAGATCTCGGACGACGACCTCGAGGCCATCGAAGCCGAGATGCGACGCATCGCCAAAGGCAACCACCGATTCGACCGCACCGAACGCACCGTCGATGAAGCGCTCGCGTGGGCAGACGAGACCGGCCAGCCCTACAAGCGCGAGTTGATCGAGGGCTTCGACACCGACACGATCAGCTTCTACACCCATGGAACATTCACCGACATGTGTGCCGGACCCCATGTCCGGTACAGCAAGAAGATCAAGCACTTTAAGCTGATGAAGGTCGCGGGCGCCTACTGGCGTGGTGATGAGAAGCGTCCCATGCTGACCCGCATCTACGGCATCGCGTTTCAGACGAAAGACGAGCTCGAGGCCCATCTGGTCCAGCTCGAAGAAGCCAGGAAACGGGACCACCGACGCATTGGCAAGGAGCTCGAGCTCTTCCGCATCACCTCGGAGTTCGGTGGCGGCTTGGTACTCTGGCTGCCCAACGGGGCCTACATTCGAAAGCAGATCGAGGATTTCTGGCGCGAGAGCCATCTGTCGAATGGCTATGAGTTGCTCTTCACCCCTCATGTGGCGCCGCTCTCGCTCTGGAATACCTCGGGCCATACCGATCACTACAGTGACTCGATGTACCGACCGATCGAGGTCGAAGACGAGCAGTACCAGCTCAAGCCCATGAACTGCCCCTTCCACATCGGCGTCTACACCAGCCGCCAGCGAAGCTACCGCGAGCTTCCGATTCGGTACGCGGAGCTGGGGACGGTCTACCGATACGAGCGCAGCGGCACGCTTCATGGCCTGATGCGCGTACGTGGCTTCACCCAAGACGATGCGCATGTCTTCTGCACTGAGGACACCCTCGAGCAAGAGCTGGCGGCGTGTCTGGACATTGCCCAGTTGATGTACAAGACCTTCGGGTTCCCCGAGTGCAAGTACGAACTCTCGGTCCGCGACAGCAAAGATACGAGCAAGTACCTCGGCTCTGATGAGATCTGGGATCTATCGGAGAAGGCCCTTGCCAACGTGCTTGAGTCGCGTGGCGTCGCCTACAAGCGCATGGAAGACGAAGCGGCGTTCTACGGTCCCAAGATCGACGTCAAGGTCGTCGATGCCATCGGTCGTACGTGGCAGTTGACCACGATTCAGCTCGACTTCAACCTGCCCGAGCGTTTCGACCTCACCTACATCGGTCAAGACAACCGGCCACATCGTCCGATCATGATCCACCGTGCCCTCCTCGGCAGCCTAGAGCGGTTCTTCGGCATCCTGATCGAGCACCATGAAGGCAACTTCCCCGCGTGGATGGCGCCCACCCAAGTGCGCGTCCTTCCGCTCTCAGAGAAGTTCTCCGACTACGGCGCAGAGGTCGTTCAGAAGCTTCAGGCCGCTGGGTTCCGTGCGAAGATGGACGACGACAGTGAGAAGCTGGGCTACCGCATCCGTCGAGCCGAGCTCGATCGCATCCCTTACGCGCTCGTCGTGGGTGGTCGCGAAGCCGAGCAGGGCACCGTGGGCGTACGTAAGCGGCGCCAAGGTGACCAAGGTGCCGTGACGCTCGAGGCCTTCATGGAGCGTCTTGCCGAAGAGGTTGCGCAGCGCGCGTAACCTCGTCTGGAGACCCGCCCATGTCGAGTCTAGCGTTTCTCAGCCAGTTCCTCCGCAATCCCACACGCATCGGTTCGGTGACTCCATCGAGCCGGGCACTTGCGCAAGCCATGTGCCGTTGGGGTGGCGTGGCGCCTGGTCAACGCGTGGTAGAACTCGGCTCCGGCACGGGTCCGTTCACGCGAGAGCTGCTGCAGACAGTGCCCGATGACCTCGTAGCCTTTGAGCCAGACCCCGTGCTGGCCTCACTGCTCCGGAATCAGTTTCCCACCCTCGATGTGCGTGAGGCCTTCGCCGACCGTCGCCTGCCCGAGTACGTTGGCACCGACATCGATACGGTGGTGAGTGGCCTTCCGTTCACGATGTGGACGCGAGAGGTCATCGAGGACATCCTTGCCGGCGTCGCCATGGCGCTCAAGCCCGGCGGACGCTTCGTCACGTTCAGCTACGTGCATCGAAAGAACCACCCCGCCACCCGGCAGCTACGGGAGGTCCTTGAGCAGCAGGTAGGTCCTGTAGAGATCGCCGAGCCCGTCTACTGGAATATGCCACCTGCCTACGGCCTCATCGCTCGCCGTCGCAGCTAGACCTCTCGTCCCATTCCGAGGCGCCGTTCGAGGTCTGCGATCACCAAGTAGAGCACGGGAACCGCAATCAGGGTGAGCCCCGTCGCAAAGCTCAGACCGAAGCTAATCGCGACCGCCATCGGCGCCAGCAGTGGCTCCTCCCCTGCAAGGCCAAGGGCGAGCGGCAAGAGTCCACACACGGTCGTGACCGTGGTGATCAAGATGGGGCGAAGTCGCGTGAGGCTGGCTTGCACCACAGCTTCGCTTACGGTTGCCCCCCGCTTGCGCTCAAGATTGACGAAGTCCACCAGCACCAAGCTGTCGTTCACGACGATTCCCGCGAGACCCACAGCACCAATGCTCGCGATCAACGAAAGGTCCATGCCAAAGGTGAACAAGCCCAGCACCACGCCAGCCATGCCGAGCGGCACGGCAAACAAGATGATGAGGGGCTGCAAGTAGCTTCGAAACTGGATCGCCAAGACGGCGTAGATCATGCCGATGGCGAGAGCCATGGCGTAGGGCAGCTGGCCAAACGACTTCTCCGTATCGGCAAGCTCACCGCCGTAGAACAGCTCGAGCTCCTCATTGGGATCGATCATCTCAGCAAAGGCTGTCTCCAGCGCCTGCTGTTCGTCAGAAGCGCTGGTCGCGAACGCGTCGATCTGTGCACTCACACGCACGGCACGCTGCCCATCCACGCGTTGAATCCGCTCGAGTCCGGTCACACGCTCCACCTCGGCCACCTGGCGGAGTCGAATCGTGGTTCCATCGGACAGCACGATCGGTGTGTCCGCGAGGGCAGCGCGGTCCTGTTCTTCCGGCCAGCTGACCCGCACCTCGGTCGCGCGCTCTCCCAAGGGTAGCTCGATGGCCAGCTCTCCGTCGAGCGCGGCACGGGCAGCCATCGCGACCTGTGCTTCGCGTAGACCAAACACCGCCGCCTGTTCCCGGTCCACCCGAATCTCAAAGGTCTGCGCACCATCACGCAGCTCCACCTTGACGTCGCGTGTGGCGGGTCGGCCCATCAGATGTTGGCCGAGCTCCCGTGCCACGGCCGTGACGCGCTCGGGCTCCCGACCCCGCACCCGCACATCCACGGGTCGTCCAGCAGGCGGACCACCCGTCAGCGTCTCAAGCTCGACTGCCACCACTTCGGGATCTGCCGCGATGGTCTCCCGCAGGCGCGGAAGGAAGGCCCGGACCTCGTCCATGGTCTCGGGGGTCTTTTGAAACCCCACCTTGATCTGTCCATAGCGCGGGCCGATCGTCGGAAACCCCTGCTGCGCAAGCTGGCGTCCACTCGTCGATGCCATCCACAACATCCACGGAGAGGCCTCATTAAGAAGGTGCTGTTCCATCCGCCGCACGACAGCCTCGGTCTGTTCCACGGAGGAACCGGGCGCCAAGTCAATGTTCACGAGCGCAAACACGGGCTCACCCTTCGTCGTCAACGAGAGCTTCATCATCGTCGCAAGGGAGAGTGTGGCCATGAGCGCGACCACTACCCCCACAAGCGCCATGTAGCGGTTCCGGCCACGTGTCACCCACCGAAGGACGGGTTCATAGCCGCGCTTCAACATTCGCGTAGGCAGGTTCTCTCGCGTCCCATCTTGCTCTTCTGCGTGATGTGCCAGATGCCCCGGTAGCACAAAGAACGCCTCAAACAGCGAGGCGACCAGGGAGAGGATGACGACCAGAGGAATGAAGCGCATCACACGCCCAACCGCACCCTCCAGCATCAACAGGGGCGCAAAGGCCAGACAGGTGGTCAGGGTGGCGGCAAACACAGCCCCTGACACTTCGGTGGTGCCGTCGAGCGCCGCCTGTACACGGCCCTTGCCCATCTCGAGGTGACGCTGCACATTCTCGACAATCACGATGGCATCGTCGACGATGATGCCGGTGACCACAAGAAGCCCAAACGTGCTGACCACATTGGCGGTGACACCAAACACATCCATCATGGCCACCGCGCCGAGATAGGCCACGGGCATGCCCCAGATGACGAGCGCCGTGTTTCTCCCGCCGATGAACAGCACCAGCAACGCACCCACCAACACAATGCCGACGAGTCCATTCGACCCGAGCGTGCGTAGGCGGCTTTGGACGAGGCGAGCACTGTCGTCGTAGGCCACCAGATCGTAGCCAGCAGGCAGCGTCGTTCTCCGTTGCTCCACCCATTGCTGAATCTCTGGCACCACCTTGAGTGCATCCGCAGCGTCTTCCCGAAGGACCACCATCGCAATGCACGGCTGCCCATTGCACCGACGAAGCAACGTGGCATCGGTCCAGGACCACGCCACATCCGCCACCTCGTCGACGGTCACATGCACGCCGCCGTTGACCTGGAGCGGGATACCCCGAATGTCATCCAAGCTGTTCAGCGCGCGTGGTGTCCGCACCAACACACCCTCTTGTTCTCGCTCCACCGTCCCAGCCGGTGCACCGAGCCCCGCCGCTTCGATGGTTCGAGCGAGCATGGCCGGGCTGACGCCTCGGGCCACGGCTTCAGCCGTACGGAGCGTGACGCGAACCTCACGGGACGCCTGACCGAACATGTCGACGCCCTTGACACCGGAGAAGGCCGCAAGTTCGTCGGAGATCTCATCCGCAAGGTCCACATCTCTCCGATCGCCGATCAACCCGACCGAGATGAGCGGCACCACGAGCTTGGCCACATTGACCTGGGGTGCGAGCGCGTCAGCCGGCATTGAGCTGAGCGCATTGATCTCCCGCTCGATGTCGAGGCGGGCCGCGTCGACATCCGTCCCGCGCACGAACTCCACCTGCACAATGCCGAGTCCTTCCAGCGCATCGGAGAAGACATGATCGACGCCCTCCACGTTCTCGACGACGTCCTCGATCGGCCTGAGCAGCAAGTCTTCGACGTCTTCAGGGCTCGCCCCGGGGTAGGCCACGGAGGCCACCACGCTGTCGGTCTCGACCTGCGGAAACTCCTCTTTCGGCAGCCGGTTCCATGACAACAGCCCCGCCACACACACGAGGGTGAACAGCAGGTTCAGCAAGACAGGATTGTCTACGCCCAGCCCGACAATGCGACGAATCACCTCGACGCCTCAATCGCAGTCACCTGCTGCCCGGCTTGGAGCCCATCGTCGGCGTGCCGCACGATCGTATCGCCAGGCGAGACGCCCGTGACCAGGAGCCCGTCTTCGACTTCACCCACCACGGTGACCGCCTTGGGGTGTGCCACCCCATCTTCGACTACCCAGACTCGGCCATCATCGATGCATGGTGGCGAGACCACGGCCTCTCCTGCGTTCACGGGCAGGCGAACCGTCACATCTACGGCTTGACCGAAATCCGGTCCGGACTCGCCTGCGACCCGAAGCGTCGCAAACCACGTCCGAGATCGCAGGTCTGCAGCACCGGCCAGTTCGGTCAGTTCAGCGGACCAGGTCTTGGAACCGTGGGCGACCTCAAACGCCACATCTCCGGTCCGTGCCGCTGCCGCTTCTTCGGCTTGAAGACCGAGCTCGATGCGACGCGCGGAGAGGTCCACAAGGCGAATGGCCGGCGTCCCCGGTCCCACGAGTGCGCCCGTCTCGGTCAAGACCGCGGCCACTTCGCCATCGAACGGTGCGTCGAGGGTCATGTAGTCTAGGTTCACCCGCGCCAGCTGCAGCTGTGCCCCGGCCCGCTCCAGCCCAGCCACTGCACGGGCGTGCGCAGTGTGGACCGTGGTGCGTTGGGCGTCAGACGCCCCTTCGGTCCCGAGCGCCAACACACGGTCTCGGCTGGATTCCGCCTCGGCGAGCAACGCTTCGGCGTCAGCCCGGGCCGCTTGGGCGAGACGCACATTTGCCCGCGCCTCGGCCGCATCGAGCTCGAGGACAGCGTCACCTTGGGCCACTGGCTCTCCAACGCTCACCCGAACGTTCTGGACAACACCGCCACGAACCGCCGACAACAGCACATCCCGCCAGGGCTCTGCCGAAGAACGGAGCTGACGCGCCACACTGGTGGGTTTCTCCCCCGCTGACTCCACCACAACGCGGGGGACGAGGTCGACACGCACCGCAGGCGGGGGGGGCGAACAAGCGAGCATCAGTATCGGCCACAGCAGTCTCATGCCGGGGATCTAGCCCAGTTGCCTTCCCCCATCGACAGTGAGAGACAACACAATTCGACACGGTCACGCTATGGGGTCGGACCGCACGGGACTGCGGCGTCAGAACGGGTGTTGACCTGACCTCCGGGCGTCGAGTAAACCGTGTGTAATCGCCCACGGGAGACCGCAGTGGTCCACATGTTCAAGCCAGTTGTTTTCCGAGCCACACTTGCGGCCGCGCTCGTCCTCCCCGTGGTTTCCTGCAGCGGCGGGAATAAGGGTAAGGTTGACCGAACCCCCGAGATCAAGAACGTGCTCGCCAAGTGGAAGGGCCAGGCATCCAAGCGATGGAAAGGATGGCGTGAGACCGAATGGCGCGCACGCACCCGCGCGGTCCGCGACAATACCTCCCAGATTGAGGCCACATTTGCCGCACGGGATGACTTCAGAAAATACGTCGGCCGCATCGACGTGCGTGACCGCGCCGAAGAGCTGCTGCCCTACGCGTCAGGAGACCGTGCGACGGCACTGAAGGGCATCATCGCTATCCAGAAGGCGTTCGCCGACAAGACCGTCGAGCCCCGTGAAGAGGTGGAGCGTCAAGAAGGCGTCGTCGCGCGAGAGCTCTACAACCATCCGTGGGTGGTGGGCGAAGAGCTCCTCAACCCCACCGACGTGCTTGCACGGCTTGAGACCGAGCAAGATATCGAGCAACGCCGCAAGCTCTGGTACGCCGCAGTCGCGGCCGGAAGCGCCCTCAAGACCTCCGCAGTCTCTCTCCGCAACGCTCGGAATCGCCTGGCCGAAGAGACAGGTCACATCAATCACTTCGCTTCGGTGACCGCACGCTATGACATGACCCCCGAGCAGGCCGAGATTCTTCTCACCGAGTTCAACCAGGTGCTTCGTCCGCTCTACACCGAGCTTCATACGTTCATCCGATACGAGCTCGCAGAGAAGTTCGACCTCATCGATGTGCCCGAACGACTTCCGGTTCACTGGCTCCCTGACCCGTGGAGTCGTGACTGGTCTCCGCTGCTCGCAGACAATGTCCCCACGATCAAGATCACGGCCGGGACCGGAACGAGCATGCTGCGCGATATCGATGGCTTTGTGCAGCAGGTCGGTCTCTCGCCGCTCCCTCCAGAGTTCTGGGAGCTCGCATCCCTCGAGCCCTCCGCGGACGGCAAGACCGATAAAGTGCCAGGTAGCGGACAACTCCTCGTTGGCGTCGACGGAGACATCCGCATGTACGGCAGCTACCGCCCCGTGTACTCCGATTGGCTCATGGGCCATCGTGAGCTCGCACATGCACATCTCACGCACTACCTCGCCGCAGAAGCAATGGTCTATCCTTCGTTGATGATGCGTGACCATGGCGCACTCCGAGAAGCAGCAGGCATGTGGGTCACCTTCCTGGCAGAGCGTCCCGGTCGACTGCAGTCTGCGGGACTCATTGGAGACGTGCCCGACGAATACACCCATATGCTCCACGAAGCCCTCAGCTACGTGGTGGGCATGACCTTCTATGGTGGCACCGTACCGTTCTACGAGAACGTCCTTTATGGAGAGAACATTGGCAGCGACCAGCTCAACACACGTTGGTGGGCTGAAGTGGAACGCTGGCAGGGCGTCGCGGCACCAGAGACACGCACCGAGCGCTTCGCGGATGGCATCGCCTACCACGGCCTGCTCGACAATCCTGGCGGGAGCTTCGAGCACGCGCTCGCCACGGCCATCATGTTCCAGGCGCACGAGCAGGTCGCCAGCATTGCTGGTATCAACAGCCAGATGGAAGATCTGTCGAGCAACCCACTGGTGGCCGAGAAGCTCAAACAAATGGCGCTTGCCGATGCGACCATGGGGTTCACAGAGGCCGCGAAAACGACGCTTGGTGGTCCGGTCAGTGCCGACGCGATGGCAGCGTATTTCCAGCCCCTGCAAGAGTGGTTGGCCACCGAGAACTTGGGGCGTGAAGCTACGCTCATGAACCTCGAGTGACGGCTGAAGGCCCCTTCACGCTGATTCATGAGGCCGACGACTGGTATGCCATCGCGAAACCCGCGAGGTTGGCCGCACACAGCAGCGCGCGCGTCCAAGACAGGGTGACTGTCGCCAGTCTCCTGAAGCAACAGTTTAATGGCGCACGGGTCCACCTCGTACATCGCCTCGACCGTGCAGCGAGCGGCGTGCTTCTTGTGGCGCGCACACCAGAGGCCACACGACGGATCTCGTCGGCGCTGTCGTCTCCCCAGACGACCAAGCGATATCTCGCGCTCGTGCGGGGGTACTTCCGATGGGATGACCCGGTTCGGGTCGATCGCGCGATGGCAGATGACAATGGGTTCATCAAGGACTGTGTCACCGAGATACGCAACTTGGGGCGCAGCCATGACCCACGGTGCAGCCTCCTTGAAGCGCGCCCCAGTACAGGTCGCTTTCACCAAGTCCGTCGACACTGTCGGGACCTCAACCACCCCTTACTGCGCGACGCCGAGCACGGGGACAGCCGCGCCAACAGTCACTGGCGTGACACCCATGGCCTCCAACGGCTTGGTCTTCACTGCGCCGAGATCGCTCTCGCTACGGAGGACGGCCCCATCGTGCTCAGGTGCCCGCCTCCTGCAGACCTGCATGCCATCTGGCGGTCGATGCCATGGTGGGACGCCGCGCGCACCACGGCACCGGAGCTCCTCGACCTCCCGGCGCTAGACCTGTTGTGGCCCATGACGCCGCTCGGCCGTCCAGCGCCTTGGGCGCCTAGAGCGGAAACACCGAGACCGAGCTGAACGGATTCGATGCGACATCGACCAGCTGGAGCTGGAACGTACCTGCAGCCACGGACCCAGATGCCACGACGATGAAGCGGTTTCCGTCCACCACATCGAGTGCCGGGAAGGTGAACAGCGGGTTGGGGTCACCGGCCAACGCCACCGCGAAGCTGTAGGTTCCGCCAGGAACGATAAGCGCATCCGCGGGAGAGACATCGCCATAGACCACGTCGGTGAGCAGCGGTACAAACGCACCATTGGTGTCGATAATGCCCACGTCCACCGCGGGCGCATCTGCACAGGCGTGGACCACTTGCAGCGGCACATCGGAACCCGAGAAGTCCATGGTCTCAAACACGGGGATGAACTGGAAGCTCCCCGCACCCACCTCACCGGCCGCAATGAGCAACGCCTCATCGCCCGGCAGCAGCAGGGGTGAGGTGAAGGGTCCTGCGCTGATGGGTGGCAACGAAGGCTGACCAAGGTCCAGGGTGAGGTCAAGGTCGTAGGCGGCGGATGGCACCTGCAGGGGCCCCGCCAAGTCGGCGAACTCGAATCCAGGGATCACCACGGCGCCGCCCGTGCTTACCGAGACGTTGCCCGCATCCGGGCTGGTATGCAGCGCATAGAGCCGAGGGTCTTGATCGATGAAGGCCGACGTGCCGTCGTAGAACACCGCCAAGAGTCGCAGCGCATCTGCGCTACGGGGCTCATTGTCGCGGAAGCCTGTCGCGACGACCAGAACCTCGCCCTCTTGGGGAATAGCGGGCAGTTGGTAGCTCGAGAGCACGGCTTGGGACACCAGCTCGCCCACGGTCACCGACAGTGACGTGTCACTTGGCAGGGCCACGCCTTCGGCATCTGTTGGCAAGAAGCGGAACAGCCCCGACAGATCGATCACACCGTCGCTCCCCACATCGAGGGTGACACCGGGCGTCGATGGCGACGCGTGTAGAACCCGCGTCCGGAAGGTGTCTCGCGCTACGGCACCCCACCCTTCTTCGAACGCCACCAGGCGGAAGGAGAAGAACGGATTCGTGCTGCCGAAGGACCCAGCCGCCACCACCGTGGTGTCGGCTGCACCATTCACGCTCAGCGACTCTGCGTAGGCCGGCGGACTGGTCGGCGAGGCGCCTGCCGCACGGAGCTCCACGTCGATCGGGCCGCCGGCCGTCGAGACGAATGGGGTGGCATCACCGAACGCGAGGTCGGGCACAAGCAAGGCGCCGTTCGCATACACGTCCACGGCAGGCGCATCGGCCGATGCATGCACCACACGTACCCGCGCCGACCCATCGCTGATGCGCGTCCGACGAATCTCGGAGGCCACCGCTCCGCCTGGCCGGAGGGCTACGGCTTGGAAGTACGCCACGTCATCTACGTTGGTGACTGCTGGTACTGGAAGACTCAGGGTGGCGGTGCCCGATGCATCCGCTGTCATCACGGGGAGCAGGCCTGCGGGTGTCGTGATGTCAAGGCAATCACCGTTGAGGACGGGCGGACATGGCCCCGCCCCCAGGCCTCCGAGACTCATGAGGAGGTAGATGGTCTCATTCGCGTTGGCACCCGTCACCGTCCACGTGAGATTGCCACCCTGTACCGCTGGTGAGAGCGCGAGATCGAGCTCATCGGGAGGCGCAGGTGCATTCCCTAGGGGCGCTGCCACGAGGTCCGCCTCCGTCAGCACTGGATGAAAGGACTCCTCGGTCATGGTGGTCGTACATCCCATCCACAACAATGCCACTGCGACCCATCTGTTCATCATGCCCTCCTAGAGCGGGCCGATGATGCCGGGTGCGACGGTCAGCGTGGGTCTTCCTACGTCTACAGACGTCTCAGCACCTGCCCAATGACAGGTCTACCCAATGCCTACGGCCTTGCGGACGCGGCTCATGGTCGCATCGGCGATGGATCGAACCCGCTCGGTCGACCGCGCGAGGATGGCATCGAGCTCCGTAGGGTCGTCCATGAGGCGGGTGTAGGTGGCCTGAAACGGCTCAAGGTCTGCCATGAGCGACTCAAAGACCTCTTGTTTCAAGTAGCCATACCCGCGGCCCTCGAACCGCTCGGCGATCGATGCCACAGACTCACCCGAGGTAGCAGAAAGAATCCCCAGCAAGTTGCGTACCCCCGGACTCGCAGCCTCGGGCCGGTATTCGCACCCCGAGTCGGTCACCGAGCTCATGATGGTCTTTCGGATACGCTTGGGTGTATCCAGAAGAATCACGGCGTGTTTCGGGCTCGTCTGGGCAATGGACTTGCTCATCTTCTGCGTGGGATCATCGAGACCCATGACGCGGGCGCCCGCTGGCGGAATGGATACGTCGGGAACCACGAAGGTCTCACCAAAGAGATTGTTGAAACGTAGCGCGATGTCGCGCGTGAGCTCGATGTGCTGCTTCTGGTCTTCTCCCACCGGCACGACTTGAGTGTCGTACAGCAGGATATCAGCAGCTTGAAGCACCGGATAGTCCAACAGCCCCGTACCGACGGCCGCACGCTTGCCCGCCTTGCTCTTGAACTGGGTCATGCGTTCCAACCACCCCAGCGGTGTGACACAGTTCAGCACCCACGCCAGCTCACTATGTTCCCGAACGTGACTCTGGATGAACAGGGAGGACACCTTGGGGTCGATGCCTGCAGCTAAGAAGCTCGCCACCACGCTGCGGCTTCGGGCAGCGAGGGCCTTCGGGTCTACCGCTTCTGGAATGGTGAGCGCATGGAGATCGACCACGCAGAAGATGTTGTCACGCTCATGCTGATGTTGGACCCATGGCTTGATGGCGCCCAAGTAGTTGCCGAGGTGGAGTTGTCCCGTAGGCTGAACACCAGAAAACGTACGCGTCGTCACATCACCCTCACACGTGTGGGGCCCTCTAACGCGATGCCGTCGCATGCCGTCACAAATGTGTGGCACGCCACCTGCATACACCCTACTCCCTAGAGGCCCTCTCGAACCCAGGAGCATGTCATGCGTCTCGGCATGTCCGTGGTCCAGAAACAGACCCTCAATCAAAATCTGCTGATGCGGGTCATTCAGACCTCTGCCTTCTACCAGCTCTCTTCTGATGAGGTCGACTCCAAGGTCGATGAGGCGGCCGAGCAGAATCCTGCGCTCCGCAAGGTCAATAAAGCATCCGGTGCCACCGCTCGTCGCTACCTGCGACCACCCGATGAGGCCCTGACACCCATCGAAGATCGCACGGGCGCGAGCGACACCCTCGTGCAGACCCTGCTCGCAGAGTTCCGGTTGGTGAGGGCCACCGAAGCCGAGCAAATGGCGGCGCAGTACATCCTCGGTAGCCTCGATGAGCGCGGATTCCTGATGATTCCGCTGGCGCAAATGGCGGACGAGACCGGGCTGTCTCTCCCCACCTTCACCTCGGCGCGTGACAAGATCATGCGCAACCTCGAGCCGGAGGGATGTGGCGCCGACGACCTCAAGCACTTCCTCATCTTCATGTTCATCCAACGGTTCAATGAAGACCCGTTCGTCGAAGAGCTCGTGACCAATCACCTCGAAGACCTGTGGCGAGGCCGCTTCAACATTATCGAAGACGCCATGGACATGGACCCTGAAGATGCCGAGGAGTATCGCGAGATGCTCTCGGACCTCCCACCCTTTCCCGCTCAAGGCTACGTCGAGACCGAGAGCCAATACGTCGAGCCCAGCTTCGAGGTCGTCACGGACGAAGACAGCGGCGCGTGGGTCGTGCACATGCTCCGCGAGAAACGAAAGGAGGTGGAGCTCAACACAGACTTCATTGCCAAAGCTGCGGAGAAGACCGGAGACGAGAAGAAGGAGGCCGAGAAACACCTTCGAGAAGCCCGTGACTTGCTAAAGCAGCTCGAAGACCGGCAGACACTCCTCGAGCAGGTCGCCGTTCGTGCGGTCGAAGCGCAACAAGCCTTCTTCCATCGCGGGCCCGACTTTCTGCTCAACCTGACGCGAAGCGCCATCGCCACCGAGATCGGGGTGGACGACAGCCAAGTCAGTCGTCTGGTCAAAGGCGAATACTTCCTCTGGCGTGGCACCACGCACAGTCTCGGCGAGTTGTTCACCTACCGCCGGGTGCGCGGTGACAACACCAGCGCCCCCCAACTCAAGGCCATCCTGCGCGACATTATCGACAACGAAGACAAGCGCGCCCCATTGTCCGACCGCGCCATCATGGAGGAGTTCGCGCGGCGTGGGGTGCGGTGCCAGCTGCGGACGGTCAACAAGTACCGGCGAATTCTCAACGTTCCAAGCAGTCACAAACGACGGGTACGAGACGCAGACTAAGGCGTGGCCTTGTCCCAGCGCAGCCACCATCGCGGACGCTTCAGCGGGGGCCGTGCGTCAGAGGTCAGCTGAAGGTCTTCCCACACCACCTCGGTCTGCAGATCCCCGCGTACATGGTCCGTCAGGATCCATCTCTTGGGAAGCACGGTATTCTGTTCCCGGCTCACCTCGGCCCATTCCAGCGTCCGGAGCGGTCGTTCCTCTTCGTCCAGCGTCACCTCACGAAGGGGGCGCCCCGTGAGCTTGTCCACATAGAGCAGACGCGTGGTGTGCTGACCCGAACGCGCGACGAGCTTCAGGCGCCACGCATCGCGCTCGCCAACGCGCGCCCGCCCGTCACGTTGAACCGTAAACCGATCGATGCGTGGGCGTGGACCGAAGAGATGGTCCCAGGTCACTGCAGCCCCTTCCATCGGGAGCTGAAGCTCGGCCTCGCCCATGACCTGCACGTCGTTGAGCGCCGCGACGTACCGCCAGAGCGTGTCCCCCTCCCGGAGCATCGCGTTGTTTCTCGAACGCGGTGGCCATCGGACCCTCGCTTCGCACACCTCTGGCCCCGTGCACCGCAGTTCGAGTCGCCACACGTCTTGACCCGAGGAGGTGGAGGTCGTGACGGTCAGCACGGAGCGATGCGCACCATCCGCACGCCATGCATCGACACCACGGACCAGGCTCTCCGCCTCACGGACATCGAGTGCCCAACTGCTCGACACCCACAACAGCCATAGCGCCTTACTGCCCATGGTCCGTTCTCCCCAGCAAGCTGTCGAGCGTGGTCGTCGCCAGACTGATCACGAGACTTCCGACCAACGCCGCCCAGAACCCATGAACGTCGAAGCCGGGGCCCGCCAAGTAGCCGGTACCCCAGAGCAAGAGCGCATTGACCACGAAGTGAAACAGACCGAGCGTCAGTACGTAGAATAGACAGGTGACCGCACGGAGTAATGGGGCCACAAGCTGATGAACCGCCATGAACACCAGACTGACCCACGCCAGATCAAGCCACGCCTCGGATGCGAGGTTCACCCCCGGCACCAACCATGCGGCCAACGAGAGCGCCATGGCGACCACCACGAGCTCAAGAAGCATCGCACCTAGACGGTTCACGAGAGCCCCTCCGTCTGGGTCATCGGGTCACCCGCGGTAGATGCCGATGAACGGCAAGTGGCGGTAGCTCTGATCGAGGTCGAGTCCATACCCCACCACAAAGTGGTCAGGGATCACAAACCCACTCCAGTCAGGGCGGATGTCGACGGTACGGCGGCTCGGCTTGTCGAGCATGGAGACGACGCGCAGGCTGGCGGGGTCACGCATCTCAAGGGCCTCGACCAAGAACTTCAACGTGAGCCCCGTGTCGACGATGTCTTCGACGAGCAACACATGGGCACCCGCAATACTCCGTCCCAAGTCGTGGGTCACACGGACTTGGCCCGTGCTCGACGTGCCTTCGTAGGAAGAGACGCCCAAAAAGTCGACCTGAACATCGGCCTCGGGCATGGCCCGCACAAGGTCGGCCAGAAAGACGAAGCTCCCCTTCAGGACCGCGACGGCTACGACGCGCTCACCACGGTAATGGTCAGATAGCTCCTGTCCTAGCTCGCCAATCCGCGCTGCAATCGCCTCCGCAGAGTAGAGCACATCGATCGTGCTCATGGTGCCTCCATCTCCTCAACGTCTGCGTCAGGAACCACCTCGGGCATCTCGGCCGCCGCTTCCGCCGCCAACGGGCCGAGTGACATGCGGATCACGAACGGCAGATGGTCACTGATGTCGCGCTCCTGCAGGACTTCTGCCCCTCGTAGGGTGACCTCGCGTCCGACAAAGCCATAGTCGATCGTCCGGTCTGGCTCGATCGCGCCATACGGCAGATAGGTTTGGACGACGTCAGGAGCATCGCGTAGTGTCCGTTCTGCCCAGATCGGTGTGTAGCGGTCGTACATCTTCGCCATCGGCGTCTCCGGACCGTACGACGCCGCCACCTCTGCACCGAGCCGGTTCGGGTCGTCACCTGGCGGCAGCGCGTTGAAGTCGCCGCCCAACACCCAAGCGACACCCGATTTCTCCAGTGCTGTCAGGTGACGATCGATCTGTCCCACCTGCTCAAATAGCGTGCCATCATTGTTTGAAAACGCCGACAGATGGGTGTCGAGCAACGCGAGTTCCTTGCCATTGTCCATGAGCGCGCGAACGTCGAACAACGCCCGGCGGAGGTTGAACCACTGCCGCCATGCAGGTTCGTCCATCAGAGCGAGCTGATGCCGGGTCGCCGATGTCAGCCGGTACTTCGAGAAGACCGCGAGATGGAAGTCCACCTTGCCCATGTGCTCGTGACCAGGCGTCGGGACGTAGCCCACCTTGTGGTAGGGCGTGCTCGCGTAGCACGGGTAGGGCGTCCGCTGAAGCATCTCTTGAAGCTGGTCCACGTTGTCCGTGCGGTCCGAGTCACGGTCGAACTCCTGCCAGAGAATCACATCGGGGTCGAGCTCGCGAACCACGCGGGCCATCTCATCGAGGGTCGCCGTGACGTCAGCCGCGGGCACATGGACCGCCTGGCCACCGTCATAGAAGAAGTGGTGTTTGCGGCTCGCGGCAAACTGAACGTTCCACACCAAGACGGACAGCTCACTGTCGGTCGGCACCGGCGGCGTATCCGCGGGGCAGGTCACGGCGACGTCCAGCTGATCAGGCGGGAACCAGAGGAGTGACCGAACATAGCCAGCAAGCCCCATTGCCAGCACCATCAGGCCCAGACAGGCCCATCCCAACCATCGCCACATGTGTTCTCCCGCATCCATCGTGGTGCATTCCCACCCTACCGCACCACGAGGTTCCCGACACATCCCGACGGGAAGTGGCGCGAAGATGACAGCATGCCGTGTCATGGGTAGGCATGATGGCGTGGAGGATTCAGAGATGCGGGTCGCCACACTCTACACCATTCCCATACGCGTACATTGGAGCTTTGGGGCTGTCTTCTTGGCATGGCTACTGTGGGCCATTCCCCAACCGGCCCAGCTGTGGGGACATCTCGTCTTGGCGGGTGTGCTCTTTGTCAGCGTGTTGCTGCATGAGCTAGGCCACGCCTTCGCGGCACGGACCTTTGGCATCACCACCCAAGAAGTCGTGTTGTTCCCACTGGGCGGTATGACCATCATGGAGACCGCGACCGTGCGTCCCTTCGCCGAGCTCATGATCGCCGCGGGTGGTCCACTGGTGAATCTCGTGCTCGCCCTCACCCTCGGCATCGTGGCGTGGGTCACACAAGCTCAGATGGTCTGGCTTGCCGCGGCCCTCAACATCGCGCTGGGTGTCCTCAACCTCATCCCCGCCTACCCGATGGACGGCGGTCGGGTGTTGCGGGCCGTTCTCGCCGAAGCCTTTGGTGCAGCGCGGGCGCAGCGCTGGAGCCTCCTGACCGGACGTGTCTTTGCCGGCAGCCTCCTGGTGACGGGCGCCGTGCTTCAGAGTCCTGCGCTGGCCATCCTAGGGGCAGTCTTGGCGTTCATTCTCTGGCGCGAGGTCCTTCGTCCCAGGATGTAGCCGCCCGCGCACAACAGGCCGCATCACCTTCGAGGCATGCACGGGTCATCCACGCTTGCCCTGCCTCCGCATCCCCCACGGTCCACTCGGCCAGCCCCATTCCGCATGTCGCCCACGCGTCTACGGCGCCCTCCGCCGCGACGGCCGCATAGCCCCGACGGAGCGCTGCGAGCGCACTCGGGGCGTCGAGCTCCGCTGCCACGCGCCCGAGCGCACCCACCTCATCGGACTGCAACGGCCTCAGTTCATCCATGCCCAACATCGCTTCGAGAAATCCATCGAGATCACCCGTCGCCAGCGATGCAGCGGCCGTCATCTGCCAGATGAACTCCCCTTCACCGTGGGTCCTCCGGAGCTCGCCTAGAGCGCCCACATCTCCCGCGTCGCGCGCCGCCGTCATCTCGGCGGCCGCCGCGTACGGCACGACGGTATACTCCTGCGGCAGACAGGCGCGACCACAACGCTCTGACGTGACGAACCATGTCTCTGCGGGCAGGGTCGGACAGGAGACCTCCACGCGTCGAACATCACCCTGGAGTTCACCCCCATCGACCACCGTCGCAAGTGCACCACCGGGACACTGCAGCAGTCCTGCCCACAACTTCCCACGTCCCGCGCTGCCCCATTCGAACGGCGTGTGTCGTGAACGTCCAAGGGCCCTCAACGGCCCATCACACACCTCGAGCCCGGTTCCCGTCGCATACGGCAGACACGTAAGAGATTCGGAGGGCAGCCACGGCGAGGGGTCACGCCGCTGTCCCCCACAACTGACCAGCAGTACGCTCGCCGCCACCCTCAGTCTCACGTTGACTCCCCCGCGCCCACGCGCCACGAGATACCTCCTCCACCATGCCACACACGTCATGAGGTTGCCGTGACTTGGTCTCCCCCCACCTTCGCCGACGCCCTCCGTCAACACCTCGCGGGCAGCCTTGAAGGTGCACTGTTGCTGCGTTCTCTCATCGCCCATCCGAGCTGGCGCGTGCCCTGCTCACGAGAGACCCTGACGGGGGCTGAATTTGTGGTGCGCACGGTTCGGGGCCCAGACGGCGAAGACTGGCTCCCGATCTTCAGCGATGACGATGCCATGATGGCCTACCGTGACCACCCCGACAGCGCCGAACTCGGGGAGTTCTTCGTGGAGCTTCCCGGAGAAGTGGTGGTGAGCAACCTCGACGACCGTCTGTCGGGGCTCGATGTCAACCCGCACACCCACAGCGCCATTCATTTTAAGCAACCGCAGTTTGGACTCCTCCGCCTAATGGTGCACGCCTGGCGGGCGGAGTGCGTGCTTCATGGCGGTGAGGGAGAGGACGGACTCCGACACCTCGCCGACCATCCCTCCTACGCGCTGCTTCGTGCCGGGGATGAGGTGCTGTTGGCACCAGATGCCAAGCGGCGCCTCGTGGCCGTGTGTACCGCACCTGACACCCTCGGGGCCTGGCACGCGAGTGTACAGGGCCAGGGATTTGGGGAGCTGAAGGTCTTGGAGTTGGGTGGCCGCGCCTTGTTTGCGCACCTCGCAGCACTGCCCATCGATGGCGTCGTCTTTAATCCCGTAGGACCTGTTCCACCTCGTGCTCTCTCCATCGCCATCGCTGACCTGATTCGTGACCTGCCTGCGTCCGAGGAGCCAAAAGACACCAAGGCGACCTACAACGATTGAGGTAAGCTGCTTTAGACGGAGGAGTTGTGCGCGCGTTCTTGGCTTGGCTACTGGTCGCATGTGTGACCACGGATGAACCGGATGCGACGACGACGGACGAGACGCTGATCGCCAGCGATGTCCCCGTGACCATCGCATGGGGAGAGGCCCGCGTATGTCCTGACCCTGGTCAGCGCGACACGCGGTGGTTTTCGCCTGCCCCTCTCCTCGACAACGAGCCCGTTCTCCCAGATAAGCTCCCAATTTTTGACGGTGGTGGCCTCGCAGTCGGCGATGTAGACGGCGACCACGTGCTTGATCTGGTACTCCCCGCACGGGATGACCGAACGGCCCTGTACCTCGGCCGCGGAGACGGAAGCTTCATCCCTGCGACCGAACGCTTACCCGCCACCACCACCCATGTCGCCAGCGCGACCCTCGTCGACCTCGAAGGAGACAGTGACCTCGACCTCGTGCTCAGCGCCTTTGAGCAGCCCAACCAATGGTTGCTCAACGATGGCACTGGCACATTTACCGACATCACCGACACACTCGACCTCGGATTTCCGCCCGACCTTCCCACCATGAACACCAGTTTTGCGGATGTCGACCAAGACGGTGATCTCGATGCCTTCGTCGCAGTCTATGGCCCCATTCCCAAGGACAACGCATTCACGACCGAAAATGCTGTCCCATCGGTGTTCCTTGAGAATGTCAGTGAAACGGGTCCCGCCTTCCTCGACCGCACGGAGGATTTTGTACCCGCAGACCATCCACTGCAGCAGGGTCATACCTTTCAAGGCTCCTGGATCGACGCAGACTTGGATGGCGACGTTGACCTCTACGCCGTCAATGACTTTGGCACCGAGGTCCCGTCCCAGCTGTTCACCAACGATGCAGGCACGCTGACCTGGCTCTCCGGGATGGGGCTCGACCTGCCAATCGACAACATGGGGGTGTCGTGGGGAGACCTCAACCAGGATGGTAAGCTCGACCTCCTTGCCACGGCCTGGGATGTTCACGGGCTCATGGTGACGGAGGGTGACTCTTGGTTCAACGTCTCCCAAGCGTGGGGTGTGGTGCCCGACCGCACGACTGGTCGCCACATCGGATGGGGCTCACTCCTCGAGGATGTCGACAATGACGGAGACCTCGACGCCTTCGTCGCCTACGGACAGCTCATCGAGGCGGGTACCGGGGGGAATACCTACGACCAGCCCGACGGGCTCTATGTTCAGCAGCAGCCAAAGGTCTTTGAACAACAAGCCGAACAGCACGGTGTGGCGCACCCCGGTGCCAACCGAGGTGCATTGCTGGTTGACCTCAATGACGATGGGTGGCTCGACCTCCTCGTGCGGGATCTCAGAGGTCCGACACAGATTCACCTCGGCCAGTGCGGGACCGCCTCTTGGACCAAAATCGAGCTCGTGGGTGCGGACGCCAATCCCTTCGCCATTGGCGCCACCATCCACATTGAACAGGGTGGCACCACCATGGTCCGCAGCCTTCAGGCGGGTGGCTCTAGCTATCTCTGCTCCCCCCCCCCAGAGGTGCATATGGGGCTCGGGGAGGCCACGCGCATCGAACGCCTGACCGTTGTGTGGCCCGATGGGGCCCGGTCCACGTTTGGTGATCTGCCCATCAACAGGACACTCACGATCCATCGACAGGTTGAACGCTGACGCGGATGGCGGCGCGCGGTAGGTTCCCCCTCCGGAGGTTCCATGTATTCCCACACCGTCGCCAATGAACTCCAGCAGCAACTCACCGCCATGCGCGAGGCGGGCACCTACAAGGCCGAGCGACACATCACGTCGCCCCAGTCTGCAGACATTACGGTGGATCCCGCGGGTAGCGTGCTCAACTTCTGCGCGAACAACTACCTCGGTCTCGCTGACGACCAAGGCCTCGTTGACGCTGCGCACGCCACGCTCGACCGGTACGCGCTCGGTATGGCCAGCGTGCGGTTCATCTGCGGCACACTCGACCTCCACAAAGACCTCGAGGCCGCCATCTCGCGGTTTCACAACAAGCAAGACACCATCTTGTACGCCGCCTGTTTCGACGCCAACGGGGGGCTCTTTGAGCCTCTCCTCTCTAAAGAAGACGCCATCATCAGCGATCAGCTCAACCATGCCTCGATCATCGACGGCATCCGTCTCTGCAAGGCGCAGCGCTACCGCTTCCTGCACGACGACATGGACGACCTCCGCGCCAAGCTCGTCGAAGCGCGGGCGGCGGGAGCACGTCGCATCATGATCACCACCGATGGCGTCTTTTCGATGGATGGCGATGTGGCTCGACTCGACCTCATCTGCGATCTCGCCGATGAGTTTGATGCCATGGTGCATGTCGACGAGTGCCATGCGACCGGGTTCTTCGGGCCGACCGGACGTGGTGCTGCCGAACACTGCGGCGTGTTGGACCGCGTCGACATCATCACAAGCACCCTTGGAAAGGCACTCGGTGGGAGCAGCGGTGGCTTCACCACGGGGCCTGCCGAGGTGATTGACATGCTCCGCCAGACCAGCCGCCCATACCTGTTCTCCAACACGCTCGCGCCCGTGATCGCCGGCGCCAGCCTCGCCTGCATTCAGCAGCTAGAGGCCAACTCCGACCGGCGAGAGCGTCTTGTCGCCAACACCTCTCGGTTTCGAGAAGAGATGACCGCCGCCGGCTTCTCCATCCGACCCGGTACACATCCGATTGTTCCCGTCATGCTCGGCGATGCTGCGTTGGCCACCCGCATGGCTGACATGCTGCTGGCGCGGGGAATCTACGTCATCGGATTCTCCTACCCCGTGGTTCCCAAGGGCCAAGCCCGCATTCGGGTGCAAATGAGCGCCGCGCACACCGACGCACACCTCGACCGTGCGATCGCAGCCTTCACCGAGGTCGGGCGAGAACTCGGCGTCATCAGCTGATCATGGACCTCGCGACCCTCGATGCCATTCGCCTCAACTTCAGCCCAGAGTCTCTCGCTGGGCTGAATGCCGCCATCGCCCTCATTATGTTCGGGGTCGCGCTCGACCTCCATGTCGAGGACTTCACCGCGCTGCTTCGTGACCCGAGGGCCCCTGCAATCGGGCTCTGCCTGCAGTTCTTCGCCTTTCCGCTCTTGGCCTTCCTCATGGCCTGGAGTCTCGCCCCCACCCCGAGCATGGCTCTCGGGATGATCTTGGTGGCCGCGTGTCCCGGGGGCAATATCTCAAACTTCTTCACCCGGTTCGGGGGAGGCCGCACAAGTGTCAGCGTCGGTATGACGGCAGTCTCCACCCTGGCCACGATGGTCATGTTGCCCTTCAATGTCAGCTTCTACGGCGGCATGATGCCCGAGACGGCTGCGCTGCTGCAGGCCTTTGAGCTCGATGCGGTCGGCATGTCGATTCAGGTGCTGACCTTACTCGGCGTCCCCATCACGCTCGGCATGGCCACGGCACACTGGCTACCGTCGGTCGCCGAACGACTCAAGCCACCCATGACATGGCTCTCCGTCGTGTTCTTCTGCGCCGTCGTCGGCTTGGCCTTTCACGCCAACTTCGAGATCTTTCTCGCCATTATTGGGATGACCTTCGTGCCTGTGGCCGCGCTCAACCTCGTGGGCATGGGCATGGGCTACATGACGGCTCGCCTCGCTCGCCTCGATGAGCCCGACCGCCGCGCCATCGCACTCGAGGTGGGCATTCAGAACTCTGCCCTCGGCTTGGTGCTGGTGTTTGACTTCTTCGATGGCCTCGGTGGCATGGCCGTGCTGCTGGGATGGTGGGGCATCTGGCACATCCTCTCTGCGTTGTTCACCTCATCGGTCTGGCGATGGCAAGACCACCGACGGGAGGCTGCATGACCCTCTGCTTTCTCGGCGCTGGAATGATCAACACCGGTCTCGCACTTGCCGCAGCCGAACGCGGTGCCCGGGTACGTCTCTGGAACCGTACCCCGCACAAGGCGAATCAAGCCGCGGAGGATGCCGCAGCGCTCCGAGGCGAGGTGACGGCAGTACCCACGCTCGCAGACGCCGTTTCAGACGCCCGGGAGATCCATCTGGCCCTCACGGCGGACGAGGCGGTCGACGAGGTCCTCGCGTCTTGCGCACCATTCCTGCACCCCGCTGCCATCATCCTCGACCACAGCACCACCTCGGTGGCCGGCACCATCGAGCGGGCCAAGCGCCTCGACGCGTCGGGCATCGCCTTTCTTCACTGCCCCGTCTTCATGTCCCCGCAGGCTTGCCGAGAGTCCCGCGGAATGATGTTGGTCGCTGGCCCCGAAGGCCACTACCAACGGGTCGCGACCGCACTCTCGCAGATGACCGGTGAGGTCTGGTACCTCGGCGAATCTCCGGGTGCGGCAGCCGCCACCAAGCTCATGGGCAATGCAGGGATCTTGGCCAATATTGGCGTCATGGCCGATGCGATGGCCATCGGACATTCGGCCGGCCTGCCCGACGATCATGCGATGCGGCTCTTTGAGCGGTTCAACCCCACCGGCTCCATGTTTCGACGCGCACGATGGGCCATTGCCGGCGACCTCGAGGCACGATGGACCATGACGATGGCGCGAAAAGATGTGCGCTTGATGCAAGAGGCCGCCGTCGACCGCCCGTTGAGCGTGCTCGATGGACTCGCGAGTCGCCTCGATGAGCGCTTGGGCGAGGGCACAGCGGCGCTCGACGTGGCGGCGCTGGTCTCTCCGAGTGTTGGAGGCGAAGATGTTTGACCTTGTGATTCAGAATGGCCAAGTCGTCGATGGAACGGGAGGACCACCGGTCTTCGCCGACGTCGGCATCCGAGATGGCCTCATTGTCGCGGTCGGAGAGAACCTCGGACCCGCCAACGCATCGATAGACGCGAGCGGATGCGTGGTGACACCCGGCTTTATTGACCTCCACACCCACTATGACGGCCAGGCCTCGTGGGATGGCGAGCTCGCACCGAGCACGTGGCACGGCGTAACCACGGCAGTCATGGGATCCTGTGGCGTTGGCTTCGCTCCCGTGCGTCCCGACCATCATGACCGCATCGTCGATCTGCTCGAGGGCGTCGAAGACATGCCCGGAACTGCCCTGCACGAGGGCATTCCCTGGACCTGGGAGACCCTTCCTCAATACCTCGATGCACTCGATGGCATCCCTCACGCCGCCGATCTGCTCGTGCAGGTCCCCCACGATGCGGTGCGCATGTACGTCATGGGCGATCGCGCGGTCGCGGGAGAAGCCGCCACCGCCGATGACCTGGAACAAATGGTCACCATCGTCCGCGAGGCAATGGAGGCCGGTTGCGTGGGCTTCTCGACGGGTCGGTCCGACAACCACCGTGATGCTCATGGCGCGTACACACCCGCGAGCGAGGCAGATGCCGCCGAGCTTCGGGCACTCGCCGGTGCCCTCAAGGGCCTGAACCATGGCGTGCTCCAAGCGGTCAGTGACTTTGACATGAACGCAGGGCCCGAGCACTTCGAGGCGGAGTTCCAGCTGTTGATCGAAATGATGATGGCGTCCGACAAGCCGCTCTCCACCACACTCCTCCAGCGAGACCTCGCGCCAAGCCAGTGGACCAAGATCCTCGAAGGTGCCGAGACCGCAGTGAGCCAGGGTCTCGACCTCAGGGTACAGGTCGCACCGCGAGCCATTGGCGTGATGCTGGGTCTCGAAGCGACCTTCCACCCCTTCATTGGGCGGGCCAGCTACCGAGAGATTGCACATCTCTCGCTCGCCCAGCGCGTCGCCGAGCTGCGAAAGCCGGAGCGAAAGGCAGCGATTCTCGCCGAGCCCCATGAGTCGGTCGCAGGCGATGGCAGCTCCATGCCGCGCTTTGTCGACGACTTTCTCGAGAAGATTGTCTTTCTCACCCTCCGGATGTTTCGGCTTGGTGAGCCCCCCGAGTATGAGCCAGACATGGCCTCGAGCCTCTACATGGAGGCCGAGCGGCAGGGACGCGATGTCCTCGAGTTGTTCTACGACTGTCTCCTCGAAGATGAGGGTCACGCACTTCTCTACTTTCCGCTCTTCAACTACAGCGGCATGAACCTCGACGATGTGCATCGCATGCTGACCCATCCCCAGGCGCTGGTGGGCCTGTCCGATGGGGGCGCACACGTCGGAACCATCTGCGACGGCAGCTTCCCCACCACCCTGCTCACCCACTGGGTCCGGGACCGTGAGGGAGACCGTCTCACCGTGCCGCAGGCCATTCAGATGCTGACCGCAGCGCCTGCCGACTGGCTCGGCCTCACCGACCGTGGGCGCGTCGAGGTCGGTCTACGTGCTGACCTCAATGTGATCGATCTCGACCAGCTGACCCTCCACCATCCTCGCGTCCATCATGACCTGCCCGCTGGAGGCAGCCGACTGCTTCAACAGAGCACCGGCTACCGCGCCACGCTGCTTGGCGGTGTCGTCGTACGGCGCGATGACACCATGACCGGCCAACGCCCCGGCCGGGTGGTGCGCATGGGTCAGTCGTCCACCACCTGAGTGAGCGCGTCGATGTGCTGCTCCCAGTGCTGGCCATCAAAGGACCGCGACGTGATCGCCTCCACGGTATCCGACACGATGCACCGCGCATTGACGCTGATGCCGTCGGGGTGAGATCTCGGAACATAGAAGGACTTGATGCCGCACCGCGCACAAAAGTGGTGCTGCGCCACATGGGTGCCAAACGTGTACGTCCGGAGCAGCTCCGAGCCCGCGAGCAACCGAAAGCGGCGCTGGGGTACGATCAGGTGCATATAGGCCGTCATCGCGCAGATCGAGCAGTTGCAAGAGACCACATCAAGGGCGGCCTCGGCCTCCACTTCCCATGCCACGGCGCCACAATGACATTGACCCCGATGCATGACCATCTCTGCCATCCTCCTGCCCCCTCGCGTATTGTGTCAGAGAACCCCCTCCCCGGGAAGTGCATGACCGCGCCCGCCCCCCCCGTCTTGCCATTGCTTGCCGCTCCACGAGCGGTAAGCTGGGAAGATCTCCCCCGGGGACAGGCCATCAAGGTCTTTCGCCGGCTCGGCCAAGTACTCGCGGTTGTCAGTACGGCGTGGTTGCTCGTGAATATCTGGGGAGCCACACCCGACCTGTCTCCTGGCGGAGTGGACGGCGTCGCTTTGGCGGATGAACGTCAGCCAGGATTCACACGCGTCCTTGCCTTGTGGGTGTTCTGCGGCGTGGGCTGGACAGCGTTTCTCATCGCAACGGTCGTCCACCGACGCGCCATGCAGCGACTCGAGGCCCATCGGCACGGGCGTGTCGTCTGGGTATCCACCCGAGAAGCTGACCTCGGCCGACCCAAGTGGGTTCCGGTCACCCATTCGTCCTACGCATCGCCGATTCAGATACCTCTAGACTCCTCACGGAGGCGGATGTGGCTGACACATGCCCTCCGCGACGGGTCTCGCATCTGGCTTCCAGTGCTCGTGACCGCTACCGGACTGCAGGCCTGGCTTCTTCACACTCCTCCTTACGAGCGTGCGCTATGAAGAAGGATCTTCGAGACATCAAGGACAGCCTCGCTGCGGCCATCACCTCCCTCGATGTTCAGGCCATGGGCACCTGCGCCGAGGATCTGGCGCGCTTGCCGAACGTCAGCGAGACGGACAAACAGGCACTGATCGCGCTTGCTCGCGCTGCGCAGGCCATCGCTAGTGGCGAGCGTCCCGAGCCCGTTGGGCCCCTGCTACCTCGCCTCAAAGATTCCCTCGGACCGCGAGACTCCGAGATCGCATTCGCCTTATCGCTGAAAGAGGTCCACCAGCTCGCACATCAGGGGCGACTCGTCGATGCCTCGGCGCTACTACAGACCAGCCTTGAGCATGTCGACGCGCCGGCACTTCGTTTCATGGGCGCGCTGACCCAAGCGACCCTCCTCTGGTCGGCTGGCCAGCACCGTGATGCATGGAAGGTCGGCGAGTGGGCTCGGGACCTCGCAGTCCAACAACGAGATGCGCACCAGTATGCGCTCTCCACCGACGCCTTGATCAGCATGGCTGCAAACACGAAAGACCATGGGCTGGTGCTTGCCTTGACCTCGCGTGCGGCACATTCCCTCGACACCCTGCTGGGACCCATGGGTGGAGCCCGCTATCGCGATATGCGCGCTCAACTCCTCATGGAATGGGATGCCAAGACGCGAGGGCATGCCCTCGTTCGAGAGCATGCGTACCTCCATGGCACGACTATCGCGTGATCTCCGCACATCATCTTGACAGCTCATCCCACGCCGCATCGATTTGCACCAATGCCGATAATTCCTAGGGTAGAGTGTGCCGGATGAGGGTGTGGGGCCATGTCAGACATCATGTCCGTTGTCGCCTCTCCGGAGGGGGCCACCAAAGATGACGACCAGCGTCAGGGCCTCAATGGCTCTGTCGTAGACCCGTTGACCGCGTCCACACTGGGTGCACCAACCCCTCCGCCAGAGGACAGCGAGCCTGAGCCCACCGCTGGGGATGAGCTCGACCCCGCTGCGCCCGACGTCGAAGGCACGGGTGGCACCCCTGCCAGCCCCGAGGACAGTTCGCCCTCTGGAGCGCCTGCAAGTCCGGGCGGCGGGGCTTCGTCTGGCCCATCCACACCTGCGAGCACCAGCGCATCCACGGCTGCAGATATACGCATCGCGTCGGGCGGCGGGCCAGGCGTTGGCAGCGGCGAGTCCATGCCGTCAGGCCCCTCGGGCATCTCGGACTTCAGCTTCGATCCCGAATCGGTAGACATCTCCGGTGGCGATGCGCCCAACAGCCTCCTCGGGGTTTCTCCTGGTTTCGGCCTCCAAGAGGCATGGGGAAAACAAGCCGACGAGATGTGCTACGTCACCGTCGTTCCAGAGTCGCCTCTGCCGACCCAAAGCGCGGTCCAGACGGACCGTGGGCTTATGGACGCCTCCTCGTCCGCATCCCAACAGGACGCCACCGCGGGATTCTACACCTATGAACAACGCAAGGACATTGCGCTCAGCGCTGCTGGCCGTGGCATTGTGGGTGGCACGCAGTCCGCTCTGACCGGGTTGGCCCTCGATGGCGCAGGGCTGCTCGCGAACAACCAAGGTGCCAAGTGGATTGCCACGGGCACCCGTATGGGGCGGGTAGCTGGCGGCACCCTGAGCACGGCAGTGCCCATCATCGGCGGCGCGCTTGGAGCCGTGAATCTCTACAATACCTTCCAGGACTTCGACAACAAGTTCGCGGCGCCCTGGGGCGAGCTGACGGGTGCCGACAGCACGGGATACGAGCGGCTCGCAGGCGGTCTTGAGCTCATCGCAAGCGTCCTTTCGGTACTCGGCGATGTCTTGGGTATCGCCGCTGCCATCTGCGCCATTGCCGGCATCATTACCGCCATCGCCGGCGTGGGATTTGCCATTGGCGCGTGGGCAGGCACCCTCGCCGTGATTGGGACGGGGGTCAGCCTGGCATCCATGGTGATCTCTGGCATCGCCGCCCTAGTCCGCGCGCTTAAGATCTTGGATTCGGACGGTAATCCCGCAGATGTCGATGCCGATGCCGCAGCACTCGAAGCACACGTCAACAACTCGCTGGCTCAGGCCGTGGGTCTTGGGAAAGAAGGCCTGTCCCAAAAATCGAAATCCAAGAGCAAGATCAACAAGACGGACACCGACATCGACAACACCGTATCCCAGACGGTGAAGAAAGAAGCCTCTAGTGCCTCCCCATCGGGACCAGTGAACAGCCCGCCGGCGCCAGAGGCCCCCACACCCCTCGCAGAAATCGGCCGTCAGCCCCTCGATGCACCCACCATGGTGGAGACACCCGATGTCCCGGCCATGGACATTGATGTCACCCCCCCGAAACCGATCGAAGTGGACGTGACGGCGCCTCCACCAGACCCGACTACGGCCGATGTGCCCGCACCTCCCGCTAGAAATGTGACCACGCCTCCCCCCGCTCCCACGGGTCCATCGATGCCCACGGATATGGGGGTCGATGTCCCGGTGGCCACGGCCACGCCCAGCCGCCCGGTCGAAGGACCCGTCGTACCGAAGCTCGATGTGAACGCAGCGAGTGGCGGAAACAAGAAGACGCTGTCCGAGTGGGAAGCGATGGGCTTGAGTGCCGACGAGTATGGCGACTACTCTTCGGCGTTCGATGCCCGCTCTGCGCGCACCAGTGATCAAGTCGAGACGCTCCAGATTGCGGACCTCTACGCACTCGATCAAGTGCCCAAGCAGCCCAACAAGCTCGATGTCGAGATCCTACAAGAGAACTTCAATGCCAGAGAGCTGACGCGCCTCGACGAGCTTCAGGGCCTCGAGCCCACCCAGTGGAAGGAGAACGACAAATACCTGCTTGGCAAGAAAGCCCAGGTTCTCGACCACCATGTGGTGCCTGGCCAGACCAAGGTGTCCAAAGTTGTGCCCGATTCTGAGGTCACCACACTGAAGGGCTTTGTCGCCATGGGCGACACCGGAAACAACAAGACCGGCGCCAACCTCGTCGAAGAACGCGGACTCCACTACACGGATGGAGAAGGCAAGCAGCCTTACCTCAAGGCAGACGGCACCCCCGTCGACGATGTGAGCGTCGCAGAAGCTACGCTCACCCAAGAAATGTACGACAGCCGTGTCGTTCCCATCGACGATGCCCTCGTCAAGACGTTCCAGAATACCGGCGTTCCCTTCGGCACCCGCAACAAACGTGATGGCATCTTCACGGGTACCGGTTCTGCGGGCGACGCCGGCAAGAGCACGCTCTCCAACGAATACACGATCTGGAATGGCAACGATGCCGGAGGCAACTTCGCGGCACCGGACGCCAAGGTCCACATGCACGGCAAAGCTGGCCGTGCCAATACCCAATCGCCGGCAAGCAGCGCGGCACTGAAGACTGCCGCTGATGATGCCATGCCGCCCAGAGCCCTGGCGCCTGCAGCATCCGATGGTGCGTCTAGCTCCGCTGCATCCTCGGCCGCTCCCGCATCCGGCCGTCGCCGACCGAAGACCATGGATGCGTCACGATCAAAGAACGCCACCAATAAGCTCTCTCCTGCAAGTCAGCGGGTCGACGACGTGCGGACAGCAGTCCAGGACAGCAGCCAGCTGTTTGGACTCGGCGTGGGTGCAGCGGGCAACGATACGCTGAAGTCTTCTCTCGGCCTCTCCGAAAACAGCGCAACGGATGAGGTCGCCCAAGCGCCCACCGCCGAAGAACGGCGTGACGAGGTGGTGGCACAGCTACCCGACCCGACGTCGGTAGCGCTTCCGACAACCTGGCAGACCCCCACTTACGACGTGACGTCCCGAATGGCCTCACACCCACCTGCTGGTGAGACCGTCAGTCTTGAACCCATTGCGCCGCTTCCCTACGACCCCGCCAGCGCCGCGCATCACATGGCGATGGCAGCTGCCAATGCGGGGCGAACCGAGATGCTCGCGGAGCAAGAGGCGATGCTGAAGGGCATGATCGCCCAGAGCGAAGAGATGTTGAGTGACAGCGGCCAGTACGCGGTCCTCGAAGCATCGAACGACACACGAGCAGCGCGCATTGCAGACAACGCCAACGCTTCGGAGAAGGTCGACAAGACCCTCACGGATGCGTCGCAGAAACAAACCAAGGCCGACAAAGAGACCGCGAAGGCGGAGAAAGGTCTGGACCAAGCCGACAGCGGTGCCGTTGGGGACCTGACCTCTCTCGTCAACAACAGCGCCGTACGCGGACTGGTGAACGTAGGTGGCGACATCGCGAAGGCCGGTGCCTCCGTGGTCAACTTCATCGGCAGTGCCTTCACGGACGATGATGTTGTCGATACGAGCACCATCGACGACCTGCAACGGTTGATCAACGCCGGCCAAAAGGCGGGAGGCCAGCGTTCAAAAGCGAGAAGTGGCAAGGGCTCTGCCAGTTCTGCGACCACCGATATGGGTGCCAAGATCGACACCAACCAAGCGGGCCTGAAGGAAGCCGAGAAGACCAGAAAACGTGTCGAGGGCCGCCAGCAGAACATGGAAGGGCAGGTACGCAAGCAACGGTCAGATCGCAGAAGCCACCTCAAAGAACTCCGAACAAAGCTCAACGCCACGCGAAAGGACAAAGATGAGACCAGCGACGCCGCGCAACATGCCTCCACCGTCGCTGCCTTGGAGCTTGCCGGGCTCGAAGCTCATCGTGTGCACACCGAGAACGTCATTGCGTCCAACCAACAACGGGTCTCCGCAGCCCGGGCCGCAAGTGCCTCGGGTGCCTTGACCGGCGAGGAGCAGGGACTCGTCGACCGTCGTATGGCGCGCGCGCAGGCCCTACGTCAGGCAGCCACCGCTGCTATCCCCGAGGTCCAACAGACCGCCGACACCGCGAGAATGACCTGTGTGGCCACCAACGGTTTTGAGCTCCCCTCCCGCTTCGATGCTGCGGCACAAGTTCAGATCGCCGCCATCTCAGACCTTGTCACAAGCCATATCGTTCCCCTCGTGGACCAGATGATGGCGGACCTCGGTGTGGTGACACGTGACCGCCTTGGCGCCACACTCGCCGCCGTCGATGACGGGCTGCAGAGCTGTGCTATGGCTCTGACCAAAGCACGCGAACAAACCTTAAATAGCGTCACCTCGATCTTCATGCTGACCACGCGCAAAGAGGTTCGTACCGCGCGACGAGAGAGCCGGCGTGAGCGCCGCGATGCGCGGCGTGCCGAACGACGGGGCTAGATGGCTCGACGCTACGGCAGCTCCGCGAGACGCTTCTCGATGGCCTCGACACTGTAGTCCGCTGTTCTTGTTCGCCAATGATGGGCACTGTCCACGGTCGCGAAGGCCTCGGGCGGCACAGCGCCCCCGTAGGCCTGACGAGCGGATCTCGCGGCCTCCAGCCATACACGCACAAGGCGCGGATCGGCGTCGCCCCGATGAACCATTCCCCAGCCACGGTCCGCCGCGGCGACAGGGTCGATATCAGGGATTCGCGCCGGGTCGACCACACACCGAACGCCCACCTGTCCGCGCTGCAAGTTGGCCATCGCCACCCAGCGCACGTCATCGAGCGGCGTCAGTTCCCACCGCACACGCTCTCCCGCATTCTGCTCACACGCCACCACAATGTGGCGTGCATCCTGCACCCATAGCCTGCGCCGAACCGGCGGAATGCCTTCCATAAGCCCGTGGATATCTCGAAATGACAACAGCGCGTCCTCAGTCTTCCCCTCGGAGCTTCGACCCGGGAGATGGATCACAAGACCATCCGTCGTTCCAGCGAGCGAGGCGCTCGTATTCAGGACCTCACGGAGCGACGTCGGGACCTCGGTCCATTCTGCGCCGAGTTGCGCGCGAAACCGCGGGCCCAGCCCGCGATGCACGGCCACGGAGAGGACAGCACCCTGCCGAAGCGTGGCCTGTAACGGCCGACCATTCCGGACGTAGGTCACCAGCTGTAGGCCATCGAGCGCGGCAACGTCGGTCGCCAAGCCGAACAGCGACTCGTACGCTGCGGGTAGAACAGGATCGTGCGTCATGCCTCCGTCTACCATGCCTTCGACAGTCCTGTCCTTCCAATTTCCCACACGTCGTGCCCTTGCCGTGGGTTAGTCTGGTGCTATGAAAGGGTGCTCTGTATGACGCAGGGAGGAGGCGCCTCGATGGATGTGCAAGCCGACAACGGAACACTGGTCACCCTGACCACGGCCGCCCAGCAAGAAGTGCAGCGTCTCTTGGCTCTTCCCGATCACACGGGCATGGGCCTCCGCCTCGGCATCAAGGGTGGTGGATGTTCGGGGCTTTCCTATGTGCTCGACTTCACCGATCAGCGTGAGGGTGACACCGTGATTCAGATGGGCGGGTTCCACATCTACCTCGACCGCAAGTCGACCATCTACCTCGGCGGCATCACGCTCGACCATCAGGGTGGTCTCACGGGCAAGGGCTTTGTCTTCAACAATCCCCACGCCACGAACACCTGCGGCTGTGGGGAGTCCTTCTCCATCTGATGAGCGATGCCCATGCAGCCCTGCAGTCCGCACGCGAGACGGCGCTCGTCTGCCTGAGACCTGCGGACGCGCCCGGGCTTGAGGTCTTGTGGGCCCACGGCCCAGATGCTGCGTCGTTTCTCCACAGCCAGCTCACCAACGACGTAGAGGGCCTCGAGCAAGGACAAGGCAACCTCCAAGCGCGGGTTCGTCGGACGGGACACCTCGAGCACCTGGCGAGCCTGCATCGGCTGCCCGATGCGCAAGACCGCTTTGCATTTCTGTGCTTGTCCCAGCACGCACAGGGACTTCACGACGCGCTCGACAGCATGCTGTTCTCGGACGACCTCACGTTGACGGTCGACCAAGAGGCGACCTGGCTGTTCCTGCAAGGACCACTCGCCGCCGACCTCGCAGACGCGCTCTTCGGGCCCCTCGGCTTCGAGCCGTGGGATCGCCTGCCTGAGTATGCGGTGCGACCGATTCGACGCGCACGACGAGACCTCGGGCTCTCCATTCCGGATGGTTCACTCGCCTTTCGTCGTTCGTTGACCGGTGACGTAGGCGTTGTGGTGCGGTTCCCCACCGCTGTCGATGGTCTGGCCGAAGCCGTAGAGAACGTGTGCGCAGCCACGGCGAGCCTTCTCGTCGGGCCAGAGGCCTTCGACCACGCGTGGGATGCGCTCCGCATCGAAGCCGGTATCCCTCGGATCGGACCCGATACCATGGGCAAAGACCGACTACTCCCAGAGACGGGCATCGAGCAACAGGCGGTGAGCTACACCAAGGGCTGCTACCTCGGACAAGAAGTCATCGCGCGCGTACGCACGTATGGCAGCGTGCCCACCCTCCTTCGGGCACTGGTCTTCGACGGTGCTTCGGCGGATGTCGTGGCCACGCTCCCCGATGAGGGGGCACCGCTGCACCTCGCGGACGATGACCGCAAGATTGGGTCTTGGGCAAGCCGCGCATGGTCGGTCAGCCGCCAGGCCCCGGTCGCCCTCGCCTACCTCAAGCGTAAGGATCGCACCCCCGGCACCGTGCACGAGGTGCGCCTCGCCGATGGCACCTCGGTGCCCGCCACGGTCGCCGTACTTCCGCTCTACGCCGCCGCTGATCATACGGCACGGGCTGCACAGCTGTATGACCACGCCATTCGCCTGTTCGCCTCTGGTGACACGGACCGGGCCATCCAACACCTCGAAGGCTGCCTGCAGCTCAACCCGCGTCACGCCGATGCGTACGAAGCCATCGGCGTCATTCTCGGTAAGACGGGCCGGTTTCACGAAGCCATTGATGTCTTTCGGCGCCTCGAAGAGGTCGTTCCCGATGAGCCGATGGTGAACACCAACCTCTCCCTCTACTTTATGAAGATCGGCGATAAAGAAACTGCAGAAGACGAGTCTGGCAAGGCCACCATGAAGTCGATGGCCAAGGCCGCTGGGCGCGAGGGTGAGGGCGAGCGCGTTGACGAAGACCTCCGTCGAGCCAAGGCCCGAGAGGCCACGCGAAAGCTCGAGATGTTTGAGAAGGTTCTCGCCTTCGACCCCGAAGATCCGATCGCCCTGTTCGGAAGCGGCAGCGCCCTTCATACCCTCGGTCGTCATGACGAGGCCGTCGGCCGTCTGGAACGTGCGATTGGTGTCGATAGCCAAAACAGCGCCATCTACCCCATCCACGGTAAGGCCCTGGAACAGCTCGCACGCATCGATGAGGCCGTCGCCACCTACACTGCCGGTGTTGAGGTGGCTTCGCGAAAGGGTGACCTGATGCCCCTTCGCGAGATGGAGCATCGCCTCCTGTTGCTTCAGGCCAAGCGCCGCTAGTCGCGCCAGAAGACATCGTGTGACCGTCAGGTTAGTGCGCCGTAATGGAAGCTGTACAAAACCAGCGCTGGTCCATCCATCACGCTGCCGCGTGGGGTGTCCACGTCTACACCTCGATGGGTCTCTTGCTCGCGCTCATCAGCATCGATGCGCTGTGGCGCGGCGACATCCCCACCTTTTTGTGGCTGAACCTCATCGCCATGTTCATTGATGGGACCGATGGCACCCTCGCCCGAAAGCTGCGCGTCAAAGAGCTCGTCCCCTTTGACGGTGCCCTCCTCGACAACCTCGCCGACTTCTTGACCTACGTGTTTCTGCCCGCCATTGCCGTCGTGGCAGCTGGTCTTTTACCCGAGTCGCTGCGATGGGTTGTGGCGTTTCCGGTCCTCGCCAGCGGGTACCAGTTCTGCCAACAGCAAGCGAAGACCGAGGAGTCCTTTGTCGGCTTCCCCAGCTACTGGAACGTGCTCTTCGTCTATCTGTGGGTCCTCGATGCCACCCCAGCATTCACCGTGGCCTCGCTGCTGGTGCTGAGCGCGCTGGTGTTTCTCCCCATCCACTACGCCTACCCGTCTCGCACCCTGCTCCTCAAGCGCACGTCGCTCTCCCTTGGCATGGTCTGGTTCATTGCGGTCATGTCGGTCGCGCTCAACCCCGAAGCGACCTGGGCTGAGACGGTCGCGTTCGGGTCACTCGCCTATGGCGCGTACTACCTCGGGGTCAGCTCGGTGGTCCACCGCCGCTTGAAGCAGGGCTTGAACAGCCTCGGCCAGCCTAGAGATTGAGCTCCAGACGAGCCTCTTCCGACATCATTTCAGGCGTCCATGTGGGTTCGAAGACCACATCGACCTCGGCGTCGGTCACACCCTCGACATCAAGGACCTTCACCTTGACTTCGTTGGGCAGCGACTGGGCCGCTGGGCAGTTGGGTGAGGTCAACGTCATCGTGACCTGCACGGCCTGCGCGTCCGACACATCGATGCGGTAGATCAAGCCCAGTTCATAGATGTCGACGGGGATCTCCGGATCGTAGATCGTCTGAAGGTTCTCGACGACAGCCTCTTCGATCGCCTGGAGCGCCGGTGTTTGCGCGGCGGGAGACGTTCGTGCACGATGCGGAACCGTGTCCTCATCATCTGTGTCTCCAGTCGACACGGTAGCTTCACCCGTGAGCATCGCCGAGGCACCAGACATGAGCAGGTCCATCGACGCTTGCTCGCTCAGCTCGGGCGCCGGAGCGCTCGATGGCGCAGCGGTCGCAGGTTTGGGTGGGTCTACGTGAGCCGCAGAGACATTGGGGGAGACCGCGTCCACGCTCGCATGAGTGACCGTGGTCGCGTCCACTGCCCTCAGCTCACGCGCCGCACGCTTGAGGACCCTCACGAGCAGACGCTTCGCCGTCCTTCGCACACTTCTTCGCTGAGGGGTTGTCTGCGACATCGTCACTCCCGTCAGACCAGGAAGGTCAGGGTCTTGCGTAGCGCCTCGGCAAAGGCCTCGACTTCCGCGCGGGTGTTGTACAGCGCAAAGCTCGCACGTGCCGTGGCCGGCACACCAAACTGGTCCATGACCGGCTGCGCGCAATGATGTCCCGTACGAACGGCGACGCCATAGCGGTCGAGCAGCGTTCCGACATCAGAAGGATGGGCGCCATCCACCACGAAGGAAAGGACGCTCGCTTTGTTTGGCGCCGTGCCAATGACCGTCACGCCGGGAATCTCGGAGACCAGCGCCGTGGCATAGGCAAGGAGATCTGTCTCATGGGCCAGCGCGCCTGCACGATCGAGGTTGAGCACCCAGTCGAGCGCAGCACCAAGACCAATGACGTCTGCGACGTTCGGGGTGCCCGCCTCAAACCGGTACGGTGCATCCTGAAACGTGCTCTTCTCGAAGCTCACGGTCCGAATCATGTCGCCACCGCCCTGATACGGCGGCATGGACTGAAGGACCTCGGGCCTGCCCCAAAGGACACCAATGCCATTGGGTCCAAAGACCTTGTGACCCGAAAACACGAACAGATCGGCGCCAAGCTCCTGCATATTCACCGGCATATGCGCAGCACTCTGGGCACCGTCTACAAGGACCGTCGCTCCCACGGACCGAGCCAGCCCGATGAGCTCATGGGCTGGATTGATGGTCCCGAGCGCATTGCTGATGTGCACGAAGGACACCATGCGGGTGCGAGGGCCGATCACCGATCGCGCGTGCTCCATGTCGAGCACACCACGGTCGTCCATTCGAATGACACGCAGCACCGCCCCCGTGCGTTCGCAGACCATCTGCCAGGGCACGATATTGGCATGATGTTCCATGGCCGTGATGACGACCTCGTCGCCCGCCTTCAGGTGCGCGCGCCCCCACGCGTCTGCCACAAGGTTGATCGCTTCGGTCGTTCCTCGCGTGAACACGATCTCCTCTGCAGAGCTTGCCCCCAGAAACCGCGCCACCTGCTCGCGCCCGGCGTCGAAGCCAGCCGTTGCCCGCTGCGACAGCGTGTGGACTGCTCGATGCACGTTGGAGCGGTCCTCTGCGTAGTGCTTCACCAACGCATCGATGACGCACTGGGGCACCTGACTGCTCGCCGCATTGTCCAGATACACGAGTGGCGTGCCATTCACGTCCTGATGAAGTGCTGGAAACTGTGCGCGAACCGCATCGACATTGAACGCCTGATCGCCCATCAGCCGGCCCCTTCGGACAGAATTCGCTGGAGCGTGGCGTCGACCAGCCCGCGTGTGTGCCTGCGCACCTGCTCGTTCGCAATCTGGTCGATCCGATCGGCCACAAAGGCCGCCGTCAAGAGATTCCGGGCCTCCATCTCTGGAATTCCCCGCGTACGAAGGTAGTTGAGCTGCGTCTTATCGAGCTGCCCCACCGTGGTGCCATGACTGCACTTCACGTCATCGGCGTAGATCTCGAGTTGCGGCTTCGCGTTGGCATCCGCCGTATCGGAGAGCAGCAGGTTGTCGTTGCTCTGCTCGGCCGAGGTTCGTTGCGCATCTTTCGCCACGACCACCTTACCGTCGAAGATACCCCGTGCCTTACCGCCCAACACGCCCTTGTAGTGCTCGAGGCTCGTACAGTCTGGCGCCGCATGTTCGATGACCGTGTGGTTGTCGACATGTGCCTCACCATCGAGCACGTACAGCCCATGGAGCGCGCAGTGCGCGCCGGGCTCCACAAGGTGCACTTCAATTTGGTTCCGAACCAGCGCACCACCGAGCCAAGCCACATGACTGTGGAAGCGGGCGTCGCGATGGGTTCGTGCCACGACACGACCCACATGCATGCCGTGGAGCCCCGCATGGCCAATCACATGGTGGCGCAGCTCGGCGTTGGCCTCGAGATGGACCTCGGTCACCACATTGGACAGGGTCGACGCCTCCCCCAACGTCACATGCGTCTCCATGACGGTTGCCGTGGAGGAGCGTCCGACGTGGAGATGATGACGGACGTGTGCCGCTGTCGCCTGCTGCTTGGCCACCGAGACATGAATCAGGTGGATGGGACGCTCAAGCTTCGCCGAGGGGGCGATGTCGAGCCACAAGCCCTCTTGCAGGAACGCGGCATTGAGGTCTGTAAATCCTGCTCCATCTGACGCCGCGAGCATGGGGAATGGGCAGTCTGACCCATCACGGGCAAGCGCACGTGACACAAGACGAACCCCCTCGGGGAGCGCGTCGAGAAGACCTGGGCTGCAGTGGTCCGGAGAAAGCACCCCATTCACTAAGACCAGCTCATCGGCTTCGGTGATCCGGTAGGCCTTGAGTGCGGCCGCCTCAAACGCCGCAACGTCCGCCGTATGAACAAACGACGTTCCTGCGACCTGCCGAGTCGGCGTGTACTTCCATGCCTCGAGCCGCCGCGTGGGGAAGCCCGTCACCTGAAATGCCGTGAGCGCTGCATCGCGCCAGGCCGCAACCTCCCCGTCAAACGCGGGATGGGAGGACCGTAGGCTCTCGACCGCCGTCATGAGGCCCCCTGCGCCATCCGTGCTTCACGTGCACCTGCGTAGCCATGAGCTTCGAGCTCCAGTGCCAGGGACTTGTCGCCGGAACGCACGATCTGACCATCGACCAGCACATGCACCACATCCGGGACGATGTAGTCGAGCAAACGCTGGTAGTGCGTCACCACCACAATGGCGTGGTCGGGGCTGCGAAGGCTGTTGACGCCCTTCGCGACGATTCGCAGGGCATCGATGTCGAGCCCAGAGTCCGTCTCATCGAGCAGCGCGAGGCGCGGCTGCAGCATGAGCAGCTGAAGGATCTCATTGCGCTTCTTCTCACCGCCCGAGAACCCGACGTTGACGAAGCGGTTGCGGAAGGCGGGGTCCATGTCGAGGTAGGCCATATTGGCCTTGAGGCGCTTGATGAACGCGCCCGGTGCAATGGGCTCCTCGCCGCGCGCTTTCCGTTGGGCGTTCAGCGCCTCCTTCAAGAAGTAGCTGTTGGTGACGCCCGGAATCTCCACCGGGTATTGAAACCCGAGGAACAGGCCTTCCGCAGCGCGCTCTTCGATCTCAAGGTCGAGCAGATCACGTCCGAGGAAGCGCGCCGTGCCGCCCGTCACCTCGTAGTCGTCATGCCCAGCCAAGACCTTGGCGAGGGTGGACTTTCCGGCTCCGTTGGGCCCCATGATGGCATGCACCTCTCCCGGATTGACGGTGAGGTTCAGGCCCTTGAGGATGGGTGTCCCCTCCACGGATGCGGAGAGATCTTGAATTTCAAGCATGAGTGACTCCAGGGGCACCGCCCCAAGACTTCAGAATTCTGGGATCAGCCGACGGCGCCTTCGAGCGACACCGCGAGCAGCTTCTGGGCCTCCACCGCAAACTCCATGGGGAGCTGACGGAAGACCTCTTTGCAGAACCCATTGACGACAAGATTGACAGCGTCCTCTTCGGAGAGACCACGCTGCTGAAGGTAAAAGACCTGGTCTTCGGAGACCCGACTCGTGGTCGCCTCGTGCTCCACGATGGCGCTCGGGTTCTTGACCTCGATATACGGGAAGGTGTGGGCACCGCAGGTGTCGCCCATCAGAAGCGAGTCACACTGCGTGAAGTTGCGCGCGCCCTCGGCCTTCTTGTTGATGCGCACCAGGCCGCGGTAGCTCTGGTCGCTGCGTCCCGCCGAGATGCCCTTGCTGACGATGGTCGACCGGGTGTTGCGTCCAAGATGGATCATCTTGGTGCCCGTGTCCGCCTGCTGGAGGTTGTTCGTCACCGCCACCGAGTAGAACTCCCCGATGCTGTGGTCGCCCTTGAGAATCACGCTCGGGTACTTCCACGTGATGGCCGAACCGGTCTCCACCTGCGTCCAGCTGATCTTGGAGTGCGCGCCCTTACAGATGCCGCGCTTGGTGACGAAGTTGTAGATGCCACCCTTGCCGTTTTCATCGCCCGGGTACCAGTTCTGAACCGTGGAGTACTTGATCTCCCCGTTGCCCTCAGCGACGAGCTCGACCACCGCGGCATGCAGCTGGTTTTCATCGCGCATCGGTGCCGTGCAGCCCTCGAGGTAGCTCACGTAGGCCGCATCTTCGACTACGATGAGCGTACGCTCGAACTGGCCCGTTCCCATGGCGTTGATGCGGAAGTAGGTGCTCAGCTCCATGGGGCATCGCACGCCCTTCGGCACATAGACGAACGAGCCATCGCTGAACACGGCCGAGTTCAGTGCGACAAAGTAGTTGTCGTAGATAGGCACCACGCTGCCCAGATGCTTCTTCACGAGCTCTGGGTACTCCCGGATGGCCTCGGAGATGCTGCAGAAGATGACGCCAGCTTCGGCCAGTTCCTCCCGGAAGGTGGTCGCCACGCTGACGCTGTCGAACACAGCATCGACAGCTACCCCCGCAAGCGCGGCTCGTTCGTGGAGCGGAATGCCCAGCTTGTCGAACGTCTCGAGCAACTTGGGGTCGACCTCATCGAGGCTCTTGGGTGCATCGTCGGGGCTCTTCGGCGCTGAGTAGTAGCTGATCGCTTGGTAGTCGATCTCGGGGTAGTCGACGTGGGCCCAACGAGGCTCCACCATCTTCTTCCACGACGCGAAGGCCTTGAGGCGCCACTCCAGCATCCACTCGGGCTCTTCTTTCTTGGCCGACAGCGCGCGGATGACGCCTTCATCGAGCCCAGGCGGAAAGGTCTCCGCGTCGATGTCGGTCACGAACCCGTGTTCGTAGCTCTTCTGAAGATGGTCTTCGATAGCAGCATTCGACATGGTCACCCTCCCATGGTCTGGGCGATTGGGGTACGAACCGTCCGCACCATCAGGTCCGCGAGGCTGACATCCATCAGCGCTCCGCGGACGGCAGCGTTGATGGTGGGCCAATGCCCCGAGAGCGGACAATGGTGCTCGTCGGCACACTCGGAATCTCCGGTCGAGCAGGCCGTCAGGGCCAGCGGGCCTTCAATGGCCTCGATCACCTGTGCCACCCGAATATCGACAGCTGGACGCGCCAGCGCGTAGCCACCATTCAGTCCTCGCGTCGACGAAAGCAGCCCGGCACGCGTCAGTGCCTTGGCTACCTTGGCCACCGTGGTCTGCGGAAGCCCGGAGCGCTCCGCAAGTCCCACGGTAGAGACCACGTCGTCTACGCGCGCTACATGCGCGAGCACGACGAGACCATAGTCCGTGAGTTTTGCAATTCGAAGCACCAGCGCACCTCAAGAGGACCGGAGAGGTCCCCTTTTAACGCACCTCGCTCAGAAGATCACCCATCATGGCGCCATCTGATGCTGCACCATGGCGCATGAGGCGTCTCGTCAGCCCTCGAGTGGGGGCCGACTCACGAGCAGCACCGTGAGCGGCTGCTCTCCGGTTGCAGTCAGTTCTCGGCATTGGCCCATGGCGAGCCGCTGCCCCGGCATCACAGACACGCCGTCCGCCGAACCTGATCCCGCGATGACATGTACAAAGGCCGTCGGTGGCACGCTGAAGCTGGAGCCGCCCTCGACATGGGCACGATATGCACCCGTGATGGGTGTCTGACAGAGGACATCAAACCACGTCTTTGGTGGGCGCATCCCCGTATCGAGGTCGCACCAGTCCTCATCGCGTCGCACCGTCAGGGCGGGCACCGCACCGTCGAGGATGTCGGGTTTGGCGAGGGAAATCTCAACATCGTGAATCTGCGCTCTTCGCTCGGAAGGTGCAGGCGGTGCGAGCAACAAGCGTGCAATGGCCATCGCCATCGACTCCAGCAAGCGCCACTGTCCGGCCTGAAGCAACGTGATCACCTGCTGCTGAACCGCCGCATAATCGACGGTGAGCTCGAGGTTCCCGGAGTCTCCGCAGGCTTCCACGTCGAGTCCCATTGAGATCTGAACCTCAACGCGCTGTGGCGCACGCTGTTCCGACTCCAGAATCCCAAGAATACACGGGACGGTGAAGCGGTCGAGGGTGATGCGATCAGGGGCGCTCATGGTGACTCCAACGGCTCAAGTCTCTGGTGTTCTTTCAGTACCTGCAGGACAGCCCACCGTCGACAGGAACCACGCATCCATTGAGATAGGGTGCTTCGGTCGCCACAAATCGCACAAGCTTGGCGATGTCATCCGGTGTGCCCACGCGCTTCATGGGGATGCGGGACGCGAGGCGTGCACGCTTGTCTGCAGGATAGTCCTCGGGCCAGATCACCTGGCCCGGACTGACGCCCACGGTCCGAATCTCGGGTGCAAGCTCCACCGCCATGGCCTTGACCAACATCACCAAGCCGGCCTTGCTCACCGAGTAATGCGCATAGCCGGACACCGGTCGGTCCGCGCCAATGTCGCACAGATGCACCACAACCCCGCGCTCTGATCCTTCGGCGCCCACGGTCACAGACGGACGTGCACGCAACAGAGGCAGCAACCCTTGGGAAATCAAGAAGGGCGCACGGACGTTGATGGCCTCCATGAAGGCCCAGTCCTCGGGTGTGATGTCTTCAAATCGGATGGGAGAAAAGGCCGACGCGTTATTGACCAAGACATCGAGGTGATCCCAGCGCTCTTTCACGGCCTCGCAGAGCTTCTGACACCCCTCCAGCTCATCGAGCGCACCCTGGACCACCCATGCGTCTCCGCCTGCGGCGCGACACGCCTCAACCGTCGCGAGCGCACCGTCCCGACTGCGGTTGTAGTGAACCGCGACCTCAAAGCCATGCCTCGCCAGCTCCACCGCGGTGGCCTGCCCCACACGCCCGCCAGCCCCTGTCACCACTGCGCGACGCAACGACCCGGTCATTCCACACCTTCCTCATGTTCCGCCACCACACCACGTGCCGCGAGCTCGTCGTGCCCGATGTAGGCCTTCAGCAGGTAGACCCCAAGATAGATGACGGGCGTATCGAGTGCGGCGAGCACCAACTTGTGCAGGTAGATGGTCACCATAATGGACACACCCGTCCAGAGATCGAGGCCAAAGCCCCAATAGAACAGGATCGAGTTCACGATAGCCGTGTCCACCAGCTGCGACACCCATGTGCTGGCGTTGTTCCGTAGCCAGAGGTGGCGGCCCTTCGTGACCCGCTTCCAGAAGTGGTACAGGTGGTTGTCGGTCAGCTGGGCAGCGGCGTAGGCGAGCATCGAACCGAACAGCAACGTACCATTCAGCGCAAAGACGCTCTCAAACGCGTGCTGGTAGCCCTCCGGAGAGTCAAAGAAGGCCTCCTTCTGCGGCACCCAAAACGGGTGCGGGTCGACGGCGAGCGCGATCTGCAGAATGAGCAGCATGAGGCAGCTCATCAAGAAGCCCATCAGCACCATGAAGTCCGCGCGCTTCTTCCCGTAGACCTCACTCACGAGGTCCGTGACCAGAAAGGTGAACGGGTACGTGATGATGCCCGTGGTGAGCGCAAACTCCGGATCAAAGGGCGAGCGAAATAGCTTGATACCCACGATATTGGTCAGGACCAGCAGCACCACAAAGGTCGACGCCAACATGAGGTAGCCCTGCTCGTACCTACTGTAGGGTCGCTCATCGACATCGTGAATTGTGGGGTCGGTAGACGTCATGACGCGGATCCTGTGGAGGACGTGACGGGGGAGCTTCGCCCCAGCACCACGGAGGCCACGAAAAATACCGCGAGTGCGGCAAACTTCGCCTCTTGCACGACCCAACCTAGCATGGGCCGTGACGGGCGCAGCGACAGAGACAATTGCTTCAATTCCACGAGGTCAGCGCACCAGAATCCCACCGCGGCAGCCACCGGCCACACCCACCACCACGAGAGGCGACCCGCCGATAGTCCTGCCACCAAGGCTACCGCGGGAATCAGGCCCCAGACCAGGTGGTGCTCATATGTGATGACAGGGACGAGCAGCATGGTCGCAGCCACAGCCCCGAGTTGTCCTGCACGCGCCAAGCGATCCGCGGGTGGCCGCCAAAAGGCCCATCCCATCACCCCGAGCAACAACGCAAAGCTCAGCGAGCCGAGACGGCGGGCAGTATCGGAGAGGGCCAGGTGCCGACCATTCTCATGGGGGAACCATGCATCAAAGAGGTTCGGAAGCGAGTGGTTCCCAAAGAGATCGATGCCCACCGTGAGGCCATTGTAGGAGCCACTTCCAAAACCGGGCAGGACGCGCGTGAAGAATCCCCACTGCGTCTCAAAACCGACGATCGGCAACGTCAAGACACTCAGCACGACGGCGCACGCCAGGCTCGACACGACCGCCTTCCACCGTCGGCGCAGTATCCACCACATGACAAACACTGCCGGCGACATCTTGGCCATGCACGCCAACCCCATGAGCGCACCGCCAAGACCTTCCCGCTGACGGGCTTCTGCTGCGAGCCCAGCAACCACCAACAACATCACGGGAAGATTCGCCTGGCCCATGGCGTGGTTGTTGGGCAGGCCGGTCAGCAGCCCCAGAAACAGGCCCACCGAACCGACCACGACGGGGTCGAGCCTTCGCCACGACCATGCCAGCCCCGAGAACGCCAGCAGTCCCATCAGCTCGTCGAGCCAAAACCACGTGCGGTAGGCGTCTCCGAGAGAAAGCGGTGCCGTCCATGCCATCCCAAGAAGAAAAGGCGGTGGATAGAAGAACGGATGGACCCCCTTTCGGGTTCCCTCCTCCCTCGCTTGCCGTCCTAGTGCAGCTTTATCGTAGGGGTCTCCGCCTTCAACTGCCACTTGGACGGCATAATGGTAGCTGGCAAAGTCACGCCCAGAGTTGTCCCGACGCGCTTCGCGCCATGCCCCTGCCAGCCCAACCAGATGAAGCACAAGCCCCACCGTGATTGCGAGCCACATTAAGCGTGTGCGCCGGTTTCGCATCATCAAGTCCCTCGTCTCTAGGCGCAGGTAGCACGACGGTGGCGGGTCAGCGCGCGTCACCCCTTGCTTCCTTCGCCATTGCGCCTACAGTGGAGCGCATCCTATCGAACGAGGTGTCTGTGGCCATCCTTCGCGTCGCCCAAATGGGCCATCCCGTCCTCCGCATGGTTGCTGAACCCATCGACCCCGACCTGATCGGAAGCGATGATTTCCAGCGATTTTGCGATGATATGCTCGACACCATGGACGAATACAACGGCGCCGGCCTCGCCGCGCCTCAAGTCCATGAGCCCATTCGGGTGGTCTGCCTCACCATCGACCCCGATGTCGGGCCAGAGTTCCTTATCAATCCAGAGATCGAGGCCCTCACCGAGGCGACCAGCCGCACGGTCGAGGGATGCCTCAGCGTCTCCGGACTTCGTGCAGCGGTGGACCGCCCCAACCACATCCGCGTGCGCGCATGGGGTCGGGACGGACGTCGCAAGCACTACGAGCTCAAGGGATTCCCCGCCGTCGTTACCCAGCATGAGTGCGATCATCTCGACGGTATCCTTTATGTCGACCGCGCAGACCCGCTCACGTTCGCCTTCCTTCCAGAATACGAAAAGTACGGTTCTCTTGACCAATATGTGGAGGGAGAGGCCGCCAGTGACGACATCGCGGATGAGATCATCCTGCTCGATCCCGAGGCAGAAGCCCCCGAAGAGGACAACTCCTGATGGGGTTCCTTTCTTGGCTGTTCCCCTCGCCTGCCGACCGGCTCAAGACCGCACAAGCGCTTCTTGCCAAGGGCCGATTCGCCGATGCCCTTGCCGAGGCAGAGTCGCTTGAGCTGCCGGACGCAGCAGAAGTTGTCCAACGCGCAAAGCACGCGCTTTGCCTCGCCAATCTCGATGAGGCCATCAGCTGGGCCCATGCCGGAGATCTCGAACGGGTTGATCTCCATTTTGAGGTCGCAGCGTCGTTCGGAGGGCCCGAGCTCGGCGAGGCGACGCGTCGCGCGCGCGAGCAGGTCGCTGCGATCTTCGGAGAGAAGCAAGCGCATGCCGCAGCCGCAGCCGAGATCGACAAGCGCGCGTTGATGGACATCGACGACCGCTTCCTCGACGCACATGCTGACAAGGCCCCGGACCTTCCCGAGGGAACCTCTCCCGAAGAGGCCGACGAGCTACAGATGCGCCTCGCGCTCTGGATGGAGGCCTACCCAGAGGCTCTACAGCGCAGCATGCTGGAGCTTGGCCCCGACTTCGCGTCCGCCAAGATCCTCTTGGAGGACGGTAAGTTTGAGGAGGCACTCAGCGAGCTCATCGCCCTGCCAGACGACGAACCCCTCGTCCTTCATGAGCGTGCACGTGCAGCCCTCGCACTCGGCGATCCCGGCGCAGCTGCACGGGCATGGCGCGGCTTCGCCCGCGCGGCCGGGGGACACCTCCCGATGGGCGGTAGCCACACGGCCATCATGCTGGCTGACGCCCTCGCACGGTCCGGTCAGGTCGATGAAGCCCTCACGACGCTCAAGGCGGAGCGTGAGCAGGGCATGACCGAGGGCGATGGACTCTACGCCATGCTCCTCGAAGCGACGGGTGACCTCGAGGGCGCCGAGGCCCTCTTGCGCGGCCTCATCAAGAAGCATCCCAAGCAGCAAGATTTCTACGTGGCACTCGCCCGGATCCGCTCCAAAGGTGGGTTCCGTATGGAAGCCATGCAGGCGCTCGAGCGCAGCCTTACCGTGACCGAGTGCACGCCCGGCAGATGTGGGTACCAGCCACCCCACCTCGGGACGCATCGTATGTTGGCGACGCTGTACCTCGAAGATGGCGTGGAGTCAGACCGCGGCCTCGAGTTGGCCGATGTGGCCAAAGACCTCGTCCGTCAGCCCGTATGGGAGGACCTCTACCTCGCGGCGCTGGCCGCCCACCGCCGAACGGCATCCGATGCGTCGGCGCTCCTCGAGCGTCTGGTCACGGTCACACCCGACGGTGACCCTCGTCATGACCGCATTCGTCGATACATGGCCGCCTAACCATCACACGGACGGAAGCTGAATCCCTGGTTCTTCCGGGTTCGGCTTGTAGAGCACCACCATGCGGCCAATGACCTGCACCAGCTCGGCGTCAGCGCGCTTGGCGAGGTCTGCGCCCGCCTCTTTCGTCGTCGCCGGTCCCTCGGCCACCTTGACCTTGATGAGCTCGTGATGTTCGAGCTCTGTCTTGGTCTTTTCGACCACGGCCTCGGACACTCCCGCCGCGCCGGTGAGCACTACAGGGTTGATGTGATGTGCGAGTGCACGAAGATGACGTCGCTGCTTCCCGGTAAGTGCCATGCATGCCTCCCGCGGATGAACTCGCCACCGCGTCCGCGGCGAGCTACCTCGGCACGCCAGAGGAGGCCACTTGCCCAGCGAGACCCGCACCGCAAGAATCCAGCAGGTTGCCCACCGGCGCACCCCCCATCTCGCGCTCGCTGCCGAGCATGTCCACCACAGACACAACGTCAGCGCACTCCTCCGTACCGCAGATGCGCTCGGGATTCTCCACGTGTGGCTCGTCGGTGAGCTGCCCTTTCGGCCCTCGCGAGGCGCTGCTCGGGGGGCGCATCAGTGGCTTGAACTTCACCATCACACCACTGTCGATGCTGCAGTCCAGGACATTCATGACCATGGCTATGCCATCTGGGCCGCAGACCTCGCCGACCCGCCCATCGCGCCAGAGCACGTACCGGTCGACACGCCGGTCTGTGTCTGGCTTGGGTCAGAGGTCCGAGGCGTAGGTGAGACCGTGCTTGCAGCTGCCGATGGCGTCGTGACCTTACCCATGTTTGGGATGCCCCAGAGCCTCAACGTGAGCGTTGCAGGTGCACTCATCCTCGACCGAATCAACCAGCGCATCCGGGCGGAGTATCCCAACGAAGGACGCCTCCGCCCCGAGGAGGCGGAGGCGTTGGCCCGCACATGGGTGCAGAGAGATGGGACCTAGTCGACGGGAATTCCGAGTGGCAGTTCTTCGATCGCCTCTCGGGGCACATCGTAGCCGTCACCAAGCGGCTCCATGTAGCCATCACCCCATCCGCCCTCGAGGTCCCAGCCGTCGTCCCAGCCCTCTTCAGGCTGCCATGAGCCGAGATCGGTGTTCTCGTACTCGTCGTCTCGAACCCAGTAGCCCTCGACCCAGTCGTTTCCGTCGAACCAGCCAGGGACCCAGACAAAGCCGTCGGTGGTCTCAATGGGTGCCCAGTAGCCGCTGTTGTAGATCCCCTGAGCATCGTAGAAGGAGCTTACCCAGGTAAATCCACTGCGGAACTCCGGACGCCAGAAGCCGTCCACCCAGGTCTCCCCATCCCAGAATCCGGGCTCCCACGCGTAGCCCTCGGGACCCGCGCCGGCTGGCCGCCAGTGACCTCGGATGTGCGTGCCGTCGTCGAGGTAGTAGCCATCCACCCATGTCCAGTCGCCATCTCCACGTCGGTCCACGCGGTAGAAGCCTTCGACATAGTTGTCCGCGTCCCAATACCCCGGCACATAGACGTACCCGACGGGCGCGCGACGCTGTGGAACCCAGTAGCCAGGCACATAAACGCCCCGCACCCATGAAGGCCCGATCCAGGTGAAGCCGGTTCGGTGGGGTGGAACCCAGAACTCGTTCCACGCGTAGCTTGTGAAGCCAAAGCTACAGACCGTGAAGCTGGTCGCATACTGGTAGCGATACCACGGATGGGTGTACCAGCGGGTGTAGAGCGGTCGGTACCATCGCTGCCGTGGTGGTGGACTGTAGGCCCGACTGCTGTACCGAACCACACGCCAATTCGGCCGTGCGTACCGGTGGTCGTACGAACGGGCAGGCGTCACGACACGACGGGTTCCCGCTTGATTGTACGAGCGGGTCGCCCCCACCACCGTTCGGCCATGCGCCGTGGGCGTGGTGCGCACGACACGACGGGTCGTGGTGATGGTCCCGCTGCTCGTACTCTGGGTACGGGTCGTACGTACGGATGCACGGTTGGACGACACGCCACCATAGGTGGACCGCGGCGTCACGGTCGCGCGGGAGGCTCCGCTGGAGGCGCGGGTCGACGAGCCGCTCGTGGTCGGGGCCACGGTCGTCCGACCTCCTACAGTCCGGGTGGCCGTCGCAGGCCGCGTCGGCGTCGTGCTCTGAATCCGAGCTGGCGTAGTCTTGGCCGGACTCGTGACCGGTCGTGTCGTCCGTGACGGCGCAGTAGGGACGCGGGTGGGCGATGTCGTCTTGGAGCCCGCCGTCACCGTTCGCGCAGGCGTCGGGCGCGTTGTCGTACGCGACGGGGCGGAACCTTGACTCGAGGTCTTCGCACCCTTGGGTGCCACGGGCGGTGCCGTCCGCGTCGTGCGTGATGTGCTCGTGGACCGAGCCGGTGACGTCGTGGTTCGCGTCCCGCTTGAGGCTGAGCGCTTGGGGGCCGCTGGGGGCGCCGTTCGCGTGGAGGAAGAACTCCGCGTCGCAGACCGACTGGTGCTCGTGCGCGTGGGCGTAGAGGAGCTGCTACGGGTCGTGCGACTCGACGAGCTCCGTGTGGACCCCGCCGATCGGCCCGTAGACGAGCGTGAGCCACTCTTGGTCGTGGTTCGTTTGGGGTCGGCCGTGGCGTCTTCAGCCGCGGAAGCGGCGCCCGTAGCAGGAGCGGCGTCCGCAGGCATCACCGCCATCGAGAGCCAGAGCGCAATAGGATAGAGCATCGTCATGCAGGGTCACCTCAGTCGGCGCGATCAGACGTCGACCCGGCTATTGTATTCACGAAAAATCTCGAGGCTTGAATATTTTGGTATCTGGAGCAATCTACCTCAACTATAAGCTCACCGCCTTCGCGGTTGGTGCAGCGATGGGGTCGTTTGCCAACGTGGCCATCCTGCGATGGCCAGACCATCGGTCCGTCGTTTCTCCGCCCTCCACCTGTCCCGTCTGCGACACGCCACTTGCGTGGCACGACAACATCCCCATCGTTTCATGGATGGCGCTGCGCGCACGATGTCGCACCTGCCAAACCCCTATCTCGGCGCAGTATCCCTTGATCGAGCTCCTCGGGGGGCTCCTCGCCCTCTGGTGGTTTGAGACCCTCATCCCCACACCCGAAGCCTGGCACCTCGCCAATGTAGCGGCGTGGATTCACTTTTATGCCCTCTCGTGGCTGTTGCTGGTCGCAACCTTCACCGACATTCGTACGCGGGTCATCCCCGATGAGGTCAGCATCTACGCAGTGCCCCTTGGCCTGATCGGAACCTGGTTCCTCAACCACCTAGGCTACATGGGCCCGCTTGCCATTGACTTCTCCGATGCCGTGGTCGGCGCCACATTCACGGGGCTTGGACTCTGGGGCGTTGCCGCCTTGTGGGTTCGCATCATGGGCGAAGAGGGGCTCGCGATGGGAGATGTCAAGCTGATGGCACTCATCGGTGCGTGGGTCGGCCTCACGCCAGGAAGTCTCGCCGTGCTGTTGATCGCCAGCCTCGCCGGCACAGCGATGGGTCTGGTGCAGCTGGTGTGGTCCCGGCGATCACTCGGACTTCCGTTTGCACCGGCGCTGGCGCTCGGCACCTTGTGCTGGGCACAGTGGGCACCTTCGCTGCAGTCCACGTTCTTTCCTAGCTGGGGCGGCTTGGGCCTCTAGGCGGGCACGACCTTGAGGTCTTCGAACGCGAGCTCGAGTTCTTCGACCGCCACATCCGAGCCGTCACCCTTGAAGTCCGGACCACTCCATCGAACGGGCCAGATTCCCGTCATCTCATACCGGATGACAGGGTTACCCTCGAGATCTCGCAGCGTCACCGCGCCGGATGATGTGGGCCGGGTGTCGTCTTGGACCCACGCTTCACGCCAAGACCAGAGGGCCGGCGATGAGCCGGTCAGGATGCGGAGTACAAGGTTGTCGTAGCTTCCGATGGACGGAAACTTATGCACCCGATCATTCACCCCGCCCTCTTCAATCTCGAAGACGTCCGTTCCCATCTTGAGCCCAGAGCAGCCCGTGAAATGAGCGACTTCGGCGCCTTCGAGTTCGAGACTGAAGTAGTGATTTCCGAGTGGGTCTTGCCGGCTCATTCACCCTCCCCTGCCGCGAAGTGTACCGTCCCCGGCATCGTTCGGGCGAGTGATTTACGCTAGGCCAGCACGAAGTTGTTCAGTGCCGCCACGATCACTCCGATGATCGACACACCCGCGATCAGGCCCGCACTCATCGGAACCGCGAAGTCTTCGGCGGAGGCCTCGTCCGTGCGCTTCCACGCCATGGCGATGAGCGCGCCCACCAGCATGGACAGGGGATACTGGAAGGGCAGAATGAAGCCGAAGCCGAGTCCCGACGGTGACGGAAGCCACTTCTTCCAGGCAGGCAGCGCCTTCTCGAGAATCACGAGCACCGCACCAATCGCGAGACCCGCAAAGATCGCGTTTCGATGGGCTGGATGCATGTTGTCGATACCGAGCATGAACACCTTGGCGATCGCCAACCACGCTTGCGCAGCAGGGGCCGGGAATGCCGGCGCGTTGCCCTCGCTCCCCATGAGCACGGTCGCATCAGGCACAAGGATGTAGAACCCGGCCACGGTCGCGAGCGTGCCGGAGAAGATGCCGAACGCCTGCGCCAAGAACTGCCGACGGGGATTGGCACCGAGCAGGTACCCACTCTTGAGGTCGGTGAGCAGATCGGCCGTCGAGCTTGCGGCGCCCGCCGTGATGCCGGCGGTCATAAGGTTGGCCGTCGCCGACTGCGGGATGAGCACGCCGTAGGTCAACTGCATGATCTTACCCATGGCGCCGGTAGGCGTGATGTCGGTCTCACCGGTCGCACGTGCCGCGACGAGCCCGAGGCCGAAGGTCAGCACGACAGCAAGCACACCGTAGTACCAAGGAATCTCGAAGTACCCAGCAGCGATCGCCACAACGCCTGCACCAGACACCAACATGCCGGCCGCGAACCACGACATGGGCACCTCGGTCTTCGCGACGAGCGCATCGAGCTCGGCATCACCGCCGCCACCACCAGACCCGAGAGAGGTGAAGGCGCGAACAATGGTCTTCCACTGGAACGCAAAGGACAGAATGCCCGACGCCACGAGCATGGGCGCGCCAAACCACAGGCCGATCTCGCGCCAGGCCTTGTACGGTGCGCTCGTCGCAAACACCATCTCACCTAGTCCATTCTCCCAGCCCTGAAGCTGACCCCACGGCCCGAGGCCGAAGGCCAGAATGAGGCCCCCCACAACCATCCAGAAGCTGACACGGAATCCGACGAGGACACCTGCAGCGACCATGACCGGGTTCATGTCCCACACGAGCGTCCAGTCGGAGGGCTTGGCCGCGGAGACCACCCCCTCACTCTCTACGGTTCCCCGAGCGGGCAACATGTCGAAGACCTTCGCGTCTCCCGGCAACAGACCTTCACCATGCGAGGTGTCCCATCCCAAGAACCGACGTGCTGGCAGGTCGATCAGGAGTGGAAAGATCGCCCCCACGAGAGCAGCCCAGCCGAGTGCACGCGCCTTGCGCACAGCCTCGTCACCCTTTGCGTAGAGCGACTGCAGGGTCGCCGCAGCGGCAAGTCCACTCGGGAACTTTAGGCGCTCTTGGTTGATCAGGTTTCGCTTCATCGGAATGGCGAGGGTCACGCCCAATACCGCGAGGAAGAAGGTCCACGCCGTCAGCACAAAGACCGGCAGATGCGTACCCTGCGGGTTGCCTTCGGTCGCCGAGAGCATCAACAAGGCTGCAATGGCCGAGACCATCGTGCCACCCGTTGAGTACCCGGCTGCAGAAGCTGTCGACTGCATGCAGTTGTTCTCGAGGATCGACATCGGAGTCTTGGCGATGCCCACAGACTGCATCGTCGACCAGAGTGCGTAGGAGAGGATGCATGCGGTGATGGCCACACCGAGGTGCCACCCCGTCTTCAGCCCGATGTAGAGGTTGGTGAACGCGAGAAAGAATCCAAGGATGCTCCCCATCAAGATCGCACGGATGGTCAGCTGCGGCATGTCGTCGCCACGGTAAGCCCGGCGATACCACTCTTCTTCCGTCATCTCGGCGACCACATCGGGAGCGATGTCGAGGGGAGCAGAGGCCGCGACCTCTTCGGGAGTAGACGGCGCTTTCTGAATGAGACCAGCCATGATGTCCTCGGTGGGTTGCAAACGTTGACCGTTTGTGTCGCGCCACCCTAGCCCATCTCGCCGATTTCGCGAACCCCTGCGTTGGTCACGGGCGCGTCAGAGGTCTAGCCTGCGCCCATCGTCACGGCGGGCCTCTGCCGCCTGTATCTCTTCGGGTGTGGCGGGCGTGTCCGACGCTTGAACCGTGTTGCGGAGCCACGCCTCGATCGCCCGACAGACAGCGCGGCCTTCGGGCGTTGGCGCGCGCGTTGCCCAGTATCCCAAGACAAATGTCCGTCGGTCTTTCGGCGTCTCGAGGGTGGAAATCCCGTAGAGCGGGGTGCCGTCCGCCCACAGCTGGTCGAGCTGTTCCGGTAGCATTCGTAGCCGCTCGCTGAAGGCCTTCTTCTGCACGGTCTCTCGAAACTCGACCACCGATGGGTGGATCTTTCGCCGAATCGTCTCTTGCGCGGCACGCACCCGCCGGGGATCGGGAAGCGCCGAGCCCGAGATGCCTGCCGTCCCGGACTGCTGGTCGTTGCCCAACATCTGGCGGTCGTCAAACCCACCTCCAGCATCGCGTGGCCCACTGATCGCCAATACCGGTTGCGAGAACTCTAGGTCACCGGATGGGTAGAGACGCGCCTTCCCCATCCAGGATTCTTGTCCACGGAACACCACAATGCCGTCCCGCCGGCGTCGGCTCCTCCAGCCGAGGTCCTCCATTCGCCGAACGACCGCGTCCCGCGCATCGCTGACTTGTACATCGGTCACCAGGATCTCTTCGTATTCCTGGTCCCCCACAGGTTCTGTTGCGGCAGTGGGCTCGGTGGGGGGTGTGGCCTCGTCCGGAGTGGCCGCGGGAACGTCCTGCCCCACACTCACGGCGACGGTCAGCAACAGGCTCCACAACATCTAGTGCTCCGACATGGGATTGAGTGTAGACCGGTGGCCGACCCATGGGCTTCCTCGCAGTGCGAGACGCCAGCAGGCCGTTCGATCCTCGGGACGCGCATAATCGATACCGACCCTTGGCCCTACGAGTATCTGCTCCCGGGGCACCTCGCGACCCGCGAGCAGCCGCAATCCTTCCGAACCAAGAAGGTCGTGGTGATTCCACGAGGTATCGAGACCGAGTGCGGCCCCCACCTTGCCTGGCCCGTTGAGTGCAGCAGGACCCGTTCGACCCCGGCGTTCCCAGATGATCGCGTGTCCACAGACCGGCTCGCAGGCACGAATCAGCACTGCCGCCCCCTGCCCTTCCACGCCCGTGGTCACGTTCAACAAATGGTGAATGCCGTAGCAGAGATAGACATAGGCGCGACCCGCGGGTCCCCACATGGGCGCATTCCTCGACGTCTTGCCGTGGCGGCAGTGGTTCGCCGAGTCGCCGGGATCTGGGAGGTGTCGATAGGCCTCCACCTCGGTGATCCGCAGCCCTACTTCCCCGAGGTGAACCTCGCAGCCGAGAAGGCGACGAGCCGCCACGAGGGCATCGTCCGTCAGACAGGCCACCAACTCTGCGGTCGCCGCTTCATGCTGCGCATCGGACATCGGTCCCCCTGCCGCAGGTTGGCCACGGCGCCGTGCCCGAGATAACGCCGCCCCATCATCCCGAGGTGTCCGTGTACCGTTCCATCCTTCTTCTTACCCTCGCCGCCTGCACACCCGCCCCTACGGGTGCAGGTTCCTCCGGCCCAGCGATGGCCACCTTCGACGGCCCGGTCGCGGTGACCGCGACCTTCAAGGCTGAAGATGGAACCGAGACCGTCTACACAGTGCCCCAAGGCCTCGTCGATGCGGTGGCCGAGAGCGCTGGCGAGCAACGCATGCGTCAGATGCGGGAGACGGGCCAGTTCTCGAAGATGCTTGAGCAGATGGGCACCAACGAGGTGTTGTTCCAGCGTGCGCTCGAAGCCAATGCGCACACCTCCGACGCTGCGCAAAAGCAGTTGGCGCTCGCCTACCAGCAGGTGGTCGTGCGGACCTTCCTCGAGTCTCTCGGTGAGGCAGCCATCACGGACGAAGCCCTCCAAAAGGCCTACGATGACCGCGCCGTGCAGTACAAGGTCCCACAGGTCAAGGCGCGACACATCCTCGTCCAGACCGAAGAAGAGGCCAATGCGGCACGCGAACGTCTCAACGGTGGCGAGTCTTTCGAGAAGCTTGCCGAGGAACTGTCGATCGATGCACGGACGAAGACCAAAGGCGGCGACCTCGGCTGGTTCCGCGAGGGCCAGATGATGCCCGAGATCAACACGGCAGCCATGAACGCCGCCGTGGGTGAGGTTGTGGGGCCGGTCATGTCACGGAGCGGCGCGCACCTTCTCGAAGTCATGGAAAAGCGTGACGCTACCCCGCTTGACGAAGTCCGCGACCAGCTCGGCCAAGAGCTTCAGGGTAAGGCCGTCAACGAGTACATCGAGACCCTCACCGGCGCTCTGACCATCGAAGTGGCCGAGGGTTCCTCCGAGTGAGCAGCCGCTCTTGGGCCATTGTTCTCGGCGCGAGCTCTGGGTTCGGCGCAGCGAGCGCACTGGCCCTCGCGCGTGCGGGCTACAACATCGCGGGCGTTCACCTCGACACCCGCGCCACACGCGCGCGAGCCGACGCCGTGGCCGAGGCGTGTCGAAACGAGGGCGCTGACGTCGTATTCTTCAATGGCAATGCGGCCGATGCTCGGCGTCGCAGCAACGCCCTCGACGCCTTACGCGGCATCGACGACGCGCCTCATATCGCTGTCCTGTTGCACAGCCTCGCCTTCGGAAGCCTTCTCCCGATGACCGGCCCTCCGGACGCGCCGCGCCTCTCCGAACGGCACCTCAACATGACGCTCGATGTCATGGCGCACTCTCTTGTGTTCTGGACCCAAGACCTGATCGATGCGGGGTGGGTCGATGCTCGAACCCGCATTCTCGCCCTGACCTCCAGCGGCAGCCTCGCGGCGCTGCCCAACTATGGAGCGGTCTCGGCAGCCAAAGCAGCGCTCGAAGCCCATGTGCGGCAGCTCGCTGCGGAGCTTGCGCCTCGCGGTATCCGCGTCAACGCGCTCATGGCTGGGGTGTGCAATACCCCCGCGCTGCAGAAGATCCCCGGCCACCCTGCCCTGCTCGAGACCGCGCAGCGCCAGAACCCCAGCGGACGGTTGACCACCCCAGAGGACATCGCGAGCGCTATCCTATGGATGCTGCATCCGGGGAGCCAGTGGGTCACCGGCCAGGTCATCCCCGTCGATGGTGGAGAGACCATCGCGGGCAGTTCAGGATTCTTCTCTGGGTGATGACTAGCATGCCTACGCCGCTCTACCTCGATCACCACGCGACCACGCCCTGTGACCCACGTGTGGTGGAGGCCATGCTGCCGTACTTTTCGCAGCACTTCGGAAACCCCAGTGGTCGGGGTCATAGCTGGGGCATGATGGCCAACTCGGCGGTCACCGTCGCCCGTGAACAGCTCGCTGGCGCCATCGGTGCACAGCCTCGCGAGCTGCTGTTCACCAGTGGCGCCACAGAGTCCAACAACCTCGCCATTCAGGGGCTTGCGGGGCACGCCACCGACAGACGGCATCTCGTGACGGTGGCCACCGAGCACAAAGCCGTCCTCGACCCCATGCGGCGCCTGCAAGACGAAGGCTTCGACCTCACCGTGATTACACCGCCCGCGGATGGCGTCGTCACGCCCGCGCAGGTCAAGGCAGCGCTCCGGCCCGACACGCTGCTCGTCTCGACGATGTGGGTCAACAACGAGATTGGGTGCATCGCGCCCATTCGGGCGATTGCTGACGCTGCGCATCGCGTGGGCGCACTTCTCCATGTCGATGCTGCCCAAGCCCTTGGCAGGGTACCCATCGATGTCCACGCCGACGGGGTCGACCTCATGTCGTTGACAGCCCATAAGGTCTATGGACCCAAGGGCGTGGGCGCCCTGTTCGTTCGCGCGGGTCGCCCGCGAATTTCACTGCGGCCTCTCCAACTCGGAGGAAGCCAGGAGCGTGGCCTTCGGAGTGGCACCTTGTCCGTGCCACTGATCGTCGGCTTCGCCCAAGCGGCGGTCCTCGCCGAAGAGGAGCGCGCGGACGAGATGCCACGTCAACAGATGCTGAGGGACCAGCTCTGGGAAGGCCTCGCATCGCTCGGGGGCGTACACCTGCACGGTAGTCTCGAGCACCGCGTGGCCTCCAACCTGAACCTGCGGATCGACGGGGTGAGCGCCGCAGATCTTCGGGCCACCCTTCGAACCATCGCCTTCTCCTCGGGGTCGGCCTGCAGCTCGAGCGCCCCCACACCGAGTCATGTGCTTAAGGCGCTCGGGTTGACCGATGAGCAGGCATTTGGCGCCGTACGCTTTGGACTGGGTCGCAGCACACAACGCGCGCATATTGATGAGACTCTCGACCTCTTTACGCGCGCCATCCGATCGCTTCGTCGCACGTAAGACCCCGCACCCGGATCCATCCAACTGTCCTCGGCGATCTCAATCCGGATCCGAGGTGGCACCTACGGCCGCGGGGCGTTACCCGCGCCCGTCGCTCGGGGTCTCCCTGAGCAGTGGTTAATGCACGGCATTCACCGCGCAGCCTCGGCATCCCTACGCTGCAGACGCCCCCCCATACGGAAAACTGGCCCCGCTGGTTCCGTCTGGCGCTTGACGTCTGCACGCACGGTGGATAAACGCCGCGGCGCCGGCGCGGATCCTACAATGTCCGTGCCCTTTCTTGTCGAATCGAACGTATCGGAGGCTCTCGTGGCCAAGAAGAAAAAAGAGGCCCGGCAGACGATCCATCTGGAGTGCACCGAGCAGCGTGGTTCCGGTGTCCCCGGAATGTCGCGCTACGTGACGCAGAAGAACAAGAAGAACACGCCCAAGCGTCTGGAGCTGAAGAAGTACAACCCGTACCTTCGCCGCTACACCTTGCATCGCGAGATCAAGTGACGCCCCCTACCCTTTGACGCAGCCCTTGCGCTGCATCCCGCCGAGGTTGTTCCATGGCTCGTTATCGCGGCCCCCGTCTCAAGAAGTGTCGTGCCGTCGGCACCGTGCTTCCCGGTCTCACGACTGCAGCAGTGCTGAACCGTCCGTACCCTCCGGGTGTGCACGGTACTGCCCGCCGCAGCAAGCCTTCTGACTTCAAGGTTCGTCTCCAAGAGAAGCAGAAGGCCCGCTGGCACTTCGGCATCCTCGAGAAGCAGTTCCAGCGCTATGTCCGCCGCGCAAGCCGCATGAAGGGCGCTGCTGGTCTCAACCTCGTGTCGCTCCTTGAGAGCCGCCTCGACAACGTCGTCTGGCGCATGGGCCTCGCGCGCACCATCCCTGCCGCGCGTCAGCTCATCGTGCACGGTCACATCGTGGTCAACGGCGTACGCACCGACCGCCCATCGTTCCACTGCAAGGCCGGAACCGAGATCGTGGTTCGCGCGAAGTCGGCCGACAAGCCATTCCTCAAGGCCATCCTCGAGGACAGCGCGTCTCGTCCCCGCCCAAGCTGGATTGAGTTCGATCCTGCAAACGCCGGTGGCAAGGTCACGTCAACGCCCGAGCGCACCGAGCTTCCTTTCGAGCTCAACGAGAACGCCATCATCGAGTTCTACTCCCAGAAGCTCTGACGGTTCGTCGTCTTCGAATCAGCGCCCGCCGGTCCTTCGACCCGCGGGCGTTTTTTTATGGCTGCGGAAGCGTGAGCGGTCCCAGTACACGGTGCGTGACCTCGGCGTGCCTCGGAAGGTCCGTCTCGAGCAACGCTGAGAGATACCCAAGGCTCGTCGCCATCATCGGTGGTGGCAGCGGTGCTTCGCGGATCCATTGCTGCTGTCGACCATACGGTGCGCGCATCCAACCTTCACGGATGCTAGACCACATCGCACCAATCTGAATCAGGCTCTGACGATCCGCCACCGTGCCATCTCGGAAGCGTTCCCGTACCATCGCGTAGACCGTCACCCGATCTGCAATGCTGACGCGCAAGGCCGACGCCCCCTGGGCCTCGCGACACAGCGAGGCATACCGGATCCAGCCTTCGACATCGGACTCGGTCAAGACCAACTGGGCGTCACGGTCGAATTCCCAGATCGACGTGGCGGAGCTCAACACCGACACCACATCGCCTTGGGCCTCAGACGCGTAGATGGCATCGCCCTCTAGGGCCTGAAGAATGCGCTTGGACCGGCCGAGTGCAGCCGGGAGACCCGTCTGCGCCAAGGTCTTGGACGCAGCGGAAGCCTCGTCCACCCTCCGTACGGCTCCCTGCGGGTCACGCTTATAGTCCGCATAGAGGCCGTCCATCAGTGCGCGCCGCTGCCCCGGTGTGAGCGCGCGTCCAGCGAGCCCCTCTGCCCACGTTTGCACACCTGCGACATCGGCACATGCCACCGACAGGTCTTCGGATTCGAACAGCATGGCGTCGGGCTCACTACACCGATCGCTCGCCCGAATCCCACACGCAGTGCCCAGTCCAAGCACCGATAAACACAGGAGCGTCGAGCGGCTCACTGGTCTGCATCACCCGGCTTTCGAAGCCAGTAGGGGCTGCCCATCAGCTGCGCACGAATCTGGGGAACCTGATGGGGCGGCACCTCAAAGGTCGCAGGTCGCCCGCTGCGCGGATCCATCTGGGTTGCAAACCACCGCTCACCCGCCTTGTCCGTGTAGAGGGTCAAGCCTCGGGGGTCGTCATAGACCGGGACGAGGTCGGCCATCGATAGCGGCGCGGCATCTTGGGGTTCTTCGACCTCTTCGGGTGCCTCTTCAGCGGGTGCCTCGGGCTCCTCGGGAGGCTCCAGCGCCTCGAGGATCTCATCGATCTCCCAGCGCAGCTCAAGCTTGAGCGACTTTCGAGAGGCCGACAAGGATTCTTTGAGGCGTTCCGAGAGGTTATCTCGACTGAACTGAAGGAGACCTTCCTTCACGCTCTCCCGATCGCGCCAGGATGCCGTCTTCAGACGTTCGATCCACTGGTCTAGAGAGTCCTTCCACGCGTCCTGCCCCATGATTGGCGCCCCCTTGCGTTAGCGGAATATCGGCACCGCCAGCATTCGTCATCTCACCCATCGAGGGGTCCGTTGCCAACACAGTTTGCGAGTCTCGACCCACGCCACCAGCGGCTGCTTCGCACCGTTGGCGTCCCCACGCGTATTCCTGCTAGTGGCTGGCTGTTTCGTCGTGGCGAGGCCAGCTCCGACCTCTACTTGCTCGAGCAGGGTGCCATCGAGTGCGTCGATCGCTCTCGGCACCCAGAGACCGTGCTCGCCGTGGTCTCCGAAGGTGTGTTCATCGACGAGATCGCGCTCCTCAACGATTCGCCACGGCGGTTCGATGCACGAGCTTCCGAAGCCGCGGTGCTTCTCAGGTGGCCCGTGCGAGACCTGCGGGCACTGCTCCGTCGACATCCCGAGCTCGGCATGGCGTTCTACGCGTTGCTCGGACGCCAGGTCGCCACGCCTGAACCCGAGCGGATTCCTGTGGTGGCAGCACCGGGCTCTGCCGAGACCCTCGACAATGCGCGGACCACATGCGAGCACTTCAAGTCGCGGTTCGGCGAACTTGAGGCCTTTCTTCGCAGTTCGCCGGAGGGTCAAGAGGGCCCAGATGCCGTGGCCACCTTGATGCTCGACCTCCAAGCTGAAGTGGCTCGGCTCATCGCCTCCTGCGACGACGATGCGACCGAACAGCAAATGACCCAACTCCTGCGACGCGAGCTGCAGCCCACCCTTGTTCGGTCTGCTCTAGGTGAACGGGCCATTGGCCGCCCCGATGGTGTCACGGCGAGTGGTGCCGTGCTCGCGCACATCTTGGTGAACAAGCCCCTCGGCGAAGGACGCGTAGGAGAGCACATCGACGCATGGCTACTGAAGCGTCCTACCTGTGAGAGCTACCGGGCCTCACAAGATGACGTCATCGACCTGGCCAAGCAGCTCCTCCAAGACATCAGCCCGCGTCGGATCTTGCTTCTGACGGCCGGAACCGGCAGCCTGACCGCAGGGTTGCTCCAAGAGCTCGGCGACCACCCCACCGAGGTATTCGTGGTCGACCAGAGTCAGGAGACGCTTGCGTTTATCGATGCTGGCATGGCCGTCCATGGCCAACATGTACACCTGCACACACGGCAGGAGAGCCTCGCCCGCATCGCGCATGGTCGGCCCATGGCTGACCTGCCGCAGATGGACCTCGTCGTCGTTCAACACATGGTCGAGTACCTGCCCGACCGCCTGGCCTCGACCTTCCTGCGATCCCTTCACACCATCACGAGTACCCAAGGAAGTCTCCTCCTCGTGACCCCTACGCCTTCCCCCGACGGTCCGCTGTTGGACCTGCTGCTTGACTGGCCAATGGTTCGACGCGAGCACCCACACATGACACAGCTGCTGCTCGCCGCAGGGTGGTCTCACCCCCATACGCCGGAGGGTGTGTTCCCAGCGGTAGTTCAAGCCGGAGCCTGAGAACTTTCCCCACTCGGGCGGTGAGCGGGTGGTGACGTGCTATGACTGCCTCGCAACGATGGAGACAAGGCCCGATGACCTCACGAATTGCAGCTCTCGCAACCCTTCTCGCAGCGCTTGCCGCCTGCGGTAGTTCGCCGACACCCGCGCCAGAGGTCGAGGCGCCAGCCAAGGCCAGCCCAGAGGGCATGGGTCTCTCGATGGAGGACATCCTCGGGTCTGCACAGAGCGATACGCTGGTGCCCTCGCCCATGGAGACCCAACGCGCGCTAGAATCTGCAGAGATCACCACGCGCCTGTCCACCTTGGTCCCCGCCCACACCGAGGCCCGGTCCTCCGATGACAAGGACCATGTCGCAGTGCGTACTGGCGTTGTGTTGGCGGACATGATGCTGACCGTGAAGACGTCGGACAAGGACACCCTGCTCTCACGCCTGTCGGTCATTCGGGAGAGCATGGCCTCTCTCGGCGGTGGCCGAGACATCGACCTCATCCTCGGGACCACCCGCGATCAGATCCGCGGAGACAGCGTCACCCGCGACAAGCTTGTGGCAGACCTCGATGACCTTGCCGGAGCCGTGATCCCCGAGCTGGAGTTCAACGGCCAACAACGGATTCTTCCCCTTATTCAAGCTGGTACATGGCTCGAGGGCGCCAACCTGGTGGCCAAGGCCGTCAAGGCTGAGGGCAAGCCCGCTGCGGCAGATGCACTCCTCAAGCAGCCCGCCGTTGTGGACTACTTCATCAAGTATGTGCGTCTAGAGGGTGCTGAGCACGCGCCAGAATCCGTCACGCAGACCCTTGAGGCCTCCTTGACGTCACTCAAGGCCGTCGCCAGCAAGTCTGAACCCTTGACCGATGAAGATGTAGGACTGGTGATTCAGGTCACCGACAACGTTCTCGCCCTGCTTTGATGAGGAATCCTATGACGTCGACACTCCGCACACTCACCCTGTTCAGCCTCATGGCATTCCCTGCGCTCGCCAGCGCAGCAGAGCCCGCAGAGAAAGGCACCAAAGAAGTTCAGGATTGCGTTCGGGCCTCTACCTGGGACCTCTACGGGGAGGGCTGGAATGTCAGGAGCCTGAAGTCCGCCGCACTTCCGGCCGCTGGACGCGACTTCATCGCGTTCCGGGTGAACCTGTTCCCCGGTAATGAATACATGCTGGTCAACTGCGCCGATGCAGGCGCAGAGAGCATCGTGGCCGCCATCTACAAGAAAGATGGCGGTGAAACAGATGACCGCGGAAACCCGGTTCCACTCGCCCAGAGTGCCGCCGATTCGCGGACGCCGCGACTCACGTTCACCCCTGCCGATCCGGGTGAATACCTCGTCGTCCTCAAGGTCAGTGGCTATGCGGGCGAGCCCAACGCAGCATCCGTGGCCACAGCTGTCACATACCGATGATGCCCTCGGTAGGGAGCTAGACCCTTGCTCGAAGCTGCAACAGAGGCACGCCTGCGTCGAGCACTCGGAGACGCCTCTTCTGGGGTTCGGACGTCCACCCTGGCGTTTGCCAGTGACTACACGCGCATGCTCACCCGAGCGCTCCCACGCTCGCCCTCCGACCGTGACCTCGTCGTCCTTCAGGAGACGCTGAGAACACGCTGTCAGCTCCCAGATTCCGTGATTGAGCTGCTGATCGAGATGGCGATGGACCCCGGGGTCCGCGCCGAGATCCGTCCCCTCGACCTGCGCGCATATACCGGACGCTTCGGTCGTGCCGCCGGCGAAGCCCTTCGCCTTGAAGCCGAGGATGATCTCGACCTCGAAGCCTTCGCCGACCGCTACGGGGCTGAAGAAGCGCTCCTGATGCTCGACAGCCTGTTCCGCATTCTCGCAATTGACGGCATCATCGATGCTGCAGAGATCGGCTGGCTTCAGCGTGCAGCGCATGACCTGCACATCGACCCGGTGCTCGTCAGCGCACTCTTCCGAAAGCATGACGTGCGCCATGCCACGGGTGACTTCGACTTTCCGCTGAGCGGTGCGGTGGTGACCATCGGACGCGCCGGCGGCTGCGACATCCAGCTTCCCGACCCGCTGCTTGCACCACGCCACGCCCGTATGGACCGCCAACGGGACGGGTCTTGGCGGGTGACCGACCTCAACTCGGGACGCCCGACCCTTCTCAATGGCAACGCGATCACCTCTGGCCCCTTTCAGCCCGGGGACACCCTGCGCGTCGGAAGTCATGCCCTTGAGCTGGACCGGGAACAAACTCTCGTCCGAGCCTTTGGTCCCAGTCGGCTGTCCGCGCTCACCATTCGCGGCCTGACCAGAACCATCGACACCACTCAGCTCCTCGACGACATCAGCTTCACGGTCTTTAGCGGAGAGGTCATCGCGGTCGTCGGACCTTCGGGCGCTGGAAAGACCACACTCCTCAACGCCATCACAGGGATCGCGCCCGCGGACGCTGGGGACGTTTGGCTGGATGGCGAGCCCTTTCATGCCCTCCTGCAGCATGACCCCAGCCTTGTGGGCTTCGTACCCCAGGATGATGTCCTGCATCCTGAACTGTCCGTCGACGAGTCCCTTCGGTACAGCGCGCGCCTACGGTTTCCTCCACAGACCGCACCCGACACCATCGATCTGTCCATCGAACGGGTGCTGCAAGAACTCGGTATCGAGGCGATCCGCGGCAATCGCATTGGTGACACGGCCAAGCGCGGTATCTCTGGCGGACAGCGAAAACGGGTCAACCTCGGCCAAGAGCTCCTCACGACGTCGACGCGGATCCTCTTTCTCGATGAACCGACCAGTGGTCTTGACCCCCAGACCAGCCAGGACATCTTCCAGCTCGTCCGCCAGCTGGCCGATGCCGGACGTATCGTCTTCATCGTGACCCATGACCTCTCCCCCTCCCTGCTCTCCACGGTCGACAAGCTGCTCGTCCTCGCACCCGGCGGGCGAACGGCGTGGTTCGGTCCCCCGACGGCGGCTACCTCGTGGTTTCAGGTGCCCTCCGCAGACGAGCTGTTCCGTCGCCTCCCCGAGCGAACCCCCACAGAATGGAAAGACCACTTTCGCCAGAGTGACCCGTGGAGAAAGTATGTGGGTACACGCGAACATCTTCTCGGCATCGAAGGCGTCCCCTCTGGCGCCGTGGACGCTTCGACGCCGCCAGCCAGAAGTCCTTGGACCCAGTTCAAGACCCTGACCGCACGAACCCTACGTGTTCGGACACGAGATTTTGGTGGATTGACGGTACAGATGGCGCAGGCCCCGATCCTCGCCCTCGCCATCATCGTCGTGTTTCCCAAGGCCGACACCGCCACCCTGTTCATGCTTGTGCTCTCTGCGCTGTGGTTTGGCGCCTCCTCCAGCATTCGTGAGTTGATTGCCGAGCGGGCTATCTGGCGACGCGAGTCTCGCGTGGGTCTCCGTGTCGGGCCATACATCGCCTCGAAGGTCGCTGTCCTCGGCCTCCTGGTGCTCATTCAGTGTCTGACGCTAACCTCCGTGGTCTGGGCTGCCCTCCACATGGGCCATTGGGGCGAGCACCCCCTTCTCTTCGACCCTCTGGCACTCGTCATGGTGACCGCAACGACCGGTCTCGTCGGCATGTCCATGGGCCTCGCGCTCTCGTCGCTGTTCCGGTCCTCCGAAGCTGCCGTCGCTTCGCTGCCGCTTGTGCTGATCCCCCAGATCACGTTCGGCGGTCTCATCGTGAAGGTCAAGTACATGACCACCACCGCTGCTGCGATCAGCTGGCTCATGGTGACCCGCTATGCCTTCGATGCCGCCATCAAGACCGGTGAACAGCTGTGGGCACCCGCCACCGGTCGCCAGCACACCGAGCCCCTGTCCCGGCTCGGCATTCTGTCGTCCCTCGGGTTTCGCGACACGGCAGCAGACCCGACGGATCTCGGGTTGCCCCTGCCCACGCTCATGGGCATTCTCATGCTGTTCTTCCTCACCTTTCTCGGCATCGCGACATGGCGCACGATGGGAGAGCGGCAGAAGACCTAGGCCGTGGGCTGCCCGGATGCCTCATGAGGCGTACGCCCACGCTGCAGGTCAAGCTTCGCCTGATACCTCGACTGGGCCACGTCCACGAGCACCAGCACGATGACCGAGAAGTAGAAGGTCGACTTGCTCAAAGGCTCAATGGCCACGCCAAACAGCTTGAGGTGGCCCACATGTCCCCCTTCGCTGAGCAGCATGACGCCAACAATGAGCAGGATGAACAGGCCTAGGACCTCGTACATTCGGTTGCGCTCGAGAAAGCGAGAGACCTCATCCGCCAAGACCATCATCATGATGCCGCTGGCCACGATGGCAATCGCCATGACCACCATCTCGTCGGTCAGCGCAATCGCGCTCAGAATCGAGTCAAAGCTGAACACGAGGTTCATGAGCACAATCATGAAGATGGCCATCCCTTCGGACCGCTTACCGTTCTCCTGCTCGTGGGCATGGTCGAGGTCATCGATGGAGAGCAGATGGCTGATTTCCTTCACGGCCGTGTGCATGATGAAGACGCCCCCGCCGAGCGTGACCACGGACTGCACATTGAAGTCCGCCTCGATGACAGGCGGCAGATGGAGCGTCCAGAACGGTGCCTCGAACGAACTGATCAGCGCCATGACGACAAAGAGCATCACAATGCGGAGCGCGATCGCCAGTCCGATGCCAATACGACGCACGAACTGCCGTCGCTCGGGCGCGACACGCTTCGACTCCAAGCTGATGTACAGCAGGTTGTCAAAGCCCAAGACCGCTTGGAGAAACACCAACATCATCAAGGTGAAGGCGTGTTCGAGCGTCAATAAGTCAGCCATGGCGTCTCCCTGTCTGTCTCGACACTCACATGTTGGCGCCCGATGTGCAGCCCCATTCGGGGGTTCCATGTTAGCCACTCCGAGGAGACTCGGCATGACACCCTCACGATGGATCGTAGCGCTCGCAGCCTTGGCATGCGCGCCCAAAGCGCCGCCCCCCACACTGGCCGAGCAGCTCGCCGTGCTCGATCATGGCGTGCGTCCTGTGCTGCCCTCTCCGCGAAGTCAGACTTATGCGCGAACGCAAGCCACGCCGCGAGACCCGATCGTGGCCACGATGATGCAAGGCCACCGGTGGGACACCGGCCTCGCTGGAGCTGCGACCATTATCGCCTTGGACGCGCTCCAAGAACGTGGCGGGCTCTCTCGCTGGGAGCTGCGTGAGGCGCTCTGGGCTGCGGGCTATCCACACCCGATCGACGAAGCGCGAATCTGGTCGGTTCCCGCAGGCTCTACACCCGATGGGGAGCTCCTTGAGTGGCTCGCCAAGGTGCCCGCCACGGCCGATGTCGGTCTTGTCCGCGCACGGCATTCCAACACGGACGCGTGGGTGGGTCTTCACGCGACACCCGACGTCGACCTCGGGGTTCAACCTCGAAAGGCTACGACGGGTATGCCCCTTGAGCTGCCCGCAATCCCTGGCGCCTCGTATGTGGTCTCCGACCCGTCCGGCGCGCTCTATGATGGGTCACTCGATGGCGCGGCCAAGCTCCTGCTGACGCGCGCTGGCGAGTGGCTGGTGCTCCTGCTCAAGGAGGGCAAAGAACTCGCACGCTTCCCGATTTTCGTAGATGTACCACTTCCGGAGCAGCCCCTGTTTCGGCAAGAAGAAGGCCCCACCTCGATCGGGTCCGATGCAGAGGCGCAGCAGCACCTGCAGCGCCTGCTCTCCCTCGCCCGAAAAGCCTACGGCTTGGAGCCTTGGGACGCCACACCGCTGCTCGACATCGCCACACAGAATGTCGCCGCTGGGGCAGAGCTTGGCGCGAGCCTCGCGGGGGTCGGTCTTGTATCGGAGCAGCTCGTCCACTGGACATGCGACGACTACAGCGTAGAGGACTGCCTCGACCGGTGGGTGTGGGACCCGCGTCGTCGTAAGGTGCTGCTCGATCCGGGATACGATCTCGCGGGTGTGACCGTCACCCTCGACCCCAGAGGTGTCCACGCTACGGTCGTTGTGCTCGACACGCCATGAAGCGCGTGGAATGGATCATCGCAGGCGTCTTGGTGCTCGCCAGCAGCGCACTGCTCGCACCTCGAGCGCGCACGATGTGGATGGAGAGCCAGCGCGCTGAGGTACCGGTGTTGGTCGACCAGATACGGACAGCTGCACTCCAAGGCACCTTGCGGCAGAGCTTCGACGCGATGCCCGATGCACATCCGTCGGTCATGCCGCGCGAGTGGCCGATGAGCGAGCGTCCCTCCGGTATCGACTGGCCCACGACGCATGTGGTGGGCAGCTACAGCTTTCGTGGGACATCCTCCGAGTTTGTGGTCGAGGGACGTTGCGACCTCGATGGGGATGGTTCAGTGGCCATCTACAAGGCCTCCCACCGGCAACCCGCACAAGCCCTCACGCCTCCGGACGTGTTCTGATGAACACCACGCAGCGACCATGCATGCAGTCTTCCGGTGTGGATGTCGCGCTCGGCCTCGGCTCCAGCATGGGGCCGCGACGCGCCACGCTTGAGCGAACCATCCGCCAGCTTGACGCTCACCCTGACCTTGAGTTGTTGGCCGTCAGCCGGTGGTACCGCACACCTCCGATGCGTGGTGGAACCGCCCGGGGGTGGTTCCTCAATGGCGTGGCCAGGTTTCGGACGCGCCTGTCCCCCGACACCCTCCTCGACCTCTGCCGCGAGCTCGAGCGCCAATCTGGACGCCGCAGGGCCCGGTTCTGGGGAGACAGGCCGCTCGACCTCGACATCCTGCTCTACGGCACGTCAGTCGTCACCACGGCCACCCTCACCCTTCCCCATCCCGGGATTGGCACGCGGAGCTTTGTGTACTGGCCGCTGCTCGAAGTGTGGCCAGACGCAGAAGATCCGGTCACCCAACATGCGTGGGTAGATGCCAAAAATCAACCGGATCCACTAAAAGATCCGGTCGGGGTGTTTGCACGTCGGCGTCCCTTGGCGTACCTGACAGGCCACCCTTGAGCGGGGCCTCCCATGCAGCTCTTTATCGACAGTGCGAATCTTGACCATATCCGCGAAATCCATGGCTGGGGCGTCCTCGCTGGCGTGACCACCAATCCATCGCTCATCGCCAAAGAGGGCGGTGACTTCCTCCAGACCATCTACGACATTTGCGAGTTGGTTCAGGGCCCTGTCAGCGCCGAAGTCGTTGCACAAGACGCCGAGGGCATGATCCGTGAAGGTGAACTCCTCGCGAAGGTCCATGAGCATGTCGTGGTCAAGGTGCCCCTCATCGCAGCAGGGCTCACGGCTACCCGTGCGCTGGCCGACCAAGGCATCAAGGTCAACGTGACCCTCTGCTTCCAGCCGAGTCAGGCGCTGCTCGCTGCACTCGCGGGTGCGACCTACATCTCTCCCTTCTTGGGACGTGTCGACGACATCAGCTGGGGCGGCATTGACCTCATTGAGCAGATCGCAGACATCTATGCTTCCGACCCCGGCATCCAGACGCAGGTGCTTGCCGCCAGCATCCGCCACCCCCTCCACCTGGTCGAAGCCGCGCGCGCTGGTGCCGATGTGGCCACAGTGCCATACGGCGTGCTCAAGAAGTCCATCAACCACCCCCTGACCGACTCTGGCAACACGCGGTTTCTCGCCGACTGGGCGACCGTGCCAGACCGCGACATCGTCGGTCAGGTCGAGCGCTGGCTCGCCGCGCGGCGCTAAATCTTCAGAACTCGTCTGAATTGAGCCCGAGGCAAGGCCATCGGGCTTGCAAGACGGTACCTTCTCCACGCTTTGCGCTCCGCGCAATTTCATTCCTCACCAATCGGAGGCCACGTGAACATCGCAGTTTGCGCCAAGGTCACACCGGACACCACCGCCCAGATCAAGACCATGGGCGACGGTTCCGGCATCGAGACTGCAGGCATCAAGTGGGTCATTAGCCCCTACGACATGTTTGCCCTTACCGAAGCCGTCAACACCACAAAGAGCCAAGGGTCGGGCACGGTGCATCTCTTCACCGTCGGCGACGACTCTGACGTCAGCGCACTTCGGAGCGGACTCGCCCTCGGAGGCGAAGACCTCACGCTCGTCAACAAGGCCGACCTGCCTAAAGAGGATCCCCTCGCAGTGGCCAAGGCGCTCGCGCGTGCCATTGAGGCCGGTCCCGACATTCAGATGGCGTTCTGTGGCAAGCAGGCGGCAGACGATGACAATGTCCAAGTGCCAGCCATGGTGGCTGAGTTCCTCGGATGGCCACTCGTGTCGATGATCAGCGCGTTCTCGGTCGACGGCAACACCTTCACGGCCACCCGCAACGTGGGCGGCGGCGTCGCAGAGACCGTGACGGGCAGCCTGCCTGCCGTCTTCACCTGCGACAAGGGTCTCAACACCCCCGGCTACGCAAAGCTCCCACAGATCATGAAGGCCAAGCGCAAGAAGGTCCACAAGAAGTCGGCAGCCGACCTCGGGCTCTCCGGTGACGACCTCGCCGCTAGCGTCTCTGTCAGCGGCTACTCGGCTCCCCCCGCTCGTCCGGCAGGACGCATGATCGAGGGCGACCTCGACAGCTCGATCGCCGAACTCGTCAACCTTCTCCGCAACGAAGCCAAGGTCCTCTGAGGCCCAGGAGCATCCCATGTCTGGAATTCTTGTCTTGGCCGAGCATGAGGCCGGAACCTTCAAAAAAACAGCCGCTGAGCTCATCGCCAAGGGTGCCGAACTCGCTGCGTCCATGGGCACGTCATGCCATGCGCTTGTCCTCGGACAGGCCGATGCCGCATCGCTAGGCGCGTACGGCGCAGCCAAGGCCTTCGTCGTCGATGGTGACTTCTCCAGCTACGACACAGATGCGGTGGTCGCTGCGCTCGCAGCGGGCGTTGCGTCCGCCGACCCCGATGCCTTGCTCGCACCTGCGTCCTACCTCGGTAAGGATGCGCTCCCCCGACTGACCGCGCGCTTGGACGCAGGTCAGGGCTCGGAGTGCACCGACCTTCGTGTCGAAGGCGGGGCCATTGTCGGACGACGACCCGTCTACTCCGGAAAGGCACTCGTGGATGTCAAGGTGCTCAAGCGCCCTGCCATCTACAGCGTACGCCCCAACAGCTTCGGCGCACCCGCCGCAGGCTCCGGTGCTGCCGAAGTGGTCTCCGTGGCGTTTGACGCACCGGCCGCGCGCGTGACCGTCACCAACCGGGCACGTCCAGAGACCGAGGCTGTCGACCTCACCGAAGCCGATCGTATCGTGGCCGGTGGACGTTCCCTGAAGTCCCAAGAGAACTTCGACCAAGTGATTCGACCGCTGGCGTCCAGCCTCTCGGCCACCGCCGGTGCAAGCCGCGCGGCCGTCGATGCGGGCTACGCACCGCACGAGGACCAGGTGGGCCAGACCGGCAAGGTGGTCAACCCCTCGCTGTACGTTGCCTGCGGCATCAGCGGTGCCATCCAGCATCTCGCCGGTATGCGTACCAGCAAGGTCATCGTGGCCATCAACAAAGACCCCGAGGCCCCTATCTTCGAACATGCGACGTACGGCATCGTCGCCGACCTGTTCGATGCATGCCCCAAGCTGCAGTCCGCGATCGACGCGCTCGACTGACCGTTGCACGCATGAGCTGACCCGGGTCCTGCCGAGAGGCGGCACCCGGGTTTTTTCATGCTAGCGTCACCCACGAGAGGCGCACCATGCGAGAACCGATCACCGAGACGCGTCGTCAACAGCTGGGTCAGGCCGTGCATGTCCTCTCCACACGAGAGGACAGCGTCGCCATCGTACGCATGGTGACCTACTGGCGCACGCTGGAGACACCGCCGGTCGCAGTCTCGGTCCGCGAAGCCGCAGCACTGCTCGATCTCTGCCTACCCGAGGCCGCTTGGTCGACGTTGCAGCCCCTCCCCGAAAGCGGCCCCCATGCGCCCATGCGGTGGCAGCTGCTCGTACGGGCCGCCGTCATGCGCGGATGGCGCCAACAGGCGAACGACACGGTGGTCAAGGCCCGAATGAGCCTCGGTCCCGGCGAAGACTTTGCCGCCACCGCCGCCGAGCTCGGGCTCCATTCTCCCCGGCCCGTGGAGGAGGCCCCCACACTGCGCTCGCCACTTCCGGAGTGCATTGCTGCCGTCGAGTCCTGGCTCTGCCAGGGAGACCTTGAGCGGGCGAAGAAGCTGGTGACCGCCCTGATGCAGGTTCATCAGGGTGATGCCCGTGTGCGTGCACTTCATGGTGCAGCACATGGCCAGCTCTCCCTCGACCCAGAGACGGCAGCGGCGCTGCTAGACCTCTGGGTACCCGCCGAGTCTTTGAGCCCACACCCCGCCACCGACCCCGCATTCCCCAGCCTGTTTCGAGACCAACCTGACGAGGACATCCTGCTCGAGGACGAGCTCGAGCCCACCATGGTGACGGCGATCCCGTCCTCCACGGCCCCCGCACCCCTGATGCCAGAGCACCACGACGACACGGCGGTCGTTCGTGTCATCTCAGCACATGGTGATGCCGAGGAGACCGAGACCACAGATGAGCTCACGGACTCGGCCTTCGAGTCTTTTGAAGCAGAAGACGAGGACATCGTCGTTCTGCACACCCCCACAACTAGCGCGAATGAGCCACAGCCCGAAGCCGTCCCGGCACCGTCCCGAGCCCAAGAGGTGGTCACCGCCTACGACGAGGCACCCAACCACTTCGATGTCATGCAGACGCTCCCATGGTGGCGGACACTCCTCGCCGTATGGATGGTGGGCCTCACGCTGACGTTCTGTGTTGCCGTCAGTCTGCGCCTTGGGCTCTTCGAAGGCGGATGAACGCCCCTCCGCGACGGTTGTGTGACAGATTGTTCGTGTTTTTCATGGTGGGTCGGCCCGATCTGGACTAAACAGCGGGCCGATTCTAGGTTCTTTAGAGGAGACCACCATGAACAAGCTCACCCTTCTGTCCGTCGCCACGCTGGCCCTGTCGACGGCCTGTGGCGGCGATGGCGACACCGATGCCACTGCAGACACCGACTCCCCACCCGTCGTCAACGATACCGGCGATGCGGGCGATCGCCTCATCACCCCGAGTGCATACGGCTTGGGCCTCTCCACCGGCTACGTCTTTACCCCTGCGGTTGAGGCAGACTCCGGCGACACCGCCGACGGTACCGAGGCTGTTGCGGGTGCCATCAATGTGACCCTCAACGGTGAGCTGACCAAGCCCACCATCACCATCGCCGTCTACGATGAGAACACCGATGCACAGACCGAAGAGGCCGACTGCACCATCTCTTACGAGCGCGATGCCAAGTCGGCTATCCCGGCGGCCTCCTGGGTGGGTGACAACAGTGAGGTCGTGTTCGGCCTGACCCTCGACACCACCTGGTCCGTCAGCGACAACACCTGCGAGGGACTGTTGGCCCCAGGCGCAGAGTCCACGCCCACCCTGCTTCAGCAGGTAGGCTTCGCAGTGGGCATCGACACCGACCTTGACGACCAACTGGCAACCTCGGTGGGACCTCGGATCCCTGGTGGTGCCGACAGCCTGCTCGGCGCTGGCGCACTCATCAACACCACCTACAACGCCTTCGGCTTCACCCTCGGTCTGCCCCTCGGCGATGATCTCACGGGAACCATCGACAGCACTACTCCCCCGCTCACGGCAAAAGAGATGGTCGTGGATGGGCAGCTCCAGACCGGTTTCTACACGTCTGCGCCCCTCATCATTCTGACCCTGCAGGCCCCATAGGGCGTATCCGTACGACGGTCACCACCTGACGACCCAGGTGACCGTCGTACTGGCCAAACCCACCCCGGCGAGTGTGCCTGCGACCGCCCCCATCGTGTTCACCCGCGATATGGCGGTCGCCAGTTCGTCTTGGGGTACCTCATCGAGTTGGCTGCGGGACCAGAGCGCACGGCCCCCGACCCCCGCGGCGGATGCGAGGAGCGTCGCGCCGACCACGGTACCCACAGTTCGGATCGTCTTACGCCGCTGAAGGCGAGCCCGCCCCGCAGCCTCACCCTGCCACTCCGCAATCGGGAGCTCGGCGGCAGACTGGTGATACACCGTCATCAGCCGATCGTTGGTGGGTTCTGCCATCTGCAAGACAAAGGCACGGTGCTTGGGTACCGCCACCGGTCCGTCACCGGGCAGCGCGCTTCCGTCGAGCACAAGCGCTCCGAGGGGTCGTGCTGCCCACGACACCACCGCGCTGCTGGGTCGCGCGCGGTCGAACATGCGACGAAGAGGATGGCCGGTCGGGAAGAGGTCTTCTGACGGTCGGAACGCAGGATCTATAGCTCGAACCGCCGTCAACGAGCGCTTGGTCGCCAGCACATCCTCGCCCACGAAGGACAAGAGTGCCTGCGTGAGGTGGAGGCGTTGCGCCTCGGAGGGCAGCAGCGGCTCGTGGATGCACGCCACGAGGGGCGCCACACGAACGGCCTCCCCATCGAAGACCTCGTCATCGGCAGCCTCAAAGGCCACGTGAAGCCGGTCCATGACATCAACAAGGGCATCCACCGGACGCGGCGGACACATTGTAGGCTGAACCTCGCCTGCGTGCGCAACACCGACGCTTGTGAAGAGCACCGCCAGCCACGCCACACGCCAGGTGGTGAAGCCCCCGGCTCTAGGGCGCATGATGGGTGGCACCATGGGCGGGGGTCTCTTTGCCTCCGTGACCGTCGGTGCCATGCTCCTCGGTCGTGGGCCCATGCGCGTCGCCGGGAGACGTCAATGCCACCGGGTCGCCCCGCTGGAAGAAGAGCAGCGCGTAGCCTGTGAGTAGGAGTGCCACCGAGAGCGCAGCACCACCCGTCGAGACGGGACGGGAGAGCCGACCGTTGGGACCTGCGACCCCCACGACCCAGGCCAAGATGCTGTCGCGCACGCCAAATAGGCCGTCGAAGAACGCCGCCTGCATCTGACCCACGCGCACACGCACCCAGTCGACCAGCCGCGGTGCCGCCCTCCGGTAGAGCCAGTCCGTGTCGAGCACCGTGCTCCGCAGCTCCGGTGGGTAGGCGCCAATGCGGTTCAGTACACCAAACGCCACCGCCGACCCCAGCAGGAGCTGCATCTGGGTCACGATGTGATCGGCCGTGTACGGCTCGTAATGCACCTCGTACGGCAAGATCCCATACAGCGCCTGCGGGTAGACCCCGATGGCGACACAGAAGAAGGCCGCAATGCCCATCGCCACCAACATGTGGGTCGGTGCCTCCTCCGGCCGCTTGCCAGAGTCATGCGCAAAGAACGCGAAGTATGGGATCTTGATGCCCGAGTGATGGAACACGCCAGCACTTGCAAACAGCAGCGCGAGGTAGACCAACGTCTGATGCTGCTCCGCCGCTGCCGTGAGGATCATGGACTTGGTGACAAAGCCACTGGTGAGCGGGAACCCGGAGATCGCAGCCGCACCCACAATGCAGAGGGTCGTAGTCCACGGCATCGAGCGGTACAGGCCGCCAAGATCTGAGCCGTTCGCGGTACCCGTCCGCATCAAGACCGCGCCCATGGCCATGAACAACAGCGCTTTGTAGATGATGTGGGCGAACGCGTGGCTCGCGGCCCCATTGATGGCCAGCTCGGTGCCAATCCCCACACCGACAACCATGTAGCCCAGCTGATTGTTGAGGCTGTAGGCCAGCACGCGCCGAAGGTCGTTCTCAATCACCGCATAGAAGATCGGGAACAGCGTCATGGCCGCGCCGATGTAGATCAGGATCTCCGTCCCAGCAAAGCAGCGCGCCAAGGCATAGATCGCAAGCTTGGTGGTGAAGGACCCCAGAAACACCGTCCCCGTCGGGGTGGCATTCGGGTAGGCGTCCTGCAGCCAATTGTGCAGGAACGGGAAGGCTGCCTTGATGCCAAACGCCAGAAAGATCAACGTTGTATCGATGCTGCCCGTCAGCCCGACAGGACCCATCTCGATACCATACCCGGCCTCGGCGCGAAACAAGACGCCCGCCAACAGCAACACACCGGACAAGACCTGAATGATCAGGTACCGCATGCCCGAGGCGTAGCTGCGTGGGGTGCCGGTGGCCCACACGAGAAACACGCTGGTGACCGCAGTGAGCTCCCAAAAGACGAACAGACTGATGAAGTCTCCGCTGAAGACTGCCGCGATGGCAGCTCCCGCATAGGCAAGCCCCGCAGCCTGCTGCACCCGGTCCTTCACGCCAAGGGCAAAGACCGAGCACATCAACGCGGCAAGATGAAAGACGTAGCCCCACACCAGCGACAAGCGGTCGACACGAATAGGCGTGAGCGTCTGGTCGAAGAGCGACAACGCCGTGGTGTCACCATCTTGGAAGCCCAAGAGGTGAAGGAAGGACAGCACGGGCAGCAGCAACATGCCGCCTTGCAGCGCACGACCGCGCAGCAGCGGGACGAGCAGCGCCCCGAGCATGAGGATGGAGCCCGGAGGAAGACTACTCATCGTCATAGTAGTCCTCCGAGCGCATCAAGAAGGTTCGCATCCACGCAGCCGCCAACACCAAGCCGATGCAGCAAAACAGCCCGTAAAACCCTTGAAAGAACGGCAGCACCTCGAAGTCAAAGTGCGGGTGCTTCTCGTAGGGAAGAAACCCGGCCAACACAAAAACGAAGTACGCGACCACGGTGCCACGGAACATGGTGGACCGTACCTCGGGTCGATCGAAGAACCCCACACCATCGTGTGGCGTGTCATGCTCGAGGTCAGACACCTGCACCTCCAGCCGCGACCACAGGCAAGACAAGGTCGTAGAGTGCGTCCGCGTAGAAGAACAAGACCAAGCAGCCCACCGCAGACACGACGGGTGGGACCACGGTCATCCAGTGGCGCTCGTCATAGCCCGCATCAACGGTCGCCTGTGGCGCCGGCAAGAACAAGCCACGCCCCACAATCGGCATCAGATAGGCAATATTGAGCAGCGACGACACCATCAACACACCGACGAGCAGCGGTTGCTCGGCGCCGAGGGCCCCCATGGCCAGGTACCACTTTGACCACGAGCCACCGAACGGCGGCACGCCGATGACGCTGAATGCACCCACTGCAAATGCAGCATAGGTCCAAGGCATCTGCCGGCCGAGGCCATCCATCTGGCTAACTTTCTTCTTATGCGTCGCCACGTAGATCGCGCCTGCGCAGAAGAACAAGGTGATCTTTCCGAAGGCGTGCATCGTAATGTGCAACGCCCCGCCCATAATGCCCGCTGGTGTCGCCAATGCGGCGCCCAACACAATGTAGGCCAGCTGGCTGATCGTGGAGTAGGCCAGTCGCTCTTTCAGGTTGTCCTTGGTCATGGCAATCAGGGAGCCACACAAGATCGTGAAGGCCGCCGCACCCATGAGCCAGACCGACATGCCGCTCGTCGAGAGCAGCTCCAGTCCAAACACATAGACCACGACCTTGAGGATCGAAAACACCCCAGCCTTCACGACGGCCACGGCATGGAGCAAGGCCGACACGGGCGTGGGTGCCACCATGGCATTGGGCAGCCAGCGATGAAACGGCATCAGCCCTGCCTTCCCAATGCCGAAGGCGTACAAGCCCAACAGCACGGCCAGCGGCCAGCCCGGGTCGATGTGACCCGCGAGAATGCCCCCCGCACGAAAGTCGAGGGTCCCCGCCACCGCCCCGGTCCACGCGATGCCCAACAGCAAGAGTCCGACAGACGTGAAGAGAAGGATGCCGAGATACACGCGGCCCGCACGCCGCGCCTCTTCATCTTGGTGATGGGTCACAAGCGGGTAGGTCGACAGCGTCAACACCTCATAGAACACGAAGAGCGTCAGCAGGTTTGCGGAGAATGCAATGCCCATGGCGGCCGAGATCGCAGCAGAAAAGTACACAAAGAACCGAGTCTGGTTGTGCTCATGGTGCCCCCGCAAGTAGCCCACGGCGTAGAGCGCCGTAATGGGCCACAGCGAGCTGGCGACGAGCGCATAGACCAAGCCCAACGGTTCCACCTCAAAAGCCAGTGGGATCCCGGGGAGCATGTCGACCACGACGAGCTGCACGTCGACACCTTGATGGACCCACACCGCGAGCTGCACCACCACCGGCAACAACAGAGCGGCCACGGCCACCATGACCCCATCGCGGAGGTTGGGCCATCGGCCCAGTACAGCCACGAGACCCGAGACCACGAGGGGCAAGAGCAGCGCAGTAAGGAGAAAGAGCTCGACCATGGTCACAGCCCTCCCAGCAGACGTTGTGCAGCCGCTTGGGCCACGTCCATGGTGGGCTGACCCGCGACTCCGAACCAGACGGAGGCACCCACGAGGAGCCACGTCGGAATGAGCATGGACACCGGCGCTTCGGTTGCGTTGGCGAGTGCCTCACTCGGTTCGTGGAACCATGCGGCCTCGACGAAGCGCCACACATAGGCCACGGCGAGAAGGCTCGACAGGAGCGCTGCAACGGCGATCACGGGATGCCCTTCTGCGAGCGTCGCCGTGATCAGGACCCACTTGCTCGTGAACCCGACCGTCAGCGGCACTCCAATCAAGCCAAAGCCCCCCACGATGAACGCGGCCGTGGACCATGGCATGACGCGTCCCACGCCCCGAAGGTCGTGCAGCCGGCTGCTCCCCGTGCGGTAGACCACGTTGCCCACGGCGAGAAACATGCCGGCCTTGATGACCGCGTGATTGAAGAGGTGCAGCACAGCAGCGGTGACGCCACCTACCGTGGCGAGCGAGAGCCCGAGGATCATGTACCCGATCTGACCCACCGAGCTGTAGGCCAGCAAGCGCTTCAGGTCGCCTTGGAACACCGCCACCGTACTCGCCACCCAGATGCCAGCCAACGAAAGGCACATAAGTGGCATGCCGAGGTGAAGCTCTCCGAAGGAGAAGTCCACGCCATAGATCGTCAGGGCAAACCGCATGAGCACGTACACCATGACCTTGGTGCTCGTGGCCGAGATGAACGCGCTGACCGCACTCGGTGCGTAGGTGTAGGCGTTGGGCAACCAGAAATGGAGCGGCCACAGCGCGAGCTTGAGGGAGGCCCCCACCGTGATGAAGGCAAAGCTCACCAGAACGGCGCGGGTATCCATCACCGGCCCCAGTCTCACGGCGAGGTCGGCCATGTTCAGGGTGCCGGTCATGGCATACATCAGGCCGATGCCCACAAGAATAAAGGTGCCCCCGATCGAGCCCATGATGAGGTACTGCAGCGCTGCGGTCAGCGCACGACGGTCTCGCCCGAGCCCGATGAGCACATAGGAGGACAGCGAGCTGATCTCCAAGAAGACGAAGACATTGAAGGCGTCGCCCGTGACGGTCATACCGAGGAGCCCCGTCGTACAGAGCAACCACGCCGCGTAGAACAGGTAGTGCACGTCTGCGGGGAGCTCATCGTCGACAGAGCGTCGTGCATAGAGCATCGCCACAAAGGACACGAGGGTCACGATCACCGTGACAAACGCCCCAACGGCATCGATGTGGTACGTGATGCCGACGGGTGCAGCCCACCCGCCCATCTCGTAGGCCACGGGGCCGGTCGCCATGACACGCTGGACCAGCTGGAGGGAGATGCCCAGGGCGGTCGCCAAGATGGCACTCGAGAGCAACCACGAGAGGCGCGACGACCGCACGAGGAGGTTGAGCGGCGCCCCCACCATCGGCAAGACAATCAACAACGCGGGCAGGTGTTCGATCATGGACCCGCCTCCCGTTCGAGACAGAGCGCTTCGTCACGCGCGTCCATGGCACGGATCTGATCCTCATCGACCGTTCCGTAGGCCTCCTTGATGCGAACGATCAGCGCCAATGCCAGCGCCGTAGTGGCGACCCCCACCACAATGGCGGTCAGCATCAACACATGGGGAAGCGGATTACTGTAGACCACGTCCGCCAGGTGTGCCGTAGCCTCGTGAGCCGCGTCCGCATGCGCCTCCCCACCGCCCTCATGACCTGATCCGTCGTGGCCTTCACCATGCCCGCCAGGCATGTGAAGCAAGATCGCTGCCGTGCCACCGCGTACTTTCGCAAGCGACACATAGAGCAGAATGACCGAGGCTTGAAGGATGTTGAGCCCGATCACCTTCTTGATGAGGTTGTGACGCGCCATGATGATGTAGAAGCCGGTCATCATGAGGATGATGACCACCCAATAGTTGTAGAGCCCAAGCACGTTGGTCATGGTTCGACCTCCCGCGCTGCTTGCGCAAAGGTCGCGAAGATGGCCAGCATCACGCTGGTCACCGTAATGCCCACCCCAAGCTCGACCCAGAAGATGCCGCGGTGTTGACCGTGGTGGGGGTCATGGGCGTCGAGCAGGTTGTAGTTCAGAAACTCTCCGCCCATCGCAAGGCTGACGAGGCCGGTACCTGCGTAGAGCAGCACCCCAGCGGCGACGCCAACCTCCACCCAGCGCATGGGGGCCACCTCTAAAAAGCGATCGAGGCCGAAGATCAGCCCGTAGAGGATAAAGCCCGCGGCGAGAATCACACCCGCCTGAAAGCCCCCACCAGGACCGAAGTCCCCGTGGAACTGCGTGTAGAGTCCGAACAGCAAAATGAGTGGGATCATGACCTTGCTGACCACACGGAGGATCGTGCTCTGGGTCATGCCACCTCCCCAAGGTCTCCGTCCTCACGCCGCCGACGCGTGCGCAGGAGTGCCATGACGCCTACCGCTGCCGTCAATACGACGGTCGTCTCACCCAGCGTGTCGTACCCCCGGTAGCTCGCCAGCACAGAGGTGATGATGTTCTGCACACCGATCTCGTGAGGAGAGACCTCGAGGTAGTGCGGTGCCACATGCTGGTGAATGGGTGCATCGGGTGCTCCGAAGGATGGCATGTCGAGCGTGCCATACATCAACACCATGCCCGCCACCATCGCAATAAACAGGGGTACGGGCGCGACTTGCTCCGGCTGGGTGTCTTCCTCGCCCGTAATCGCCAGTGTGGCCAGCAACAGCACCGTAGAGATGCCCGCACCGACTGCAGCCTCGGTGTACGCCACATCCGGCGCATCGAGCATCGTCATCCAGCAGGCCGAGAGCAAGCTGTAGAGCCCAGTGAGCATGACCGCGGCGAGTAGGCTCCTCATGGAGGCCACGGCCAGCGCCGCGCCGAGGAGAAGTGCGAGAATGCCTCCGTTGATCAACGCGTCGATGAGGCACCTCCAGACGCTTCGTCGTCCGTTCCCCAGGCGGGAAGCCCGGACAGGTGGGCCGCCTTGGCGAGCGCGTGGCACGCGGTTGTGCCCGACACCCACATAAAGAACAAGATGGCCACGAGCTTGAAGGTAATGAGCAACTTCTCGGGATGGAACCCGTGATCGAAGACCGCTGTCAGGCTGACGAGCATGAGGCCAATCGTGACCAAGCTAGCACCGAGGGTGTCCCCCACGCCCGCGGCATGCAAGCGCGCATACACATCTGGAAAGCGCAGCAGCCCCACCGACCCGATGATGCAGAACACCGCTCCCAGTAACACCAGCACAGCTCCCATGAGCGCGAGCCACATCATGGGGCCACCTCGCTGTCGGACGCGCCGAGGTCTCGGTGCTGCAGATACTTGAGCACTGCGATGGTTCCAATGAAGTTCATGAAGGCATAGACGAGGCCCAAGTCGAGAAAATCAGGTCGACCCGTCACGAACCCATGAAGGGAGATGAAGAGCACGGTCATCGTTCCCGCAGAGTTGACCGCCAGAACCCGGTCGAAGATCGTGGGGCCCAGCCACGCGCGAACCAGCGCGAGCAACAGAGCCAGCATGACACCAAACAGCGCCACACCAAGGAGCGTGGTTGTCATCGTCACGGGCGCTCCATGGCTGCGACACGGTCATTGAGCGTGTCGCTCGAGATGTCCTCGGCGGACCCATGATGAAGCGCGTGCACGAGAATATCACCTTCATCCATCCGAACCGACACAGTACCCGGCGTGAGGGTGATGCTGTTCGCATACAGCACACGACCGATAGCCGTCTCCTGTTTGGGCGAGGTTGTGCGCCACTCTGGCGCAATGTCCATAGTGAGAATACGCCGCGCAACATCGATATTGCTCATCACCACCTGCCACAACAACCACGGAATGAAGGTCACAAGCCCCGGGGTGTGAATCGCCAGTGGCACGCCTTCTTCGTCGTCGATCTTCATGCGTGCGGCCACTGCAAGCACCGCGCCCACGGCACCGAGTGCAAACAGGTTCATCCACAGGTCCGTGCCGCCCGTCAGGAGCGTATGCCCGGACAGAAGACACCAGATCAACAGCAAGAAGAGGCCGAATATGGTTCTGCGCATGTCTCTCCTTCCTACAGGACGGCTCACCTGCAGGCGTGCTTGATGCGTATCCGATCACTTCGCATTCAGCGACGGCCGGATAGACAAGGTAACGTCGGTTTTCAATCCTCCAACACCAGCGGTTATGGGCCGTCCACGGAGGCACGATGAATCGCCCACTCGCCGTAGTGACCGCGGGCGGAACCCGAGAGGCCATCGACGATGTGCGCGTCCTCGCCAATGGCTCGACCGGCCGTTTCGGTACAGCACTCGCAGAAGCACTGTTAGATCACGGCTTTCGTGTCCTACTCCTACTGGGCGATGGATCTTGCGTACGTCCGGACCCCCGCCTTGACGTCCAACGCTTTGGCGGGCATGCCGACCTCGATGCAGCGCTCGACCGTGCAATGGCGCGCACCCCCGACCTCGTCATCATGGCTGCGGCCGTTGCTGACTACCTGCCCGAAACGCGTGAGGGGAAGCTTCGCTCCAATGCCTCTCACCTGACCTTGACCCTCAAGCGAGCGCCCAAGCTTCTCGCGACGCTTCGCCAACGCAGTCGCCCCGCTACCCTTATCGTCGGGTTCAAGCTGCTCTCGCATGTCACCGAAGCGACCCTCATCGACACCGCGCACGCACAAGTTCAAGACCTCCAGCTCGACTACTGCGTCGCCAACGACCTTCGCGACCTCGGCGCGGGCCTACATCCGGTCAGGTTGGTTCACCGCGATGGTCAGGTCACCCCCATCCATGGCACCCGAACCCACGTCACACGGCGGCTCGCAGCCCTCTTTGCTGACCATCTCCCGCTGCCCGAGCCCACTGTCTGCCCCCATGAGCCAGCCTACGCCGTCGAGCTTCCAGGACTGCCACGGCACGTCGATACCCACCACTGGCTGCTCGCACGCTCCGCGTGGTCCAACCCCACCGTTGACCTCCCCACCGATGGCGAGCTCACCCACGTAGTTCGTCATCACTTGGCCACCCAAGGTACCGCGCTTCGACAGCCGTTCAGCGCCAGCGTGGGGCCAGGACGCACCCTCCTTCGCCTGTCGAGAGGTGCCTGGAACGATGCCCAGCACCTCTGGCGCAGGCTGGGCGCCGATGTCGATGGCCGGGTACAGCTCCCCCGTCCCATCTGGTGGGGCAGCACACTGTTGGGCATGGCCGTGGAGGACCAATCCTCCGGTACCATTGACATCCGCCTCGATGGGGACCGCTGGACCGAGGAACGCCGTCTTGCCGCACTCACCTCCACGGTCCCGGCGTGGACCGCACGCGCGACCTTCCCCCACACCTCGACGCAAGGCCTCCTCGAGGCAGGCTTCACACCCGATGACGAGGGACGCTGGCATGGGCCACATCGCCACCCTGATGCACAGCCAGCCGCGGCTGCACTCCTTGTGCACCGCGCCTCCGGTCAGGTACTCCTCGGTGAACGCCGGGTCGATCCGCATCGAGGACGCTGGGCCGCCCCCGGAGGCAAGCTCGAATCGGTGGACGATACACTCGAGGCCACGGCACGACGGGAGCTGACCGAGGAGACGGCACTGGTTGCGCCTCCGTGGGCGCCCGCATGTTCCATCCAGATTGCATCGGGCCCCTACCACCTGCGCTGCTTTGTCTGGGAAGTCGATGTCCTCCAAGAGGGTGCCACCACCGAAGAGTTTGCTCCTGAGTGGCTCATGCTCGCCGACGCGCTGCAGCGCGCGTCGCTCACACCAGGTGCCTGGCTCGCCGTGACGCGCGTGCAACAGCTGATGTTCGGCTAGCCGTATGTGGAGGTACGGCACCGGCGTTCTCGCCATCGAGGCCCTGTTGACGCGCACCACTGGAGCACCGCTCCCCGTGTGGGATCTGATGCCGGGCATCCTGGTGGTGCTGGCCTTGGCCGTCATACGCAACCCAGACCACCAACGCGGGTGCGTCGCGCTGCTCTGTGCCATGACCACCGGCGCCATGGGCCTCGCGCCACTGGGGCTGCCGGTAGCCATGGGGCTCGCGCTGGCTTGCGGCACCATCGCCTGGACGCGGCCCCCATGGAGCCCCGCTGTCTGTGTCGGTGCTGCCGCGGTCGTGGCGTCCGTCGATGCCCTACCGCTCACCGTACTGGGCGCAGCGCTTCTCTTCGCCCTAGTGCCGCTACACCGCCTCACACCGCGCGGGTTCGCGCTGATCCATGTCGCCCTCGTGGGATTCCTCTTGGTCCCCATTCACCATATGACATGGCGGACTGACCCACCCGTTGCGGTACTGACCATCGATGCCCTTCGCGAAGACCAGGCCTTGCCTATGCTCGATGCAGCGATCACCGCACGGGGGGGTACGCGAAGTACCGTGTGGACCAACAGTTCGTGGACACTCCCCAGTCTCGCCTCTCTCTGGACCGGGTTGTCGCCCCAGGAGCATGGTGCGGGACGAAGTGCGTCCGGCGGGTTCCGCGCTCCAGATGCGGCACCCCTCTGGGCCGCCGCTCGGGAGGCAGGGTGGAGTGTTCAGGTCGATGGAGGACCCAACCCCTTCACCGGCACTCGGTTTGGTCTCCTCGATGGCGTCACCGAGCCACGTCATGCGTGGGCACCCTACGAACATCCCCTTCCCCGAGCATGGTCCCGCCATGGCCAACCTCGGCCGTGGCTCGCACGACTACTCGTTCCCGAGCAGGCTGCGCCGCTCTCCCCACGTCCAGGGCGCCTCACCTGGCGCCACGACATGTCGCTTCATCTTCCCCTCCCCGGGGCGTCCTGTCCGGAGCTTCGAGAGCCGGGGGCACGATCGATGATCCTCGGCCCAGAGGTCCCCGACGTCCGACTGCAATGCTGGCGTGAGGCCTACCGATCGGCCGCCGACGCGCTCGACGGTCGCCTCGCCGCGTGGGTCGATGGCCTACCCGAGCACACGAGAATCCTCATCACCGCCGACCATGGGGAGCGGTTCACCCCGCCCCGCGAACACGGCACCGGTCTTGACCCGGTGCTCAATCATGTCCCGTTGTGGGTCGTTGGAGCGCCTGCCCCCACCACAGATGTCGACCTGATCGATCTCCATGCCACCATCGCGTCTTGGCTAGGACTCGTCGTAGGCCACGGTCGCCCCCTCACCCAACCGCTGATCCCACGCTCGTTGCGCTTGGGCAGTCCGATGTATGGGCCCGACATGACGGCACGCGTCGAGCAGGGGTGTCTCGTGCTGGACCACTTGCCGGATTCGGCGACCTGCCTCGCCCGCCACCCCACGCCGAAGCCAGCCCCCATCCCCCAGAAAACGGTTACGCCAGCCCCATGATGCTTCTCTGGATAGCTCTGAGTGTTGCAGCGCCTACGGCAGAGCAACGTACCATCGGTGCACTCTCTGCGCGCCATATGGTGGAGTCGTGTGAGGAGCTAGAGCGTGACCTCCACGACCCGATCGCCACATGGCTCGCGGCCACCGACGTCGTCTCCCCCCCGTGGGTGGCCACCCGCGCCGCCGACTGTCTCCTGCGTCACGATGACGCACACGTGAACACCGTGGTCCTGACGTGGATGCGCACCCCCGAAAAAGCTGGCCTTGCAGAATTGGCGCTCAGACGTGCGCCGAGCCTACAGCCTGAACGTGCCGACGCCTGGGCGACCGCAGCGCTGCGAGGACCATTGGCGGAGCGCCTCGGCGCAGTACTACCGTCGTCCAAAGCCCCCGCACGTCGACAGCGCGCCGTTCCCAAACAATGACGCGCCAGATGCTCGACCGAAGAACCTTGTTGGTCGGCGGGATGGCCATGGCCTGCACACGGCGCCTTCCGCCGGCGCCGAGCGCTGCCCCACCCACAGTTCGGCTCGGCTGGCGCCTCGTCCCGGGCCAGCGTTTGACCTGGCTCTGCACCCAAGAGCGCACCATAGACACGCGGACCGAGCGTCGTCAGGAACGATGGACGTACCTCGTCGAGCGCATGCGTCCCGATGGTACAGCGGTCGTCCGTGGCCAGCTGACCGGGTTTGGCGCCGAGTTGTTCCTCAACAAGCGACGGGTTGACGATGCCTCTCTCGCACTGCCCCGGTGGATGGCAGAACGAGACACACCGGCGTCTGTGACCTTCCTGATCGGCCTCAACGGCCGCCTCCACAGTCTCGATACCCCCGATTTTGCGCACCGTCTGCCACACCTCATGCTCGACACCGTGCTTCCCGCAGCCCCCGTTGCGCCTGGTTCGCAGTGGGAGGACCGCAGCTTAGTCCTTCCGTTTCAGCATGTTGTACCGATCGGCTTACCCCTCCGTCCCTCTGGGCAGACCACCCTTGCCACCATGCCCACACCCGACCGTCCTGATGTGGTCGTCATGGAGCATCAAGCCTCCCTCACCACGACCGACGATGGCCCATCGGTTCACCTCGTCGGCTCTACGGCCTGGAATCTCGTGATGGGAGTACCCCTGCGAAGACAGCATCGGGTCACACCCGAACCGGCCATTCCGCAGGCCGGCGTCCTCGATGTCACAATACAACTCCTTGGCCCAGACGACCCCAACAACAGATAGGTTTCAGCCATGAATGGTTCGAACCGCGACACCATGTTGTCTCCGCCTTGGTCGGCGCCGCTCGGCGACGAAGACGAAGGGTCGATGTGGCTGGCATGGCTCATCCGCCTGCGCTGGGTGGCGATTGTCGGTCAAGCCGTCACCCTTTCCTTCGCCATCGGCGTCCTCGACTCACCGTTCTACACCGTGCCTGCGCTCTCCATGATGATTGCCGGACTTGGCGCGTTCAACCTTCTCAGTATCCAGCGTCTGCAGGCCAATACGCGCGTATCGCAAGAGGTCTTACTCTTTCAGCTGATCGTCGATGTGTTGGTGTTGACCTCGTTTTTTGTGGCCGCCGGAGGTCCAGAGAATCCCTTTATCGTTCTCTATATGATTCACATCAGCATGGGTGCCGTCATCCTCCGCCCCTCGGCAGCCATGGCCATCTTGGCCGTCGTCGTGGGTTCCTACGAGTTTCTGCATCTCTATCATCTGCCCCTCCACCCCGAACGGCACGCATTAGAGGCTGACACGCTCATGTCCGTAGGCCAGTCCATCGGATTTTCCGTCACGGCTCTGAGCCTCGGGTTGTTCGTCCTCGGTATGTCGCGGTCACTACGCCAACAGCGACAGACACTGATCGATGCCCGCGAGCGAACCGCACGCATCGACCGGCTCCGCACCGTAGGCACGCTCGCGGCGGGTGCTGCGCACGAACTCAATACGCCTCTTAGCACCGTAATCATGCGGACCCGGCGTGTTGGACGACGGCATGACGATGACGCCACACGTCGCGATCTTGGGGTCGTTGCCACCCAGCTGCAGCGCTGCGTCGATATCGTCCAGCGCCTGCTGTTTGGTGCCGGAGACCCCAGTGCGGGAGACATCGTTCGGGCACCACTCGCCGACCTCGTCGAGAATACACTGACCCTCTGGTGTCGTGGTACCGAGGCCTCCGTAGTGAGGGGCCGTACCGAAGAGGTCTGGGTCGAACTTCCCCGCGTGTCGTTTTCCCAAGCGCTGACCAATCTGCTGGAGAACGCACGGGAGGCCCAAGAAGAACAAGGCGTCACAGCCCCCCTCGAGGTCCACGTCCTCCGCGTGCAGCGGAACGGCGTGCCGTTTGGCGTCGTTGAGATCTATGATCAAGGTCGCGGTTTGCCATCTTCCGACTCAGATCGTGTCGGAGAACCCTTTTTCACCACGAAGCCCACGGGCACGGGGCTTGGCGTGTTTGTTGCTAGGCAAGTGGCGGACGCCGTCGGCGGCGGACTCACCTACCAGCGCGTGGGCACACGGACCCTGACGTCATGGTGGTTCCCAGAAACTGGAGCAGGACATGTTGAAGAAAAGCACCAAAGGGAAGATGCTGGTCGTCGATGACGATGATGCGTTCCGCGAGACGATGCAGCTTGAGTTCAGCGACCGGGGATTCACCGTCGTCCTCGCCGCAGACCACCGCAGTGCCTTGGGAATGGCAGCCGTCCATCAGCCCGAGTTCGCGGTCGTCGACCTCCGCCTAGGCGGTGAGCGCGGTCTCGAGGTGGTGAAAGATCTCGTCGAGCGCCTGCCTGGAATCCGTGTCGTCGTCCTTACCGGATACGGGAGCATCGCCACTGCCGTCGAGGCGATCAAGCTCGGTGCTGTCCACTACCTGAGCAAGCCCTGCGACCTGGACGACCTCGAATACGCCTTCGACCGGCGCGAGGGCGACCCGAACATTCGGCTTCCCGAGAAACCCCCAAGTCTCGCCAAACACGAGCGAGAGTACATTGAATATGTGCTCGCAGCCACGGGGGGCAACATCTCGGAAGCTGCACGCCGATTGGGCCTTCATCGCCAGTCGCTTCAGCGCAAGCTACGGAAGTATCCACCACGCATCTGAACTCAGGACCGGGCATGCTGCTTCCGTTGATGATGAGCGCGATGGCATTCGCCGTTGACCTCGACCCCTTCGAGCCCTCCGGAAGCCTCGCGACCGGTACGGGAACCGTCGAATCCGAAGCGGCACACCTAGGTGCAGATGGACCGGTCATCGGCCTCACCGGCATGGTGATTCGCGACCCGTACGTGTTGCTGTTTCAAGATGGTCGTGAAACCTCTGCCTTCGCGCTCGCCGTACCCATGAACCTCCAGCTCGGCTGGACGATCAACCAGCGAGCGCGCCTCGACGTGCACCTGCCGTTCTATGCCCACACAGACATTCCCGTGCTCGACCGAAGCGGACCCGCCCTCGGCGACATGCGGGTGGCCACGGTGGTAGAGATCTGGCAGCCCACGCCGCTCTTTGCCCTCTCCGCGCACGCAGAGCTAGGGCTTCCTACGGGGACCCGCGCAAGCTACCTTTCCCGAGGTGTGTATGGTCAAGTCCAGCTCCTGTTGGGTGGAGCGTCAGAACGCGTCGGTCCCGGATGGAGCCTCAACCTGGGTGGAACCTTCGACGGCGGGGGCACGCTCTCCGGTGTTCAGCTCGGCTCCACCATTGACGCTGTCGGCGGCTTTTGGTGGCGATTCGATGACGTGTTTCGCCTTGGTGGCGACGTGGCTGCGCATGTCGGGCTTCCCGGACCAGAGACGTTCGGCAACACCATCCTCAGCACCCACGTCTTCGCAGCTGCGACGCTTCCCACCGGCTTGGGCTTGACCGCAGGGCTAGGGACGTCACCCATTCCGGGTGTGGGTGCACCGACCTGGCGGGTCTTTGCGCAGGCGTCTTGGGCCTTCGCGGGGCGGGACAAAGACGTCGATGACGCACCAGAGACACCCGATGACCCACCAGAGCTCCCCGATGGCGTCATGGATACGGATGACGATCCGGAGGTCGACCGCGATGGCGACGGTCTCCCAGATGACGGCGATGCCTGTCCAGACCAACCCGCCCCCGACGACGCGTCGGGGTGTCCCGACAGTGACAGCGATGGCCTTCGCGACCACGTCGATGCCTGCCCCATGCAACCCCGCCCGCCCGACGAGCGGCTCGATACCGCAGATGGATGTCCGCGAGAGGTCTGGATCACGGCCACGCACGTCCGCTGGTCTGCGCCACTGGGCTTTGAAGGCCAAACCACCACACTCACGACCGACAGCACCACGACCCTAGATGCCCTCGCACGGGTGCTCAACGGCACACCCAACCTCAACGTCCAGATTGAAGTTCACACCGATAATGCGCTCGAGCGTGCCGACGGCATTCGACGCACCCAAGCACAGGCAGACCTTGTCCTTGAGGCCCTCACCACACGCTACGTGTCTGCCTCTCGCCTGAAGGCGGTGGGCTTTGGCCCCGATCAGCCCGTGGACACCAACAGAACCGAGGCCGGACGCGCGGCAAACCGAAGGGTGGTGCTCAAGGTTCTGGAGTAATTTGTGATGGACCCTCATGCCGCAGGATGATGGATCCGTACCTAGGGATGTCGGGCACGGAGGCAACCTCCTGAAGTGACGTCCCATCTCCCCGCCTCCGTGCCCGCCCTCTCGGGTCACACACGGGCCCGTCAACAACGCTATGCGGTCACATGGACGCGCTCACCTACTACCGCCCGGTCGTCCGGTCGGATGGCTCCGCCGACCTCATGGTCTGCGACGCTGCCGAACCGAACGACCCCGATGCCCTGCTTCATGTGGCCACCACGTGGACCACCGAAGATGCCGTGCAGCTCGCAAGCGCAGCGTGGGAGTCGCACGAAACAGCCGTGATCATCGACATCCTCGGTCTGGAAGGCTGGCCCTGTGTGACCTCGGCCATGGAGGCTTCTCGCACGCTCGGGCAGGCAGGCATCCCACACGTGGTTCGCGCCTCGGACGACCCTGTGCTGGCCGCGCAGCTCGCCGTCAGCGGTGCGCGTGGTCTGATTGCACGCCACCCCGCGAGGCCATCAGCCCTTCAGGCCTGTGCTGCGCATTTGCCGACGTGGTCCGAGTCACCCGACGGAGACTCGAGCGTCTTCGGCGTGCGTGTTCAGAGAACGCCCGCCGCAAACAACTCGGGGTCGTAGCAGACGCCCGCCTCCAGTTCCTCGCACGTGGCGCTACCGATGCAGCGCCGATGATCTGAAAAGGCCTTCTCAAGACCCTCATCGACATCGGTCTCGGAAACCTCGAGCCGCTGCCGCTCGCAGAGCTCTACGCATTCATCTTGAGAGAGCGTGGGCTCGGCGACACCGCAAGAGATCACCTTTCGGCAACTCTCGGAGCACGTCGGCGCACAAGCCGTCACCCCAGCGGTCGCGATGAGCAATGCAAGAAGTGGGCGCACCTTATGAGCCAAAGATCGGCACGCAGGCCTGGTTCTCGAGTTCGACAGGGCACTCCTCATCGCTGAAGGACCACACACAGTCCATCCAGGCCGCCGCCTCTTCTTCGTTGGCGAGCTCGTAGCTCTGGTTCAGCGGAGCCCGAAGGTTCGGATTGAACCGCGCATCGTTGGAGCTCACGGGTGAGCCCGGCACCTGAAGCGCGTCTTGGCACTGCTTGGTGCACTCGGCAATCGCCTCGTTGGCGTCTTTGCCCACTGGCGCCGCGTCACACTGGTCTTCAGAATAAAACCGACGGCAGGACTCGGCACAGGTCGGACCGCACGCAGTGTTCATGAGGGATGCCGTCACGAGGAGGGCAAATCCGGGACGCAGCAAGTTCATCAGAGGCTCCGAGGCGCGATGGCGAACCGTAAGCCGCCGATGGGGCAGCCGTCAACGCCTACGCCACGCCGTGGGCGACCAACCCACCCGTGTCGTGGGCTCGCGTACCGGGCGAGGCGCTGGGGGCGCGGCTGTGACGTGGGGCTGCGTGGTCCCACCGGACGTCTTGTTTGCGGTGTCTTTGCCACGCGGCGTGTGCACGTGCGAGCTCATGCTGGCCTCCGTTTACATTCGTGACTCTAGCCTGCGTTACGCTTATGCGCCACGGACCGACTGGATTCGACCACTGCGGACTTCATAGCCGTAGGGCAGGTGTGGTGTGACCATCGCCTCGTCAATCGCCATCGCGCGCGATGCGAGCACTTCGCAGAGACGAACCTTCAGCCGGTTTGAGTCTTCGTCTTCGCGGGTGAGCATCTGAATCAGGCGACCCGCTGTCTCGGCATCAGGGTTGTGAATGACCACCTCTGCTGCCGCGTACCGCACATCTTCATCGAAGTCGTCGACGTAGGGCACGGCGGCCGCCACCGCGCCAGCATCGCGCCGGTCGGCCAACCAGATGAGCAGGGCCTTCTTCTTCGTCGCGTCGAACATGTTTCGGCCTTGCTCGGCTTCGAGCAGCTCATAGGCCATGTCTAGCGCTGCGCGCTCGTCGACCATCTTCTCGAGGAGTCGGAGCGGCCACGCGAACTGCTTACAGCCGCGAAGCCAGTCCTTCAGGGGCTCCACCACCACATCGCCCAGCTGAACGAGGAGACCAAAGGTCCACTCTTTCTCTTTCCCGTCTTTGAGCTGTTGGGTCAGGTTCATGTCGAACCGGCTCAACAATCCGCGAATCGCCTCGGGTCCGCCGTCCTCAAACAGCAGCTGCGCGCTTGCTTCGCGATCCTCAGGCGGTGCATCACGGTCGGACATCCGACGGACGTGGCGCTTGAAGCGCCCCTCGCGCGTTAGAAAATCAAACAGACCCATAGCAGCTCCGAACGCAAGACTCTTTCGACGCCTTCCTATACGCCTCGGAGCACATCGCAAGCCCTTGCTCGCAAGTGATTCTGCCGTTACGTGCGCCCGGCTTCTGCGGAAGTGGTGGAATTGGTAGACACGCTGTCTTCAGGCGGCAGTGGCGAAAGCTGTGGGGGTTCGAGTCCCCCCTTCCGCACTCCAGGGCTCGGTGCACTGCACCGGGCCCTCTTTTTTTGCGCTGCTTGTGTAGACTAGGCGTATCGAAACGGGTCGAGGAGTTCCTATGCGCAGCCCCATGTTCATCGTTTTCTTGCTCATGGCATGTGGCGCTCGGGACGGTCAGCGGGTTCCGGTCCTGCTCTTCGAGTCCGAGCTGCCCTGCGTCGACGGCATCGCCACACTCGGACTCGATCAGGTCGATGACCTCTACGTCGCCGAGCTTCTGAACACCGCCACCGACACCATCATCAGCCTTCCGGCCACCCGCCGCGATCGCACGGTCGCGTTCACCTGTCCCGATGGGGTCTCGATGATTGTGGCCCGACATGCCAGCGTCCTCGCCGAAAAGCTGAACGCAGACGGCACGGTAGCCGAGGCCGAGCCCGAGGCACCCCCACCGTCGTTCACACCCTAGGCTGCTCCAACGCAGCCACCTCTGCCACCGCATCCAGTCGCGCTTCGAGTCGCTGGCGTAGCCGTCGCACCTCGGGAATCACCGAGTCTCCCGCGTGAGTGGACTGCTGTGCGGTGAGTGCAAGGTGCCGAAGCTCATGCGCGACCGTCCGCGCCTCGGACCGCAACAGCTCAAGCGCTTGGAGGGCCTGCTCGACCGCCGCGCGCCGCCGCTGGAGTGCGGCGAGCTCTTCTTGAACGCCCTTCCGCACCTCGGCTGTCTGAGCGGTTCGCACCTGCTGCGCCAATCGGTCAGCCTCCCGCTGGAGCAGTGGGACAGACTCCCCACGAAGGTGGTGCTCGAGTGCCTCCACACGCCGCTGCGCCACCTGTTGAAGTGCCGCCATGGCTTGCCATTCAGGAACATGTGAAGCCCGCTCGTCCCCCCTCGCGGGTGCATCGCCACGGGGACCCGGGCCAGGACCCATGGAAGAGCGGCGTTGTTCGCGCCTCCACGCCGCACCGCCAGCCAGGAGCAATGCTCCGAATGTGAGGCCGCCGCCAAGGCCGTGCTGGCCCGAGGCGAGCATGGACAGACCAAGCGGCACACCCAACAACAGGGAGATCGCGAGCAATATTGCTTCTCCTCGCTCCCATGCGTGTCTCATTGGTGCTCCCCACTGCTTCCGTAGACCCCGACATCCCTGTCCGACTTCATGGTAGCCTCATCGCCCCACAGCAGCGCGTGCGCAACATCCTTCCTGCGCAATGGCCATTGGCACGACACATGCTTGCGTCACACGCCGACAAGGAGCCCCCCTATGCGGAACACACTCTCTCTCCTCCCCGCCTTGATGCTGGCTACGACCGGGTGTAGCTCAGGCGAGTACAACCTTGGCCGAACGGCAGGTGATGACGCAGACTATGAAGAATCTGACACCGCGTGGGGAGGCGGCGCCTTCGCCCCAGAGGACCCAGCGGGGGATGATGCAGACTTTGGAGAGCCCGAGCAGGAAGGCAGCTTCTTTAAGCTCAGGCCCGCCCAGACAGACGTCTTTGTCTTCGTCGCCAATCCCGAACGAGACACCGTGACGCGTATCAACGTCCTCACACGCGAGGTCGACACCACCGACGTCGGGTCTCGACCAGGTGGCGTGGTCATCACACAGGACTACAGCACGGCCATTGTGTTGAACAAGGGTGATGACAGCATCACCATCATCGACGCAGATACCCTCGAGCAAGACGTCGTCGCCGTCCGCGACAACATGAACAGTCTGCGTCTCTCCCCAGATGGCGCATGGGTCGCGCTCTGGCACGACCCCAACGCCGTCGAAGAGGACGACCCGGTCTCCCAAGGGGCGACCTCCTACAACGAAGTCAGCCTCGTCGAGGTCGCCACGGGTGTCCATACCCCCGTCGTCGTGGGCTTCAATCCAAAGGACATCCAGTTCACCCCCACAAGTCGCGAAGCCGTGGTGGTGGCCGATGCCACGATGGCCGTGCTTGACCTCACCACACCCGATCTCGACCTCGAGCTTGTCGAGGTCTCGGACCCTCTCGCACCCCCCTCGGCCGAGGAAGTCGTGTTGGCGCCAGACGGCTCCTATGCGTTTGTTCGTCAGTTCGGCAGTGATGCCCTCACCGTGGTCGACTTGGTCTCAAAGGATGTGTACGAGATCCCTGTCGGGCTCAACCCGACCGACCTCGACCTCACACCCGATGGCGAGAAGGCGGTGGTCGTCAGCCGTGGCGCAGCGGAGATCTCCCTGTTCGACCTCGCGGACCCCTTCGCAGCTCCAGAGATCCTCGCCATTCCGAACGCCACGCCCTTCGGCAGCGTCGAGATCGATGCCACCGGGACCACCGGTGTGCTCTACACCACGGCCGGTGGCCTTGGCCGATATGGCACCTGGGACCTTGCCTCGTCAGCTATCGATCTCAAGCCACTTCCCAAGCCCATTCAGTCGGTCGCTGTCACGCCAGAGGGGGGCTCCCTTCTGATTGTGCATTCGACCGATGACAACGCCGATGGCACCACACCGGACTTCTATCAAGGCTTAAACGCGCTCAGCATGATCGACCTCGACGACTTCCGCGCCAACACCCTGACGCTGACCGCAGAGCCGGCCGGCTTCGCGAACGCCAGCAACGGTGCCTACGGCTACGTGATTCTCGAGGACCGCTCCGTCGTCGAAGTGCTCGACTACAGCTCGCTCATCTTTGAAGAGATCGAGCTGCGGAGCCCCGCTGTCCATATCGGTGTGTTGCCGGACCTCGATGAGGCGGATGGCGACGAGCCACCCGCATGGATCAGCCAAGAACATCCCCTCGGACGCATCAGCTTCTTCGACGCTGATGACAGCTCCTTGTCCACCATCACGGGTTTCGAACTCAACAGCCAGATCGAGGACTGACCCATGCACCTCCGCACGCTCGCAGGCCTCGCCTTTCTCGCCGCCTGCACCCCGTTCAATCAGCATCCCGGCAAGGGGTGGACCACCGATTACGGCGAGCTCTGGTCGCCTACACAGATGGTCACCACCGGCGACGCGCTCTACATTCCCATGCCCTACACCAACCGACTCCTCAAGCTGGGCCAAGGCAGCGACACTTGGGAAGAGGTGCCCCTCCTGCGTTCGACGCTCGACCGTGTCGTCGCATCGCC
>JBMHDG010000006.1:0-8681 GCA_049889515.1 Myxococcota bacterium
GGATCGAGCAGCATCATGTGAGCACACAGGCCACACGGCCCCACACAGCGCCGACAGCGACTGGACCATAGTCACGGCTATCGGTGGTGCCGTCTGGGCTGTCGCCCACAAGAAAGACGCCGCGGTCATCGACACGCTGAACGCGCTTGATGACCACAAGGTCGCTCTGATGGGGGTGACGTGCAACCACCACATCTCCAGGGGAGGGACAACCGGGCGCAGACGCCCGGGGAACGACGAGGACGTAGTCTCCGTCGCAGAGCGTGGGCAGCATCGAACGTCCCGTCACGCGGTAGCGACGGCGCCGTCCGAACATCCACGCCACGAGGTCCCGGACGGTGTGTCCGGGAACCGGGGACATCTCAGCTGGCCGTGTAGTAGGCCACGTCGCGGCCCTTGGTCGCCCAGAAGATGTTGTGGATCTTCTCGATGTGCTCCATCAGCTTCTCGGCGTGGTGCAGGCTCAGCTCCACCTTGGCGTAGGAGCACTCCTTCGCAGCCATCCAGAAGATGTTGTGAAGCTCGGGGTGCGCCTCAAGATGATGGGGCTTGAAGTAGTCGGTCCAGAGCACGAGCAGCTCGCTCTTGGCCATGTGGGCCTGCTCTTCTTTGATGGCGACATAGCGTGCGAAGGTGTTGTGGTACTTGACGTACGCCGCCTTGTCGCTCGCATCGGGCACCTCGAGGGCGAGCAGCTTCTTGGTCATGGAGAGCACGGCCTCGGCAGCGATGCGTGCGCTCGCGGGGTCGTAGACGCCACATGGGCCATCGCAGTGGGCGTGGGCAGCAGGTGCAGGAACCGCTCGGTCGAGCTGGGCGACAAGGCGCTTGATCATGACAGTCACTCCGATCATAAGGGACCCGGACCCTAACGAAGGTGGGTCAGCGGTTCAAGAGCCTCCCCTTCCCGCCAACATCTTTCGATGAATTCCCGGGTCGTGTCGATGCCAGCCCACGTGCCTCTGGGCTATAGGGTCCCGTCTGGAGGACTCATGCGAACCGCTATGCTCGCAGCTTTTGCGCTGGTGGCGTGCACCGACGGTGGCACGCAGGTGACCGATCAGCCCATCGACATCAACACGGTGACCGCGACCGAGCGCCCTGCAGGCCGAAGCGAGGTCTTTGGTGTCGTCGACGAGAGCACGGGGCAGATGATGATCTTCGGGGGCAACGAGGGCCCCATCGTCAACCAAAACCCGCGCGGCAAGTTCCTCCAAGAGACCTGGGTCTTCAGCCCGGGTATCGGATGGTCCGAGGTCGTCTCCGAGACCACGCCTGCACGTCGTGGACGGTACGCGGTTCAGCAGGACGACGCCAACGGCCGGGCACTGATGTTCGGTGGGCGCTTCCGCCAGAACGGCGCCGACAGCAGCACCGACTACCGCCTCTACAACGACCTCTGGGCATTTGAGTGGACGTCTCGCGCCTGGACCAAGCTCTCCGATGCAGATGACGATGGCGGACCCGCAGGCCGGTACTACCCTGCATCTGCCTTCGATGCGGCGAGCGCTCGCTTCTACATCTGGGGTGGCGCCCTCAATGCTTCACCGCTGTTCATCGAGCCCGGCAATGACCTCTGGAGCTGGAGCGATGACGAAGGATGGATGGAGCACACCATCACGGGCGAGGGCCCATCCACCCGTACCTTCCTCGGCGACACCTACGACAGCAGCCGCAACCGCATCATCATCTTCGGTGGACAGCGTGGCGACTTCAGCTCGCTCGCCTTCAACGACACCTGGGCGCTGAGCCTTGAGGACTACACGTGGACCCAGCTGCACGATGGCGAGACCGGCAAGGCCCCCTCCACTCGCATGCACGCCGCGCTTCAGTACGACGAAGCGGCTGACCGCTACCTGCTGTTTGGCGGGCACACCGACGAGGGCGATGGCAACGACGTGTGGGCCTTTGACCCCACCACAAACGCCTGGTCTGTCCTCACCCGGGGCGACCGCTTCACCGGCAACAGCCTCGGCTGTATCGACAACCCCAGCGAAGTTCCCGCCGACTACGTGAACCAAGACCTCGACTCTCCTGAGCGACGCCACCGCGGCATGCACACGCTCCTCGACGGCCGGCTCTGGATCTTCGGTGGCATTCACTCCGAGTGCAGCGACTACCTCGACGATGTCTGGCATTACGACCTGCAGACCAACGCGTGGACCGAGGTCATGGAGTCGCGCACCGGCGAGAGCTGCGCCCGGCGCGGCGACGACTGCGTCTGTCTGTGCCTCTGACATTCGCTACACGTGGAGACTGCTTCTGACAGACAAACGTCTGTTGGCGGGCCTATCCCTACGCTGTACGACGCGGGGAACACCATGTGGACCACGGACGCCGTCCTTCGATGGTACGACGAGCTGGTCAGCCATCAGCGGCTTGAGCAGCTAGAGCACCTGGCCGTCCGCGCGGCCATCGTGGGGCTCATGGCGCATGCCGGCTTCATCGCCATCGGGCGCGTCGGGCTGCTTCCCCCCGCCATGAGCGAGGCCTTGGGGACAAGTTTTCTCTCGGCACTCTACACCCCGTTTAGCTTCATCCTGCTCTATGAGGTGCTGCTGCTCGTGTTGGCGCTACCCGAGTCGATGACCATGTCCCTCGGAAAGCAGTATGAGATCGTCTCGCTGATCGTCCTGCGAAGCGTCTTTAAGGACATCGCGACCTTCGATGGGCTGAGTTCGCTCGGCACGCAGTTCTCAGCGTTTACCGAGGTGCTGGTCGACATGGCGGGCGGCCTGATGCTGTTCTTTCTCGTGGGCGTCTTCTACCACGTCAACCGGCGCCACCCGCTCAACGGCATCACCCGTGATGCCCTCGTCACCACGTCCCCCGATGTTCAGCGGTTCATTCGCCAGAAGAAGCTGATGGCCCTCGGCCTTGCGGCCCTACTGGGCGTACTCGCGGCAGGGTGGTTCGCCGGCTGGACGGTCGATGCCACCCACGTGCTGGCCACGGGACAGCCTCCACGCATCGATGTGGAATCCGTGTTCTACGTCGACCTCTTCACGGTCATGATCTTCATCGATGTCCTCGTGCTGCTGCTGTCCATGAGACAAAACAACACGTACAGCATGGTGTTTCGCAACGCAGGGTTTGTCGTCTCCACCGTCCTCCTCCGCTTCTCGTTGACGCTCAAGAACCCGTTCGATGTCGAGCTGGCCGTGCTCGCCGTCTTGTTTGGCGTCATCATCTCGGCCGTCTTCCGCTATTGGCAGTGGCTCGGCCAAATGCATACGAGAGCTGCGACCTCCGATGTTCCTCTGACTCCTCCGTCCTAGGGTTTTCATGAACCGTTGCACGCTCTGCATGCTGCTGGCCACCACCTCCTGCACGTCAGGCGGCGAATCCCCCTTCGGCCCCGCCGTCGAGCTCGGGACAGGCGAGCTCGCCTTTGTGCCCTTGGCCGACGGAGACGATTTGGACGTCATCTTCGGGCCCCAGGGCGGCTACCATGTGCTCGGGTCAGTTCGAACGTTGGATATCGAGCCGGGAGACACCGAAGACCTTGCGAACCCCCGCAATCCAGAGGTCGTCTTCTCGCTTCGCGTCAACGGCGAGCCGCTCGAGATCGTGGGCAGCTATACCCAAGGCCTCAGGCCCTCCGACCAGCCTCCGTGGTCCCACCAGATGCTGAACCGCTTCATTATCCTCGACATCGACGATGATGATGACATCGTCGGTCAGACAGCGGAGTTCACCGTGTCCTTGACCGACGTCCGTGACGTCATCTTCGAGGATCGCCGCGAGGTCCTTCTGGTGAAGCATCCTGCAAACGATTAAGCGGGGACCACTGGAGGATACCATGACTGTAGGTTCACTCGTTGGTCTCATGACCTTCGTTCTCGCATGCGGAAGCCCCGAGGCCGAAGCGCCCAAGGCTGCAGCCAGCCGGGCAGACGCACCCGCACGCACCGCGACACCTGCCAAGACCGAGGCCGTACCGCAGAAGCGGACGCCCCAGAATGCCGACCCCCGCGGCCTTGCCTTGCGCGCCAAGCTCACCGAGACCGATGACGGTGGCGTCAGCACGCTCCTCCTGAAGCTCGACGGCGCCAAGCACGAGATCGGCTCGGCCCCCGGGCCATGCGAGATCGCCAACGGTGAAGGCCCAGTCCGCAAGACCGTCAGCTGTCTCGAGGCCGGTTCCGCCACCGAGTTCGAGGTGCGTGACGTCGATGGTGTGATCGAAGTCTGGGAGCGCACCAGCGAAGAGGGCGACGAGAACTCCGTGTCCGACTGGGAAAAGGTCTGGACCCAGCCCGCCAAGTAGTGCGGGCACGCGGGGCCGTTCAGGGCTCGTAGAGCTCGCCCGCGGCCCCGTGCGCCTGCCACACCGTGGCAATGTCTTGAAAGTCCGTCACGACAATGTCGCCTGACGCTTGAAGTGCTGCGAGTGGCGCCAACATCTCGGTCTGCAGGTCCTCTCGGGATGCTGCAGTTCGCAAGTATTCATACCCGACATTCAGGTATGCCGTGACCACCTGACCCGCGGGCGTGGCCCCCTCGGCCTGGTCCGCCACAAGCGCCGTGACCGCCTCCACAAAGGCTGCCGGCCGGTCATCGCGGTCGACGTCGTAGAGGCGAATCCCACTTCCGATGGAGATCAGGTTCGCCCCTTCGTCGTGCTCGAAGAAGTGGTCACGATCTTGCGGACGCCACAGGCCGCTGACCAACGGGTCGTTCGTGTGGTTGGGTGTACCGGCCCCGATCAAGATCTCGGCTTGCCACGTCGCCTTTGGGTAGCGCCCCCCCGCCTCTGGGGCCCGGTAGCGGTCCCAGCGCTGAAACAGGTCGAGCTCGGGGTCCCAGATGTGGCCCCCCATCACGGTACTGCCACCCGCGCCGAGTACATCGAGCAGGTGCGCCACATCGGTGTAGTTGTAGCCCTGCGTCTCATGAGAGTGTGGGTCTAGCCGAACGCCCAGCGCGTCGTGAAGATGGGCAAACACGTTCATCCCACCCGTATTGGACATGAGAGCCTTGTCTTCGAACAGCAGCGCCGCCTCGAGGACTTTCCAGTCGGGCTGGAGCACCCAGGTCAGCCCCTCGCCCTGCATGAGCGCTGCCGTCTGCAGCAGGGCGCTTCGTACCTCCAGATACTGGGGTCGTGCGCCGGGGGCCTCCAGGCTGCCTCCGGGCGTCGTGTCCTCGATGTGGGTCATGACCACCACATGAACGGGCGGACGATCGCTGCCATCGGTGTCACCGTCCACCACCGTGTCCGTCTCCGAGACCTCGAGCGTGTCGTCCTCTTCGGTGGGCTGACCCGAAGACGATCCACCGTCACAGGCACAGACCAGCAACGCACCAAGCCACATCTGTCTCATGGTCGACCATCCTCTTCAGGTGCTTCGTTCGAAGGCTGCCATCGGGATCGCACATCTTCCTCCAGCACGCCAGCCAGCAAGGCCTGACCGCGCTCATTGTAGTGGCAGCACGGGTCCAGGCGAATGTCCTCAACAGCGTGGTCGACCAGGGCTTCGTCGAGGCGAATGACAGCAACCCCTTCCGCCTCGGCCCAGGCGACCACGTGCCGATACGGGTCCCGCATCGGGGTCGCCCGTCGGTCGGCGATCTGCTCCGAAAATGGCCGATGGAGTGGCGGTGCCAGGACCAGCACCAGCTCGGCCCCCAGACCTTCGACCAGTGCGCGCGCGTGCGGCAACCGCTCGTTCGCAAATGTGGGCCACGCCTCGTGGTCTGGCGTCTTTTGTGGTTTCTGCGCCAACCCGATGCTCAGGGCCTCCCACAGGCGAGACCGCTCAAACGCCACCCGATGAAGGCGCTCGGGTACCCCAAAGGGATTGGGCAGCAGGGTCTCGTCGGGCGCAAGCGCGCCAAATCGATAGGCCCGCTCCCCCACGACGTGCCAGCGCTTGGGGCTGTTGGTCCAAATCTCCCAATACACCACGTCGGGCGCCGTCTGCGCGAGGTGCCGCGTCGCAATCTCCCATTGGTTGTCGAAGCTGAACCCTGCTGCAGCGAAGTTCGACACACATGCCGGTCGGACATCGTTCAGCGCGCGGTGAAGCACCGCACTCCAGATGTGCTCCGCCGACCCATTCGCACCCAAGGTATGCCCTGCCAAGATGCTGCTTCCCATGGCCGCCACCCGAACCGCATCTTCGCCCGGCCGGCAGTCCAACCGCCATCGGTCCTCAATAAACCGCTGGTAGAAGACGGGTACACCGCTCTCGGTCACCTCGGTATGCAGTGACATGCGGGCTTGCCCACGGCTGTCGTCCGGTCGTCCATCCGGCCCCACGGCCGCACCACGCGCCGCCATGTCTACAATCTGTATCCGGGGGGTGATCGGAGACAACCGGAGAAGGGACTCGGCCACGCCCACAAAGAGCAGCAGTCCGAGTCCCCCGGCCAGTACAGCAAAGATGAACCTGCGCATCAGGCCTCCGCAGCAGCATCATGCCACAGCGAACAGCCGGCGGGTCATCTCACCATGGTGCGCAGGTCGATGCGCCCGCACCGACCACCGAGATGCCGATGTTGGTGTCGATGACCTGCATGGCCCCGTTCGGGCTCACCTGCAGCACATCGGTGGAGGAGCCGAGGCCGTAGGTGCGCACGAAGACATAGAGATCCCCACCCCAGGCCGCCAGGGCGAAGGTGTCGATGTTGAAGGGGTTTGGGAAACCCGGGAGGGGAAGACTAGAGGTGACCGCGCCAGAGTTCTTGTCGAGCTGAACAAGCTCGGCGGGCGACTCAAGGGGTAAGACCGCCCAGAGGTCGCCATTGGCATTGCCCGTGATCTCGGCCTGGCTGCTCATGTTACCGCGGAGACTCCGCTGCCATGACGTGGTTGAGAGCTCGGCGAGCCGATCGTGATTGGCGATGTAGAGCTCGTCCTGCCACGTGTTGGCGTGGAGGGTCGCAAAGCCCATGCCGAAGGAGCCAAAGGCCCCCGGCTGGTACGAGGTGGGGCTGCACGACATCGTCTCAAGGTCCACCTGATAGAGCGCGTTGTCCGAGTAGCGCACATAGGCAACACCGCTTCGGGACACCGCCATCGAGGCTGGCGTGCCGTACATGCCGCAGTCGACCTGACCTTGGTCGTCGAGCGCACCGGTTGTGGGGTCGTAGGTGTAGATGTGCTCGTTGTCCTTGGAGAGCACATAGATGAGGTCGCTGGTCACCGTGCAGTCATCTGCGGGTGCGGGCGGAACCGTGTCCCAGTCCATGTCGAAGTCCATGCCCGAGTCTTCAAACGTGGGTGCGGGATCTTCGTTGTACACACCCTCTGGCTCCGCCGTGTCCTCCGCAGCTTCGGGAAGGGCTGTGTCGGTCTGTTCATCCTCGGTGGGTTCCTGCACGAGCGGGACCTGGTTGGCGAAGCCATACTCAAACGAACAACCAGAAAGCGCGTACAGGCAAAGAATAGGGGCGATGGCCGAAATAGAACAACGTGAGCGCATGGGACCTCCGAGATGTTCTAGACTAGGCCACGCATTCACTCACTGAATTGGATTGATTTGATGTTTGCCATCAACTTTTTTGATTACTTAGGCGCCGAAGCAGCTCTTGAGTAAACCACCGACACGCACGCCCCGTCGGCGGCTCGGCCCGTTCGTAGAGCTGCGGGTGGTACGTCCAGGTATGCGGCCCCTCCGTCAAAAGCGGCACCAAGACACCGTCGTCAAGGTGCGTGTGCACAAGATGCCGGGGCATCCATCCGTGGCCATGCCCGCGGACCAAGGCCTCGAGCTTGGATGCAAAGTCACCCACGCGTAGCACCCGACTCGACGGGTCAAAGGCCTCCCGAGGGACCGTCGCAAAGCGCTGACTGGAGTCCATGACCACAAGGTTGGGAACCTGTTGAACGGCCTCCGTCGACGCGGGACCGCACGAAGCCAGCGGGTGCGAAGAAGCGACGACGCGAACCATATCGAGGGGAGGCAGTGCCTGCCGCGGCAGCGATGCCGCACGCTCCTCCACATCGAGCATAAACATCAGGTCGGCCTCGGACTGAACAAAGGTCTCCCAGACCCCCTCTTGGTAGGCGACATGAAGACGCACGTGCGTGGGAATGTCGGCCTGCTGAAGCGCGTGAATGGTGTCGAGCACCACACCGCGGTCAATGGCGCCATCGAGCACGAGCCGAAGCTCTGGCTCCCACCCCCGGGCAAGCTCTCCCGCCATGCCTTCGAAGCGCCCAGCCTCTTGGAGGGTCGCCTTGGCCTGTTGCAGCAGCTTCTGCCCATCGGCGGTGAGCACCACGCCTCGGCCACGACGCTCGAACAATGCAATCTCGACCACATCCTCAAGGCCATTGATGGTGTAGCTAATGGCCGACGGCACCCGCCCAAGGACCCGCGCTGCCGCGGCAAATGAGCCTTCGGCGGCGACGGTCTCAAAGACCACCAGCTGGTCGAGCGTGTGTCGGGGTGCGCGCATGCGGGACCATAGCCGACAGAAACCGCAGTTGCGCCCCCCCCCGTGGCGCAAAATTTCTTCTGGATCGTCCGCTAGGTCAAACCACCAATATCGTTGCCTGACTCACGCGTCAGTTTGCCTGAACCGACCAGTCGGTCTAGAGGGGGAACCATAACAATGCATGAGATCGAGCCCATTCCATTGTGACCCATCGGTCAGCGACACGAGGTAGGCCCAATGCCAGGTCGTGAATCCAAGCGAGACCTTCTGCGGCGCGCCGCGTACGACTGCTT
>JBMHDG010000007.1:0-144866 GCA_049889515.1 Myxococcota bacterium
GAAATCGACTCCTCGAGGAGTGCAATCGCGCGGTCCCGCTCGCCACGGTGGGCGTGCAGAAGTGCCATGTTGCTCAAGACCGCCGCCTTCCCCGCCGGTGGCGTCGCCGCGTGGTCGAGCACCTGGCTGTAGAGCTCCTCAGCCTCATCCATCATGCCGTGACGCCGGCAGAACTCGGCAAAGTTGTTGAGTGCTGCGGGGTAGTTTGCGGTCGCCGTCTGTTCGGTCAGCTCCAGCTCGAGCACCAACCGTCGGTGACCACGGGCCTCGAGGGCGGGGTCTCCGAGGTTGGCGCAGGTCGCCGTCAGCTCCGACAAGCGCACCAGCCCTTGCCCAGCGATGGGCCGTACCGGCGGCGTCTCGATCTCCTCCAGCGCCGCACCCACCACGTCGGTCGCCGCCTCGGCCTGGCCCAGCTCACGCAGCATCACGGCCAGGTTGCTCACGCAGGCCAAGGTCTGGCCGTGGTTCATGGTGAGGGTGTTGCGACCGGCGTCGACCGCCCGAAGCATCATCTCGGCCGCCTTGTGCACCTCGCCCTCGGCGTAGGCTGAGCGTGCGGCCTCGTCGAAGCGAAGGACCAAGTCGGGCCCGCTGGCCACGGCAATGGCATGGTCGATGGCCTCGGCCAGCTGCACGTGCCCCTGCTCTGCGGCCACGGTGCGTGCCGCTTCGAGGTCTTCGGGCGCCACCGTACCCATCAAGGCCACGGCCGTCTCAACGTCGCCCGCCGCCACGGCTGTCATCAATGCTTCCTTCGACATGGGAGCCTCCGCACCCGCGAGCATACACCCAAGTCGACATCGCGGTGGTACGTTCTTTGAGCGCCTCTTTCGCCGAGCGTCGAATGTCGTACCGCATCGTGGAAAACTTCCCAGACACGCCCCACGGAGGGCTCGAGCGACCCGAGCCCCTGTGGATCGTAAACGTGCTCGTCGTCGGCATTATCGGCCTGACGGTACTCACGTTCGGCGTCTTGTTTACCTCGATGGCTCTCACCGCCATCGACCCGTGGAGCCTCGCCGGGCTGGGGCTTGTCGGTGCATGGATGTGCCTGCTGGCCCTCCCCCTGTTGGCCGTTCCGCGGACAGGACCTGACCGCATTGTCTTCGACCGTACCCAACGCCAGATCGTCGTGCTTGAGCACGCGGGCGATGACCCCAGCCAAGCGGCCACCCTCTCGTACGACGGCATTCAAGACCTCGTGGTTCGCCGACACACCGAGGTCGTCAACAAGGTGCCCACCACCTATTGGTCGCTGCACCTGCTGCAGACCGATGCGAGCGACTGGGAGATCGTGCGCCTCGATAAGCTCGAAGAAGCCGAGGCCCGTCGCGAAGCGCTGCTCGGCATCATGGGCTGGAGCGCCGAAGATCGCCCCACCAGTGCCGAGGGCTTCACCGGTCATGCCGGCTGGTCGGCCGCCGGTGCGCCCGTGGCCAGCCGCAGCAGCCGGTTCGACATTCAAGAAGACACCCACTGCACCACCATCCGTTGGACACGGCCCCGCCCGATGCGCCGAGACTATGCGCTGCGTGTGTTGATGCTTGGCTGCGCCTTCCTCGCCATTGGCGGCGCGAGCGCACAAGGCCTTGGCTACATCGTGGCCTCGGTGGCCCTCTTGGTGGGCGGCCTGATCATGGTCGGCCGGTGGAACAGCCGCAACCGTGGCTTCGTCGTCATCTCTGAGCATGCCCTCGAGACAGACCCCCTCTGGTCCCTCCTTCCGGCGACAGCGCAGAGCCATCGCATTCCCAGCACCGATCTCATCAGCATCGGCTTTGACCTCCACCGCCCCTGGCGTCTGACGCTCCTCGATAAGCAGCAACACCAGCAGATGATGAAGCTCGTGACCGGTGCGCTCCCCCCAGGGCAGGCCGACGAGGCTTCGGCCGAGCGTACCCCTGCCCCCTCGGGGTCCAGTGCGCTGTCCGCTCCTTGGGCCATGCAGACCTCGTTCATCGACTCGAGCTGGCTCGACTTTGCCGATGTGCTGCGGCTCGAAGCGCTCATCGAAGAGGCCTTTGAGCGCCACACAGGGCGTCAGCTGCTGTAGTACAGTGCCCTAGATTCCCCGTCGCTTACGTTGGTGAGGTATCCCCGGGGACTGGAGGCCTCATGACTGTTCGACACTGTCTCGCGCTCGCCTTGGCACTCACCGCCTGCACCGATGAGGGGCCCAGTGGCGAGGCCGATATTCTCGCCATTGGCGACAGCCTGCTCGACTTCAACACCCCCGACAGCGACATCACGACCGTCGCCGCAGAAGCGCTCGGCATGACACACGAGATGGGCGCCGTCGGCGGTACCACCCTACTCGGTGACGACAATGCCGCCATTCCGGGCAGCTACGTTAACGGGGACTACCGCCTGCTCATTGTCTCTGGCGGCGGCAACGACCTCGGCGAAGGCTGCACCTGCGGCGTCGACTGCGCGCCCATTCTCGATGAGCTGATCAGTGCAGATGCCACGAGCGGGGTGGTTGTCGAGCTTGTCGACCAGGCCGTATCAGACGGCAAACAGGTGGCGTGGGTGGGCTACATGCGCCCCATGGCTGACGCCGAAGAGTTCTCGGCCTGCAATGACGAGCTCGACGTGCTCGATACACGAACCGCCCTGCTCGATGAGGGCGAGGCCAACATGGTCTATGTCAAGGGCAGCGACCTCGGGACGGGACAAGAAGCCGAGCTCTACGCCGAAGATGGCTACCATCCCTCGCCGGAGGGTAGCCGTGTGCTCGGCGAGGCCGTCGCGGCGCGCGTCTCGGCAGAATGGCCAGAGTGACGGCCTAGAGCTCTTCTTCTTCGACGACCTCGCCCAAGAGCTCGGCGCGCTTGGCAAAGCGCACCTTCGGCTTGCGGGGTGCACCGCCGATCACGAGGCCTATGCCAGGACGGGTCTCTGGGTCGCGCCGGGGCACCAGCCGGGTGACAAACTCCATGTTGCCGCCTTCGAGAAAGCCCCGCATCTCGACCTCTCGCTTGCCCATGCTGTAGACCAACTCTTGCACGCCCACAAAGCCGCGCCTCAAGTGAATCACACCGCGCGTGTCGCCGAGATGCACGGTGTTGTTGGCATCGAGGGTGATGGAGGGTGCCAGCCGAATGAGGTCAAGGATCAAGTATCGGGTGTTGGGCGCAAGCTGAAGAATGGCATTGGTGAGGTCCATCTCTCCACGCGTGCGTCCGCCGCCGCGCGGCAGCGAGCCCCCCGTACGCACCTCGAGATCGAGGTCGAGATCGCCATCGATTGGCGCGGTGTTTCCGGTCGCCGTACGAAACAAGTCGGCAAGCCGGACCCCCTGCAGCGAGACCGAGAACAGCGACTCGGACCCCGTGTGAAAGTGCAGCACGTCCCCGATGACCTGGCCGCGTGTGCCCAAGAAGTCGAAGCTTCCATCAAAGTGAAGGTCGGAGCTCAGCAGCCTCACCTCATGCAGCTCCACATCTTCGAGAAGAATCGACCCGGTCGTGAACCGCCGCGCGTGTAAGCGCCCCGTTCCGCTGACCTCTCGCTTCCCCGGAAAGAACACCACATCTTCGAGCTCACCGAAGAGCCCTTCTAGGCTGGCTTCACCGAGCGGCTTGTCTTCTGGAGCGTAGTAGCTGGCGTCGGCGACGGTCAGGTCACCCACACGAATTTCCCCGATGGCAGGCGACCGAGGCTCCCACGGCGGGGGTCGTCGCTGCTCGACCGCCACCACCGAGAGGCCCGACACCCTCGCCCAGGGCATCTCGGCGACACCCTCGGCGAGTCGAGCGGGGTCCGGCACGGCCACCACCGCCTGCTGCACTGACCATGACGGCTTGGTGGGGTCGTGAGGGGTGAAGCGGACATCTTCGATGAGCGCTGTCCAGGTGGTGGGATCGGTCCACGAGCCGCCAGGCAGCAGACGCACATGCCGAAACTTGATCGTCCCATTCGGAGGCGGTGCCCAGCGGTTCACATACTCCGAGATACCCCACGGTCGCTCGATCTCGGCCAGCGCGAAGTCAACACCCAGCGCGAGCCCAAAGCAGACCGCCTGCAGACCGATGACCCACAGCCGAAACTGGCGCGGCGCAGGTGGAGGAGCATTGGGGTCAACACCGAACATGCTTCAGGCATAGCGCATCTTTGCCCGTTTGCGATCATGAACTGAGACACTGCAGGGTGTCGTTAGCCACGCGTCGCTCAGGCCGCGCGGTGACGGAGCTGTTCTAGCCGCCCATAGAGATACTCGGTGAAGAACCCGTGCATCAAGAAGCGCTGGGTCAGGTTCCACGTATCGACCAGGTAGAGCGGGTGCTTGTTGTAGGCCATCTCGGCGACGGTGGGGTCTCCAATGAGCTGGCCAATGCGCAGCGCCACGGACTGGTCGAGCTGAAACCCATTGATGGCCGCGCGGTACTCACGCTTGGTCAGCAAGAAGCAGAACAGGCACATAAACAACACATGGGCCGTCTCAAAGTCGAGAATTCGGGTCCACCGAGGCTCACCCACCTCAGGCGCAATGTCGATCTCTCGCCAGTGGTCCCAACAGAGCGTCGAGGGATCGACCGGCGTGTCGTCGGGGGACCATGGGCCGAGCTCTGCAAACGCACGAAACAGCTCTTGGTCGTGATCGACGAAGCTCGCCTCCATCATCTCCCAGAGCGTACGCGGGTAGAGCGTCACCGGCTCCACCGAGACCTCCGGCGCGTTGTCGACGAGAAAGTTCAGCAGATTGGACTCTGTCGCGAAGTGCCGCAGGATCAGCACGTTGGCCTCGGCCGTCACGAAGTGCTCGCAGAACCAGCAGATGAGCCACTGTAAGAGCCCATGAGCGCGGAACTCGAAGGGCATCAATCGCTTGAACCACCACGTGAACATCAAGAGACCGGAGAACACCGCCTTCAAGACGGGCAGCACCACCCAGCGGAGTGGGCTGTCGAGGTCCTTCAGCCAGAGACGGCTCGCTTCAGCGTCAATGCCGAGTGTGTTGTCGGCTGCGAGCGCAGCAAAGAAGGGGTCACGCGTCGACATGCTCGATCTCCTCCAGCTGAAGCGCATAGAGCCGGCCCACCACGCGCGCCATGTGCACCACACGGTCGGAGCGATCCTCGGTGGTACAGAGCCTCTGAATCATCTCGTAGAGCTTCTCGAGATGACTGTCATCATTCTCCCCATGGTACCGCAAGAACCGGGTCGCTTGCTCGTCGAGACCCGTGAGCTCCTCGATTCGGCCAGCCCACTGCTCGGCCATTCGGGAGCCGAGCCCCTCGATGATCCACATGGCCCCCAACATCTCCACCGGATTGGGCTGCGTCGCCGTGTGCATCATGAAGGCATGGAGCGCCTCGGTCCCAAGGTTTCGCGGCTGCGCAAGGATGTCATCGCGTGCACCACCTGCCGCGACATAGTCCCGTTCGAGCACGGTGTAGTCCCGATGCTCCTCTTGGGCGTGCCCGATGACGATGCTTCGGACATCGGCATGATCGCGGTCAAACGAAGAAGCGGCGCGGCTGATCCATCGGGCCCCCTCGACCACCTGCGGCCGAAGGTTGAGCAAGAGGCGACGGTAGTCTTCGAGGGTAAATGTGCCGTCATCGAGCCGCGCGAGAATGGGCACCTGCGCCAGTCTACGCTCAAACTCAAACCACGCCCGCATCAGTCGGCGAAGGGTCTTCTGGGGAAGTTCGTCGCTGCTCGCGTTCATGCGTCCTCCACCACCGTGAGGTGAATATACGCCGTGTTGAAGCGCCCGCTCTCGGGCACCATGCAGAGAATCGTGTCTCCCGGTGAGGCACGACCGTCTCGCAAGAACTCGTCGAGCATAATGAAGATCGACGCGCAACCCGTGTTTCCGCGATGGTAGAGGTTGGTGTACCACTTCTCTTCGGGGATCAACGCCCCCGCCATCTCGAGCAACTTGAAGACGCGACCCTTGAAGTGGTGCGACGAATAGTGGCAGAGGAAGTGGTCGATCGCATTCACATCGAGCGCGCCTTCGTCGATCAGACGCAAGCACCCATCGACCCCTAGCCGCAAGATGTTCTCGAGAAGTCGGATGTCTTGTCGAATCAGCAACGCACCGGCCGCCTCGGCCTCGGCATAGGTGGGGAAGTCCTGCCAGGTCCGGGTATCGGTCTTGTCGGTGGGCGCCCCGACCGACATACAGACGCCATAGGCATCGGCGTGGCTAAACGCGCGCATCCAGTCCACCCGCAGCGACAGTCCGCGGGGCTTCGCCTCCACGAGGAAGGCACCCGCACCATCGGAGAGCATCCACCGCAAGAAGGCAGCCTGTAGGTCGATGTTGTCTTGGCCACCTGCGGCCTCGTATCGGGTGTGCTTAAAGAGGCGAGAGGCCAGCTCGCTGCTCACGACAAGCGCACGCTCATGGTCGCCGAGCCGCACGCTGTTGACCGCAGCCCGCAACGCCATCGCGCCGCTGCTGCAGATGCCATGGGCCGAGTGGATCTCCACGGCGGGGATCTTCAACCGCCCCTGCACCATACTCGCGAAGCCCGGCAAGACCCTGTCGCCTTGCGATGTCGCACACGAGAGCATGCCGATGTCGTGTGGCCGCACCCCCGTGCCAGCGAGGCAGGCCAGCGCCGCCTCGGTCGCCATGTCCTCATTGCTGTAGACCGTCTCGTGAGCGGCATTGATGGCGTAGTGCCGGGTGTGAATCCCGTTGGCCTCGAGGATCCGCTTCTTGAGCCGACTTGGACGGCCGTCGACCAAGCCCAAGATGGGCTCCAGCTCATCGATGGAGAGCGCGGGCCCCGGCAGGAACGCCCCGGTGCTCGTAATGAAGGCCGGTGAGTTCATGCGACACTCCGCCGCCCACGCAGACAGCGGTAGAGCTCTTCAATGTACGGGAACACGCACACGACACACATGAACGCCAAGTAGGCTGGGAGGTACCCCGACCCTCCGATCGGGACGGGCCGAAGCTCGAAGCCAAAGCCCCCTGCCCAGTTGAACGTGATCAGCGAGATAAACTCCTCCCACTTCAGCACCGCGATCAGCGCGAAGCTGTAGAACGGAATGGTCGCGAGATAGTTGTGGGCATGGACCTCCCAAATGGAGATCTCTCGCTCCGGAGCGGCGATGTGTACGTCCATATGAGCCACGACTTCATGGGCAATCAGCGACGCAAGGCAGATCATGAGCACCATGACGTTGACCTCAAACACGATGCATAACACGATCGGCAGGCCAATCTGAAGGCCCATCAGGGAATGCAACAGGGACTCTCGCAGCCCCGTGGTCTCCTCAATCTTGGTCGCCCGATGGCAGAACCAGTCGAGCAACCCTGACAATCCCCACAAGGGTAGGATCACATAGATGATGAGATTGATGACCATCTCACGTGTGTCCATGGCGGCCTCCCAGATGACCAAGGCGTGGGACACCTCTCATCGAAGGGGTGTTCCCGGCGTCGCGACCGGCCCCCTATCCGGGTCGAGGCCGAACCGCCGGCGTAGGATCGGGTACGGGCGATCTCATCGTGACCGGTTGGCAGGGCCGCCTGCAGACGCTAGACCGCCGCGAACCCGGGGGGGTGACATGAAACACGCCGTAGTGACCGGAGCCGCATCGGGTCTCGGCCGCGCGTTGACGGATGCCCTCGTTGCCGCCGGTTGTCATGTGACCGCACTCGACAAACACGCGGGAGACCTGCACACACGCGACGGTGTGGATCTCTTTGTCGTCGACCTGTGTGACCGCTCGGCGGTACAAGCAGCGCTCGCGCGACGTTCGGGTCCGCCTGTCGACCTCGTGGTTCACGCCGCGGCCTTTGCCGTCTTCAGTCCCCTCGGTGAGGCCGACCTCGACGCCGTCACAGACATGTTCGCCGTCAACGTCCTCGGTGCCGCAGCGGTGATTCAGTCCGTTCTGCCCGACCTGCGTGCCACCTCTGGCACGGTGGTGCAGATCTCCAGCCTCTCGGGCCGCATCGCCCTCCCGGGCTCTGGCTACTATGCCGCCACCAAGCATGCGCTGGAGGCCATGTCCGACGCGCTCGCCATCGAAGAGGCGCCGTGGGGCATTCGGGTCATCGTGGTGCAGCCTGGCAGCCTGGACACCCCGTTTCAGGCCAGCGCTTCGCAGCACACCCGTCCGCTCGATCCGGACGGCCTCTACCGTGACGTCGCTCCGGTCTGGGACCGCGTTCGCGAAGGTCTACTGGCCCCACCCGTGCCGGTCTCGGGTCTGGTCGATGCCCTGATGCATCGCCTTCAGACCGCACCTCACGCCCACGGCGTGGAGCGGCTTCGCTTCGGTGCCGACGCCGACCTGCTGCTCGAAGGCCGGGAACAGCTTGGTGATGCCCACTGGACGCGGTGGATGATCGATACGCACGCGGCCGACCCAGATGAGAACCCAAGCGAATCGCTGCGTCGCACGATGGCCGACCTGGGTTAATCCCCCTCCATCACTGGAGGCCCCATGCGTTCACCCCTCACCTTTTTCCTCGCCGGCCTGATGGCCTGCGGCTCCACCGTGACCGAGCCCGATGGCACGGAGCCCGCCGTCTCCACGGTCCCACCGGCAGACGTCCTCAATACCCAACCGACAGACGAGCCGCCGGACGCGCCCGCCAAGCCAGAGAGCACGGATGAGGCTGCGGCCGAAGCACCTGCCAACCTCGTGTCCGTGACCACACTCAAGAACGGCAGCATCGAAGACATCCACACCATGGTTGTTGATGCCAGCAAGCTCGTCATGAAGACCCCCGGCGATGTCGATACCCTCGGGGGCATCATGGCCATTCAGCTCGACACCTGGACCTCACCCATCACGGTCCGCGATGAGCGGGTCAAGGAGATGTTCTTCAAGGTGGCCGACAACCCTGCTGCAGCCTTTCAGCTTCAGGGCGTCAGCGGCATCGGTACGCTCGAAGATGGCGCCAGCGGCCAAGGCAAGGTCAAAGGCACGCTGTCGCTGTTCAGCGGATTCGTCCCCGTGGAGGCCGACATCTCCGTCACGCGCACGGGCGAGCGCTACGCGGTCAGCCTGCTGAACCCCGTAGAGATCAAGGCCAGCGCGCTGAACCTCGCCGAGGGTCTCCAAGCCGTGGCCACCGCGTGCGGCGTGGAGCTCGCCGATGCGACCAAGGTCACCGCGAACTTTAGCTTCTGAATCAATCCGGCGGCGTTATCCCCGCCACGCTTACCATGAAGAACGAGGAAGGCACCATGTATTACCGTGTTACAAAGGTCACTCACAACGAAGATGCACGTGCCAAGATGCTCGCCATTCTCGATGCCAAGAATGAGCTGCTTCAGGACTTCGACGGACTTCATTATGTGAAGATGGTGGCGCTCAGCGACACAGAGACCCTCGCCATCTCCGAATATGAGACGGAAGCCCATCTTCAGGCCGTGGAGACACGCTTCCGTGAGCTGATGATGGAGATGATGCCCCTGATGGCCGGCCCACCCGAGGTGCTCTCGGGGGCCGAGTTCTGGTGTTTCACCAGGGATTAGCCTTGTAGGGCAGTCACCAGGGCCTCTGCACCGGCGTCGGGCCAGTCCATCGACGTGACCTCACCCAGCTCGACCGCCGCGTCGGCAGCCTTCAGCACCACATCGGGCTGGATATCGAGCAGGACGAGTGGCACGGCGGCGGTACCTTCGGGGGTCAGATCCGTGAGCCACCACAGCGTGCAGCTCCGATCGCCCTCGCCACGGTACACGAGGCGCCAGAATCCACCCAGCGCATCACCGAAGGTGTCGAGTGCTGGGCGAGCCCGTCGTTCACGACGGGAGGTGCCACGGTAGACGCGGTCGAGACGCCAGCCCGCGCCGGTCATGGCCGCAGTGATCGAGACCGCACCCTGCCACCCGAGACCACCGAACCGGGTCTGAAAGCCCTCCTCTTCGAACGCCGTGCGCATGGCATTCTCATCGCCCCTCGCCGCAAATCGCAGCGCGAGCGTGGTGCCCTCGGCGAGCATAATGCCCGCGGGCGCCGAGAGATGGAGGGCACGCAAGAACGTGGTGAGGCGCGTATCGAGGTCGGCGAGCTCGCCTGCCTCGACCACATCACGAATGGCATCAAACGCCTTGAATGCCCGCCGCAGGCCGCTCATGGGTGCTTCGTAGTCTTCGAGTGTGGGGGCCTCTTCTCGGACGAACAGCTCCCCGAGCTGCGCCAGTACGTCTGGACCGCTCGGCGCATCACTCGATGCCGCTGGCTCGGATGAGGCAGCACCCTCGGCGGGCGCCTTCCGCTTGCGGCCATGGGGCTCCACCTGCTCGAGCGCCTCAAGGACCTGCTCGATGGTGTCGACCTCGACCGTGGTCGCACCCGCCGCCGATGCCGCTGCGGTGAAGGCCTCTTGCCCCTCGGACCACACCACCACACGGTCCGCGAGGTCCACACACCGTGCAGCCAACCGCTTGGCGGTCTTGCCAGCATACGGGGTCACCCCAAACGGAGCGACGACGAGTAGCCGCTCCGTAAAGTCGCGCGTCACGCGGAAGGTCCAGAGTCGCCGCTCTGGGGGCTCGCCCTTGCGCAGCACACCACGGCGGAAGCTCTTGATGTCGTAGCCGAGCGCCACGGCGGACCGAAGCACGGTCACGCCACGCTCAAAGCCAGACTCGCCATAGGCCGACACGGCGTAGGCGCCGCGCTCGGAGAGCCGCGCCACGGCCGCGCGCGTCGCCGCACCCTCGGACGAGCACAGCGCGCGTCCCACGATGGTGAACAGCCAGGGCGCATTGGCCTTGGTGCCCTGCACCGCCACATGATGCTCGAGCGCAGCTGCGGCGACTTCGTCGACACGAGCAGGGTTCTCTTCGAGGAACCGCTCCAGCAGGTCCATGAGGTCATCGCGCCGACTCGGCACGGGCGCCTCAAGGATCGCCGCCAGCGCCCCCGGGATCTCTGCAGCTTGGGGGCCCGATGCTTCGTTGGAGCCGTCGTTCTCATAGCGGGAGATCAGCTGCTCGAAGAGCCCTGCGAGCGCAGCCTCGCGCTCCTCGCTGTACAAGGCTTCACCGAGATCACAGAGCACACGGAAGATCGCCGCCCGAGGTCCCTTTCGCGATGGCGCGGCCTTGCGCGCTTCTGCAAACTGACCGGTACGCACCAGCTGAGCCGCTTCGGACCAGTCACGACGCTCATGGCCACGACCCGAGGCTGCAGCCTCTGCCTTCTTGTTGTTGCGCGCCAGCCGTCGCACGTGGTCGTGGGCAAAGCGCATCTCTGCCTTGCTCACCTTGGGTGGCATCTGGCAGAGCGCGAGCAGTTGCTGTCCCTCGTTGGCCGCTTGTGCATGGTCGCCCAGCTGGGCGTACAGGCTAGACAAGGCCCAGCTTGCGTGGCGTTGTGCGTTCATGTCGGTCAGTCGTCCAGCACGCCATGCGCCGATCTCAGCAAGCATCGCACGGCGAGACGCTTCGTCTCCCGCCGTGGCCAGCCGGTCAGCCCAGGTGCCAAAGGGTGCAGTCATCATGTTCTCCGTCGGTCCAAAAGACCCCCGGCACGTAACCGCTTTTCGGCGGATGCCTCACACCCCGTGTCTAGCGTGATGTCATCTGACCCCGAAGCCAGCGTACGGCTTCACCCACACTTCGCCCTTCAAGGTCCACCATCGCGTTGGCGGCACGCATCTGCTCATCATCGATCGCCTGCAGCAGGGGGCGAAGGGCCTCGAGCGCATCACTGCGCGCGGAGAGGCTGGGGCTGGTCATCATGACCGCCTCATAGGGAGGAAGTGCGGCTTCAGGATCCTCGAGCAGCACCAAGTCATAGGCATCGATGCGACCATCGGTCGTGTACGCACTGATGAGGTCGACCTCTCCGGCCTTGAGCGCCTCATACATCAGTGTCGCGTCGTAGGTCTTCTGCGTGGCACCCTCGAGGGTGTAGTTGTCGGTGAGGGCCACCCACTCCTGGCGGTTGAAGAACTCGTAGTCCCCCCCGACGACCACAGATGGGTCGAGGTCGTGCAGGGATTGCCACCCTCGGGCCGCAGCCACGCCACGTCGGGCCGCCATGGCGTAGGCATTCTCAAAGCCCACGCTACCAAGGCACCGCGCCCCAGAGGTCTCCGCCACCCATGCACACGACTGCTCCCGCACGGCATCTCTGCCGGGTTGATCGGTGCGCTTGAGGTGAGCCGTCCATAGGGTACCCGTGTAGTCGAAGGACAGATCGAGCTCGTCTTCTTTGATGGCATCAAAGGCCACGCTGCTTCCGAGCCCCTCGACGCGCTTCACTTCAAAGCCAGCCTCCAGCAGCAGCGCTTCGGCCAAGTCAGCCAGAATCAGCTGTTCGGTGAAAGACTTGCTACCCACACGGATCACATCTTCGCTCTCAGCCTGAAGCGGCAGCGCCGAGAGGAGGCCTCCACCGAGAATCACGGCCGCACCCACGCGGGGCGGAAGGCGCCCGAGAAGCTGGTCGAGGGCAACTGCGAGCACGGCGGCACCGAAGCAGCCCACCAGCACCAGATCCCAGCTGCGCGTATGGAGCCCTGTGAAGATTGGATTACCGAGACAGGCTTGGCCCACCGGTGTGGCCAGGGTCGCCGTACCCACGCACCACACCGCAGCCGTGCGTACACCTGCCCGAATCACCGGCATGGCGAGCGGCATCTCGACGCGCCACAAGCGCTGCTGACGGGTCATCCCCAGCGCGGTTGCGGCCTCGATCAGGGCGGGGTCCACCCCCATGAGGCCCGTCACAGCATTCCGTAAAATCGGCAGCAGGCTGTAGATGGTCAGCGCGATGATGGTGGGGAAAAACCCCAGCGGAGGCACATCGAAGCCCGTACGCTCATTGAAGAACGCGATGATGGGCACCATGAGCGCCAAGAGCGCCAGCCCCGGCACGGTCTGCATGACCCCGACCGATCCGAGCACCACCTGACGCGTCCGCTCGCGCGACACGAGCGCGACCGCCAGCGGAACCCCAATGGCCAAGGCCAACGCCAACGAGAGAAACACAAGGCGCGTATGGGCGAACAGGAGCTCTCCAAAGCCATCCCAAGGGCTCATACTGTCCCTCCCATTCGGTCGCGTACGGGACCAAGCGCGGCGTTCAAGAGCTCGGTCACGTACCCAGGCTCGGGGTGCGCGAGCAGCTGCTTCGGCGTCGCCACCTGCAAGATGACCCCCTGATCCATCACGGCGATGCGGTCGGCCATGCGCACGGCTTCGACCACATCATGGGTCACCAGCACCGAGGTCAGCCCCAGCCGGTCATGCAGTTCTCTGACTTCACCCTGCAATCTTGCCCGGGTCACGGGATCGAGCGCGCCAAACGGCTCATCCAACAGCAAAACATCGGGCCGGCCCGCCAGCGCACGCGCGACGCCCACCCGCTGCGCCTGTCCCCCGGACAGCTCGTGCGTTCTGCGGTGTACATAGTCTGCAGGGGGCAAGCCCATGAGTGCGAGAAGCTCGTGAACGCGGGCGTCCACCTCTTCCGTCGACCACCCGAGGAGCTGCGGCACAACCGCAACGTTTTCGCCGACCGAGAGATTGGGAAACAGCGCGATCGACTGCAACACATACCCGATGCGGCGCCTCAAGGAGAGCACATCGGCCGTATCGAGATCGCCCCCGTCGATTCGTACCTGTCCGGCACTGGGGCTGACCAGCCGGTTGATGCACTTGAGCGTCGTCGACTTTCCGGAGCCCGAGGTGCCGAGCAGCGCCAGAAACTCGCCCTCGCCGATCTGCAGGTCCACACCCCGCACGGCATGGACCTCACCGAAGCGCACGTGCACGCCATCAAGCTCTACCCGCGCCCCCATCGTGACTCCTTCGCTACACATGGTCGAAATGCGTCAGATACCGTGCACTTGGCCGCGCATAGAATAACGCGCCCGAGGAGGTCTCATGCGCATCCTTACCAGTGTGCTCCTGCTCGCAGTGGCGTGCGAACCCGAGTTGGCCTTTCAACCGCCCACCCCTACGGTTGTCCCCAACCCACCCGCCGGCCTCGAAGGCGAGTGGTACAGCCAACGCATCCGCGAAGAGACCACCAGCCAAGCCGACGTGCTCTGGGTGGTGGACAACAGCTGCTCCATGTCTGAAGAGCAGGCACGAATTGCGGACAATGCGCCCTATTTCATCGACAACTTCATCGATGACGACACCCTCGACTGGCATATGGCCTTTGTCACCACTGACATGTACACCTCCGCCGGGAATGGCCTGATGGTGCCGCTCGCCACAGGCGGCCGCTACATGACCAAAGACACCCCCGGCGTCACCCCAGCCTTTCAGGCAGCCATCCTCCAAGGTAACGGTGGTCCTGCCCCAGAACGCGGTCTCGACGCGAGCTTCCTCGCCCTCAACGACCCCTTATTGAGCAACCAGAACAGTGGCTTCTACCGAGAAGACGCCGCGCTTCACATCATCGTGATCTCCGACCAGCGCGACTACAGCCAAGACATCTCCACCAATGAGTACATCGGCTGGCTCTTGTCCCTCAAAGCCTCGAACGACATCCCCGTGACCTTCAGCGCGATCGTTGGTGTGCAGGGCGACACCTGCCCGGGCTGGGTCGAGCCAGGCGTCGGATACATCGAGACCGCACAAGCCCTCGACGGCATCATCTTGAGCATGTGCGAAGACGATTGGACCCCTGCCCTCGAGGCCATCGGGCTCCTCGCGAGCGGCAATAAGGTGGAGTACTTCCTCGACCGTGTGCCATGGGTGGACTCGCTCGAGGTCTTCATCACCGAGCCGAGTGGCAACACCTACGAGCTCGACTATGGGTCAACCTTTGAGTACAACGACCGGAGAAACAGCGTCTCGCTTCGTGGCTACGCACCCCAGCCGGGCGCCGAAGCCCTGATTCGCTACATCCCCCTCGATGCCACGAGCAATGATGCCATTGAGGCGCTGCTCGACGCCGACGAACCGTAGGGTCAACGGCTTCCGACGCGGGTAAACCGCACCATCGCGTTGTCGACGAGACCTACGTCAGGCCTGTCCAACAGCGTGAACAAGCCCGTGCCTACGACCTGTGCCACCATCTCATCGGCCGTCAGGTAGACGTGGTCCTTGACCCACTCGGTCGCCTCGGGCTTGCCCGGGTCGAAGTCCACCACGACCAGGGTGCCCCCCGGCGTGATGGCCCGTGCGAGGTCCTGCACAAACGGCACGGGTGCGTCGAGATGGTGGTAGACATCCACAAGCAGGGCGCTGTCGACAGACGCGTCATCTAGGCCGCAGTGGTCGGCACGAGACGGCCTCACCCGAACCTGGGACCATCCGGCGGCATCGGCACGGTCCGAGAGACCCTTGCGAAACCCCTCCGAGAGCTCGGTGGCCACCACGACACCATCCGGTCCTACCGCATCCACCAGCACGTCGAGGTACGCCCCGGTGCCCGCGCCGATGTCTGCCACTGTCGCGCCGGGCGCGAGCTGCATCGCCTCGACCACGGCCGCCCGCTTCGAGAACACCTCACGCTTGGGGTTCTCAAACCGCTCTACCCACGTCTCTCGCTGCATGTCCTCGGCGGTGAAGCGCGCATTGGACGCAGGGCCCGGAAGTGGAGGCACGAGGTCTTGCCGCGGCGTCGTGGCACAGGCGCCGATCATCACACCAACCATCATCACTCGCATCGACATCCCCCCCAAAATCGCTGCCATGTGTGTAAGGCGGCCTCCCTCCACGCGTAACCCTCCCGACCCCAGGGAGACCGAGATGACCAAGCTGCTTCGCCGCGTCCTCGCGTGGACCGAGTCTGTGCCCGAGATCGTACCGATCACCATGTCCCTCGCCGCCATCACCCTCCTCACGGCAGGAGTGCTCGAGGCGCTCTTGGCGTCCCTTACGCTCACGACGGTGGCCCTCTCGCTGGATACATGGTGCACGACCCGCAGCCCCATGCCGGAGCCTCCCTCATGTGGACCATCGAAGACGCCATCACTGCCTGTCGCTCCGCCGTCGAACCGCTTGGCGCCGAGTCGCTGGCGCTGACCGAGGCCGTCGGCCGCGTCCTCGCCCATGCCGTTCACGCCACCACGGCCCACCCGCACGCCAACCTCAGCGCGATGGATGGCTACGCCGTGTGCAGCGCACACATCCCCGCCGACCGCCGATTCGACCTCAGCATGGCGATTCCGGCAGGAACGATCCCTGTCGAGCCCCTCACACCCGGACAGGCCGCACGCATCTACACGGGGGCCCAGCTACCCACGGGCGCCGACTGTGTCGTCCCACAGGAGGAGGCCACGCGGGAGGACAGCGCAGTGGTGCTCCACGGCGACATGACCGCGGGTCGCTTCGTTCGACCTCATGCCGCCGACCTCTCACCCGGCCAACCGTTGGCGGCACCGGGTACGCGCCTCACACCCGGGCTCTTGGCTGTCCTCGTCGCCCAGAGCATCGCTCGTGTCGACGTCGTGCGCCGCCCCGTGGTCAGCATCGTGCCGAACGGCGCCGAGCTGGTCCCTTTGGGTACAGCCCCGCCTCCGGGAAAGATCGTCGATGTCAATGGCCCACTCCTCGAAGCCTTGTTGACCCAACACGGCGCACGGGCACGGCGGTACGATCCGATCACCGATGACCGTGCAGCGCTCGCCAAGCGTCTCGAAGAGGCCGCCCAGGGGGCCGACCTTGTCCTCGTGACCGGTGGCATGTCGGTCGGTGACCACGACCACGCGCGTGACCTCCTCGGCCACGATGAGCCCGCCACATTCTACCGGGTGGCCAGCCGGCCCGGAAAACCCCTAGGCCTCGGGCGTGTGCATGGCGTTCCGATGCTCGGCATGCCCGGCAACCCCGTCTCGACCTTCGTGAGTTTTCTTCGGTTTGCGCGTCCGATGCTTCGTGCCATGCGTGGTACCGACGAACCTGCGCGTCAGACTGCGCGCTTGGCTACACCTGTACGCCCCCTCAAGACACGGACCGATCACCTGCGCGCCACGATCGACTGGCGCGACGGCGAGGCGTGGGTCGTCCCCGCCAGCCGCCAGGGGTCCGGCGACCTCTCGGGTCTCCTCCAGAGCGATGCGCTCATTGTGGTCCCAACCGGTGATACCGACCTGCATGCCGGGACTACCGTAGAGATCATTCCCTGCACGTAAGCCACTGCAGTGGCGGGCCCTACAGGGTAGCTGCCTGTTCGCATATTCATAGAGAGGCCTCATGCCGTCGTACCCCATCCTCCTCATCACCACGCTACTGACCCTCAGTCTCCCGGCTTACGCGACCGATCCTGCGCCCACGCAAGCACACGTGCAAGACCTCCTCGAGCTCCGTCGAGAGGTTTCCGCCATCTCGGCCACCATCGAGCTCGTGCTACGCACAGATGCGGTGGAGACCGTGGTCCAGAAAGGAACCCTTATCGCGCGCGCGTCAGGTCAGTTCCGTTTCGAATTCACCACCCCATCTCGGGAACTCCACGTGGGAGATGTCCGGACCCACACAATCTGGAATCCTAGCAACAATCAAGTCATCATCAGCTCCGTTCCCGAGGATACAGAAAAGACTGCGCTGCACTACACGCGTTGGTTCGAGGGTCTGGGAGCGCTGAAGGATCTCTACACGATCACCCCCGCCTTCGACTCCTCCACGGCTGCCCACGCTGTCTTCACCCTCACGCCACGGTCGACCGAAGCGTCATCGGGCCTCCTCCCGGTCACCATGAGCATCGACATCACCACGAAGCTGCCCGCGACCGTGACCGTGACCGACGAATACACGACCGAGACCATCCGCTTTTCGGGCGTCAAACTCAACCCGCCCGTCGACTCCAAGACCTTTGTCTTTCACCCGCCGGAGGGCGCTGACGTGATCGACATGAGAGAGGAACAATAGGCCGCGCTCGGGCAGTGGCAGAAAAAGCACCCCGCCCGTGTCAGAACTCGCCGGGTCATCTGCTACCCTCCCCCCATGGAGGATGTATGATCACCGTTGCTCTACTCGCCATGCTTGCGCAGACCCCAGCGCTCGCCCTGCCCCCGGAACAGGTGGCCGCACAAGATGCCTTTGTCGCCTCGGTCGCCGCACTGCGGTCCGAGATGGACCTCATCCGAAGCAGCTACGACACCGAAGCGCTGCTGTTTGACGCCGAGCTGGCCGCAGATGCCGACCAAGAGGCCATTGCGGCCGCACTCGTCAAGCTGCTTGACACCCTCCAAGCCCTCAACTCGGGCTGGGTCTTTGGTCAAGGTGCGCGCCAGAACCCAGAGCTCAAGCCCCTGTTCGAGGGCATCGACGAGATCAACCTCGTCTTGCGCTACGGCGGTACCCTTGTGCCCACAGCCGGTGTCTCGCCAGCGGCCCAAGCGCAGATCGCGCAAGCCAACGCCAAGATGCGTGAGGCCTCGGTGCCCTTCTTGGAGCTCGCCAGCCAGAACCCGCTGCTCCTGACCCGAGCCAACCAAGAGCTTCTCAACAACGTTCACAACGACATTCAGGCCGCGCTTGGGATCTTTCAGTCGCTGTCCGAAGCCGACCGCAAGCAAAGCCCGGGCGGCCGAGCGCTGTTCTCCAATATCCTCATGATCATGGAGTTTGTCGAAGAGACCGACGCCATGTGGCTCAAGAACCAGCAGACCACCGATGCCGACCGCCGCGCCTGCGAACAGCTGCGCGAGGAGAAGCAGGCGGGCCTTAAACACCTGATCGAGCTCGGACTGAAGAACCACACCAGCGGCTTTCAGCTCAATGAAGCGGGCATCGCCATGTGGATCGAGCGAAACACAACGGACCTCGCGGCCGCTGATGCCTTCGCCGAGACCTGCAAGGATGCCGAGACCTTCCGTATCTACGCCGCATGCTACGGCGATGTGCACGGCGAGAACTCTATCGAGCACTTCTTCAAGGACAACGATCCCGAGGCGTGGTGCCACATCGCCCCCAAGGCGCGTCAACTGCTCGCCGCCGAGGTGCTCGAGACCGCCCAGATCAACGGTTCCGCACAAGCCATGGCAACTGCCGCCTTCATGGGTGCCGACTCCGACGGCTGGATCTCCTCCGACAGCCTGCTGTCCCACAACGAGATGTTCAGCATGACACCAGAGAAGCGCGCCACCGTCATCGAGCCCGTCAAGGCCATCTTCAACCAGCTCGGCATGGAAGAAGAGGACTTTAAGGCCGCCTTCGCCCCCATGGACGAAGAGTACGCCAAGCAGGGTCGCGAGGTGTTGGCCCGAGCCCCCAACCTGAAGCGTATGCGCGGTAGCGACACCTTCTACGGCAACAAACTTGCGAGGACACAGGTTTTACGCGTCTTCCCGTCGGCCAAGGTCGTGGCCACGAGTTCGTACTCCGACTGGTCGGTCACCAAGAATCCCTTGGGTGTGCCGCTCTACCGCGACCGTAACGGATGGATCGTCTTTCAGGTCGAGGGCGAGCCCTTCTGCCAGGAGCGCACCTTTGTGGCCAGCGAGGACTACAACGGCAGCGGCTACACGACAGACCGTTCGGTCAGCTTCGGCAGCGTTCGCTGGCTCCCCTGCGACCAGTAAGGGGCACGGCTAGGACGAGGCGTTGGCACGCCAGCTCGCGCCGTCCTCATAGACCTCTCGCTTCCAGATCGGCACCCGCTCTTTGAGGGTGTCGATCACCCAGCGGCTGGCCTCGTAGGCTTCTGCACGATGCGCCGCCGCAACACAGATGATGACGCTCGGCTCTCCCTGCGGCACCACGCCCACCCGATGCACGAGCGCGACCTTACAGGGCCATCGCCCTTCTGCCTCGGTGACGAGGGCCGCCAACTCCGGCTCTGCAAGCTCGGGGTACGCCTCATACTCAAGACGCAGCACAGGGCGCCCGTCATGGTGGTTTCGCGTCACGCCATAAAAGACGAGTTCCGCGCCAAATCGTGGGTCTCGCACCGCGGCCAGCAGGGGCGCCACCGTGAGCGCCACATCGGAGAGGCGGGACATCACCCGCCCCCAAGCGGGGGCAACAAGGCGAGCACATCCCCATCAGAGACCAGCGCGTCAGGTGCGCACCGGCCATGGTTGAGCGCAAACGCCATGGGCAGGTCAGCCAGCGCGTGTCCGTCGAGGACCCGTGCCGCCACCTGATGGGCGGGCTGCGGTTCGGGGAGCGCTATCTCGAGCTCCCCGCGCTGAAAGGCTTCACGCAACGGCCCAAACAGCAGGACCGTCGCAGTCACACCTGGCATCAGGCCAGGTAGCCGTTGGCATCGAGCCACTGCACCACGCTGTCCGCAGCCTCTTCGGCACTCATGGCGGTCGTGTCGAGACGAATCTCTGGCGACTCCGGTGCTTCGTAAGGACTGCTGATGCCCGTGAAGTTGGTGATCTCGCCTGCGCGAGCCTTCTTGTAGAGACCCTTCACGTCGCGAGACTCGGCCACCGCAAGCGGGGTGTCGACGAAGATCTCGACGAACTCACCCTGCTCGACACGATCGCGCGCGAGCTGCCGCTCACTCTTGAACGGACTGATGAAGCTGGTGATCGTGATGAGACCAGCTTGGACCATCAAGCTCGCCACCTCGGCCACGCGTCGAACGTTCTCCACACGGTCGGCCTCGGTGAACCCGAGATCGCGGTTGAGCCCGTGCCGCACATTGTCGCCATCGAGCGTGATGGTGTGGTGTGCGCGCGCGTGCAGCTTGCGCTCCACGAGGTTGGCGATGGTGGACTTGCCCGCACCAGAGAGGCCCGTGAACCAGAGCACGACAGGCTTTTGCTGCTTGAGCGCGGCCCGAGCGTCCTTGTTGACGTCCATCGACTGCCAGTGAATGTTGCTAGCACGCCGCAGTGCAAAGTCGATCATGCCGACGCCAACGGTGTTGTTGGTCATACGGTCGATGATGATGAAGCCACCCGTCGCTGCGCACTCCGAGAACGCGTCGTAGGCGATAGGCCGGTCGAGGCTGATGTTGACCACGGCGATCTCATTGAGACCCAACGTCTTGGAAGGCTCGGTATCGAGCGTGTTGACGTTGATGCGATGCTTGAGCTCGGTCGGCGTGACCTGAACCTCGCGCGTACCGACCTTCATGAGGTACGGACGACCGGGAATCATCTCCTTGTCAGCCATCCAGACCACGTGTGCCTGAAACTGATCGGCGACCTCGGTGGGCTCGTCAGACTTGACGAAGATGTCGCCGCGGCTGGCGTCGATCTCATCGTTGAGCGTCAGCGTGACGGACTGACCGGCATGCGCCATCTCGAGGTCACCATCGTAGGTGACAATGCGCGCGATGGTCGACTCACGACCCGAAGGCATGACCTTGACCTTGTCGCCCGTGGAGATCTCACCGGTGGAGACCAGCCCCGAGAAGCCTCGGAAGTCCGAGTTGGGACGGTTGACCCACTGCACCGGCATACGGAACTTCCGCTGGCGGTCAGCCTCGTCGTTGATCTGCACGGTCTCGAGGAACGGCATGAGCGCTGGCCCGTTGTACCAAGGCATCTTCGGCGAGTTGGTGGTGACGTTGTCGCCCTTGAGCGCGCTGATAGGAATCGGCGTGAAGCTCTCGATACCCAGCTGCTTAGAGAACTCGGCGTAGTCGGCCACGATGCGGTGGTAGACCTCGGCCGCATAGTTGACCTCGGGCAAGTCCATCTTGTTGATGGCGAGCACGATGTTCTTCACGCCCAGCAGGTTCACGATGAAGCTGTGACGACGGGTCTGGGTCAGCAGGCCCTGGCTGGCATCGATGAGCAAGACCGCGAGGTCGGCCGTCGAAGCGCCGGTGGCCATGTTGCGCGTGTACTGCTCATGGCCCGGCGTGTCGGCGACGATGAACTTGCGCTTGTCGGTGCTGAAGAAGCGGTAGGCCACATCGATGGTGATGCCCTGCTCACGCTCGGCAGCGAGGCCGTCAACGAGGAGGGCAAAGTCGATGTCGTCGCCCTGGGTACCCACTTTCTTGGAGTCGGCTTCGAGCTGTGCCAGCTGGTCTTCGAAGACCAAGTGGGCTTCATAGAGCATCCGGCCGATCAGCGTGGACTTGCCGTCGTCGACGGACCCGCACGTGATGAAGCGCAGCAGAGACTTGTGCTCTTGCTCCTTGAGGTAGGCATGAATGTCTTCGGCAATGAGGTCGGACTTGTGTGCCATTAGAAGTACCCCTCCTGCTTCTTCTTCTCCATCGAAGCAGCCTGATCAAAGTCGATCACACGACCCTGACGTTCGGATGTCGTCGTAAGCAGCATCTCTTGGATGACCTCTTCGAGGGTCGCCGCCTCGGACTCGACCGCGCCCGTCAGCGGGTAGCAGCCAAGCGTTCGGAAACGGACCGACTTCATCATCGGCTCCTCGCCGGGCTCCAACGGCAGACGGTCATCGTCGACCATCACGAGTACGCCATCGCGCTCCACCACGGGGCGCTTGGCCGAGAGATACAGGGGAACAATCGGAATGTTCTCCAGATGGATGTACTGCCAGATGTCGAGCTCGGTCCAGTTGGACAGCGGGAAGACTCGAATCGACTCACCCTTCTGCTTACGGCCGTTGTAGAGGTTCCACAGCTCCGGACGCTGGTTCTTCGGGTCCCATTGATGGGTCGAGGTTCGGAAGCTGAAGACGCGCTCCTTGGCCCGTGACTTCTCTTCGTCGCGGCGCGCACCACCGAAGGCGACATCGAACTTGTATTTGTCGAGCGCCTGCTTGAGCGCCTGCGTCTTCATGATGTCGGTGTGGACCGCCGAGCCGTGGGTGAACGGACCTACGCCGTCACGCTTGCCCTCGGGGTTGGTGTGTACGATCATCTCCAGACCAAGGTCTTTGGCGAGCTGATCGCGGAACTCGGTCATCGCCCGGAACTTCCACAGGGTGTCGATGTGCATCAGCGGAAACGGAAGCTTCGCGGGGTGGAAGGCCTTCAGGGCCAGGTGAAGCATGACCGAGCTGTCTTTGCCGATCGAGTACAGCATGACGGGATTCTCGGCCTCTGCAGCCACTTCACGCATGATGTGAATGGCCTCGGACTCAAGCTTTTTCAGGTGAGTGAACACGTGGGTGTCCTCCATGGCTGACACGGACGCAGCGCACAGCACGAGGGCTGTCCGTTTCGGGGTGGTCGCATAACGGATTTCGGCCGTTCGGGTACGACGAATCCGACACGTCCCCTGCTGGCCTACTCTTCAGCCGGTTGGGCCGACACATCTAGCCCAGGACTACCCTCGAACAATGCGGGCGCACCCTGACCAATGGTGTAGAGGAACGCCACAGTGAACACCGTGGCAAAAATCCAGAGCGCGATGGGCCCCAGCAGCACGAGAAAGAAGGCCGACTTCCCAACCTGTTGCGCCACAGGGACCTCGACATGCATCGGCCAGGTGCGTGCCACCCACGCGCGGGCTGTGCCCACATCGACGGGTTGGCCATCGAGCACCACCGCGCCCGACCGATGGCCCTGCACCACCAGCCTCGCATCGCCGGAGGGCACTTCAAGGGTCATGCCCGAATGGTCGGCGTCGGATTCGTGGAGTACCAAGACACCACCACACGCCTCACACCGCCCCATCAACGGTCCCGTCGTGCCCTCGACCGCATCGAGCGCAGCGAGGGCATTGAACCGTTCGGGCCCACCCAGGGGCCGACGCGACCCCCCTTCCTGCACCACGGTGCGTTCCGCAGTGCGATCGAGATGCTCGGTCCGCTCTTCACGGAAACAGCTGGGGCATCGCAGGAGGTGTGTCATGGGTGGGCCCTACCGCGGACTGCAGCACGTTGCCATGTCGCGTCAACAAGGTGCTTCGGGTTAGCCGTCTCCCATGCTCAACGTGTCCTCATTTCCTCGGCCTTCGCTGGCACGTCTGCCCCTGCTTGTCCCGCTGGTGTTCGCGCTCCTTCTGATGGCAGACATGGCGACCATCTTCGCCGGTCGAATGACCCATCCCTACGATCTTGAGTGGATGGAAGGCGGCATGCTTACCCATGCGTGGCGCGTCCACCACGGGCTGCCGCTCTATGTCGAACCGTCCCCAGAGTTCATCCCCATGATCTACCCGCCCGGGTACCCCACGCTGTTGGCAGTACTCGGATGGATCTTTCCCCTTGGTCATGGCCTTGGACGCGCCGTGAGTCTCGTCGGTACCGGCCTCGCGGCAAGCGCGCTTGTGTTTCTGGGGTGGCGGCATGCCAAGTCCCCAGCGCTCGGACTCATCGGTGCTGCCATTTATTTCGGGTGCTATCCCAATGCGGGCGCCTTCCAAGACCTCGTCCGACCCGACGCGCTGTTCGTGGGGCTGCTCGCGTGGTCCATGGTTCTCGCCCCCGAACAGCGACAGCGCCTGCGAGACCTCTCGGCCCTGCTTCTCTTCGCGGCCTTCACCGTCAAGCACAACGCCGCGGCATTCGGCGTGCCGTTGGCCCTCGGGCTGTGGGCACGACACGGATGGCGTGCCGCACTTCGCTGGGGCGTCCTAGCGGCCTCGCTAGGCGGCGCCTTTACGCTGGCCATGGACCTCACCAGCGACGGCAACTTCACGGCCTACATCCTCGACGTGCCACGTAGCCATCCGATCGTCGACAATCGTGTCCACCCAGGAACAATCCGGGAGCTGAGCCACGCCGTGGCGTGGCCGCTCGCCGTCCTCTGCGGCTGGGCCCTCGCGGCCTTGGCCACCCAAGGTCCGCGACTCCTTCGCGCCGTGGGGGTCTTGAGCGCCATCGCAGCCGCGGCATGGGTCATCCCGCAGATGGGCGAGCTGCCCATGGTCCCCGGTATTCAACGTGCCACACCCACCGAGGCCCAGGTGGGCTACGCCGCCCTCGCGATCCTACCCATCACCACCTGCTTTGCGGCGCTCGCCATGGTGTGGGACCGACGCGTGCGATGGGGATGGGTCTTCCTCGGTGGGATCGGTGTGGTGGCTTTCGGTATGACCGCACTCATGCGGGGCCACCACGGTGGGTACGTCAATGTGTTCATGTTTGCCCACTGGGGCACTGCGGCGGCCTGCATTCTCGCGGTCGGCTGGCTGATGCGAACGGTGTGGACGTCAGTGGCCACGGCCTCGGCGGCTGTCGTGCTGTCGCTTCACCTCTCGACCGCACATGAGCGCCTCACCCCAGACCGCTACATTCCCACCGTTGCAGATGTCGAAGCCGGAGATACCGTCGTGGCAGAGCTTGCCAAGCAAGAGGGGCCCGTCCTGTCCCCCTTCGCGCCGTGGCTGGCGGCCCAGGCGGGACATGCTCCGGGCTACCACCTGATCGCACTCTGGGACGTGCGACATCCCGAGGGTCCCTTCCGCGACAAGGTACGAGACGTGACCAGCGCGATTCTCTCCAAAGAGTATGGCGTTGTGGTTGATGCACCGCAGTCGATGGGCTTCGGCGTAGCCAAGACCTACGACATCACGCTGGAGCACGACTTTGGCCCCCGCATTCTCTTCCCGAAGACCGGCTGGCGAAAGCGCCCTACCGTGCTGCGAACCCCCAAGGACTAACGCATGACCTCCCTCCTCCCGCTGCTGCTCTCGCTCATCGGCTGCGGATCAGAGCACATGTTCCCAGAGACCCGTCCTGTAGACGCATGTGACGCAGGCGCATGGGATGACGAACACTATGTGCTGCGGGTGGAGCACGGCGGCCGCCAGCGGACGGCGCTCGTCTACATGCCACCGGGCCCCGGCCCTCATGACGTGGTCATCAACCTGCATGAATACCGCGCCGAGCCTCTCCGACAGGCGCACTACAGCACCTGGTTTCCCTTCGCTCGGGACAACAACCTGCTGTTGGTGACGCCCGACGGAAAGAGCGCCACATGGAACGCCGGTGACGGCTGCTGCGGCCGTGCCGCCGAGAAGAACATCGATGATGTGGGGTTCCTCGATAAGGTGGTGGCTGCACTCGGCGAGCGCGCCTGCACCACGGACCGCGTCCTCGCGACGGGCATCGGCAACGGGGCCATGATGGCGCATCGATGGTCCTGTGAGAGTGACGTGCCCGATGCCGTCGTCAGTGTCGGAGGCACCCTCCAGACCGAGACCTGCACGAACAAGCGGGCCATCCCGATGCTTCACTACCATGGCACGGCAGATGCTCTGTTCCCCGCAGACGGCAGAAAGGGCCACCGCCCTATCGGCCACACTCGCGATATCTGGGCGACCCGCAATGGTGTCGCTGCTTGGTCACCTGCCGTAGATGGCGCGCTGGAGTGCCAGGTTGGTACGGGAACCATGCCGACCCAGATCTGCATGGTCAACGGCATGGAGGACCTCTGGCCGGGCGCCGCCCACGCGACAGTCGACAGCAAGAGCCCGCTGCGCCGCGCCACCGACGGTGGATGGGCGTGGGTGGTCGACGCTTGGAACACCCCACCACGGCCATGACCGTGCGCGATGCCATCGTGATTGGCTCGGGCCCGAATGGGCTTGCCGCAGCGATCACCCTCGCCGAGGCTGGTGCCTCCGTACTCGTGGTCGAAGCACACGACGAAGTGGGTGGCGGCATGCGTACCCGCGAGCTCACGCTGCCGGGCTTTCACCACGATGTCTGCTCGGCCTGTCATCCCACGGGCATCCTCTCACCGCTCTTCTCGAGGCTCCCACTCGCCAAACACGGTCTCGAGTGGGTCCAGTCCGATCTCTCCGTCGCGCATCCGCTCGATGACCAACCTGCGGTCCTCCTCCAGAAGGACATCGACGCCACCGCCGAAGGCCTCGGTCGTGACGCAGACCGCTACCGGCAGCTCGTGCAGCCCTTCGTGGAGCGTGGACCCGAGCTCCTCCAAGATGCACTGGCTCCGCTTCAGGTGCCCCAAGCGCCGCTCTTGCTGGCACGCTTCGGACTCACCACCCTACGATCGGCCTCGTCGATGGCGCGCTCGTTCTCTGACGATCGCGCACGCGCCCTGCTCGCCGGCTGTGCTGGACATGCGACTCAGCCCCTCGATCACATGCTTACCGCAGCCATGACCCTGGTCTTTCTGGTGACGGCTCATCTGGAGAACTGGCCCGTGGCGCGAGGGGGCAGCGCGTCCATTGCCCGTGCCTTGGCCTCCTACTTTCGTTCGCTGGGGGGCGAGATCGAGACGGGAACACGGGTCACGTCCCTCGATGAGCTCCCACCATCCCGTGTGGTGCTGTTCGACACCGCACCCGATCAACTCGCGCGCATGGGGGCGCCTCACCTGCCCTCCTCGTATGTGCGCGCCCTGCAGCGCTACACCTACGGCCCCGGCTCCTTCAAGATCGACTGGGCGCTCGACGGCCCCATCCCCTGGGCTGACCCCGCCGTCGCACGCGCTGCGACAGTCCACCTCGGTGGCACACTCCAAGAGATTGAGGCATCAGAGCGGGCCGCATGGGACGGGCACCATAGCGACAACCCCTACGTGCTCCTCGTCCAGCAGAGCATGTTGGACAGCACCCGTGCCCCGCCCGGCCAACACACGGGGTATGCCTATTGCCATGTGCCTCATGGGTCGACCCAGGACATGACGGAGGTCATCGAACGCCAAGTCGAGCGCTTTGCCCCCGGCTTTCGCGACCGTATCCTCGCGCGACACACCATGAATACCCAGCAGCTCCACCGCTACTCCGCCAACTACGTCGGAGGTGCTGTCACAGGTGGAAGCGCAGACATCACGCAGTTGTTCACACGCCCCGTGCCTCGCCTCGATCCGTACAGCACACCCAACCCGCGGTTGTTCCTCTGCTCGGCCTCCACACCACCCGGCGGCGGCGTCCATGGGATGTGCGGCTACTACGCCGCGCGCTCGGCGCTACGTGCGATCGGACGGCTCCAGCGACAGCTCCCCATGCGTTGACTCACGCGTGGCGCTCAATTCGGTCCAGAAATGTCCGTCCTCGCACATCCCCCCGCAGCGTCCAGACCACGCCTTTGAGACGCGCATAGCTCTCGAAGAAAATGGTGAGCCGGGCGAAGTCAAATGCCGTCAATGGGGCCGTCGAACAGACCAACTTCGGGTCGAGGTCGCCATTGTCCACAAAGTGAACCACGGCGCGGACCTCGACCCGCGCACGGTGCCCACGTGGCAGCGAACTGCCCAATATCAGGGCATCTATGGGGTCTCCATCGCCGCTGATGGTCCCGGGAAGGCAGCCGTAGTTGTACGGGCACGGGATCGGCGAGACCAGATCGACACCACCCTCGGTATCTGGCTTGATAAAGCTCCACTTTGGTGCTTCAACCAGAACCTCTACGTGTCCGCCTATCTGGTATTGTGGCATACCACCCCATCCTACGGCCTCTGTAGCCTATCCCCACGACCCGTCGCACACGCTAGGGGGAAAGCACTGCGCCTTGAGGTGTTCCGTTGGCCCACCACGGCCCCATCCCCACTGACCGACCGTCCGCCGGAGACCGCGCGGCACGAGCGGCCGGGTTTATCCCACCAGGCCCACGGCCCACGGGTCCCCTAGGCCGGGTGCTTGTCTGGATCTCCTCGGTACTTGTCGCCATTCCGTGGATCTGCCTCGCGTGGGGAAGCCTGGTCGACCTGCCACCGTGGCCGGTCATTGTCGTTCTGACCCTCCTGCCCTTTGTGGTCGTCTCGGTGGCCGCATGGTTGTTCCTTCTCTGGACGGTTCTCCCGGACGCCAAGCTCCTTCCCCTTCTGCTGGTCGCGAGTCTCGGGCCCGGGCTCATCCGATGGGGACCCATCTGGGCCGCATCACCCGACCCGCTTTCGGATGGTGGGGTTTCTCTCAAGGTCATGTCGTGGAACGTGCAGCGCTTGTGGCAGACCACTGAGGATATTGATGCCGCGACATGTGTGGTCGATGCCGTCACACAAGAAGCACCCGATGTGCTCCTCCTCATGGAGGTCACCACCGCCGATCTCAAGGTCCTCGCGACTGGCGCCGACCTGACCTGCACCCACACCACCTACCGAACCCGCAACATGCCCAACGCCTCGGGGATGGCCGTCTGCACGCGGGGCGACGTATGGAGCCTCGGTCCCTCCCGCGCAGCAACCTACACGCCGGGAGATGATTGGCAGTACCAACAGACCGAGCTGACTTCCAAGACCGCGGAGGCCACGTTCTTCTCCGTGCACCTCGCGCCCCACCGCCTGCTGCACGACCCGGTGGGCTCGTGGGAGAGCGTGCGCGACCGGGCGCCTGCCACATCGGCCCTGCAGTTCAAGCAAGCCGCGTCCCTGCTGAAGGCCGCGAGTGAAACGTCACAACCTATCATTGCTGGTGACTTCAACAGCAGCCGCGACGTGCCCTTGCACCAGCTCTTGCGCGCCACGTTCACCGACACCTGGGAGCACGCCGCACACGGGCTTGGAAGCACCGTCGACGTGCTCGGTATTCTGCCGCTTCGTATCGACTTCACCTATGTCAGCCCTGCGCTCCAGGTCCTCGGCGCGGACATTCCAGATGTCGCCTGTTCGGACCATCGACCGGTGATCTCGACGCTCGGCGTCCCTCCGCGTACCGTGGAGACACAAAACATGACCGACGGACGCAGCATCATGGACCACCCATAGACTGGTCGGCTGGGCTACGGTGCTCATGGTAGTTTCTTCGCAGGAGTGGAACGCGATGACCGAGCGCAAGCGAGACGACGACGGCGGTCTACAGACGCTGACGCGTTCCAAGACCAAGAAGCCCCGCCGATTTAAAGTCTTGATTCTCAACGATGACTACACACCCATGGAATTTGTGACCATGGTGTTGACCAGCATCTTCAAGCACTCGCCCGCCAGCGCCCACCGGTTGATGCTCGCCATCCACCGGTCTGGTCTCGGTGTGGCTGGTGTCTACAGCAGAGAGATTGCCGAGACCCGAGTCACCCACGTCCTCGACCTTGCCCAAGCCAGTGGATTCCCCCTTCAGTGCACCATGGAGCCCGAGTGAGCCTTCACGACGACCTTCGCATCGCCCTTGGCCGCGCCCTTGAGTTCGCGCGCGACCATCGACACGAGTACCTCACCACCGAGCATCTGCTCCATGCCTTGCTGCACGACCCCAAGGCCTCGGAGATTCTTGAGGCCTGCGGCGCCGACCTGACTCAGCTGGAGTCCGACGTCGTGGAGGCGCTCGAAGATATCGACCAAGTCGAAGGCACGGGCGACTACGACCCCATGCAGACCGTGGGCTTCCATCGGGTCATTCAGCGGGCGCTCAACCACGTCAGACATAGCGGAAAGTCGCCGTGTGATGGTGGCGATGTGCTCGTCGCGCTCTTCAGTGAGCAAGAGTCCCAGGCCGTCTACCTGCTGACCCAGCAGGGCATCAACAAGCTCGATGTCACCGCCTACATCAGCCACGGTGTCCGCAAGAGCGGGAGCAAGCCCGGGCCTGCGCGGGTGCCACAAGGCACGGGTGCTGACGCCGAGGAGCGTCCCGCAGCCTCGGCTGACACCGCGCTCGAAGACTTCACCAACGACCTCAACCAACGCGCCGTCGACGGAAAGATCGATCCGCTCATCGGTCGGTCCGATGAAGTCGAACGCATCGTTCACGTGCTCGCCCGTCGTCGAAAGAACAACCCCCTCCTCATCGGCGACAGCGGCGTGGGTAAGACAGCCATCGTCGAGGGTCTTGCCCGGCGTATCGTCGACGGAGACGTTCCCGAGATGCTCAAAGGCGTCAACATCTACGCCCTCGACATGGGTGCCCTCATGGCGGGTACCCGGTACCGCGGCGACTTCGAGGAGCGTCTGAAGGCGGTGCTCGCAGCGCTCGAAGACAACGCGCAGGCCATCCTCTTCATCGATGAGATTCATGTGGTCGTCGGTGCGGGAGCCACCAGCGGCGGTGCACTCGATGCCTCCAACCTCCTCAAGCCGGCGCTCGCCAACGGCACCCTCCGCTGCATCGGGTCTACGACCCACGAGGAGTACCGCTCCAGTCTCGGCAAGGACAAAGCCTTTGCCCGTCGATTCCAGAACATCGACATCTACGAGCCAAGCGTCGATGACGCCGTGCAGATCCTTCGCGGCCTGCAGAGTGCCTACGAAGACCATCATGACGTGGCGTACGCCGAAGACGCCGTCGAGGCCTGCGCGACGCTCGCCAGCCGGCACATCCACGAGCGAAAGCTACCCGACAAGGCGATCGACGTCCTCGACGAGGTCGGGGCAACCGTCCGCCTCAAGGGCGGTAAGAACGTCAAGATTGAGGACGTCGAGCTCACCGTCGCACGCATCGCACGCATTCCGCCGCGAAGTGTGAGCACAGAAGATCGCTCTCGACTCAAGCACCTCGAAGAAGACCTGCAGCGCGTCATCTTCGGCCAAGACCAAGCCATTACGGCCGTCACCAATGCCATCAAGATGAACCGTGCAGGCATCGGGTCCCCCGACAAGCCCGTCGGCAGCTTCTTGTTCGCTGGCCCGACCGGCGTCGGCAAGACCGAGCTCGCACGCCAGCTCGCCGAGGTGCTTGGCGTGACCTTCCACCGCTTCGACATGTCCGAGTACATGGACAAGGCCAGCGTGACGCGCTTGATTGGCGCGCCTCCGGGCTATGTCGGCTTCGACCAAGGTGGTCAGCTGACCGACGCGGTCTACAAGGACCCCCACTGTGTGGTGGTGCTCGACGAGATCGAGAAGGCACATGTCGACATCTACAACGTGCTCCTGCAGGTCATGGACCACGCCACACTGACCGACAACAATGGTCGCAAGACTGATTTCCGCAATGCAGTCATCATCATGACCACCAACGCGGGTGCGGCCAAGGCCTCGAGCCGCAACATGGGCTTCGTTCAGACCACGGCCAGCGGCCGCGCAGAGTCCGAGCTCAAGCGTCAGTTCCCGCCCGAGTTCCGCAACCGCCTCGATGCGATTGTGTGGTTTGAGCCACTCCCAGAGCAGGTCGTGCTCAAGATCGTCGACAAGTTCCTCCTCGAGCTCGAGACCCAGCTCGGCGACCGGGATGTCTTGCTCGAAGCCAGCGATGCGGCTCGACAGTTCTTCCTCGAGCAGGGCTTCAGCATCGAGTACGGTGCCCGGGAGATGTCACGCGTCATTCAGGAGCACGTCAAGCGCAAGCTTGCCGATGAACTGCTCTTCGGTTCGTTGGCGCAGGGCGGACGCGCGCTGGTCGACATCGTCGATGGCGAGATTGTCATCGAGGTCACGCCCGCACGTCCCTCACCGACCGACGACAGCGATGAGGATGAGGGCCCAGAAGACAGCGAGCCCACGAAAGAGCCTGCTCACGCCTGACGGGGCAGGTCAGTTGGACCACACGACCGGATTGGTCGCAGCCCCCCACCATGACAGGTTCAGGTTCTGGGAGACCAGGCCTGAACCTGCGTTGCTCGGCGCGATCTGCACGATCTCTCCATCGGTGGAGAAGCCGTAGAGCTTGTTGAGCGACTCATCGAAGCCCAGCCCAAACAGGCGGTCGAAGGAGATATCGCCGCGCAGGGTGTACGCCCCGGTCTCGGGGTTCACGGAGACCAGGCGATCTCCGTCTTCACCCTCAATCGTCCAGTAGAGCAGCCCGTCAGGAAGGCCGACGAGGTCGCCAGACGTCTCATACCCCTCAACCTGTACCAACAGGTCGAAGTCGCAGTCATTCTCAATCGAGATGGCGTGAAGCGTGTCGCTGCCGCCAGCGACCAAGAGGCCCTCGCTGGTAAACGTGAGGGCATACATGACCACGGGAGGCCGACAGACCTCCGTCACCACGGCAGTCGTCGGATCGATCTGATACAGCACCTTGTCCGGATCGTTCACATTGCCCACACCACCGTAGAGTTGACCGTTCATGTCGATGGCGATGTCAACCATGCCATCCACAACGGCGCCGCCGGAGGTCTGAAAGACGCCGATCATTGTCACCGCACCCGTCGTCGGGTCGACTTCGTAGAGGGTGTCTCGGGTGTTGGCGTACACGGGTGCCACGGCCACCGGAATGGGCGGATCATCTTTGAGGTCATCCGGCACATCGGTGTCGGTATCGGTGTCGGCCGGTGGTGCCGTGTCGGTCACGGGCTCGTCCGTCTCGCCCGGTGAGGTGATCACCTCTTGCGGCTTGTCGGCAATGGAAAACTCCGTACAGCCCATGCCCGCAAGACACGCAAGGCCCAGCCATCGTTGTAGGTCACGCATCGATCCCCCCAGATCTGGTTCCGCGCCATGTTCGTGGCCGCAGTAGTCTCTGCAGCTTCCGTACGCCAGTGACAAGTCTGCGGAGGTGCCCCACGGCATAGGCCCGGCTAGACAACGGCACCCGGAGGCGAATGTGTCGACCACCCCTTTTGTACATCTCGTAGAGGTCTACTACGAAGACACGGACCACAGTGGCGCGGTCTACCACGCCAACTACCTCAAGTACATGGAGCGGGCGCGTGAGCACATGCTCGGTCGAGAGGCCCTCGTACAGCTCTGGGAAGACCGCGGTAAGGGCTACGTCGTCTACAAAGCAGAGCTCACGTACAAGGAGCCGGCCAAGTTCGGAGACACGCTTGAGGTCCGGACCACCGTCGAAGTCAACAGCGCATGGCGCGCCATCTTTCAGCAGAATGTCCATCGCCAGAGCGATGGTGCACTGCTCGTGGAGGGCAAGCTCCACCTCGTCTGTGTGGACAAGAATGGAGACCTGACCAGGCTCCCCACCGAGGACATGCTCGCCCTCGGGGCAGATGTCTAGGGGGTGACCCCATACAGCCAGTGGGCGAGCAGCCCAAGCCACGCCTTCTCCTCGGCATCACCCGTTCGCTGGCGCCCCCCACTTCGGACCAGTCGATCGAGACCGCGATGCTCGTTCTGGCGGTTCGCGAGGACCTCAGCCATGGCCGAGTACACCGGATCGGCATCGCCGCGTCCCGCGGCACGCTCTTGAATCCGAGCCGCCAGGCTGTGCTGTGGCGGATTCGGGGTCTCGGTTGCCACCGATGGCCCTGTCTGGGCAATGGCCTGCACCACCGCATCACGACGCTCTTTGTAGGGCATCGCAGCGAGCACATGTGCAGGCAGTGGGACCCCAAAGGTCAGGTCTTGCCGCGCCATGCCCACGGCGAGGTCGAGCTTCTCAGGGACCGGCTCTACGGGAAGTGCACCCGAGAAACGTACCGGAATCACGTCCGCTCCGAGTTGCACGGCAAGATCGATCAAGGCGCTAGACACCTGCTGGGTCGGCTCGCGACATGAACGCGCACGCGTACCCTGGGCGTGCACCATCAGCGCCTTCTTCCGGTCGACGAGTGCGGGCGTCAAGCCCGTCAACAGCCGTCCAAAGGACTGTGGGTCGGTGCGCTCAAAGAACTCGATGACACCCGGGTCATCGACACCAGGCCAACGGAACCCGTGCGCGATGAGCCGCCCGAGCCAGGTGTCTCGGTGCTGAGCTTTTGCAATGGTGACGACAGGGCGCCCGAGCAGCGCCGGCGCCACAATCGCAAACAACAAGCTCTCGAGCGCAACCTGATGGTTGGCCAATAGAAGGATGGGTCGCTCGCTTGAGACCTCAAGCGCCGCCGGATCCTCGACGACGACGCGGCCCAAGAAGGTCTCCGCAAGGCCGAGGTAGAGATCCTCTGTCGGCCAGGCCCCGAGGCCAAAGCCCTCACGCCAATGTTGGCGCACCGGCGACCAGTCGGGCTGTACGTCCCCGGAGACATGCACCTCACTACCGATGAAGTGGACGACAGGACGCACCGAGACAAAGGGCTGTCGAAGCGCACGCAGGGTGTCGCCGTCCTGAACCAACTGCGAGGGATGGACCTCAAGGAGTCTCGCTGCATGATCGCGTGCCGCCACGCTACGCAGCAGGTCATTGGGGTTTGCGCCGTAGACCGTTGCGACCGTGCCTGGCAGCCAGTCCGACCCGTGCACATCTGCGGCCTTCATGATGGTCTTGCCACTGCGGTCCGCACGCCCGAGGCCTAGGCCAGGCACGTAAGTGCGGTGCTCAAGAAACTGCCGGCGTGGGCCTGGCGCTGCGGTGCCCAGCGGGCCCTTCGGCATCAAGATCTCGACGAGGTGGAACTCCGCCAAGAGCTCGCCGTCCAGCGTTCGGATCAACAGCTCGGTGACGGGGAACCGGCCACCGCGCAGCTCTTTGTAGGTCGCTTCGACCTGGACCTGTCCACGCTTGGGCAGGTCTCCATACAGACGAAAGGCCTCCACTTGATGCGGATACGCCGCCTGGTCCGCTCCGATTCGGTCATCCCAGGTGTGCAATGCGTCATGCGGGATCACGTGGGTTGCCGCGTCGAGCAAGCCGGTGCCGAGCAGACCATCGGGTACGCCACAACGGTCGAGGTCCAGCGTGCCACGCGCACACCCGGGCCCGGTCTCCAGACGCACCATGAGCTGCAGCGAAGGTCCGTGAAACAGCGTGCCCGACGCATAGGGGTCGGGGGCATCTGTGAGTCCCGTCAAGCGAGGAACCACGTCGGCTTGCGGCCATGAGGACGCCCAGCGGATCTGCGCAGACGCACCCGTTCGCCAACGGCCCGCCGAGGCATCACGACGTTCGAAGGTTGCGACCGTGAGGTCGCGTCCGCAGGGTTCGAGGTTGACCCGCAGCTCGAGGGGCTCCTCACCCACGAGCGTCCATCCGCTCACCTGAACCTTGTCGATCTCCACCAGGCGCTGCCCAAATGGCGCGGCGCCAAGGGCGACCGACGCCATGGCGTCCACCATGCCCATCAGCGGAAGTGACGCGAGGGTGAAGGTGGGACAGTGGTCGCGCATCCAAGGATCGCGCACGAGGTCACACGAGATCGTCTCTCCGGCAGCTGCGAGGTGCCCGAAGACCCGTCCGGTGGACGCTGTCGCCGTGGATTCACCGGCAGGGTCAGGGTCGTCGTCGTCCGCCGTCTCTTCGGGAGGCTTGCGTGGGCCATGGGTAGACACCAACCGCATACCCATGTTGCTCGTCGTGTAGATGCAGAGTCCATCGACCCACAGCTGACCTTCAGCGATGGCGAGCACGGCATCCTGCTCATGGCGGATCTCGGTGATCTCGATCATCGACTGAATGAGCTTGTTCTTCGGCACAACCTGCCCGCGGTACTTCCACGTCATCGGGATGTCGAGCGCCAAGGGCTCAAACCGCGGAGACTCAAGATCTGCATCGAGGTTCATCTCAAGCATTGCCGCCTGGAGAAGCTGCAACAGCGCCTCAAGGCCCAAGGAGCCGGGCTGCACCGGATCTTGGAAGAAGTGGGCCTTAAAGAACCACTCGGACACGTCGACGGCCTTCTCGCCGCGCATCCGCCCCTCACCCTGCTCTGGCCACCATCCCGTGATGCGATCGACCATACGGAGCATGGGGTCGGCCAACCGTGCCGGCCCGCCGCAGAACCGCTCGGGCGCTTCGGTCAGGTCGACGAGGTAGTCCGATGGTGCAGCAAGGTTCGCGAGGTCGTCATCCGTGATGGAGATGCCCTTCTGATCTTCGAGCGCCTCACCCGGGAAGAACCCGAACACGGTCTTGAGCGTGTAGGCCGGCACACCATCGAGCGTGCACTTCACGTCGAAGCCCTCAATGATCATGGGTCCCGACTGCGAGATCTGGGTGATCTCCACCTCGGTCTTAAAGATGCCACCCGAGGGCGGCAGCTCGATGTGAAGCGTGCCTGTCCCATCGAGGTTGCGGAAGAAGATCTCGTTCTCGGTGGTGAGCGTGCTGCCCACGTAGCTGGCGAGCCAACCACACGGCTGAAGCGCCGCCTCAAGCAAGACAGCAAACGGCATGACCGGATGGCCGTTCTCTCGGTAGTACCACTCGGACATTGGCGGCAGATCATACTCCACCACAACCTTCGTCCCGAGCTTCATACCGCCGAGCGGGCCGTCGACTTCGGTGATCCGACTCATGAAGTGGTACGGCGGTCCAGGGAGACGTGCGACCGTGGTGGGGCCATCAAAGCGCTTGTAGATCGGGCCAAAGGCCTCGCTAGGGCGTCCCCATGCACATGCGATGAGCGACCGGTAATCGAAGGGCAGCCCCTCGGAGCTGATCGCCACGGGCTTGGGCTCCACGTAGTCACCGAGGAGCTTCTCCTCCCAGTGGTCGAGCGGCCACGCTGGGGTCAGCTGAAGTCCACATCGTCGTGCATGGAAGGCGCCGAGGCCGTCGACCGTACAGAGCAGATCGGCGTAGACCATCGGAATAGGCCCCTCGTGGACCTCCTCAATGAAGACTTCGTAGGTGAGCATCTTCGCGTGAGGACGCACCTGGCCTCGGCATCGCATCGGAATGGGGTTGCCAGGAACAGGCTCAAAGCGCCAGCCATCCCTGTCCATCGTGTAGCCCATCGAGATCAGGTAGAAGCTCAAGGCCTGCAGACACCCCTCGAACATGAGGGTTCCGGGCATGCAGGGGTCGTTCTTGAAGTGCCCCTCAAAGAACCAGTCATCAGGACTGACCGGCCACTCTGCCTTCATGTAGCCACGGCCCCAAGGACCACCCGTCGGATCGAGCTCGACGATGCGGCGCAGGAAGCGCATGTTCCCTTCAGCGATCCGCGGGGTGTCGTTGTGGGTGGCCAGCTTCTCGTAGCCCGGGCCCATGCAGGCATACGCATCACCCGCGGCGAGCAAGGAGAGCTGCTCATCCGTGAACGAACGTGGAACCGAAGGCACAATCGGCGCGTCGAGGCGTGCGTCTGCGTTGTACTCGCCGGTCTCGGGCGTCCAGAGAATGCCAGCACTATCGGCGAGTTCTTCATCGGTGAAGAAGCCCGCCTGACCACCGCGGACGGTCAGGCGTGGCTCGCCATCCACCACACAGTCGTAGTGGAAGAAGAACAGCCGCACATCGCCTTGCTTGGCATGTCCATCGACATGGATGTCGTACCGGAGCGTCTCGCCCTTCTGCGGAAGGTTGCCGTGGTAGGTCAGCTCGCAGCCGAGCAAGCGGTAGACCCGCTCCGACTGGTTCAAGAAGTCGATGCCCATGTACGAGATGAGCATCAGGTCCGCCTGACCGGACTCGATCATCACGCCAGCAGGCATGCGACCGCGGTGCAGGTACCACTCGTGTCCGTCCTTCCCGACGTCGGTCTCCGTCCAGATCGTCCCCTTGCCCAAGACACCGGGCTCACAGTCGAGTCCCACGACACGATCGGCGAGCAGCAATGGGGGCTCGGGCATGCGGCACTGGCGCTCGTAGCCATCCTGCTGCGCAAACATGGGACCGAAGATCTCTGAAATGTTGCCCGACGCGTGGACCTTCAGCTGCTCCTTGGAGAGCTTGAGGCCCGGCAGCTCGGAGGCCGGCACCATGGACCGTGACGTCTCGGCAGGTGCTGGTTTCGTCGCAGCAGGCGGCGTCGCTCGCGGTGGCGTGGGGGCCGCCACGGGCTTCGGCGCAGATGGTGTCGGCGCCACGACGGCGGGCTGCGGTGCAGACGGCACGGAGGCGACGGGCCGCGCTGGTGTCACCACGGGTTGCGCCACGGCCGGTGCCGCGGGGTTAGCCTGTCGCACGGGCTGCATGGCCGGTGGAGGCACCACACCCGCGGGCATCACGGCACCGCCACCCGTCTGCGCCAGCGACGCCAAGGTCGCAAAGGCCTGCTGGTGGTAGCGCATCATCTGGGCATGGACGTCCGCCTGTCTCTCGAGAAACGCCGCATGCGCGCGCGCCGTCGTCGCAGCCCAGTCCGCAACCCGCTGAGCCACGGGCGTGCCGAGAGACGGCGCCACCGCAGCAGGCACTGGCGCGGGTGCCCGCGGTGTCGGGACAGAAGGCATCGGCAGTGCTGCCGGCGATGGCGTCGGACGTACGCCCTGTTGGGGTGGACGAGCCACCGGAGCCTTGGGGGCCTCAAGAAGGGCTGAACCATCCCACGTGGTGGGAGTGGCGGGCGCACCCATGATGGGAGGGAGCGTGGGCGGAGCGGCCATGGCCTGGGTCGAATCATGCAGTGGTTCGTTCATCAGGGCATCCTTGACAGAAGGCGGGAGCGTGACGTCTGGCCAGTGAGCGGGAAGGTTCAGCATCGGACCGGCGGGGGCCACATGAGGTCTTGCGAAGGCGGCCATCACCTCGGTCCAGGACACGGCGTGCCCCCGGACCCAGGCTGCCGCAAGCGTCGTGAGGTCGGCGAGCAGACCATGCCCGTTGAGCGACAGGGCGTCTTGGCCCGCACCGCCGATCTCGAGCAGGTCGTACCCCTGGAGATGTGCGCGCACACGAGGCGCATCGTACGCGTCATGGGCACCCAAGGCCTCACGCAGCCGGGCCGCCACGCCTGGTACAGGCTCCAACGTCTCGGGGTGAAGCAGCTGGGTGTCCCGGACCTTGTACGGACGCTGGGTCGGCACCGCTTTTGGCTCAGCGGACCACGCCGCGACGTCTCGGTAGAATCCTGCGGCGAGCATCGTAGCCGGTGCGCCGAGTCCGTCGCCCACCACGACGGCCGGTGTCACACCGGCGACCTCACACACCCATCGCGCGAGCGCCAAAGTCGCAGCAGCCTGGCCCTCGACAGAGGTGCTCCCGCTCGACCACGCCGCTGGCCAGTCTGGCGTCCCGACCTGCGGGCACGCGAGCACAAGCTCGGTCGCCGCCGCAGCTGAGATGCCCTTCGCCTCCGCGAGCAGCGCGAGCGGTCGTTCGGTCCGTACGCCGAGGACCATCCCCTCGGCCACGTAGTCGGTCCGACCATTCGCGAGCACCGAGTCCAGCGTCTGCACACGCAGTTTCAGTTGTTCGGGGTCGTTGGCCAGAACCACAGCTCGGTACGCGCCGTCCTCGGAGGTCTTGGCTGCTCGTAGATCTTGGCGCAGTCCCTCCGCAGAGTCACTCGCAAACCGGAGCACCACCGGCACATGGCTGCCCATCCCATTGGCCGGTCCCGTCTGTGCGAGTCGCCAACGCTGTCCCGCCGCATGAAGATGGACGGTGCGCTCCCCGGCCCACGGCACAAAGCCGTCCCCGGACGGACGCACCCCTCGACCGACCGTCTCCGCCGCGAGCGCAACATCCAACAGAGGCCCGACGGCATCCATGGTATCAGGACGCACAAGCGACCAACTCGCCGCGCCCTCATGCCGATCGAGGCGGGCCAAGGGGGTCCGCTTGAGGCGGTGTGCCACCTCTTCGGCACACAACAAGAGCGCGACGCCCACGTCTGCGCCGGCTTCGGTGATGCCCAGCGCAGCACAAGCCGCGCGGTGAACGGGCTCGGTGGCGAAGTCGGAGGCCCCCACCACTGCCACATCGATCTCGCCGCGCGCGATCGCGCGCATCGCCGTATCGAGCGCCGTCAGCCCTGAGGCATCGTCTTCACAGAGCACGAAGCCCGGCCCGCGGGCGTCGAGCTGCGCACTGATGCGGTTCGCCGGAATGTTCGGCATGGTGCCCACCACGCCTGCGGCCGTGAGGACCGGCACCACAAGGTCACGCTGGGTGGCGAGAAGCTGTCCTTCAGCATCGCTCCAGTCCGCGAGACGCCACCGTGCGCCAAAGCGGGCCACCTCTGCGTCGGTCGCCATCCCCACAAAGACACCCGTCCGTGACGGGTCGAGCGCATCGTCCCAGACTTCACGCGCGAGCGCGAGCATCAAGACCTGCTGGGGAAGCGTGACCTTGAGGTCGTTGGGCGGTGACCGCAGGCCCTTGATCGGCTGGGCCACAGTGTCCATGCGTGGCGTGAACGCGGGTGTGGATGTGGCCAGCCACGCCATGGTGGCTTCGTGATCGGGCAACGCCCCCAGACGCGTCGATGCGTTCAGTACCACCACTCCACGCGTGGCGGGTGGGGTGGGTGAAGGGAGCGTCTGCCCTTCCCACGCTTCGACAATGAGATGGGCGTTGTTGCCCCCAAAGCCAAAGGCGCTCACGCCCGCCCGACGCGGACCCGTCCAAGGCTCCGACGACGTGACCACCCGCAGCCCGTACTGCTCAACGGCCCCGACGAGATGCTCTCCCGCATGGAGCGTGGGAAAGAACTCCCCACTGGCAAAAGAGCCGAGCACTTTCAGCAGGGAGACCGCGCCCGCGGCCGTGATCGGGTGTCCTAGGTTGGACTTCACGCTGCCGATCGGCACACCGCTCTGCGGCCCAAAGACCTGCTCGAGGGTGGCGAGCTCGATGCTGTCACCCACTGGGGTACCCGTTGCGTGGCACTCGACATAGCCAAGGTCAGACGGATTCAGCCCAGACGCATGTAGCGCCGCATGAATGGCCCGCACCTGCCCACCGCTATCGGGCGCCAGAATCCCGCCCGCGCGGCCATCGTTGCTCAACCCCACGCCGCGAATGACGCCATGGATGGTCTCTCCATCACGAACCGCGTCATCGAGGCGCTTGAGCGCAAACACCACAGCGGCCTCTGCAGGAAGCAAGCCATCGGCACCCGCATGAAACGGCCGGGTCTGCCCCGTCTTCGACAGCGCGTTGAGTGCAGAGAAGCCCACGTGGATAAACAGGTCATCGGCGCAGTTCACGGCACCGGCGAGGGCGAAGTCGAGGTCTCCGGCTTCGAGACGATCGCAGGCAATCTTAATGGCGTAGAGCGCGCTTGCGCACGCTGCATCCAACGCCATGGCGCCGCCCGTGAGGCCGAGGTCCGCTGCGAGCAGGCGGCCAGGCAGGGCGTTCATGAAGCGGTCCAGGGGCTCTCCTCCACCTGCACCCGACCACACCCCTTCGGCAAATCGAGACAGCCCAGCAGACGGGAATCCGAGGTTCCCCAGCACCACGCCACCGGTGCCCGTCGCGGCCTTCATCTCACCAAACGCACCACGGCCAGCATGCATCAGCCACCGGGTGAGCGGGTCCAGCCGATCAATCTCGACGGCCCCGAACCGGTCCAGTATGACCCGCCCACCGGGCCGAACGTCCTCCGCTACATACCCACCACGACGCGACCAGGTCCGGTCGGCCGCATCGTCAGGATTGTCGGTGAGCGCCTTGGACCATCCCAAGCGCCAACGTCCCTCAGGCGCCTCACCCGTGAGGTCACGGGCGTCGCGGAGGGAGCGTAGAAACGCGTCAGGGCTGGTGGTGCCGGGGAGCACACACCCACGCCCCACAATGGCGATGGGCATTCGCATCTGGGTCAGGCCCTCGCGCCGCCGGTCCACTTACGGGCCGCGGTGGTGTTGGGAAGACGAACATTCTTGATGCCTTCGAGCGTGGCCAGTGCGGCACCCTCTTCATTCAGCAAGGTGATGTCCATCACCACGTGGTCCTTGGCGACCTCACGCTTGACACCCACGGCCGTGAGTTCACCAGCCAGAGGGCCCGCCTCATGAACCCGAATCGCGCCCACAGTCATGGGAAGCGAGGCCGAACCGAGCATCCGCTCGGCCCAGAGCACCACAAGCTGCATGGCACCATCGAGAGCTGCAGGATCCGTTCGCCACGCATCCTGGCCCCAGCCGTGGGTCTCGAGACCCACGAGACCAGCCTTCAGTCCCTCATCGGAGCAGGTGGTCACCTCGCGGATGACCTGGAATTCAGACCCGTGAAAGATGACGTCGCCGTCGTAGAACATCGGTACACCGGACGCATCGCCATCGGGTACCCCAAGCGCCACGCCAGAGCGGGCAGGTCCCTCCACCATGACCGCACGGGCCACATACCGAACACGTCCATCGGTGTCGGCGAGCTCGAGGGCGAGTTCCGCGCCGCTTCCGTTGTGCAGCTGACGCGCAGAGACCAGAAGCTCGACGCCTGCGCCCATGAAGTCGTCGACGCGAATGCCGGACCGAACCTCAATGTCGACGACACTGTCGAGCGTCAGGTCAGGCCGAACCGCGCATGCTGCACGAGCCATCCACTCCGCGGCCATCACCACGGGCACCACGGGGACGCCCTTCACGCGATGTCCCTCCAGTTGGGGAACCGTGCGGGCATTGACGGTCACGCCAAGGGTGAGCTCACGTTGCCGCGATGCGCCCAAGGCAGACGCATCGGAGGCCCCACCGACGACACGCTCCACCGTCGGATCGCCGCCGTGCAGCTCATCTACGAAGACCTGTGCACCTTCGGCCAGCCCAATCAGAGGCACACCGCGCTGCTCAAAGTGCGCCGCAAGCGCGGCCGTGACCATGCCGCCTCGCCACGGGCCCCAGCCCAGACTGCGCACGAGCGTGCCCTTCTCGGCCGCGAGATGGTGACCCACCTTGTTGAGGACCTCGTTGGCCATTGCATAGTCACATTGACCGAAGTTGCCTGTCCGAGCGGCCACGGAGCTGAAGAAGACCACCGCTTTCAAGGTGTCTTCGGACATCGCGCCCATGAGCGCCTGCAAGCCATGGATCTTGGTGTTGAAGACGAAGTCGAACTGGTCAGTCGTCTTGTCGACAATCGACTTGTCCGCGAGAACGCCCGCCGCATGAACGAGCGCACTCACGCCGCCCCAGTCCTTGCGCACGCGGGTGAGGCATGCGGAGACGGAGTCCACATCGGTGACATTGACCGTCTCGTAGCGGACCTCGGAGCCGGCTGCCTCCAGGTCGGCCAGCGTCGCGCGTACCTCACGGGAGGCGAGGATTCGGCGGGCCGTACCTGCGAGTTCTTTCGGCGTGACCTTCTGACCCGCCGCGCGTGCCTCTGCCAAGAGCGCAGCCTTGAGCTCTGCGTCGGTCGAAGCCCCAGTCGTCGCTGAGGTTTCCTCTTGAAGCGGTGTACGGCCAAGAAGGACGAAGCGGAGGTTTTGTGCGCCTGCAAGTGCACGCAGGCATTGCGAGGTGACGCCACGGGCACCACCCGAGACAACGACCACATCACCCTTGTCGAGGACAAGCTCGCCCGACGAGGCTTCGGACTCCACGGCCACCAAGGTGCGACGACGTCCGTCCGCCATCAGACCGATCTCCAGCTCGCAGCCTCCGGCCATCAGCTCATTGACGAGGTCGATAGCGAGGGCCTCGGCACTGCGGTCTGCCCACTCGATATCGATGGCCCGACAGGTGGCGTTCTCCCACTCGAGGGCAGCCGTCTTGGCGAGCCCTGCAAGGCCCGCAGCCCACGCCGCGTCACCTGCACCCGACAGCCCAAAGTCGCCGCCCGTGCCCTGTACGGTGACGAAATTGCCACCGTTCTCTTGGAAGGACGCTGCGACCGCTTTCGCATGGTCGAAGGCTGCACGGTTGGCCGCCATCGCGTCCGCCGCAGTCGCGAAGGGCCCGATGCCTGCGAGAGAGACCAGCGTTGAACAGGTCTCGGGTGCGTCGTCGACCAGCACGGCATCGAGACCACGGGTCTTCATCTCGGCGACCATGGCCTCACCGACGCCCATCGCATCGCGGGTCACGGCAATCTTGCCCGCGGTGAGCCGAGGCAGCCCGAGGCCGAGTGCTGGCGCATCCGCAAGCGCGACCGTCCAGCGGCCGGGAGCCGCGGACGTCGCGGGTGCAGGTGCTGCCTCTGCCTGCGTGGCTGCTTCAGGTGCCGACGCTGCAGCAGCGCCACCCCCCATGTAGTCCACAATCTCTTGCAGCGTACGCAGGGTCGTCATGCCCGCCGCATCGACCTCGGGTAGGTTCGGCTCACGCTCGCGCACCGAAGACAAGATCTCCACGCGCTTGATGCTGTCGACGCCCAGATCTGCCTCAAGGTCCATCTCGAGTGAGATCATATCCACCGGGTAGCCAGTCTTTTCGGCCACCACCTCGAGCATCACCTGCTGAACGTCTATGGCTGATGCACCAGCCGCTGGCGCGGGTGCAGCCGTAGCGGCCCCGCCCCCCATGTACTCCACAATCTCTTGGAGGGTGCGAAGCGTCGTCATGCCGGCGGCGTCGACTTCGGGAATGTTGGGCTCGCGCTCGCGCACCGAAGACAAGATCTCCACGCGCTTGATGCTATCGACGCCTAGGTCTGCCTCGAGGTCCATCTCGAGCGAGATCATGTCGACGGGGTAGCCGGTCTTCTCCGCCACCACCTCGAGCATCACCCGCTGCACGTCCACACCACTGCTCGGCGCGCTCGGCGCCGGCGCCGTCGCGAGTCCGGCACCCATGTAGTCCACGATCTCCTGAAGGGTTCGCAGCGACGTCATGCCGGCTGCATCGACCTCGGGCAGATTGGGCTCACGCTCGCGCACCGAAGACAAGATCTCCACGCGCTTGATGCTATCGACGCCAAGGTCGGCCTCGAGATCCATCTCGAGCGAGATCATGTCGACGGGGTAGCCGGTCTTCTCGGCCACCACTTCAAGCATCACGCCCTGTACGTCCACAGCCGTGGCTCCACCAGCCGCGGAAACACCTGCAGTCGGTGCTGCCAGCTCGGGAAGGCCCTCACCCATGTAGTCCACGATCTCTTGGAGGGTCCGCAGGGTGGTCATGCCCGCCGCATCGACGTCCGGGAGGTTCGGCTCACGCTCGCGCACGGCCGATAGAATCTCCACGCGCTTGATGCTGTCGATGCCGAGGTCTGCCTCGAGATCCATCTCGAGACTCAGCATGTCCTGCGGATAGCCAGTCTTCTCGGCCACCACCGCGAGCATCACGCCCTGGACGTCGATACCTGCTGGCATGGCCGCTGGCGCTGCTGCCGCCACGGGAGCCGAAGCGGCAAAGCCTCCCTCCGGCGTCATGTAGTCCACGATCTCTTGCAGCGTACGCAACGAGGTCATGCCCGCCGCATCAACGTCCGGGAGATTCGGCTCACGCTCTCGCACAGCCGACAAGATCTCCACGCGCTTGATGCTGTCGATGCCGAGATCGGCCTCAAGGTCCATCTCAAGACTCAGCATCTCTTGTGGATACCCCGTCTTTTCGGAGACGACGCCCAGCATCACCGCGGTCAGGTCGACGGCCACGGCCGCCGGAGCAGGCGGTGTGACAACGGGAGCTGGCGTAGCCACCACTGACGGCGCCGGGGCCGCGAGCACGGGTGCCGCGGGGGCTGCCTTTGGCGGTGCAAGCACCGGAGGAGCCGCCGTCATGGCTGGGCTCGCCGGCGTCATCACCGGTGTCGGCACTGCCGGTTGCGGCATGACCGGCGCAACGGGCGCCATCATTGGTGCTGCATGGGTAGCCATAGGCGCTCGTGGCGTCACGGGTGCGCCTGCGAGCGCAGCCAGCTGCTCGAGCCCCGTCGACATCGCACCGAGGAACCCGAGGTGGGCGTCTGCCATGGTGCGCTGGTAGGCGGCGTGCGCCTCGGAAGCCTCGTGCTGAGCCGCCTGGAAGGCATCGATCCACACATCACCGACGGGTGCCGGCGCGGGTCGTGGTGTGGCCGTGCTGACCATCGCCATACGCTCCATGGTTGGAGGCTGGTTGGACGGCATCGCCACGGGCACTTCGACCACCTTCTCAACGACCCGCTCGACGACGACGGGCTCGGGCGGAGCCACCTCGGGGTTCGGTGCCGGCAGTGCCTTCGCACCACCTTCTGGAGGGTAGGGCTTGCCGATATTGTTGCCGTCTACTGGAACCGCAAGCTTCGGCTTCGGACGCGCTTCTGGTGAGAGCGGGTGCTCGTATCCATCCCACAAGGCTGCAGGCTGGATGGCCACACCGTGCGCCCACAACTGGGCCACAGCTGCAAGGAGCTGCGTCACACCATGGCGGCCCTTTCGATCCGTCGAAACAGCCAAAACACCATCACGCTCACCCAGCGTGCGCTCCGTGAGTCCCGTGAGGACCCCGTGCGCGCCGACTTCGATAAAGGTGCGAACCCCGTCTGCGTACATCGCTTCAAGGGAGTCTACCCAACGCACCGGCGACACAAGCTGCCGAGCAAGGCTCTTGGCGATGTTCTTGCTGTACGCCTTACCCGTGGCATTCTCGTAGACCGTCCAAGACGGCTTCTCGAAGCTCACGCCCTTGAGTGCCTTGGCAAACGCGCCCTCTGCGTCGGCGACCACATGCGAGTGGAAGGCTGTCGCCACCGGCAGCATCTTGCACACGATCTCTTTGCCCGTGAGCATGCGCTCGAACTCCGCGACCTTGTCGGTCGGACCGGACAGCACCACCTGCTCTGGGTGATTGTGGTTGGCCATCACGACATCGCTCTGGCCCTCGAGCAGCGGCTCGAGCTGCTCAAGCGGCAGCCGAACCGCAAGCATTGAGCCTGCGCTCGACGCTGCGGCATCTGCGACCGCACGGCCTCGTGCGCGAGACGCTCGGCAGAAGGTGTCGAGGTCCATCGCACCCGCCGCGTAGAGTGCCGTCAGCTCACCAAAGGAGTGACCCGCAGACGCGTCCGCGTGCACGCCGAGGTCCTTCAGCACCGCGAGGGTCGCCGCACTGGACACGCCAAGTGCAGGCTGTGCCCATTCTGTCGCACGGAGCTGATCGGACTGGGCATCACGATCTGCATCCGAGAAGACGCCGACGGGGAACACCACATCGTGGAGTGCCATGTCGCCGTCATGTGCAGCGGAAGCGTCCCAGACCTGCATGGCCGACTCGAAGTTCATCGCGAGCTCGGCACCCATTCGAACGTACTGGCTGCCCTGCCCTGGGAACAGCAACGCGGTCTTGCCCTCGCGTCCGCCCGACGCGTACGTCGAACCATCCGGAAGTGACCAGGCTGTATCTGGTGCCTTTGAGATTCGGTCGGCGGCCATCCGCAGGGTCTTGGTGGCCTCAGCCACGCTACCCGCTACCACCGCAAGACGATGGGCCTTGGTCCCGTCAGCATCACGACAGGTCGCAAAGCTGGCCCACGCCATGTCCTGCTCTGCACCCAGCTTGTCCGCCCAAGTGCGCGCCTCCGTGGCCAAGTCCGCAGCGCTGTCTGCGGAGAGAAGCATCATCTCCGTCGGCCAGGTGCGACGGCGCGCCGCACGGTGCGTGCCTTCGTAGGCCTCGACCGCCACATGGAAGTTGCTGCCACCGAAACCGAACGAGCTCACGCCTGCACGGCGAGCATGATCCGGGCCCCGAACCCAAGGTCGTGCCTCGGTGTTGAGGTAGAACGGCGAGTTGTCCAGGTCCATCTTCGGGTTGGGCTGCTCGATCTTAAGGGTCGGCGGCAGCACCTTGTGATGCAGCGCCATCACGATCTTGAACAAGCCAGCGGCACCTGCGGCGGCTTTCGTGTGACCGATCTGCGACTTCACACTCCCGAGCGCACACCACCGGCGGTCATCGGACGATGTGGCGCCAAAGGCCTCCACCAGCCCTCCAAACTCGGCGGCATCACCTGCACGTGTACCAGTACCGTGAGCCTCCACCAGCTCGACTGTTCTCGTGTCGAAATCGGCATTTTCATACGCGCGACGCAGCGCTCTCGCCTGTCCCTCACTCACGGGTGCGTAGACCGCCTTGCTGCGGCCATCGCTGCTGGTTCCGATACCCTTAAGCACCGCGTAGATCGTGTCTCCGTCACGCTCAGCGTCCTCAAGACGCCGAAGAGCAAACATGCCAAGGCCTTCGCCTAGCAAGGTGCCATCACCATCTGCGCTGAACGGCCGACAGTCCCCCGTCGCAGAGAGCGCTGGCGTCTTCGAGAAACACATGTGCATGAAGATGCCGTTCATGGTGTCGACACCACCGGTGATGACCATGTCGGCCTCTCCGAGGTACAGCTCGTGGGCGGCCATGGTGAGCGCCGAGAGCGTCGAGGCACACGCAGCATCGGTGACGCAGTTCGTCCCGTGCAGGTCGAGTCGGTTTGCGATCCGTCCCGCCACAACGTTGCCCAACAGGCCTGGGAAGGTCGACTCCTTCCAGTCCACGTAGTGTGAGCTAATACGCTCGCAGGCCTCTTTCACTTGGGACTCCGGAAGTCCAATGTCGCGCAGTGCTTTTCTCCAGATCGGGTGCTGAAGACGCGAGACCATATCGCCCAGCAACTCCTGCGCGCTTGTCACGCCCAAGATCACGCTGATCTTCTCTTTGTCCATGGATGCGAACTGCCCACCCGTGGCATCGTCAAGCACCCGTTGCGCCACGATCAGGGCAAGCAACTGGGACGTATCAGTGGTTGGGATGACGCTGGGAGGAATACCGAAGCCCATGGCATCAAAGTCGACGGCCTCGAGGAAGGCCCCCCGCTTGCCATAGGTCATGTCAGGCACGGATGGGTCTTCGTCGTAATAGTCGTCAAGGAGCCAGTGCCCCTCGGGGATGTCTTGGACGAGGTCCCGACCTTCGAGAATGTCCTTCCAGAATCCGGTCGCACTTGTGGAACCGGGGAAGATGGCGCTCACACCAACAACGGCGAGGGGGCAATGCTTAGACATGTCAGCTCCATGCGCGGCGCGTCATCAGACGAGACCGGCGATCTTGAGGGGCCTAGGTGAAAACTGGAATCCAGCGGCCGGCATCGGCACGCCATAGGAACGAAGTTGCTGCGCTCGGGTCACGACAGCCGCGCCCTCCAGCAGGTTGAGTGCAATCTGACCTGCCGTACGGTCCGCAACGGGCTCAAGGAATGAGCCAGAGACCCAGGCATTGAAGGCACCCATCGCGGGGCCGCACCAGATCTGGTAGTCGAGTGCCCGCTTGGCGTCTCCGGCGATGGCCCAGCGGCTGGACAACCCGAGGTACCAACGGAAACACAGCGCCATCTTGTGCTTGGGATCTGCCTCGGCCTTCGCGACCTCACGCGGATCGCGCTCCTGCCAGAACGAACGCGTGGTGTCCCACACTTCATCGAGCGTCAGCCCGAGGACGCGCTTCTCCAGACGCTCCCGCGCCGCTGGGGGAATGTCATCCATACCCGCGTAGGTGACGTAGGTCTCGTACAGCTTGTGGGCACGAGGCGCGAACATCGTGCCCCGCTTCAGCACCTGCACCTTGACGCCCATCTCGAACATGTCTGCGGCCGGGGCCATCGTCACGTCTCCGAGACCCGCCTTGGCGAGCAACTCACGGCCTTTTGCGCAGAGCCCGGACTCGACAGCGCCCTGATTCACGGAGCCGGTCAAGACAAACGCAGCGCCGAGCGCATAGGCCGCAGCCACCGCGGACGGTGTCCCGAGGCCCCCAGCGGCACCCACGCGAATCGGCCTGGTGAGTCCATGGGCCGCCATCAGCTCGTCGCGTAGCTGGAGGATGGTCGGAAACAGAGCCGTCAGCGTCTGGTTGTCGGTGTGACCCCCAGAGTCGCTCTCCACGATGATGTCTTCTGCCACCGAGAGACGAGCCGCAAGTCGGGCCTCTTCTGCGGTCAGACGACCATCGCCCACCAGCTTGTCGAGGATGGCTTTCGGCGGTGGACTCATGAAGTGACGCGCCACCTCAGGGCGGCTAATCTTGGCGAACACGTAGTTTTGTCGTTCGATCGTACCGCCCACCTCACGAACGCCCGCAAAGGCGAGGTGCACGATGGCTGGCGTGAGTGCCATGTAGGCACTTGCCGAGACACGCTTCACACCGTGGCGGACGTACATGGCTGCGATCGCGTCTTCGAGCTCTGGCTCGTGTGGGCTGTGGATGAGGTTCGAACCCCACGAGGCCCGATCACCGAGCCTAGACTGGAGATCTTGCAGTGCCGCCTCTACGCGACCACGGGACAAGCCGGCCGCACCGAAAAATCCCAGCATCCCGTGCTGCGCCATCGCCACCACGAGATCTGTGGTGGCGATTCCATTGGCCATCGCGCCGGCTACGTATGCGAAGCGCGTGCGATGCACTTCGCAGAACGACCGGTCGCCCAGCCACTCTGGATAAAGCGGTGGAAGCGACGCCAACCACGGCGCCCCCCCCGTTCCGCCACCCGCTTGTGCGACGCCACCGAACGCGACGCCTACGGTGCCCGTCCCGGGGTCGCGCACCACATGGCAGGTCTCTCGAATGCGCTGCGCTGCAGCGGAGACCGCCGTGGGCGCAAAGCTGGGCAACTCACCGCCATGGGAAGGCGTCCATTCACCTAGGTACGACATACCAGAGCCAGACATCGGCGCTCCACTAAGGGCGGAAGGCTAACCGTCGCCTTACGCCCCTGTGTCACGGCTGTGTCATGGCGATAAAAACTGCACTATCAGAGATACTTCCCGACAATTTCGCCGAACACCGTGATCTTGCCCCTCCAACCCGGATCAGCGCTGTAGGGCAAGCTCAACACGACGGTTCTTGGCCCAGACCGCTTGACTCGAACCTTGCGCAGCGGGCCGTTCCTCACCGTACGAAATGGTCGACAGGCGGCGGGTTGGCACGCCCTGTGACGACAACCAGCGAGATACGGCATCTGCCCGACGCTGACCCAACGCGAGGTTGTAGTCGGTGGTGCCACGCTCATCACAGTGCCCTTCGATGCGCACCGTGGCCTTCGCGGCCTTGAGGCACTCGACCGTCGTCGACAGCGAGGCCGTCGCATCGGAGGAAAGCACGGATGAATCCACCTCGAAGTAGACCGTCAAGTCCTCGCAGGACGCAGAGAGGTCCTCGGTGACTCGGAGTGCTGACCGTAGCGTAGCGTTGCTGCCGTCTGGGTGAACGACCTCGATGTCGTAGCTGCCCGACGCCAGTCCTGGAATGGTGAGCCCCACACGGTCGTCACTGCGCACGGTCACCCCGTCGAGCTCGCGAGCGCCAACCCAGACCCGAAGACCATCCACAAACCCGGACCCGATGAGGTCTGCCGTCAGCGCCGTGTTCTCGACAACCGTACTCGGCTGCAAGGCGACGAGCGCGAGCGCCTCATCGTAGGTGGGTACGTCGACCACCTCATCCGTAGGCTCTGTCGGGGGCTTGGGCCCACAGTTTGAAGCGGTCAGCAGAGGGAGAAAGCAGAGCGCGCCACAAGACGCAAGCCATCGACGGGCCACGGTGACTCCAACAGGTTGAGCGGATGCAGACGCTCCGCGGTGGGATCAGTGCCATAACGGACGCTTGACACTTCGCCACCCCATCGACCGTCAACGCGTCCACGCCACCTGCCGCCCGCTGGCCACCGCGATGGCGTAGTCTGTGTGCTTGCGGATAATTGGCTCCCAATCGCAACAAACATCCAGTTCTCTGGCCATGGAATACAGGCCCCCGAGCGTCCGGTGCAGGAGCAGGATGTCACGTGGAGCCTCGACCTCGGGGAACTTCAGAAGTTCTGTGACAATGGGCTGCACCCGCCGCACAAGGTCATCGCTGTCGCGGCCGATGCGGTAGACCCCGCGTCGCCAAGGCGCCACGACAGTCTCACAGAACTGCCAGATCACGTCGGCAGCCCCAGCGGAGTCGCCCTGCCAAGATCCGATGTCGCGCACCGCTTGAAGCACGGCGTCTCGGTCTTCATCGAGGGCACCATTGACGGCCCGGGCATAGGCCGCGATCCAGTGCTCATCGAATCGTTTCACACAGCCAAAGTCGACCATGCCCACACGACCGTCTGATGCGAACAGGTAGTTTCCAGGGTGAGGGTCGGCGTGGAGCATGCGGTGAACAAAGACCTGCTCCAAAAAGACGCCCGCGAGGTTCTCCCCTGCCAACTGACGCAGCTCGGCGCTGGCCTCCCGCACAAATGACTGTAGAGGCACGCCAGGAAGCCGTCCCATCACCAGCATGCGTTCCGAGCAGAGTCCCGGTTCAGGAACGGGAATGGCAACCCGCGGATCGTCAGAAAACACCTTGGCATAGTCGACGAGGTTGGCCGCCTCTCCCAGATAGTCGAGCTCTTCTCGGAGCCGCGTCGAGAGTTCTTCGAAGGTTCGCTGGAGCTCCGTTCGCGAACGTCCTGCCGCCACCCCCGCCATCAACATGCCCCGCAACGCGAGCAGGTCCGTCTCGACGGCGGCGTCTACCCCCTCATGAAGGACCTTGATGACGACCTCTCGGCCATCCCGTAGCCGCGCCACATGCGCCTGCGCCAAGCTCGCGGTTCCGAGCGGCGTGGTCTCCACTTCAACAAAGACGTCTTCGAGGGGTTCGTCGAGCTCTGACCGGATGGTCCGTTCCACCACCGCCCAAGGAACAGGCTCCGCATCGGACTGCAGCGTTGCAAGGGCCTCACGCACCTCATCTGGGAGATCGAGCTGTCCCGCGAGCACCGAGAGGCCCTGTCCGACCTTCATCGCCGCGCCCTTGAGCTGGCCGAGCGTCTCCGCCACATCTTGGGCGGTCTTCAGCTGAAAGCGGTCGCGAATGCGATCGCGAGGCTCACCGGTGATGGCCGACCGCACGCGCTGTTCCAGGTAAGACCCAGCCACACGCGTCGTCATCGCGCCCAACGATGCCAGTCGTGCCCAGCCGCGCCTCGGTTTGCTCATAGGACCCCCGGCACCACATTAACCACGACATGGAGAAGAAGGGATGCCCACCTCGTCAATGTTCATCCCCTCGAAGACGAAGGGACGTCATCCGAAGATGACCTGCAGCTGATCCGACCACAGGGCCATACGCCCATCCGGCGCCCAGAGCCTCGCGCGCATGACAGAATACCCCGCTGACGTGTGCTGGCTCTCGGCCTCGTAGTACCACCAGCCCTCATCCATCGACTCCGGAAGATCAAGCACATGGGTGGTCCATGACACCGAGCTCGCTGGCGCCGGCCGCGGCAGGGCCGGCAGCACGGGCGCTGGCCATGCGTCGAGCATCGCTACGGCGGCTTCGAGCACCGATGTTGTCGCCGTGCGGTGACGTATCCAGCCGTGGAGTCGGGGCTCTTTGGCTCCAGAAAACGGTAGATTTCCCGAGGTGATGCGGTAGTCGAAGTGCTGGGTAAAGACGGGAATGGGGCCCGTGTTCGGAAGCGGCATGCCGCCGTCAGGCGTCACGCTGACAGGCCTCGGCACTGCGGGAAACGACAGGACTGATGCGCGATCGCTGCCAGCCGACAGCAACATCTTGGCCCGCACCTTGGGCCCCTCATGAAGCGTGGTCTCAAGGTGTGTGAGCGACCGCCCGGCGCGAAGCACCACAGTTTCGACGGACGCTGGGTTGTCTCCGAGGGGTCCCACGAAGCTTAAGTTCAACGAGCGCACGCGACGCTCCGATGGACACGCGTGGCGCGCTTGACGAAGCATGACGGCAGCGACGAGTCCTCCGAACGTCGCCCGCCCCTGCATCCACGACGCAGGCACCACCACCCCACCCGTCCGATCGACGCCCTTGAGCAGTTCTTCAAACGATGCCATCAGGCGTCCCTCCGTCGGACACGGGTGCATGAAGTCGCCAGACCTATTACACGGGCCCGGCACGGGCCTAGGCCCATGACTTGGAGTATCCCATGAAGAGCCGTAGTGTTCGTCGCAAGGCCGCGCTCAAGGCCAAGCAGCGTCGTCGCGCAGCTCGCCGCCAAGGGGCCGTCAAGGTCCGCAAGAGCGGTGGCCGTATGCGTGGCCGGGTCAAGGCAGCACGCCGCGACTGATGTGGAAGCGGCGTCTCGCGTAGCAGATCTGCTCGCGCGAGGCGCTACTCCCCATCCTCCAATGCTTTCCGCCGCGCCCGACGCTGCTCGACAGCCGCGCGCTCGGCGGGACTCATCTCGGACAGACGCTCGTCGCGCTGCTCTTTGAGCGCCCGCCGTTCGTCTGGGGAAAGGTCGGCCCGAAACTCACTTCGTGCCTCTTTCCTCGCCTTCAGCTTCTCGGCATCGAGTGCGCTGCTCAACGCTTTGGGGTCGCCATCTCCCGTCACCGGTGGCCGCGATGCCTGACGGGCCTCGCGAACGGGTGCGCCCTTGGACGCGACCACGGTCTCGGTCGGCACGGGGTTGGCGCTCGGAATGAGCCCCAGAGCCTCCCGGGCACGCAGCTGGTCTTCTTTCGAGCGGCTGGTCGGAGCCTCGAGTTTTCGTGTGCGGTCCGCACCTTGCGTCGCGACGGCTGCCGCGTCCTCCGCTTCAATCATTCCGAGTGCAACACCCGCTTCGGTCACTGCTCGACTTGTCTCATAAGCCAGGGACGTGATGAGCACGCCCCCGAGCAGCGCTAGCGTGTGGGATAGACGGCTGTCCATCTGACGCCTCCGTTACTTCATCTCGAATAATGTAGCGCTGATATCCGCGGCTGTCCCACACGGAACCGTCAAATCCACCCACACGGACATCACCCCAAGAACGGGTAGCCCCAGGAGGTTGGTGCCGCGAAGTTCTCCTTGATCGTGCGTGGACTGATCCAGCGAAGGAGATTCAGCGGCGACCCCGCCTTGTCGTTCGTTCCAGACGCGCGCCCCCCACCGAAGGGCTGTTGTCCGACCACGGCTCCAGTTGGCTTGTCATTGAGGTAGAAGTTGCCAGCCGAGAACCGCAGCGACTCGGTGGCGGCATGAAGCACACGCCGGTCTCCGGCAAACACGGCACCGGTGAGCGCATATGGCGACGTGGTGTCCACCAGCCCCAGCGTATGCTCCCAGTCGCGAGGCTCATAGACCCACGCTGCCACGAGTGGGCCAAAGACCTCCTCACGCATGAGCACATGGTCGGGGCGCTCTACCTGAACCATGGTGGGTTCGATGTACCAGCCCTTCGAGCGATCGCCGCTGCCGCCGGCGACGATTGACGCCGCCTCTCGACCCATCTGCTGGTACCGCGTGATCTTTTCGAACGCGCGTTCATCGATCACCGCCGAGACAAAGTTCGAGAAGTCACGTACGTCACCCTGCTTGAACGCTGCGATGCCCTCGATGACCCGATCACGAACTTCTGGCCAGAGGTTCGATGGCAGGTAGAGACGGCTTGCAGCGCTACATTTTTGGCCCTGGTATTCGAACGAACCGCGAAGAATGGCGGTCGCGACGGCTGCTGCGTCTGCAGACTCGTGGGCGACAATGAAGTCCTTACCGCCCGTCTCGCCCACAATACGGGGATACTGGCGGTAGGCAGCGATGTTCTGGCCAACCGTCTTCCACATGTGTTGGAAGGTCCGGGTCGAACCCGTGAAGTGAATGCCTCCGAGGTCTGGATGCGCCAGCACGGGGTCACCGACATCTGCACCATGGCCATTCACCATCTGAATCACGCCCGGTGGAAGTCCGGCGGCCTCCAGCAGCTCAAACAGGACCCAGCACGAGAGGCTGGACGTCAGCGAGGGCTTCCACACGACGGTGTTACCGACCATGGCGGGTGCAGTGGGCAGGTTGAGCGCAATGGAGGTGAAGTTGAACGGCGCCACCGCAAACACAAACCCATCAAGGGGTCGGTGATCGAGCCGGTTCCACACACCTGCGGGGCTGATCGGTGGTTGACTCTCAAGAATTTCTTCGTAGTACTTGGCGTTAAACCGCCAGAAGTCGATAAGCTCGCAGGCCGCATCGATCTCTGCTTGATGACAGGTCTTCGCCTGGCCAAGCATCGTCGCCGCGTTGACCCGATCGCGCCACGGGCCCTCGAGCAGTGCCGCCGCGCGAAGCAATACGGCCGCGCGGTCCGCCCATGGCAAGCGCGCCCACTCCGCTTTGGCCTTGAGCGAGGCCGAGATGGCGTCTTGAACATCCTCGGGACCCGCCAAGTGCACCCGTGCCAGCACATGCTGATGGTCGCACGGCATCGTCACCTCGACCACGTTGCCGGTGAACCGACGCTGCCCCCCGATGACGCAGGGAATCTCCACGACTTCGCCCGCCTGGCGAGCCAGTTCTGCCTCGAGCGAAGCACGCTCTACACTGCCCGGCGCATAGGCTCTTACCGGCTCGTTGGCGGGACTCGGCACTCGAAAGATTCCGGCGGTCATAGGGACTCCCTTTCACGGATGGACGGGCACCCTATCGCAAGACGTTGCCTGCGGCGTGGTCAATCCTGACCGGTTCGCTTTCCTGCCTGTCAAAAGACGATAAGGGGCACCGGAAGAACGGAGCACAGTGTGTCTCGCCTCGAAGCCCGCCTCTTGAGAAAAACCGCGCTCGCTAGCCGTGACTTTGGGCTGCTAGAGCCCAATGATCGCATCATGGTGGGTATGTCTGGTGGCAAAGACAGCTACGTCATGCTTCACCTGCTACGAATCTTGGCCGCGCGCATGCCCTTCAAGGTCGAGCTCATCCCGACGCACCTCGACCAGGGTCAACCAGGGTTTCCCACCGAGATCCTCACCAACTGGATGGCGCAACAAGGCCTTGAGCATCACGTCATTCGTGAGCACACCTACGAGATCGTGAAGGCCAAGACCCCAGAGGGTAAGGCCTACTGCAGCATGTGCTCCCGGATGCGCCGCGGCATTCTCTACACGTCAGCTCAGCGGCTGAAGTGCACCAAGATCGCCCTCGGACATCACCGTGATGATGCCATCGAGACGCTGATGCTCAACCTTCTGTACGCGGGCCAGATCAAGGCGATGCCCCCACGACTCGTCAGTGATGACGGACGAAACATTGTTATCCGCCCAATGATCAACTGCGCCGAGGCCGATATCGCCCAGCTGGCCGCCGAGATGGACTTCCCCATTCTCCCGTGCACCCTGTGCAGCAGCCAGCCCGATCTCAAGCGCGCCAAGATTAAGGCCCTCATTACCGAGCTTCATGAAGACAACCCGAATGTGCGGGGCAGCATGTACGCCGCCCTCTCCAACGTGGTGCCAAGTCATCTCATGGACGAGAAGATCAAGGGCTTGATGCGTGAGGCCGACCTTCGCGCCGACGATGACAGTCTGACCACGCTCGAAGAAGGACCCTCGGCAGGCTCATGCTCGCTCTGACACTCTTCCTCGCCGCCTGTCAGGTTCAGACTGACGCCCTACCCGCACCCAGTGCCTTTGATGTCACCGAGCAGGCCCCACCCACGCCTGAAGACCTCGAAAAAGGCGGGCTGCGAAAGCAGCTCAATGGTGAATGGACACTCGAACTCGACGCCGACCTCACCGCACAACTTGCAGCGCTCGAGCTCGCCTTTCGCGACCCGATCCCCACCGATGAAGAGCTGGCCGCCCAAGACCTTCCGGCACGCGCAGCGTCGACCGCCACGCTCGTCGTCCGCGCGCGGCGCGCCAATCCAGATGCTGAGCTACTGGCCACATATCGGTCGCTGCTCGGCCAGATGAAGACGCAGAAGGTGGTCTTTGAGGGCGACTCCCTCCGCTTTGGCAACGCCGAGAGCTCGCTTCAAGGCACGTATGAAGTTCTGGAGACCACTGAGAACGGTGGACGCATCCGCATCACCCCAAGCGAGGGCCGAGCGCGCGACCATCTCGTCGTCTTTGAGCATGCAGACCGTGTCAGCCTCACACCCGACGGCACCGACAGGGCGATGGTCCTCACCCGCTGAACGGCCCCTGTTCCCATCCACGACGCTGCAGCTCGGTATCCCTGGATAGCCGACCCGAATCCTCGTGGAGGTAGCGCACGGTGATGGGCGTCACAGCGTCCGTCGCATGCACAATCGCGGCGGCACACATGCGACAGCTCTGCAGACTGGTCCAGATCTGCGCTCCCTCGGGAAGTGGCCTGCGCTCACGTGCGTACCACGCCAGCAGGAGCTCCAGCTCGGCGTGACGTGTGCGGTCTCTGCCGCTCGTGTTCCGTGCGGCGAGGATCGGCATCCCTTGCGCATCGACAAGCCATGCGCCCACGGGTCGATGCCTCTGATACCGCAGAGAGGATGGGGGTTCGTCACCCGTGAGTGTGTCACACCACGCCACGAAGGCCTCCCACCCACCGTCGTTCGGCCTTCCGAGCGCTTCACTCGCGTTGCGTGCTCGCTGCAGCCCATCGGACAGCCATGCGGAGAGGTCGGTGAACGTGCCCCCAGGTGGCGCGTCCTGCTCACGAATCCGCTTGGCCGCCACCCGCGCCACACACTCGTCGTAGCGGGTCTTTTCGGGCCCCAAGCCGATGCGGTGGCGTAGAAGTTTCAAGGCATCGTCCGGGTACAACGCCCAGACCCCCTGGATCAACGCCAACAAGGGTCGCATCGGAGAGGTCTCGCCCGTCACACCCCGGACCACAAAGCGGTGATCGCCTGCCTCCAAGCAGGCCCAAGACGACTCAGTTGGCACGTACGGTCTTCAGGCCTGCACCTGCCTGCATGGTTGGAAACAACTCGATTCTGCTCACATTGACATGCGCTGGGCTGTTCACAGCCCAGCAGACTGCACCGGCAATGTCCTCGGCACGCAACGGCTCAAAGCCCTCGTAGACCGCACCCGCTGCGCGTGCGTCTCCCTTGAACCTGACCAAGCTGAACTCTGTCTCCGAGGCGCCTGGCTCGATGTTCGTCACGCGGATGGCGTGGCCCACAAGGTCGCACCGCAGGTTGTGGCTGAACTGGGTCACAAACGCCTTGGTAGCCCCATAGACATTGCCTCCCGGATACGGCCAGGAGCCGCTAATCGAGCTGATGTTGACCACATGCCCGCTACCTCGTGCGACCATTCCGGGCAGGACGGCCCGTGTCATCGTGACCAGCCCCCGACAGTTGGTATCGATCATCACATCCCAGTCTTCAACGTCGACCTGCCATGCTCCGCCGAGGCCCAACGCAAGGCCTGCATTGTTGACCAAGACGTCGATGTCGCGCCACCCCTCGGGCAGTGCGTCGAGGGCCCCCTGAATCTGCGCTGCCACACGCACATCAAAGCAGAGCGTCGTGCAGCGCTCTCCGAGCTCGTCCTGCAGGGCCGCCAGGCGGTCCGCCCGTCGCCCCGTCAAGATGACCCGATCGCCTTGCGCATGAAACTGGCGAGCGGTCGCGAGACCATAGCCAGAAGTGGAACCGGTCACGAGCACTGTTCTGGCCATGCAAACCTCCGCGAGATGCGCGATGGTATCCGTGCGTGATGCGTCGTGGCACTTTAGATTGTCAAGATGGAGGCGCCATGCGTCGGCTTGCTGGATTCACCCTCTGGACACTTCTCGCGTCATGCGGCTCGGATGGGCCAGAACCCACCGACATGGGCACACCGCCCGATACCGACGCCGACTCCGATTCCGACGCCGACTCCGACATCAACGAGACCGGGGTCTCCGGTCCCATCGATGCCGACAACGATGGGGTCCCCGAAGGCATCGATTGCGATGATGACGAGCCCCTCGCCTTTCCCGGCGCCGTCGAGGTCCCAGATGGCATCGACAACGACTGCGACACCCTCCTCGACCTCGAAGAGCTTGGCAATGCCTACCTGTTCGTCGATAACGGGCTGCACAGCCGCGACGATGTCGCCTACGACCTGTCCCAGGAAGACCTGACCGTCACCATGTGGGTGCGTCTGCTCGCGCTGGGAAGCACCGCCAATCAACTCATCAACTTCGGCGGCTCGGTGAATGCCGAGTACAGCCTTCGCCTGACCGAGACCCGCAACGTACGCTTGACCGTACGGGGCAACCTCGGCGCCACCGCCACGGGCGTCAGTACGCTCGATGTGCCGTTTTCAACATGGACCCACGTCGGTGTGGTGCTCGATCGCAACGCGCAGAAGGTTCGCTTCTTTATCGACGGTCAGGCTGCGAACGACCCTGCTCTCGACGCAGATTTCTTCGCAGAAGGCTTCAATATGATCGGGCCCTTCACCATCGGCTCTACCGAAGTCGAGAACGCCCCCTCCTTCGAAGTCGATGACGTCCGGGTGTTTACCCACGCCCTCACCGGAGAAGAGATCCGTCGCTGGGCACTCGACCCACAGCCGCCGACACAGCGGCTCTTGCTCGACCTTGGGTTTGAGTCGAAGACACTGGCAGAAGCCGATGAGTCACCCAACCAAAGCATGGGCAATGACTCCCGCCGGGTCACGAAGGAGCTTCATCCGTGGGCGAAGCCGTGATGCGCTGAGCGTACCAGCCCGCGACAACCACGAGACAGGTGCCCACAACGCCCTGCCACCGCACGCCTTCGCCCAAGACGAAGATGCCCAGCATGTACGCCCAGACGGGCGTTGCATAGCTGTAGAGCGCAATCCTCGGAGCTTCACCGAGCGAGTAGGCTTTGGTCAGCATCAGCTGGGCGAACAGGCCCGCGCAGCCCACGCCCCCCAAGAGCGCTGCAGTCGGTAGGTCCACAGATGCCGGTTGCATCGCAAACGAGGGAAGCGTCGCGAGGCAGGCAAATGCACTGAACCACAGCACGATCGTCGTTCTAGCCTCGGTGCGGTTCGCCACGCGAACCCCAAGGTAGGCGCCCGCCGCGAGCCACGTGGTGCTGAGCGCAGCAGCGATGCCCACCGGATCCACATCGCGACCTGTCGGTTCGACCACAAATCCGACACCCAGGAGGCCCAGCAGCAGAGCCCGCCAGAGCCCACGGGGCGCACGCTCACCCGTGACCCACGGGGCTAGCGTCGCGACCGCGAGGGGCGAGGTGAAGGCAATCAGCACCGCGTCACCCAGTGGAAGCCGGTCAATCGCAACAAAATAGGCAAACATACTCGCGGTTCCGAACACGGAACGAGCGAGCAAGGCATCGCGACGAACGCCCCAAGCCGCACGAAGATCGCGGAGCGCCACGGGCAACAGCACCATGACACCCACGAGGCTCCGCCAGAAGACGATCTGAGCCGAGGGCACACCATCGATCATCTTGACCTGCACACCGAGCGTGGCAAAGCCCAGCGTCGCCAGAATCATGTAGAGTGGTCCGCGAGAGTCCATGACGGGCCCCTCCCGTACACCGCATACTCGCCCCGCGCGCTCCGGGCCCTGTCCCAAGGAACAAATCATGTCCCCTGTCCGCTGGTTGTGCCTCCTGCTCGCAACGTCCTGCACCTACGGGGGCCCCTCCGATGCCTACTGTGAGAGCCTCTCTACGCCAGATCTCGCGGAGTGCTATCCCCAGGTCTTCGAGGACTTCAGTGCCTGTCGTCAGAGCGCCTGCGACCCGCTCGACCTCGCCATCCTGCAAGGGTGGCAAGTCTGCATGTGCGAAAACAAAGATGCGACCGAGTGTGATGTGCTCCTCGACGACCTGCTGCCGGCATGTCTGAGCGAGATCTCGGCCCGCTGACCTTACTCGGCAGCCGTGAAGTCCAGGTCGTACTCATGCGTGATGGTGCAGCCATTGTTGATCTGCAGCTGCGTCGGACATGACGCCGTGACGGTGATCTTGATCTCCTGAATCAACGTGCCCGTCGCGCCATCGTCGATGATGATGTCATCTTGATTCAGCGTCACGCCACACCCGGGCACTTGGTCGACCGGAACATTGGTCGGGTCGAGCTCCGCGATCCACCAGTCCTCATCGTCATCAAAGAAGTAGGTAACGTCCTCATCTTCGGTACAGTTCGGGTACTGCCCACTCGCGCACTGTTGCCGCGGTGCGACCGTGAGGTTCGCCTCGACTTTGTAGAACTTGTAGTAGAAGCTGGACGGATCCCACTCCTGACGATCGAAGATCCCCGCCCAGTCGTCTGACGTTTGATCCAGACACGAGGCGCTCGTCGAGGTGGTGCCGCTCGCGTGGTTTTGAAGCCACGCCGTGACCTTGTCGACCTCGCAGGTGTGCGGTCCGGGGGGTCGTGTCTCGTAGAGCTCTGGGAATTTGGAGCGGTCCGGGCAGTCCCAGAGTTCCTCTGGCGGGTTGTCCGTGTCGGGAGGGGTGTCGTCAGGCCCCGGGTCGTCCGTGTCGGGCGGTTGGGTGTCCGTTGGGTCCGGCACATTGGTGTCTGCATCTCCCATGCAGAGTGGCGACATCGCACAGTCCGGGTCGAAGCAATCGAAGAGCAGGTCGCGATCGTTGTCCGCCCCGTCGCTGCACTCTCCGGCTTCATCGCCCTCATACTCGTTGAAACAGCCGGCGAGTCCCAGCAACACCGTCCATGCGAGTGCCTTGTGCATACGTCCTCCGTTGCGGCAGCATAGCACCACCCATCCCAACCTTCAGGGGCAGATGGACTGGGTCCAGTCGTCGATGACGTTGCCCTTGATGTCGATGGCCCGTCCCTGGAGTGTACACGCATCCACGTCGAAGATCATGAAGTGGTAGGCCTCTTCCACATAGGCGTGGAGCGGGTCTTTCCCCGTCGGGTAGAGCCCCTGCCCCCCGCCGCCACTCACGATCCATGTGATGCCTGTCGGGTCGGCCTTCCCCTCACGAATCGGCACGAAACGCTCATACATGTGGTTGTGCCCCGTCAGCACCAACGGAAACGCGAGGGCTTCGAGCAGGGGCTCGAGATGAAGCTTCACGAGGTAGTCTGGCGTCCGGTTCGGCTGTGCGCTGTAGGCTGGGTAGTGAAAGGCGGCCAGCTTCCATGGGGGCCCCGGAAGCGCATCCTGCTCCTCAATCCAGTCGAGTTGGTCGTCACCCGGCTCGCGGGTGAGCTTGAACATGCTGTCCACGCTATCGAGACCAAACAGCCGTAACGGCCCCCAGTCCACGCGCCAGAAGCGCTCGTGCGACCACGCATCTGGCCCTTGTTCGGGAAGAAAGAAGCTGTCGAGATACGGCTGAAGATCGTAGCTCTGGTAGTCGTGGTTGCCGGGCGTGGGCAACATGGGAACCTCGGCCAGAATCTCCTGGTAGACCTTAAAGACGTTGTCCTGAAAAGACTGGGCTGTGCCGCCGTAGTAGGCGTTGTCTCCCGTCGTGAGCCAGAACTGTACGCCGTCGAGGTGCTGGAGCATCACATCGCGCAGGTCACGCTGAGCTTGCCGGCCACTGCCGAAGTCGCCAAGCACAAGAAATCGGACGGGTGCCGCCTCGTCAGCAGGCCGCGTCATGGCAGAAAACCCACCTATGACCTCTACACCGTCCACCATCACGCGGTAGCTGTAGGTCGTCCCGGGTTCAAGCCCATCGAAGCGAGCCCGCAGCAGCCGCATGGTCGGGGTCACGCCGGCGAGGATGTCGCCCTCGGCCTCGACCGTCCATCGGTCGTCGTCTCGCGCCAGCTCCACCTCGACCTGTTGCCCCTCGTCCGACACACCCACAATGACACTGAGTCCGTCCGAATCCACTTCCTGGAGATAGGGCCAGCGAAGGAGTGCCTCGGTCTCCGGCGGTCGTTCCGTCGGCTCCTCTGGCGGCTCGAGGTCCGACTCCGCGCTGTCTTGCCCGGTCGTGGGCCGGGGCTCAATGGTCTCGGGAGGTGACAGCTCTCCCCAGAGCGTACACGCTGACAATCCGAGCAAGCACCCTACAACACGCATTCCGCCCTCACGAAGGACCTACATAGCGGACCGCAAGACAACGCGCCGTCAAGGGTCACCATGCCACCGACTCCGCATCCCGCCATCGCTCGGACCGCTCGGACTGTAGGTGAGCGATGATCGCCGCGAGCTTCGGGTCATCGAGCGCTCGTCGGTCATGCCTCGCACCCTTCCCGTGGTTGCACCGCGCACATGCAATTCCCAAGTTTCGAAGTTCATCCGTGCCCCCATGGTGGCGCGGCACAATGTGCTCGATCGTAGCCTGACTGATGGGCTCCCCCGACATTCGCAGGTGCAGCTTTCGACGGCAGTGGAGGCATTTCCCGCAGAGCATGACTTCACCCCGTGAGACCACCTTCAGAAATGTGGCGTCCGTCCTCGCGATCGAGAGGAGCATGGCATGAGACCGTGGCATGTGGAAAGAATAGCGCGCCTTGGAGCCCTCACCATGTCTCATGATCCCTACGCCGGTCACGGCGGACGACAGCCCAACCCCCGGTTTGCGAGCGACAACGCCGGGACGGTTCATCCTGCAGTGTTGGAGGCCATCCATCAGGCGAACCATGGCGCCGCACTCGCCTATGGCGCCGACCCATGGACGACATCCGCCACTGCGGACATTCGCGAGGCCCTCGGTATGCCGGAGGCCGCGGTCCTGCCCTGCTTTGGCGGCACCGGAACCAACATCTTGGCGCTGCGGGTACTCGCCTCTCGCATTGAGAGTGTGCTGTGTGCAGATGCCGCACATCTTGTGGCCGCCGAGACCGCCGCACCTCAAGTGACCGCAGGCGTTCAGCTCATTCTGGTCCCCACGACCGAAGGGAAGATGACACCCGAGGCCCTGCGTTCGGCGATGCCTGCGCGCCTCGGGATCCACCGACCTCGACCCGCTGTCCTGTCCGTCACACAGGCCACCGAGTTCGGGACCGTCTACACCATCGATGAGCTGCAAGGGCTTACCGAGACGGCACACGAGCTCGGGCTTCGCGTCCATCTCGATGGCGCCAGGCTCTTCCATGCCGCGCACAGTCTCGACTGCAGTCTCGCAGCGCTCACGGGTGAGATCGGCATCGATGCCGTGAGCCTCTCTGGCACGAAGAACGGCATGCTGTTTGCCGAGGCGCTCGTTGTGCGCGATCCGACCCTCGCAGAAGACGCGGGCTACCACCGCAAACAGATCACCCAGCTCGCCAGTAAAATGCGCTTTCTCTCTTGTCAGTTCAGCGCCGTACTGCGTGACAACCTCTGGCGGGACATCGCGCGCCAAGCGATGGACAACGCAAACCATCTCGCGGCAGCCGTCGCTCACCTTCCCGGCGTTCACCTCGAACAAAAGGTGGAGACCAACGCGGTCTTCGCGCGCCTACCCCGTGCCGCAGCCCTCGCGCTGCAGCAACAGTGGGCGTTTGCCCTGTGGCGAGACTATGGCGACACCGTCGTCACACGGTGGATGACCTCATACGAGGTTACGACCCACGAAATCGACCAGTTTGTGGAGGATCTCAAGGCGGCACTGTAAACCTGTGGTGCGGTGATCGCACGGAGGCCTACATGGTAACCCTGTCCCACGTGGCCCTAGCCATGCTCCTCGCCGGATGCGGCCTGACCCGGTCCACGTCCACCGAGCAGGCCCCTCCCCCGACAGCGCCAACGCCCAACCAGGCCGAAGAACCGCTATCCCACGAAGACTCGCCAGACGCTGAGCACTTCCCCGCCGAGTTCGTCCAGTGGGTCCGTGAGGGCGACGTCGAGGCTCTCGCGAAGCACGTTCACTATCCCCTCGTGCGGCCCTTTCCGCTCTCCCGTGTCTGGGGACCCCAAGACTTTGTGGCCCGATATGACGAGCTGCTTGAGCCCGCGTTTCGCCAGCGCGTGGGTGCATCCACGCCCGCAGACTGGGAGAGCTTCGGGTGGCGGGGACGATCCTTCGAGGGCGTCTGGGTGTCCGAAGACGAGCCTGTTCTCCGTCGGCTCACGCGCATGTCCAAGGCCGAAGAGGCGGCGCAGCAGACCCTACACGAACAGCTCCACAGCATCGTGCACGCCTCACTCAACGACTTCGTTCGCCCGAGGGTCTACCTCGAGACCCCTACCCACAAGCACTGGATTGACGAAGCGCAGGGCGGCGAGCTCCGCTACGCGGCTTGGACACGGGACCTGTCGCTGTCCGATCCGCCCACCGTTTTCCTACAGGGTGGGTCCTACGACACCATGGGGACCATGCGCCTCGACGTCTATGCCTTCACAGAGGGAGACGCGACGCTCAAGGTGTTCCCCAGTGGGCACCCCAAGACCGGCCTGCCCTACATCGAGCGTCATCGCGAAGGCATGCCTTCCACCGATGAGATGGCGCAGTGGGTGGACCTTGCCCCCATTGTCCAAGACCCGGGACCCGGCCCCTTGTCCTTCACACCCACAGGACACGAGTCCCTGACCTCCGTGACCAAGGCGGATGGTGATAGCGATGGAGCGCGCCTGCGTGCGCTTCTTGCGCCCCATCGCTTTGTGCTCCTCCGTCACGACGCCTTCGACAGCCTCGAGGGTGATGATGAGCCCGCATACGGGGAGCATCCCGGCGTGAGAGACACCTTTCTCATCGGCGGTCCCAACACGGTTGAAGCCTTCTGGCTGTTCGCGTCGTTCGAGCGGGCGAGTTGGATGCGAACGCCAGATGATGAAGCCGTACAGTGGGTGGATGCCCCGCCAGGGCTCGGGTTCAAGAACCACGAGTGGGCGCAGATGGAGCACCCGAAAGTCGGGGAGTGGGAAACCCTCTGGGAGTACACCTTCACGACCATCCGGGACAAAGACACCAAGGCCATCCAAGCGTTCCAGGTGCTGTCGCGGGGTGAAGGATTCGGCGCGGAGGTGAGCATGCGGCGGATCGATGGCTACACCTGGGAGCTTCGTTCCGAGAGCTTTGCGGACTGACGAGGCTCGACAACGGTTCATGTAGATCGAACCCGGTGGGGACGATACCGGGCCCTCCCCTCTGGAGGCCCCCGATGCCCGTGATCGCGATGACCGTGACGAGCAAGACTGCCCACGAAAAGACCGACCAGCTCTTCATCTACACCTTTGAGCGACCCGATGCCGAGCCGATTCAGGTCGTGGCCAACCTCACCAATGTCTACGATGTGGGCAATGTGGTCGCTGTGGCCCAGGTCGGCACCTTCCTCGAAGAAGGCGAGATCGTTCCCCGCAAGGTGTTTGGAATCCCATCCTCTGGCATGGCCTTGGGGCCTGTCGATGCCACCCCCGGCGATGACCTGACCCAACAGTTCGACGCCGATCCGCCGGTACAGACCTTCCGTGCCACCTTCACCATTGAGGTCGAGGGTCGGTTTGCGACCGATGTCGAGAAAGCAGCGCGTAAGCTGTTCAAGTCAGGTCAAGGTCAGCTGATCGACTGCACACCCGCAAGCTGAATCGGAGCTCCCATGCTGATGTTCTTCTTGGGTCATGCCCTCGCCGCACCGACACCGCTCACCGACTGGGTGGCGCTCCCGCCTGTCGAGGTGCCCTACCCCCTAGGTTCGGCCGAGGAGGGTTCGCTCGTGACGCTGCTCGATGGCGCCCATCTCCCTGCAGATGAGCCCTGGCCTTGCGTGGCACAAGAAGTCTGGGAGCCCTGCGTGCGAGAGGGCGCCCAAGAGGTCACCAATCTTCGGCTCGGACGGGTCTCAACGCCCACGCTAGCTGCCTTTGTGACCACGCTCGATGTCCGTCAATATACGTCCGGAACGCTGGAGCTCGACACCACCACTGCCGCGCGCGTATGGGTCGACGGCACGCCCGTGATGACGGCCTCGGAGCCCACCTCCAAAGATCCCGTCACGGCAGATCTCACGCTGACGACAGGCGCCCATCGCATCCTCGTCGTGACCGCCTCCGATGCCGACGCACGCAAGTGGAACACCTCCGTTGCGTTCGACGCGGGCGACGCACCCAAGCCCGTGGTAAACGCCGAGCCCTACCGCCCCGTCAACCTCGATGACCTTCTCGACAGGCCAGCTGTCACCGGTCTCTCCATCTCCGCAGATGGTTCCTGGGCCAGCATCGGGTGGCGCTCTCCAGGCGTCGCCGCAGCACATGTTCGCTACTGGACCGAGCTGCACCGTGTCGAGGACCCCGAGACCTTTATCGTGCTCGACGGGAACCTCTCGCAGTTCCGGTGGTCGCCCACGGGCGACACGTTTGCGGCCACGGTCTCTGACGGCGAGACCCAACAGCTGGTGGTGGGTACGCCGGAAGGTGGTCGGAGGTCTATCGTTGAGCTTCCGAAGATGGGCGGCCTTCAGTGGCTACCCGATGGCAGCGGGCTGATCTACAGCGTCAATGACGACTATGAAGACGATGGCGATGGCATCAAGCGCGTCCGCTCCACGGCCGACCGATGGCCGGGACAGCGTGACAACGCCCATCTCTGGCACCTCGACATCTCGACGGGCCAGACGCGCCAGCTCACGGCGCTCGATGAGAGCGTCACGCTCCACGACATCCTACCCGTGGCCCTCCCTGGCCAAGGCTTCGTCCTCCTGCTCTCGCAGGAAACCTACGATACGGGCACGCGCCCCTTCACATCGTCCACCTTTTTTGAGCTCGACCTTCAGACCCTCACGCGACGCGAGGTCATGACCTCAGCGTTCATCAATGGTGGGACCTACGGACGCAAGGGGGTCGATATCCTCTGGCGGGGCAGCCCCATGGCCTTCGACGGCATCGGCATCACCACGCCCGAAGGCGTCACACCGAACGACTATGACACCCAGCTGTTCGCAAGCGACCGCGATGGACAGGCCGCAGTGGCACGCACACGCGCGTTCAAGGGCACCGTACGCAGCATGCAGATGGCGACCGACGACACCCTCTTCCTCACCGCCGAGGTCGAGGACCACGTCAAGTTGTTCAAGGGCGACGCGTTTGGCGAGACGTTCGAAGAGATCGCGCTGAAGGGCGATGCCGTCCACCAGTTCGCCATCTCCGCAGACGGGGGTGTGCTCATCGCCGAGTCGTCCAGTGCCAATACCCCGAGTGTGCTGACACTCCTGGTCGGCGACAAGGCCACGCGGCTTCCACACTACAACGATGACCTCTACAGCGTCATTGAGCCCGGTGTCGTCGACAACTTCGATGTCACGCTCGACAATGGAGACATGCTCACAGGCCGGGTGCACCTGCCACCTGAGTACGACCCCGAAGGCGACTACCCCGCCATCATTTACTACTATGGAGGAACTTCACCGGTTTCTCGTAAGTTCGGCGGGCGGTACCCTCACGCATGGTGGGCGGCGCAAGGCTACGTCGTCTACGTCCCCCAGCCGAGCGGAGCCACCGGCTTTGGCCAAGCGTGGTCCGCACGGCATGTCCGCGACTGGGGTGACCAGTCGGCGCGCGATGTCCTCGAGGGCACCGAGGCCTTCCTGAAGGCTTATCCTGCCGTCGATGGCGGGCGTCTGGGCTGCATTGGCGCCAGCTTTGGTGGGTTCCTCACCATGAAGCTGATCACCCAGTCGGACCGGTTTGCCGCAGCCATCAGCCATGCCGGAATCAGCCTCATTCCTTCCTACTGGGGCGAGGGATTCTGGGGATACCTGTACAGCTCCGCGAGCGCGGCGGATGCCTATCCGTGGAGTGACCCAGAGGTCTACCTCGACCGCAGCCCACTCCTGAAGGCAGACCAGATCACCACTCCGCTGCTGCTTCTCCACGGTACGGGCGACACCAATGTGCCGGTCGGCGAGTCTGACCAGATGTATGCGGCCCTCAAGGTGCTCGGCAAAGAGGTGGAGTATCTTCAGGTCGATGGCGAAAACCACTGGATCATCGCCGAAGAACAGCGTCGAATCTGGGCCAAGTCCATTGTGGCCTGGTTCGATCGCCACCTCAAGAAGCAGCCCGATTGGTGGAATGACCTTGTCGGTGATGACTAGGTGACCAATGAGGTGCGGCGGAATGCCGCATCTTATGCTTTGGTTGTAGGTGTGGCGGGGAGCAGGCGTTGGCAGCAGGTGACCACATCAAAGTCTGGTGCGATCTCTATTGGCACCATGGCATCGACATGGGTGATGACACGGTCATTCACTACAGTGGCAAGGTCAACTCCATCTTCGAGTCGACCGGCGGCCGCATTGAACACGTGCCCGCAGAGCGCTTCCACGGAGGCCGTGAGGTCCACGTGGTGCCGCATCCCTACCGACTGTTCGACGCCGAGCAGACTATCGCCCGTGCTCGTCAGCGCCTCGGGGAGACGCGCTATGGCTTCGATGCCAACAACTGCGAGCACTTTGTGAGCTGGGCCATCGAGGGGCTGCATGAATCCGGCCAGGTCGACGCAGTGGCCACCGGCGCCTCCGCAGGCATCGCGGCCTTGGTCGGCGGTCTCGGTACCGGAGCCGTCATCTCGGCAGGACGACGCATGGCGACATCGACCGTCCAGCGGGCCTTGGCCGGACTGGTGCGTGTCGGTCCCGGGGGGGTCCTCGGCGGTCTGGCGACCATGACCATCGCATCTGGCCTCGCCGCGACAGCCATCACCTCGGCGACCGTGTTGCGTCCGGATCCCGCCTTCGACGACACCGAGGCCATGGCCCGCTCCGTTGGCCGCGTCGCATCCGTGGCCGGGGCTGCAGGCGGTGCTGCGGCGAGCCTCGCGACGGTGGGCGCCGTCGGCACCGTTCCCGGACTTTCAGGGGCCGGCATCGTGACGGGACTCCACGCCATCGGCGCGGCAGCCACCTTCGGTGTGGGTGGATTTACGACGGGTCTAGGCATCGCCCTCGCCGTACCCGCAGCCACGGCAGCCGCTACTGGCCTGTCAGCCGCTGCCATCATTCGTCGTGCACTCGGGCGTTGGCAGCCATCGATACGCGTGGTGCTCCCGAGCTGGGTGCGCCCCTAGACCAGTCCGACACCTCGACGGTAGCGGCCCACCATCATGTCGCGGGACTTCATCCACGTCGTGAGCGTTGGCACGAGGGGGCCCAACCAGGGCACAAATCCCGTGCCGTGGCGCGGCCCCAGCGTCACCAACATGGGCGATGCGCCCGATGACGGGCGGTACGTCACCTGGGCCGCTCGGCCAGAGGCAACGGCCCGGAGGTTCTTCACCAAGACTTCGACCTGAAGGCCAGCCGCTTGACCTTGGCGCGCTTCCGCAGAGTCGATGATGTCACCCACTGCAAAGATCGTGGAACTGCCCACCACGCGCAACATGGCGTCGACCTTGACCCGCCCTCGCGCACCGCGTGCGTCTGAGAGTGCTTCGTCCAGCAGCGCGGCCGCGTGCTGAGTCGAGCCCCATGCTTCAAAGAAGGCCTCGCATGACCACACCTCGCCCGATGACGACATCACCGTGCCGGGGGTGTGGTGCCGCACAGTCTGATCGAGGCAAACCGACACCCCACGATCGACGAGAAACCGCCGCGCCTGACGTCCAGCCCGCGGGGGGAGCATATCGAGGAGGCGTGAACCCCCATGCACGAGTCGCACAGCAGTGCCGCGGCCGACGCTCGCGAGCTCCGCGGCGATCTCCACACCGACGGGTCCACCGCCAGCGATCACGATGTGCCCAGCCTCGGCAAGGGCTTCGGCTTCAGCTTCCACCTGTTGGCGCCGTAGAGCTGCAGTGCTGGCTCCTCCGCGAACCCTCGCATCTCGCCATGACGAGCCGGTCGCAAGCACCGCCACATCAAACGTCAGCTCTGACGTCTGGCCCCCATCCCCCACGAGGGTGGCCTGTCCTTCACGGAGCGAGACCAGACGCTGGGCATGGTGTGTCACCTCAGGAAGGAACTCGGAGAATGGAATGACCGCGCGCCGTGAGAGGCTAGGATCTACGAGCATGCGAGGCGCCGCCATGGGAACCTCAAAGTAGTTCCTCGGGTCCACGAGATGGACGTTCATGTCGTACTGAAGTCGATGGGCAAGACGGTGGCCGGCCAGACCACCTCCGAAGATCGCAACCACTGGGTGCATGGGAGCCTCCGGACGGTCCCTAGAAGGCGCCATCCGGACGTGGAATACCCGCCGCAGCTAGGGCACGACGGCCTCTCGCGACAACATCCGACGAAAAGGCCTCTTCGTACCGCGCATCAAAGACGTAGGCCTTGATGTCCACGCGAACGGCGTAAGAGTGCCGGTGCATCTCTTCTTGAATCACGGTCGCTATCGGCTTGTCGAGAAACACATACCGGCTTGTGGCAGCCACCTCGGCCAGAAGTGTCCGAGCCCTGTCCGCATCGGCGTCCAGCCGAAGGTAGAGCGAGATCACACACATCATGTCGAGTGCGCCGGCGTTTGCCGAGGGCACCGGATGGCGAACCAGCTCGCTGTTGGGAATGGTGACCAAGTTGTCATCGAGGGTGACGAGGCGAACCGAGCGAAGGCCGATGTCTTGCACCTCGCCGTAGTACCCCCCAAAGCTGATGCGGTCGCCGACCTGAAACGGGGCGTCGAACAGCAGCGTGAGGCCCGCGATAAAGGTCTTCGCCGTATCCTGCAGCGCAAAGCCGAGTGCCACGATCAATCCACCGACGACGAGCTGCTTGCTCTCGTCGTCGAGGTCCAGCATCATCCACCCAATGGTGATCGCAAGAACAGCATAGACGAGGAACTGGAGGCCTACGCTCCAACGCTTCAACGCGAGCCGACGCTCGGCAAAGCGCTCACCGAGGTCATCGAGCGTCCGTGAGACGAGACTCGTGACCAGCCATCCGACCAACAACAACCCCATCGCCAAGGGGAGGTTGGTCAACCGGAACAGGCCGACAACCTCTTGCAGTTGCTCTAGGTTCATCGGTCCCCCTTTCCGACAAGGGAGCTGCGCTGAAGCTCAGCCGTCACGCTCGCCCAGAGATGGAGCGGAATCACAAACTCCCGCCCTCGTCGCGCCAATACACCCCGCTGCTCCAGCTCATGGACCACGGCACGCGCGCTGGTGTTGCCTGCCTCCAGACACCGCTCAAGCCGGGCCATGTCGAGTCCGCCATGCAGCCGCAGCGCCGTCAGAACGAACTGATCCTCCGCATCAAACCGCTGGGTCATGTCGCCCGCGATCGATGGGTCAATCACGACAACGACCCGACCATCGGGCATGCGCCGCAGGCAACGGCCCCAGATCTGAAGCGCTCCCCGTGGGTTCCCCTGGCATCCTTCGGTCAGTAGGCGAAAGAACCCACGCCGAGTTTGCTCTCGCTCGATCTCGGGTGCGTTTCCGAAGAGGCCCTTGCCCTCCAGACGCGTAAACGCTGGCACCAGCCCCGCTTCGGTCGCTGCCTGCTCGCAGAGCGCACGAATCGCCGGTGCTGACCATGGTGCAAGGGTCACAACACGTCGCACCACGCCCGTGTTGAGCAGCGCGCCGAGGCGCTCGAAGAACCGCCATGCCGGTCGGTGTGAGGTCACCAACCAGAAGTGATGGTTGCTGCTCGCGTTCGCCACATACATCAGGTTGCGAAGCCCTTGCAGTCCACCCGCTTCCCGCAAGAAACCACGATGGAGCCCGTCGAGCACAAGCACCCGAGGGGGCAACGACTCGATACGATCGACGACGGCATCGAGGTCGTCCATATGTTCCTCGAGTCCAAGCGACGTGAGCACCGACGTGACGAGACCATGTGGCGTATCGATTCGGTCGTCGACCGCAATCGTGGAGACATCCCAGTCACGGAGGGCGAAGGCCTCGCACACCTGTTCGACACAGCCCTCGAGTCCATGCCCGGGATCTGCGGCGAGGACCACCAAGCCCTGCCGACGCTCCTCCGTCCATGCGGCATGAACGCCCAGCACAGTCTGCACAGGCCCTGCTGCATCCGCATCTGGAGGAAGCCTCATCTGGCCAATCTGCGCGCGCTCGTCTGGGGTGAGCGCCCGACCGACGCGCTCCGCCTGACTGAACCGAACCCGGTCGACCATCGCACCAAGCGCGGCTGCGGCCCCGCCTGTCACCATCTCCCAGCCCGCAGCAGCGGTCGCCATCAGCCCAAAGATCGCCCCGCGTACGAATGGAATCGGCAGCCGTCCTGGATGCTCCGAGAGACGGTCCACCCAAGGTACGGGTGTCCGAAGACGCTGCACCCGCCGGCGGAGCCGCGGCTCGAGGTTCCACGCCACGCCGAGCACCAAGAGGAGGCCGAGCGCCTGCAGCGCCCAGTGCACGAGCCGCGCAATCGCACCCGCCACAAGGACCTCGGTCAGCATCGCCTCGAGCAGCCACGACCCGACGAGCCAGACCATCGCGAGCCGAATCACCCCACGAAACGCAGCGTGGCCCTCTTTACTGACGAGAACCACCGAGGGTCGTGGCTCGTCCGGCTCGGACAACAACAGGTCAGCCACCGCGAACGCAAAGCGGAATCCATAGAACCACACGATGGCTTCGACCACGGCCGAGAGCTCGGGGAGTGTCCCGACAAGCGCTGTCTCGGCAACGGTCACGGTCATCAGCCCCAAGGTCCAGACGCCGAGCGCATCCACCCCGCGCTGCAGCACGCGAACCGTCGGTGCCTCGAGGGCCACCTGTTCTACGGGCCTCAAGGCCACCAATCCCTGGCGATGCACCCAGCCGATGACCGCACGTGAACGCCGCGGCAGCGTGGCACCGAGAATCCGCCACAACAAGACAAGTCCGCCGATCAGGAGCGCACCCACCGCGACCTCACGCACCCAACCCGGGTCAAAGACACGGCTGGGTAGGGCTTCCATCATGTCGCGTCGTGCATGGGTCAGGGCCATCAGCTGCGGGCGCAACAACCGAAACTCGCCGAGCACATCTTCACGGAAATGGTCATCATCGAGCTGCAGCTGACTCGACGACACCCAAGGTCGGTAGCGCTGCCGCGCCGCCTTGGCGTCGCGAAGCACCTCAAGGTGGGCATCAAAGATGCGACGCCCCACGTCTTCGAGATCGTTGAGCGCAGCCTCTTCGGCCGACAAGGCCTCTGTCGCGCCATCGATGGCCGCTTGATGCAGCGCGGTCTCGGCCGCCATCTCGGACACGCGCGTTCGCCGCGTCTCTACCGGATCCACCTCGGGCAGCTCGGACCACCGACGGATGCGCTCCTGCTCCATCCCAAGGCACTCGGCTCGGAGGCTGATGATCGCGTCACGAAGCTCTCCGTAGCGGTTGTCGACTTGCCACGACTGCGACAGCACCATGCGTGCATCATTCTCGGAGAGCTCCTCAAGCGCCGCAGCAATCGCCTCACGTCGTTGGTTGAGGGCGTCCTCCGCTTCGCCCAACCAGCGCTCAGCGAGCGCAAGGGCGACCGCCGTGCGGGAACGACTCTCTGCCTCCACTGCGACGGCAGGGTGGGCATCCTGGGCTTGACTCCGTACGCGCGCCGCCTCGGCTTCTTCCGCTGCGAGCGCTGCCGCCCGAGCATCGGCCGCATCGACGAACTGACGTAGCTCTGCGGCGCTCTGTATGGCTTCCAAGACGTCAAGATGTGCGGTCAGCTCAAGACGCCAGGCGCTGTCTTCGATCCCGGCCAGGTGCGCATGGGACGCCGCGACCTCCCGTACGATCTCTGCGACCTCCTCTGCTGTCGTGCCAGGATCTTCGACCTTGACCAGTCGGTCCTGCCACGCCACGCCGTGAACCTCGCGCCACCAGCGTTGCGTCATGATGAGCGCCTGGTCGCGGTCGACAGGGCTCATGAATGGCCAGAGCCCATGAAGCAAGGCGATGACGCGCTCTCCTCTGGAGACCGATGCCCGCGCCACGGTGAGCTCGTCCATCAAGGGCTCGAGGTCAACGTTCAGGGGTGCGTCACCGAGGGCGGCGGTGGCGACAGCATGTTGCGCCTGGCGCCACCAGGCCTTTTCACGGGCAGCAGCCAAGAGATCTTCGGGCCCATCCGAAGCTGCACCCATCTCGTCGAGACGGCTCGAGAGGCCTGGCTCGGACAACAACGGAGCGTCACGCCAGACGACCATCAAACTCACGAGCACATCATCTTCGGTGCCTTTCTGGGCTGTACCGCTGTTGGCCAGCACCATCCGACGCGCCTGAAGCACCTCGGGGTCCGCCCACCCCAACGGCCCAAGCTCGGGAAGTGCAGCTTGCCAGGACACCTCACCCGCGACGACGTCCTCGAGCCGCTCCTCCGTTGTGGGGAGGGCCGCATGCGCGAGCGCGGACCAACACAGCATCAGAACCGGCAGGGTGACCTTCATCGTCCTTGATGTACCACGAGCAGCCCGTAAACTGGCACGGTACTACACCCCTGCAGTTCCCTCTCTTCACCAAGGCTGGCCATGTGGGCGTATGTACTGTCGCTGTTGGGCACGCTCGCGCACGCGAGTCCCACGCTGCCCGGTGAAACACTTCAGTCTCCACCCGACACCGTCGTGGTCCATGTGGAGCACAGCAACGACAACAAGCTCTACAACTTCTGGGAGACACTGACGGGCGTCGACGGCGACGACTTCGGCTATACGCATGATTTGCTCGTACGCGTCGAGTCCCGGGACCTCGGACCAGCCTGGATGCGCTGGAGCCTCGAGGGGCGCACCGCGCTCTACACCGAGCGCCTTGGATATGGCGGCCTCGACCCCACTGATCGCGGCGCATTCAGCAACCAGCGCTTCATGAACGACAACCGGGTTCAGCTGGGGTGGGAACACCTCGCAGCACCATCGAGCCCACTGCCCTGGCTGACCGCGCGCGTCGCCGTCGGGATGCAAGAACTCAACGGTGAGACCATTGGAGGTCTCTTTCAGGGTTCGGGTCATCAACGCGCCATCCATGATGCGCTCAATGACATCCGACCGCTCCTCGCCGCCGTCAATCCACGTTTCATCGGCGTGCCCGGCCATCGATGGCACGGCGCAACCCTCACGCTCACCGGGGGGCCCGTCGTCGACATGGTCTTCGGACAGAACCACTGGCGGGCTCGAGGCTGGGTGGTGGGCCACCTCGACGCCTCAACCCTGCGCAACGTGACCTACGGAGGTGTCGCTACCGGCACGTCCTTGTACTGGCAACATCACGACAGCACCGAGGCCTTTGGCGTAGCTCTGAACATGTCGGGCCACGTCGACATCCATGGGACGCACGATGTCGCGCCCGTCGCCGCCCAGATCACGGGACGATGGTCGATCGAGCTCGGCGTTCGCTACGCGGTACTCGGGGCGGAGGTCACGGGCTTCGGGGGCGCACTGCGCAATCATGCCCGCTACAATCTCCGGAACCGTATCTCCGGCAACATCGACTGGCACACGGTCCTGTACCTGCGGTTTGGGATCCCTACGAAGAAGGCAGTCCGGCCTGCGCGAAGAATGCCTCGTTGGGATTGATGTCGAGCCCTAGCGCCCGCATCACGGTCTTGAGGTGCGCGCGCTGCGACGGTGGAAGGTAGTCGAAGTTGACGCCTCGATCACTGATCTCAAAGAACTCTCGCTCTGTGGTGGACATCAGCTCGAGCACAGCACCCTCAATGCGCTCTCTCGACTCACCGGCGAGGTCTGCCACCACACGGTCTGCGCGTTCTTGGTCCGCATTCACAAGGTAAAAGGTCGCCATCTTCAGCTGCGCCTTACGCACCCCACGGAGTGACGCCTCCTGGACCGCGTGATCACCATGCGGCGCTCGGTCGACATCGAGCAAGACATCGAGGAGCGCATCATGCCAGCGGTCGTTGCGTTCGCTGGCATCTTCGACGAGCGTAGAGAGGTCGTAGGCTACGGTCTCGAGGACGAAGGCCTGGTTGCGGTTGTAGGCAATCTGACCGTAGTGACGCATGCGGTCCGCTACCCTGACCACCAAGGCCCCACGCTCCATCTTCATCAGACCCGACGCCAGCTGTCGGTACTCGTTGAGGAGGTTGTATGCCGTACGAACGTCGTTGGTATTGATGGCCGACCGCAAGAAGCTGTTGAAGAACCGAATGATCAACCGTAGCGCATCATCATCCGCTTGCCGGGCGGCCTCGAGGCCGAGGCGTCGAAGGTAGATGGCGACGAGATGACAGAGGTCGCGGGAGTTGTTGAGGGACTCATCGAACACAGACCGAAACTGAAGAAGGACCTTCATCTCCAGCCACGTTCGACGTTCCTCGATGCCACGGATCACATCTCGGTGAAACGCCACAAGGTCGCTGTCGGTCTGGCGCATCTTCTCGGTGCTAAACCACGAGTTGGCCTGATCCGTCTTGCGCTGAAGCGACACCATCATCACGGCATGAAGCGCGCCAATCGACGCCACGCCGATGCTCTTGTCTTGGTTTTGAATCGACTTTAGGGCCACATCACCGAGCTGCTCCACGCCCTGAATCACCTCGGAACGACCCGCATCGACATCACCACCGTACTGACTGACCGCCACCATCGTCCGGATGGCGCGTCGCTCGATGCGCCGCACCACATTGACCGGCGACAGGAACTCGAAGACATACGCAAAATACGGAAGCAGCATCAACAGCGTGGCCGAGAGTGTTGCGATGCTGGCGAACACGAGAAACTTGGGAAACGCCGCGGGGTCGGCTGACAGCGACAAGGTGGACCACAGCATGAGGACCGTCGCCACCACGAAGCTCGACAAGACGACCACGTTGGTTCGGTCACGCAGAAAGATCTCCGAGACACGCGGCGTGTACCGGGTCGCCGCCAACTCCACGATAATGGCCACCACCGTGAGGGCCACACCCAAGACCGCGACCGTCACCTCGGTCAACGACAACATCGCGGGCACGACACCCGGGCGCGACAGCAAGGTCACGGGGTCGTACCCGGGACCGGCGAGCCCGAAGTCAAGTGCCCATAAGACGCCGTAGACCGCACCCGACACGAGGGCAAGACCAGAGAAGAAGCCGAGGGGCCCCTGTACATCGAGTGTTCTTTTTCGCGGTTCCATCGTCGTTAGCTTATTGCGGAATCGTCGAAGAGGACAGCATGCATCGAACGACCATCTTCCTTGCCGCCTGCTTGAGCGGCTGCGGTGCGCCATCCGCATCCGATGACACGCCACCTCCCGAGACCCTCACGGGTGAGACGGGCGGACCGACGCCGGCGTGCGACGCTACGCTAGACATCGACCTCTCTTGGGTTCCCGAAGTCCACAAGAAGGACCCCACGCAGTGGTCCCATGGAGAGATTCAGGCGCAATCCACCGCCTACCTCAATGGGTACGGTGTCTCACGAGACCTCCTCTCGAGCTGCGTGATCCTCGACCCGGGTGAGGTGGCCTTCTCGCTTGGCGCGTTGAGCTGTGATGTGGCGTCGGTATCGCTGAACATTGTCGACAACTGTGGCGGCGGCTGCACGACGGTGCGCGCACAGCGTGAGGGTGCTGATGTTGCACTCTGGACCAACAGCGCGACGCGAAAACCAGAGGCTGTCAGCCTCGCACCACTCGGTGGGCTTGATACGGTGGTCGTCACCAGTCTTGACGGCAACCTCTGTGGCATCACGCTGCAGCTCACCGACCCGATGTGAGGCCCTCGATGAGCGACTCCCCTACTCCCCCTGGCCTGACCGCACGAGACCGTGGCCTCGGGGTCTACGCACTGCTCCTCATCGGCGGTGTGGTCGGCAGCCTCCTGCTCGCAGGGTGGGCCCTGAGCGTCATCATCGATGACAGCGCGAGGCTTCAAGAGCTCTACGACCAAGGCGTCATCGGCCCAGGCGACCGTCTGGAGACCGTCCACGATCATTCGAGTGCGCAGGACAACAGCGCAGGGTGTGCCATTGTAGAGGGCCAGCTCGTCAGATGGGAAGAGGCTAGCGTGACGGACCGCGTGCCGATGTATGCCGGCGAAGTGACGGTCAAGCGTGGCAGCGCCCCCGCCGTTGTCCTGACCTCACCCGACGGCGAGCAGATCGTCTGCCCGTTTGCGCCTGGCGAGGACATGACCGCATTCACCGAACAGGTCCGGATGCGTGCCATCACACGGCTCCCCGAGCAGCGAACCTGGCAGCCCAACGACCCGCGTCTGCGGGAGCACTTCGGTATCGAGGGCGCACCGCAGGCCGACTAGGGCCTATTCGGCCTCACAGACGAAGCGTCGAGATCCCATGCAGTTCTCGTCATTCCACGTGCCATCCGTCCAATAGTTGAGCTCCGCACAGTCCTCGTTGTTGTAGAGGTTGTTGGGCTCGCCCGAGTGCCATGCCGTAAATGTCGAGAGCGCACCGGTCTCCCAGACCCACTGACCTTCGGTCGCCACATCGTTGAAGCCAATCCAGAAGGGCGCGGTGGTGTAGGCATCGAAGGTCTGATCGAGCCAGTTGTTCTCGGAGGCATCGTCGACGGTCACGAGGTGGTACCCGTCTGCATAGCAGGCATCGCGCGCACTGAACCAGTCGGTCGGGAGCGACCAGCACATCTGGTAGGCATGCCCAGCGTAGTTCTCTACGGGGCACGGACAGACCTGCGTCCCCTCGTCGCGCTCGCCATCGCAGTCGTTGTCGAGGGCATCGCAAAGCTCCGGTGCCCCATCGTAGACGTCTTCGTTGTCGTCGTCACAGTCGCCCGACGTCGCGACATAGTTGGTCGGCTGAACACAGTCGTAGAGCGACTGGTCTACCACCCCCACACCGTCTCCATCGCCGTCAAAGAACCACTCTGTGGCATCCGCAGCCGCATCGTCTTTGAAGCCATCGCAGTCGTCGTCGATGCCGTTGCAGACCTCGGCGACCGCGTGCTCGTCCGCATCACCATCACAGTTGTCGTCGAGGTCATTGCAGACCTCGGGCTGCCCCGGACCGATCGCATCGTTGGTGTCATCGCAATCGGTACCACCAAGAGTCTCGGCGACGGCGCCATCGCCATCCGTGTCGCCCACCACCACCTGAATCGGCAGGACGGCTTGGGCAATCGCGCCCCAACCATCCACGGCTGTGAGCGTGATCACGCCTTTCCCAAGCGGCAGGTCGGTGAGTGTGACACGGAGCACACCATTCGGATCTGGCTGGCGTGGAAGGTCTCGTCCCTTGAGGATGCCCGTCCACGACAGCTCAAGTTCCCCCAAGGACGCATCATCCCCGATTCTCGCCACAACCTCGAGAGGAAGCTCCTGCGCGACCACCACATTGGGCTTCGGCGTCTCAAACCCTACGGTCGGGGCGAGGTTGGCCACCACCTCAAATGTGACGCTGTCCTCGGCGGACGCTCCGTCAGCGTCCAACACGAAGGCCGTGAGCGTGTGCCGCCCCGTGCCGAAGGCGGCCTTGGGCGTCACCGTCAGCTCATCTTCGGTGTCCCAGACCCGCTCGCCTACGAGGGCCTCCCCCCCACTAGAGAGTGTCAGGTCGAGATCCTTGGGATCGTCTTCCCGATCCCGTAGCTGCAGCCGCACCGTGATGAGCCCGTCAGGCGGAAGCTGCGCATCGAGAACCGGCTGCAGGATGCTCACCTCTGGTGGCTGGTTCGAAAGATCGAACGCCGCCTCGTTGCAGGCCAGCAGACTCAAGGACAGTAGGGATACAGTCGCTCTCATGGTTCCTTCAAAGCACGTTGAAACCGCAATGGCAAGGCACTGCATCACCCTCCGACAATCTTTTTGGGAACCCGTGTAAGGCCACTGGCGTCTGTTCGTTCGCCGCCCGCAACACAGGAGCATCTCATGACCCGAACGCCCGCACTCACGTTGGCCGCCTCTGTCTCCCTTGGATTGGTCTTGCTGTCCCCCAAGACCTCGGAGGCCTACCGGGTCACCCCGGGCGAGGGGCTGCTGCCTCTAGAGGTCAACCCCACCTGCGTGGGTCCACAGCACGAGCCCATGCACGCCCCACAGCCACGCGGCATGTTCCAGTCGAAGGGCGTCGTCGGTCCGTCGATTGGCGGACGCTCCGGGATGGGCGCCTCTGGCTATGGGAGCGGCGGTGTCGGGTCTAGCACCAAAGCGGCAAAGCGTGCGGTCCCCACGAAAGCACCTTCCGCAGCCCCCTCGATGGACAGCCTCACGGCGTCCGCCCCACCGCCAGTGATGGCAGACGCGATGGAAGAGGCAGAGGCAGACGACGAGGTCGGCATGCCCGACACAAGGACGACAGGTGGTCCCTCGGTGGATTTCGGCGGCCACATCTACCTGTCTAATGACGACACCGGCAGCCTCGCGAGTCCACAGCGCCTGCTCTGGGCACTCGACAAGAACCGGCCGTTCACGGTCGGGCAGGTTCGGCCCCACGAGCTGCTCAACTACTTCACCTTCAGCTCGGCAAGGCCGCAGGGACAAGACACCTTTGAGGTCACCGTCAGCGCGCTGCAGACCACGCACGACACCATGGACCTCGCCCTCGCCGTGCACGGTGCCACCCCCGCACGGCCGACGATGGACCTGACTTTTCTCGTCGATCGTTCGGGCTCCATGGACGCTGCCGACCGTCTCCCCGCCACACGTCGCGCGCTCGAGCTCTCCGTACAGCAGCTGCAGCCGGGGGACCGCGTCGACCTGATCGTGTTCAACACCCAGCCCTGCACGGCGCTCAAGAACTTCGTGGTCGGACGTGATGACCTCGCCGTGGTCTTCGACACCATTCAGAACATCTCGGCAGGCGGTGGCACGGACCTCAACCGTGGTCTCGAAGCAGCGTACAACCTGAGCACCCACCGAAAAGACCGAAATGGTCGCGCGGGCCGGGTCATGCTCTTCACGGACGCGGAGCTGAATACCGGGATGATCGACCCCAACATCGTCTCTGAGATTGGCCGCGCGTGGGACAAGAGTGGTGTGCGTCTCACTGGCGTGGGCGTGGGCGATACCTTCAGGGATGACATCCTCAACAAGCTGACCGAGAAGGGCAAGGGCGCCTACGTCTTCCTCGGCAGCGACGCCGTCGTAGACCGCTTGTTCGGGCAAGGCTTCGACAGCTTGGTGCAGACCATCGCCCACGATGTGCAGTTCAAGCTCGACCTGCCCAACTCCCTCGGCATGTCCAAGTTTTATGGGGAGGAAGCCAGCACGGTCGCTGCAGACGTCCAGCCGGTGAGCTTCCACGCGGGCGCAAGTCAGCTGTTCTACAGCAGTCTGCTCATTCACCCCAACGGCCTCCGCAATCAGGACAAGCTGACACTCACGATCTCTTGGAACGACCCAGCCACGGGTCGGCGCAAGTCACAAGCCTTCACCAGCACTATCGGGACCGCGCTCTCCACCGACCCACGCAACGTGCGGAAAGCCGGCGCTCTGATGGCCTGGTCCGATCACTTGATGGACCGTGCAATGGGCGAACTCGCCTGCGGCAACAGCGTCGCAAGCTTCGCGAAGTCTCGTGCAGCCACGGGCGCCGATGCAGAGCTAGACTACGTCGCTTCGACGATTGAGCGCGAGTGTGGCGCGTTTCCGGAGCCCGTGCCTGTCCGCCTCTCCCAGACCGTGGAGACCCGCGTCAAGGTAGATGCCGATACCCCCATTGGTCGTGTGGACATGTCCTGTGGGTCAGGGTTCACCTCGCAGACGTTGGTCCGAGGTAGCAACGTGGCGCGGTTCATGGTGCAGCCCGGGCACTGCAAGCTCACCCTGCACGGTGCCGTACCCCTGACCGCCCATGTGGACGTACCGGTCACCGATTCCGACATCACCTGTCGGCTACGTGCCGGGCGACTTCACTGCGAAGGGTGATCAGGGTGTCGTGTAGGACACTGGGCGCGCCACCCTAAAGCCCACATCTTCACGCGATACCCCCGCCCGTTCCCGGTCCCGCCGGCCCCGACGCACCTCGGTGGCCGGCGTCTTCCATGAAGCGCCCCGAATCACACGCTGCCGGCCCACATCCGAGACCGGGTCCGTGAGCCGGTCGGTCCCGAACGGTCGCCACGCGTCATGCACCCACTCTGCGACGTGGCCAATCATGCCCCAAAGGCCCTGTCGAGCGGGGACGGCGCGCACACGCGTCGTCTTCCGTGGACTGATATCAGGGCAGCTGTCATCCTCCCGGCCGACCCAGCCTTCCCCACAGAGGGTCTCGCCTTTGGGCAGCGTCTCACCCCACCGCTGATGAACCGCGAGCGACCACTCCGCTTCGGTGGGGAGCCGGTAGCCATCCACATCCGGCACACGCTCCATGTGCGAGCCACGCCGACGGTAGGCCGGCGTTCGACCTTCGAGCTCCGAGAGCGCATTGCAGAAGGCCACCGCTTCTCTCCAGCTCACATGACGTACCGGCTCTTCCGGGCGGGTCGAGGCAGGGAGACCCGACGGTGTGTAGCCCATGACTGCGCGCCACTGCTCCACGCTGACCTCTGCTGCAGACAAGGCCACTGGCCGCGTCAGCCTCACCATATGCGCAGCATCGAGGACGGATGCACCAACACCCTGACGACCCATCACAAACTCGCCCGGCTGAATCGTCACGAAGCTCATCCGAAGGTCAACCCCGAGGGTCTCGGCGCGCAGCATGCGGCGAGCTTCGGTGATCTGGTCCGCCTGTACGACGAGATCACCTTCATCAAAGGGGAACCGCACCGCATCGAAGCGATCCACAAACGCCCTGAGCTGAACGGTCGCCTCGGGGTCTCGTCGTGCCCGCATCCGAAGAATCTCCGCCCATTTCTCATCGGCAGCTTCCTGCACCCCAGCTTGAACCTCTGCCACAGCTGCACGCCGGGCTTGTTCGAACGGGTTTTCGGGTCCAAACCGTGCTCCGGCGTCTTCGTCTTCCGGCCAGCGTTCCTGCGCGAGCGCCACCTCCGTCCGGCCCACCCACATGGGCCACCCACGGACATCGACCCGCTCATCCTCCACGGGCGTCGCCGAGAGTCCGCGCGAGGTGTGCACGTCGAGCACCCACCGTTGGGCCTCCCCCAAGGTGACGACGCCATCACGGGGCTCCCCAAGTGCACCATCGGCCCACCCTCTCAGCGCGGAGAGTGCGAGCGCTGTAAATCGTCCATGCCGCAGCTCAGGCCAGTCCCGAACAGCTTCATCGGATTGTGCACCCTCCCAGACCACCAATCGGTCGCCACGAATGCCCATCGGCTGCGTCATGACCCGAGACACGCCGCTGTCGAGCTGACCCGTACGGTCGTGCCCCGAAAACCCCACATCGAGCAACACCACCACCCGATGCGCGTCGCGTTCCGCCAAGGCCGTGACCAGCCGATCGACACTCACGGCGTGTCGCAATGGGCGCTGGGACACCCATTGTGGAGAAGGGAGCAGCCGCTCCCCTTCACCCGTCTCTAGTACGCCCTGACCGTGGATAGACACGAAGAGTGTTCCGTCCTCGCCAAGCCGTTCGAGGGCCTGAGATACGGCCCGATCGACCGCAACAGGCGACCCATCATGAACACGCAGGACCGAGCTCGCCGGGAGCCCCCGTCCGACGCGCAACCATTGCTGGACGGCGCGTCCATCTCGCTCCGCGTAGGGTGCAGTGATGCCGGCCGAGGTCCGAGACATGCTCACGATGACGGCTGCATCATTGGCGAAGCGCTGCCCCCTCGGCACGTCCATGACGAGATCGGGCCATGCCGCAGCCGCCATGGTGGAGGCCAGCCAGAGTCCCAATGTCATTGCATCGCGCCCGCGGCAAACGACTCCAAAAACGCCCAATACGCCGGCCCGGCGTTCGGCCCCCGAAGCACCAGTCCGTCATTGTGATCGAACCGTGGCTCCTCCACATAGGCAATGTGTGGACCGGTTCGCGCAAGTGCCCGCCCTTCGGTCACGGGGACAATGCGGTCGGCCGCCCCATGCAGGACGAGCGTTGGAACCGTCAGGCCCTGAAGCGACCGGCCTGTCTCGAACCTGTGCCGGAGCAGCCACTGGGCTGGAGCCCATGGGAACCGATGCCGCGCCACCGCCACTGTCGAGGTGAAGGTGCTCTCGAGAACCACCGCGCCAGGTGAGGTCGAGTTCAGCAGGTGACCTGCCAACCCACCGCCCATGCTACGTCCGTGGATGACGACCCGCGAAGGATCCACCCCGCGCTCTGTCGTCAACCACGCCCAAGCTGCGGTCAGATCTCGTCGAAACCCTTCCTCGGAGGGCGCTCCCGGAGAGCCCGGATACCCGCGAGGGGAGAGCTTGAACACGGTCCACCCACGCTGCACGAGCTCACGTTGCAGCGAGACGGTGTCGTTGAGGGTCTCCCCGTTACCGTGCAGGTAGAAGACCACGCCGCGCTCTCGACCTTGGGCGGGATGCAGCCAGGCGTAGAGCGGCTGTCCATCGTCAGCGACCATACGCACGGCTTCGGCACCGATGCGCTCGGCGACCGCATCGAGTAAGGCGACATCGACCGATGGTGCGGGGAAGAGAACAGCTTCTTGGTAGCGCCATAGCGCGCCAACGAGCAGCCCCCAGATGCCGACGCCCACCACCGCCAACGCTGTGATCAAACTCCGCAAGATACCCCGCCTCATCTTCCGTTCACGGTATCACGTCCGCTCGGAAACCTGTGGGGACGACGCAGCGAACACACGCCCCGTCTTTTCCACATCCGACAGCATCTCCTGCGGTACGGTCACACGACCCGGGAGGTCACATGGAAGTCCGTTTGTTGCTGGTCGCCAACGAGATCCGCTTTGACGAGCTGGGAAGAGTCTCCGCAGAGCGGCTGCTGCTCGATGTGGTGCACCCTGTCTACCCTGCAGCCGTCGAGAAGCTCGACCTGCTCTGCGCCTGGACGCGCAATGCAGAGGAGCCTGACCAGAGCGCGTTCTTCCTGTCCGTGGAGATGGGTGGCGCTGAATCGGAGCGCGAGCGCATTCCCCTCGACTTTAAGGGGCGCAGCGAGTGTTTTCAGGGCATCAGTCTCGACGGCTTCCAGATCACACATGCCGGAAATGTCGTCTTTCGACTGTTTGATGGCGAGCGCGAGTGTGCCCAGTGGATCATTCGCGCCTACCGTGGTGGGCTGGCCAGCTCGGACGTCGCCGAGGCCTGACGCACCCCCATCACATCACTTGTGGCGGAACGTGATGCGACCTTTGGAGAGGTCGTAAGGTGACACGGCAACGGTCACGCGGTCTCCGAGGACCACACGAATGTGGAACTTGCGTAGCTTGCCCGCAAGCTTTGCGTTTACCATGGTGTTGAGTTCGGTCTCCACGAGAAAGCCGCCTTTCACGACTTCCTTGACCACACCCTCGAGCTCGATCAGGTCAGAACCAGCCACAGAACCTCCAGTCGGCGCGCTCCGTAACGCGGTGTGGCGTTGGTTCAAGGCCGAGCCAAGGCTTTATGCCCGCTTTCGCCGACGTGACGCGGCTGAACCCCGGCCCCCACGACGACGCCCCCCGGCGCCACCTGCTCGGCTCTTGCCCTTGTTCTTCCCCTCGGGTTCCTTGGGTGCACCCTCGGGATACGCCTCGTGGACTTGGGCTCGAAACTGCTGAAAGGTGCCGTCGAGAATCGCCCCACGCATGCGCGTCATGAACTGCTGGAACCAGGCGATGTTGTGAATGCTGGCGAGGGTTGCGCCGAGCACCTCACCCACCCGAAAGAGGTGATGCAGGTAGGCCCGCGTGAAGTTCTGACAGGTGTAGCAGGAGCAGGTCTCATCGATGGGACGCATGTCGCCACGGTAGCGGCGGTCACTGACGCGCATTCGTCCGCGGGTGGTCCACATCACACCACTTCGCGCGTGCCGGGTCTGAATGACGCAGTCGAACATGTCGATGCCTCGCGCGACACCTTCCACGAGGTCGAGTGGACGCCCCACCCCCATGAGGTAGCGGGGTGCCTCCCACGGCATGTGTGGTGTGGTGTAGTCGAGAACCTCGCACATCAGGTCGTGGCCTTCACCCACCGACAGGCCACCAATGGCGTACCCATCGAACCCGATGTCTCCAATCTCCTCGGCACTTCGCTTGCGAAGGTCAGACCAGAACCCGCCCTGCACAATGCCAAACAACGCTTGGTCTTCGCGGGTGTGCGCGGCTTTTGACCGCGCTTCCCATCGCGTAGTGCGCGCGACCGAGCGCTCCGCGTAGGCCTTGTCCGTGCCATAGGCGAGACACTCATCAAACACCATCGCGATGTCGGCCCCAAGCTTCTGCTGAATCTCCATGGATCGTTCGGGAGACAGGAAGGTCTTGGCCCCATCGACCTCGTAGGCGAAGGTCACCCCGTCTTCGGTGACCTCCTTCTCGAGGGAGAACACCTGGAACCCGCCCGAGTCGGTCAGCATGGGGACCTTGACGCCCATGAAGTCATGGAGTCCGCCATGCTTGGCGATGAGATCTGCACCCGGCCGCTGGCTCAGGTGGTAGGTGTTGGCCAGCACAATCTGGGGTTTGCAGTCGGCCAAGTGCTGCGCACTGACGCTCCGCACGGCGGCTTGTGTGCCCACCGGCATAAAGATGGGTGTCTGCACCGTGCCATGCGGCAGCTCGAACGTCGTCGCACGCGCCTGGTCTAGATGACCGTCGAGCTTGAACTGGACCGAACGCATGGGCACCCCTCTCGGGCGCCCTTATCGGGCTGGGTCACTTTGCCCCACCCCTGCGTCCGACGCGGCTCTATGGACAGCTCACGGTAAACACCTCGGCGCCCGCAGAGCCATTCACCAGTGTCCCGCTCGCGAAGATGTTGCCCGTGTTTCGGATGCCGATCTCAAACGTACCGCCGTGCCACCCGTCGCCGTAGGTGTCACCCAAGTTGAAGGTGTAGGTGCCCGGATACAGGTCGAAGTCGGTGAAGTTGTTCGCGGTATAGTTGGCGTAGGTGCCATCTGGTACGTACATCACCTGATTGCCGCGGCTGTCATCGATGGACCAGAAGATCTCATAGCCCCAGTTTTCTGCGTCGATCGAGACCCGCATGGGGCAGGACGCGATCGACTGTGACCAGTCGGCCTCATCGTACGGCAGGGTAGCCTCAGGCACTTGTGGCCCACCGACCGTCTCGCAGATCAAGGCGTTGCTGGTGTAGCTGTCGTTCGTCCAGCTCAACATCTCTTGGTCTGCAGTCAGGTTGTACAAGAACCCATCGATCCCGCCATCACCAAAGTTGTCGTAGACAGCCACGCAGATCTCGGCTCCGACGGGAACCTCGACCTCATCAAAGCCACCCTGAAAGGGGGCACTGTAGTCGCCGGAACGAATAATGGTGCCTGACTGACTCTGAAGCTCCCAGCGCGCCTCACTAAAAAACTGATCGACCTGTGTGCCCACGACGATCGTGTGTGTGCAGGAGTCATCTGCATCATCCGGACAGGGGTCCTCAAACGAGCAAGATCCGTCTCCGTCGGCGTCGTTCACCACGTCATCTGGACAGTCATCACAACCGTCCGGCACCTTGTCGCCGTCATCATCGAGGCGATCATCAAAGCCGGGACACGTATCCTCCGCCGCGCAGATGCCATCCCCATCATCATCGTTCAGGGGATCCTCGGGACAGGTGTCACAGCCATCCGCAACCCCATCCGCATCGCCATCAGCGAGGTCGTCATAACCGACGCACGCATCATCGGGATCACACACCCCGTCTCCGTCGGCGTCACCGCTCCCACGAATGGAGCAGGTTGGAACCACCTCTTCTTCGAGTTGGTCCGCAATAAACCCCGCGTTGTTGAACGCGGACATGCCGGTGCACCCCGACAGCATCCAGGCGCCCACACCCGACAGCAACGCGACACGCCGCACCATCTGCTCTCCAATACCCATCACCACGAACCGTACGCGAATCGCCGCGGCTTGTCATCCCAAAGCCGACCACAAGGCGTCATTTTGCGCTCGGCACCCGCAGCTCTCCAAGGACGCGATCGCCCTCGTTGGTGTAGAAGAGTCCGGTCTCTCCCCACGTCAGGGCTTCACACTGCCCCCTGCCGCGACGCTCACCCTTGAACCGCGTCACACGCGGCGGTGACGAAAACCAGCGTCCATCGTTACCTCGGGTAAACACAAAGAGGGCGTGGTACGTCAACAACGCGAGCTGGCGCTCGGACGAATGGATTGCGGCATCGGTCACCATGCCACCAAACGGCAGGTCACCCCCACCCACGTCGAAGGACTCGACCGGCTCAAGCACGACGTCGCCCTCCAGCGCTGGGAACCGGTACAGCTTCGTGCGCGTATCCGAGCGGTGCTTGGTGGCCAGCCAGAGGGTCTCATCGGCCCAGAACAGAGCCTCCGCATCGAAGTTCTTGGGCTTCTTCCCGAGGCGCTCTTGGTCGCCGTACCGAAACCGAACGGTGCGATCGACCTTCACCTGTTTCGCATCGAGCGCGGGCTCGGGCACACGGTGCACCGCAAGGTCGGCCCGATCATTGTCATTGTTACCGATGTCCCCAATCCAGAGATGGCCCTGACGGTCGGAGGTGATGGCCTCCCAGTCCTCTGACGTCCCGCCTGACACACGTACCTTCGCTTTCAATGCTCCGCTTCGGTCCACGCCGTACAACCACGGTGCATTGCCAGAGTCATTGTGCGTCCACAGAAGTCCGGGATGTGCAGTGCTCGTTACAAGCCCACTCGACTCATGAATCTCTGCGGGTAACCTCACGATCTCGGCACCTGAAGACCGGGTACACGCTGCGAGCCCTATCGAACCTATGAGTACCCAACGCATCCCGGCCCCCATCCACCTCATAAACAGGGTACCGTAGCGCGGGACTGCCGTGGGGGAAGACAGATCGATGCTTGAGTCTGTCTTGTTCGAACTCCAGGTGCTCGGGCTCGGAATCCATGGATGGCTGACCCTCGCCGTGGTGGCCTGCGCCACGCTGCTCATGGCCTTCGAGAAGCTTGGTCCTGACCTCGTGATGTTTTCCGCCGTCTGTGTGCTGGTGGTCGCGGGCGTCATCACGCCGGAGCAAGGCCTCGTCGGCTTCTCACGCCCCGAGACGGTGACCATCGGTGTGCTGTTCGTCGTGGCTGCCGCAGTGCAAGAGACTGGCGCGCTGTCTCGCATGGCCCAGTGGCTCGCCCAGGGCGGTAAGCAGCCCGGCGGCGTCCTGCTCCGACTCACCGCGCCCACGGCCCTCCTCTCGGGCTTTCTGAACAACACGCCCATCGTGGCCATGATGATTCCCATGGTCCATGCCGCAGCAAAGCGCCTCGGCCAATCGCCCGGTCGGTACCTGATGCCCCTGTCGTTTGCAGCGATGCTAGGCGGCACCTGCACGCTCATTGGTACGAGCACGAACTTGGTCGTCAGTGGTCTGCTCGAAGAGAGCGGACATGCCCCGTTCGGCATGTTTGAGCTCACATGGGTGGGACTTCCTACCGCCCTCATCGGGCTCATCTACCTCGGTACCGTCGGACAGTGGTTGCTGCCCGACCGCGCCGATCCGCTGACCTCTGCCCGTGACGAAGCCAAGCAGTACCTCGCAGAACTTCAAGTCAGTCCCGACAGCCCCATGATCGGTCAGACCGTCGAGGCCGCAGGCCTGCGCCAGCTACCGGGACTGTTCTTGGCCGAGATCCGTCGACGAGGCGGGAAGCGCATCAACCCCGTCGCGCGTGAAGATCGCTTGGTCGCGGGAGACAAGCTGGTGTTCACCGGCATGGCCGAGACCATTAAGGACGTCGCGAGGCTGCCGGGCCTGATCGCGACCGGGACTAGTCCATCGCCCGACCAAGGCATGTTTGAGGTCGTGGTCAGCCATGACTCTGGACTCATTGGACGGAGCGTCCGCGCCGTGGAGTTCCGCCGACGCTTCGGTGCCGCCATTCTCGCCGTGCACCGCGCCGGTGGTCGCGTGGCCAGCAAAATCGGAGACATCGTCTTTCAGCCAGGTGACACCCTTATGCTGGTGGCGAGTCCAGGCTTCCGCCGAACGTTTCAGCATAGCAAGCACTTCTACATGGTGAGCCGTGTTCCCCACGAAGGGCAACCGCGCTACCAGAAGGCGCCGCTGGCGTTTGCCGCGCTCGCGCTCATGGTGTTGGTGCCGGCGTTCAGCAACCTCAGCATGATGGTGTCGAGCATGGCAGCACTGCTCGTACTGCTCGCTACCCAGTGTGTGACACCGCGAGCCGCCCGCGAGGCCGTCAACTGGCCTGTTCTGATGCTGACCGGTGCCGCCTTCGGGCTCTCCAACGCGCTCGAAGCGAGTGGCGCAGCGGCCCGTATCGCCGAGCTCGTCCTCGCCACAGCGGGCGGTCTGGGCCCCTACGCACTCCTGACCAGCGTCTACCTGTTGGGGGCCCTGTTCAGCGCGTTCATCAGCAATGCGGCGGCAGCAGCGCTCGTGTTTCCCGTGGCCCTCTCCGTCGCAGGCTCAGCTGGGCTCGACCCTCGCCCCTTTGCCGTCGCGCTCGCACTCGCAGCCTCGGCCGCCTTCGCGACCCCCATCGGCTACCAGACCAACCTGCTGGTCTACGGCCCAGGCGGATACCGGTACCTCGACTTCACGCGGGTGGGCGCGCCACTCAACCTGATCTGTCTCGTGATCGCACTACTCATCGTACCCATGGTGTGGCCGCTCTAGGGGCCCTCCAATCAAACTCCTCCCTCTTTATTGGAACCACACATGTCGCTGTTTTCACTCGCAACTTGGCTCATCGTTTCCTCTGCCATCGCTAATGAAACCGAGATTGCGATTACCAAGTGTGCTTCTCTCGATGATGACTCGAAGCGCCTCCAGTGTTTTGACAAGCTGGCCGCATCAATGACGCCAGTGAATACGCCACGGGAATCCAGCAGCGCAAACGACACACCAATCATATCCACACCAGGTGATTGGCAAGTTACCTCAAAGGTAAACCCTCTCGACGACACCGTCACGGACGTCGTCATGTTGGCGTCTGAAAACAGTACCTCGCGATTCGGTGTACCGATAACTCTCGTTATTCGTTGTTTGAGCGGGAAAACTACTCTCTACATTAATTGGAACGATTATTTGGGTAGCGAGGCTCATGTCACCATCCGTGTCGGTGACGCCAAGGCTAGGAGATCGGAATGGTCAATATCAACCGATCATAAATCGACATTTGCACCACGGCCGATGGCGCTGCTCGGTGAGATGTGGACCGCAGACAGATTCGTAGCCCAAGTCACCCCGTACAATGAAAGCCCTGTCACGGCAGAGTTCAACATCGGCGGCCTATCAGATGCCGTGACGGCTCTCAGCGCCAACTGTCGGTGGTGAGCAACCGTCCGCTCTAGTCAGCCGAGCTCCGCTCAAGCACCCGCTGGGCAAACGCCAACTTTACTGCGCAGGGTGCGATCGGACCCGCGGGGTCAAAGACCATGCCGTCGACCGGAAGCGTAGCGAGCGTCTTAAACAGGTCTTCGCCGGGCACTTCAAGGAGCTCTGGCTGAAAGCCCAGCTGCGCATGCACCGCATCGCAGAAGGCCGCGGACGTATCCGGGGCACTGAACACGGCCACCAGTCGGTTCCCCTCTCCGTCGGGGGCGAGCATCAGCTGGCGGGACCCATCATCGGCACCCTCACCATAGGCCACGCGCCAGTGGGCATAGTCCCGAAGCGCCTGCCAAGAGCCTGCGACACGCTCGCCAGCCAGAATCTGAGCAATCCGCGTGGCCTCCGACATACGCTTCAACATCGGCAGCCGGTCTTCGGTGTAGTGGAACCCGTGCTCCGTGCCCGCGTCGAAGTTGACCCCCGTGATCGGCGGGCCCAACATCTGGCCCACCCGGTGCCCATCAACCGTGACCATCTCGGCGGGTTCACCGCGGGACGCCACATACGCACGCAGGTAGGCGACCTTCGAGAAGACCTGAAGCCACGTGCCCTCCTCGTTCTTCACCAGTGCTAGGCCAGTCTGACCGTCTTCTTGGCTCCGCGCCGGCAGGTGCCACTCCCGAGGACCCATGATGAGACGTACGAAGGCCTCGGGTGTCAGGTCACCGCGCTTCTGTGCTGCCACGGCTTCTGCGATGTCCATATGTCCTCCCGACGGCACGGCGCCCTCAACGGATGCGCGGGTCCTCAGACGTTCGAAACGGGCGGGTTGTCTTTGACGGCGTCCGCCTCAAAGGCGTCCCACTCGGTGAGGTCGGTCTTGTACGTCTCGTATACGGCGCGAATCAGTGCAAGCTCGGAAGGGTCCACGACGCCGTCCGCCTGCGCCATCTCGACCATGATGCCAAGAATGGTGTCGATATCGAAGAACGGCGCCCGCAAGCGCACCTCACGCACGAGCTCGACGGCCGTCTTTGTTGGCGTCTGGGACACCATCTCCTGAACCAAAGCCTTTTGGTCCGGCCCGAGCTCAAGCTGCTCCGAGAGCAACTGCCGAAGCATGTGTTCTTCGGCCGGATCGATCCGTCCATCGGCATGGGCCACCACCATGCACAGCTCGATCAGCGGACGCCAGTACCCCGCCATGGCCTGCGGGCGGTTCTGCCAGTCCACCTCAAACCAGCTCACCGCTTTCGGCGAGAACCGGTCCTCGATAGTCTCCGCCAACTGGGTAAGTCGCACGTTAACCTTGGGGTCTGCATGATCGACCGCACCCCACGGCACAAACATCTGCGCGGTGGAGATGCCCTCATCGGTCTCCACCACGACGCGGCAGTCTCCATCATCATCGGTAAAGAAGTGGTAGCGGCTCGGCAGGAATGCATCGCCATCTAGAAGATGCAGGGCAACCAGACGCCCCTGACTGCGGTCCACTTCGAAGCTGAACAGCAGCCCGTCCTCGGTGACCGACGTGTCAATTGCTCCCGTTACCGGGGGTTTATGCTGCACTGGCGGCGCAGGATTTCCTTGCCCAAACAGCCGTCCCAACCACTGACCGATCATAAGGCTCTCCACAATGCCCCCAGCAGACCACAGAGGTCCACATGGGTTCAAGGACAACTGCCCCACTCCGGTTGCGGCGCGGACCAGGCCGGCGCGAGCGTTGAGAAGCCCAGCGGCTCAAAGGGAATTTGTGAAACGCACCACCCACCGAGGTCTTGGTTGAACGCTGTCGCACCACGAAACATGTAGGACATGTCGGTCACCGCTCCCACATCCCACGCCCCGATGTCCTGATTGAAGGCGCCCGCCTCGAAGAACATGGTCGACATGTCGGTCACCGCAGCCACATCCCACGCACCGATGAACCGGTCAAACGTGTCTGCCGATCGAAACATCTGCGACATGCCCTGTACCGACGCCACGTTCCATTCGCTGATGTCGCCATTGAACAGATCGGCATCGAAGAACATGGCATCCATGTTCTGCACGGAGGCCACGTTCCAGTGGCGCAGAGAGCCGTCAAACCCTGTAGCCCCCTCAAACAGCGCCTCCATCGACACCACAGCGCTCACATCCCAGTGCTCGATCTCAGCGTTGAACGATGACACCCCCGGCCCAGCTACAGCGAACAGGTACGACATATCGGTGACGCCGCTGGTACAGGTGGTCTCCCAATCCAACGATGCCAACGAGAGCGTCAACAGCGCCGCGCGGTCCCGTCGCGTATACATCACCTCATCCACAAGACCTGTCGCCCCTGGCGCGACGTCGGGACAGCGAACGGTCACGCCGTTTTCGGCGAGGTAAAACCCATCACACTCCGGGTCTTGCGCGACAGAGGGTGCGCTGGGGTTCGCATCATCGCAGTCCTCATCATCGGCAAGGCCATCCTGATCGCCATCGATCGGGACCGCGCTGCCAGTGTCCTTCCCCTGACTGGGGTCGACTCCAGGGCTTCCCTCCGTTGGCCCGCTTCCGTCCGCACATGCTGTAGACCCCACACAGTCCGCGTCATCGCAGTCAAACGCCCCATCCTCGTCATTGTCCGCACCATCAAGACATTCCCCCGGGAACGCCCCTTCGGCCTCGGTTCGGCCGAGCGGTGGAAGGGTGGCACACGCAAGGGCAGCGGCCAGGGGCAAGACAAACAGGACACGTGACATGACGAAGCGACTCCGGAAAGCGGCGCGCCCCTAGCACGTCGGAGCGCGCTGTCCCGTCGTTGCGCGCAACTTGGGGCGGAACATGGGTCCCTGCACCAGTGCTGTGACGGGCGAGCCCCCCATGGGCCCCTCGGTGATGTCGATAAGACAACGATCATCGCCATCCCCCCTTCCCGCTGCAGCCATCGGATCTATGTTCGCCCCCATGAAGACGCAGCCGCGTCCCGCCACCGCAGGCGCATGCCGGGAGATTCATCATGGCCAACACCGAAAAGTTCACCAAGAAAGCCCGTGAAGTGCTTGTACAGGCCAATCGCCTCGCAGATTCGCTGGGCAACCCAGAGATCAAGCCGGTGCACATGTTGGTGACTGCCCTCCGCCAAGAAGACGGCATCACGCCCAGCATCCTCCGCAAGTGCAGTGTGGAGCCCGACCTTGTCGAAGGGAAAGCCCTCGACATCATGAACGCACTGTCTCGCGTGAGCGGAGGCTCCCGGGTTCAGGTGAGTCGTGAGGCACGCGAGATCTTCGAGAACTCAGAGAAGCATGCCAAAAAGCGCGGCGATACCTTCGTGGCGACCGAGCTCATCCTCGTCGCCATCGCAGAGAGCAAGAGCCGAACCGGTGACATGCTACGCGGCCTCGGAGTCACGGGTAAGCGACTCGGCGAGGCCATCGACAGCGTGCGCGGTGGCTCGGTGGTCGACAACGAAGATCCGGAGGCCACCTACGAGTCACTCGAGAAGTACACGACCGACATGACGGCCTTGGCGAGCGAAGGCAAGCTTGACCCCGTCATTGGTCGCGACGAGGAGATCCGACGCGCGCTTCAGGTGCTCTCGCGACGCACCAAGAACAACCCGGTTCTCATCGGTGAACCCGGTGTTGGAAAGACGGCGATTGTCGAAGGCATCGCCCAGCGTATCGCCACGGGAGATGTGCCGGAGTCCCTCAAGGACAAGAAGCTCCTGTCGCTCGATATGTCTGCCATGATCGCAGGTGCGAAGTACCGCGGTGAGTTCGAAGAGCGTCTCAAGGCCGTCATCAAGGAAATTGAACAGTCCGAAGGCGAGATCATCGTCTTCATCGACGAGCTGCACACCATCGTCGGCGCAGGCAAGACCGAGGGCAGCGCAGATGCGGGCAACATGCTGAAGCCGGCCCTCGCACGCGGTGCCTTGCGCATGATGGGTGCCACCACACTCGACGAGTATCAAAAGCACCTCGAGAAAGACAAGGCCCTCGAGCGACGCTTCCAGCCAGTCTTCGTCGAGGAGCCGTCCGTGGAGTCGACCATCGCCATTCTCCGCGGCATCAAAGAAAAATACGAGGTTCATCACGGCCTGCACATCACCGACGATGCCGTCGTGGCCGCCGCCATGTTGTCGGACCGCTACATCTCCGGGCGCCAGCTGCCCGACAAGGCCATCGATCTGATGGACGAAGCCGCCAGCCGCATCAAGATGGAGATTGAGTCCAAGCCTGCAGACATCGACCGCCTCGAACGCCGAATCGCAGGCCTCGAAGTCGAGAAGGCGAGTCTGGCCAAAGACGGCGATAAGGTGACCCAAGAGCGGGCCGAGGCCATGGCCGAGCAAATAGCCGACCTTCGCGAGGAGCTCTCGGCGATCTCGGCCCGATGGCAAAATGAGAAGAACCTGATCGATGAGATCAGCAGCATTCGCGACACCATCGATGCCAAGCGGTTCGAGGGCGACTCTGCCCAGCGGTCCGGAGACTTCGAAGCGGCGAGCCGCCTCATTTACGGCGAAATCCCCGAGCTCGAAGCCACGATGGAGCAACGCATCGAGACGCTCGCAGAGCTGCAGAAAGATGGTGCCATCCTCTCCGAGCACGTGACCGAGGACGACATCGCCACGGTCGTCAGTCGTTGGACCGGCATTCCCGTCAACAAGCTTCGCGAGACCGAGCAGCGCAAGCTCCTCGCCATGGAAGACCGTCTTCATGAGCGCGTCGTCGGGCAAGATGAGGCGGTCGTGAGTGTGGCGGACGCCGTCCGACGCGCACGGTCTGGGCTTCAGGATCCCAACCGACCGATCGGCAGCTTCTTGTTCCTCGGACCCACGGGTGTCGGTAAGACCGAGCTCGCGCGCTCTCTGGCTGAGTTCCTGTTCGATGACGACCAGGCGATGGTTCGCATCGACATGTCCGAGTACATGGAAAAACACGCCGTGGCGCGCTTGATCGGAGCGCCTCCCGGATACGTTGGATTTGACGACGGCGGGCAGCTGACCGAGGCCGTGAGACGCCGTCCCTACGCCGTCATCCTCTTCGACGAGGTCGAGAAGGCCCATGGCGATGTGTTCAACATCATGCTTCAGGTACTCGACGACGGACGTCTCACCGACAGCAAGGGGCGTGTGGTCGACTTCAAGAACACGGTCATCATCATGACCAGCAACGTGGGTTCGGCCAAGATCTTTGAAGCCGGCGGCGACCGAGAGGCTGCCCGACAGGCCGTGGACAGTGAGCTGTTCAAGAAGTTCCGCCCCGAGTTTCTGAACCGTATCGACGACAAGATCATCTTCTCCCCGCTCACGCGGGAGAACATGGACCATATCCTGAGCATTCAGCTCCGCAGACTCGAGTCGTTGCTCGAAGCCCGTGGTCTTTCCTTAACGATCACTGACGAAGCACGAACGCGTCTCTGCGACATTGGCTACGACCCCGCATTTGGTGCGCGTCCCCTCAAGCGGGCCATCACCCGCCATCTCATGAACCCCATGTCGAAGGCACTCCTCGGTGGTGGGTATGAAAATGGGGACACCATCGCGGTCAGCGCCACAGACAATGCCTTTGTCTTCGAGCGCATCGCAGCACCTGAAGACGAAGGCTGACGCGCACGTTGTCCCCCAACAGGTGACGGTCTGACATGTCACAGTTGTCCCCACGCCTCACGCATCTGCTTCGCCAGATGGCGGAAGCCACGTCTTGGAGCCAGTGGTCCGAGCTCGCCCATGAGGTCGACCAGATCACCTCAGCCACGGCGTGGCGCGACGAGCTCGACCATCTCGCAGGTGCCGATATTCTCGATGAGGATGTTCGCGCCTTCGCAAGGCTCAGACGCGAGGGCGACCACAATGGTCTTGCCGCAGTCTTGAAGCAGTCGCTCTACCGGCACCTCGGCGAGCTCTCCAATCCCTCCTTGTGGTCGGTCGCATGGCTGGGCACAAAGCACGTGATCGAGCGCTACCTCGACGCCTGCGAACGCGCGGTGGACTGGCTCTCCTCGGTACCTCTGACCGGCGCCGAGCAGGCCCAACGCATCGAGCGCTTTACGCGGGCGCGCCAAGGCCTCGGGCAGTCGGCCTTGATGCTCTCCGGCGGCGCCACCTTGGGCTTCGTTCATCTCGGGGTCGTCAAGGCACTTCATCAGCACCGACTCGTTCCCAAAGTGCTCTCTGGCTCCAGCATCGGCGCCATGGTCGCTGCAGGCATCGCCAACCGCACCGATGAGGAGCTTGACGCGCTCTTCGAGCGAGAGACCGACATCGCGCGGGAGGGTGTGGCTTGGCTTTCGCTCCGTGACGCCCGCCGACGCGGGCATCTTCTTGACCCCGAACCCATGCTCGAGGTGGTGCGCACCAACTGCGGCGAGGTCACCTTCTCCGAGGCCTACCAACGCAGCGGACGCATCCTGAACATCAGTGTCTCGCCCACCCGGCGCCACCAAAAGGCCCGCATCCTTAACGCCGTCACGACGCCCGAGGTCCTGATCCCCGAGGCGGCACTCGCCAGCAGCGCCATACCCGGCCTCTATCCACCCGCAGAGCTCGCCTGTCGCGACGCGGAGGGTCGGACCGTTCCCTACCAACCCGGCGAACGATGGATTGATGGCACCATGCGGGGAGACCTACCCAAGCATCGCATCATGAGGCTGTTCAACGTCAACCAGTTCATTGTCAGCCAGACCAACCCTCACGTGCTTCCGTTCTTCATCGACCCGGCCCGCGCAAGTTGGCTGCAGCGGGCTGTAGGCTTCACGGGCTCCCGTCTTCTGAGAAAACCTGGTGCACGGATCCTGAACGTCTTGTCCCAGTTGTCCGCTGCGACGCCGATCGGACCTGCGGTCGCCGTTGCCCACGACCTCGTGTCGCAGGACTACCATGGCGACATCAACATCCACCCCCGCTTTCAGCCACGACGCATGGCCTCCCTCATGTCCAACCCCTCCTTCGCGGAGCTTCAAGACCTTGTCCTTGAGGGGGAGCGTGCCACATGGCGCCACATCCCCCGCATTCGTGCCCAGACGCGCATCGAACGCTGCCTCACGAAAGCCATCGAGACCCTGAACGCAGAGGCGACGGCCTCATGAACACGTTTCCTGAGCCCGATGAAGATCTGCTGGCCCTCGCGGACCGCGCCATGAGCACCTTGGCCACCTACCATCGCCACACCGTCCGGGGCCTCGGCAACCTGCCCGAGAGCGGACCGGGACTGCTGGTCGTGAACCACAGCATGATCACCTACGACGTCCTCATGCTCCAGATGCACATCTTTCGGGAGACCGGACGCTTCGCCAGAAGCTTGGGAGACCGCGCCCTCTTCAAGATCCCGATCCTCGCCGAGCTCACCCGCGCGTTCGGTGTGGTCGAGGGTGACCCTCACGCGGGACAACGCCTGCTCGACGCCGGCGAGTTGGTTCTTGTCGCCCCCGGTGGCATGCGGGAAGCCCTACGTCCCTCGACCGAGAAGTATGACCTGCGATGGGGACGCCGAAAGGGCTTTGTTGAGCTCGCGATTCGAACAGGGGCACCCGTGTTTCTTGCCGCATGCCCCCGCGCCGACGACATCTTCAAGGTGTATCAAAACCCGGTCACGGCAGCGATCTACAGGCGTTTCCGTATGCCCGTGCCCGTCTTTCGGGGTGTGGGCCCCACGCTCATCCCGCGCCCCGTGCGCCTGACCCACCGCATTGATGAAGCCTGGCTCCCACCCAAGGGTCCGGTGACCCGGGAAAAGGTCTCCACCGCGCATGATGCCCTTACGCGTCGGATGATCACGCTGATGCGTCAGACCCTCTCAGACTGACCCGCGCCGTGGTTGGGTGGCCTTGATGATCTTGAAGCCGCCCTCGGCCCGAACTTCGACAAATCGCTTGAACGCGTGCTCCAACGTACGCTCGTAGGCGAGATGGCGGTTGGCCACAAACCAGGCTTGCCCGTACGGGTGAAGCGCTCTCGCACACTGCGCGATCATCGCGCGTCCGAGGTCGGGTGTCGTCGCACCACGACCGTCATGAAACGGCGGATTGCAGACCACCACATCCAGCCCGGACAGGCCGAGGCCCTTCGACGCGTCGACCCAACGCACGGAGGTCGCCCCCTTGCCCGCCAAGTTGGCCTTGGCCAACTGCACGGCACGGTAGTCATCGTCCAGCATGTGGATGACCTCGATCTGCGGGCAGCGTGACCTGAGCTCGAGCGACAGGTAGCCCCAACCACACCCCACATCTGCCGCCGTGCCGGCGAGGTTCTCGGGGAGGGTGTTCGCCAATAGCGCGGAACCCGCATCGACACGGTCCCATGCAAACAAGCCCGGCAGCGTGGTGTGTCCCGAGGGGCCCTGCTCCGGTCGCCACGTGGCCGCCCATGACGCTGGCACGGCATCGTCGACACCCTCACGACGCACCAGACGGAACACACGACAGTGGTGCTTGGACATCACCTCGACTTCGGGATGCCAGGTGCCCATACGCTTTCCGATCCGCGCTGCCCCACCCCGCTTTGGCGCGACCACCCAGAGCTCACCACCGGGCCTCAGATGGGACCAGCCCACCCCGATCTGGGCCTCCGCGGCACGCGCCTGACGCTCGGGAAACACCACGACGCGATCCATGCTCCTCAAGTCTTCTGGGAGCTCGGGTACGACGTCAGCCGCTGGTACGACGAGGTCCGCCAGACTGCGCCGGACCTGAAGTACCGTGACGTGGTCACTCGCAGGCACGACGGACCACATCCCAATGCCAAGAGATGCGTCCACCCGCGGTGCATCACGGAGCGCCCAGTCGAGTGCGGCCTGCGGATCTGCACTCACGCGTCGACCCCATCACCACGGCGGTTGGCGCGAAGCATCACCTCGCGAAGGACAGGAAGACTCACGGGCTTGGCCAAGAAGTCATCCATACCTGCGGCCTCACAGGCCGCCTTATCTTCGCTCAACACACTCGCCGTCAAGGCAATGACCCATGGCTGTTCCACATCCAGCGCACGAAGTCTGGTGGTCACCTCGCACCCATTCACATCAGGAAGCTCGAGGTCCATGAGCACCACGTCATAGTCCTTGTCCTGGAGCGCATCCAAGGCGGCTAGCCCGTTCTCAGCGACATCGCAGCCATACCCCAACACATCGAGCATTCGCCGTGCGACCAGACGATTGACCATGTTGTCTTCGACGACGAGCACACTGAGCATCGAGCGCTCACTCGTCGTCATGTCGTGCTCGGGTAGGGTTGGTGCGACCTCTTCAAGACTGACCACGGGTACATGCAGCGTGAAGAGGAAGGTCGAGCCCACCCCAACCGTCGAACGAACCACCAGCTTCCCGCCCATAAGCTCCACCAGGCGGTGGCTGATGGCTAGGCCGAGGCCAGAGCCTCCGTAGCGTCGAGTGATGGTGGGGTCGGCTTGCGTAAACGCATCGAACAGGGTCTGAATCGCTTCAGCTTCAATGCCGATACCGGTGTCGGCGATCTCGAACTGCAGCGCACAGGTGTCTGCGTTCGATGCCTGCGGAAGCCCTCGGATGGAGAGCCGCACTTCACCCTCACTCGTGAACTTGATCGCATTGCCCATCAGGTTGATGAGAATCTGCCGCAGCCGGTTGCCGTCCGCCAGCACAGTCGCAGGCAGGTCGCTCGCAAGGTCGAGCATGACAACGACGTGGTCCCCCACACTCTCCTCCGGAAAGAGCTTCATGAGGTCCGTGGCGAGCGAAGCCACATTCACAGGCTGCGGATCGAGCACCACCCGACCCGCCTCCACCTTCGAGATATCGAGGATCTCATTGATGATCTGAAGAAGGGACTCGCCACTGGTTCGGATGGCGTGAACGTACTCCGACTGGCTGTCGGAGAGCGGCGTGGTCGCCAAGAGGTCTGTCAGACCGAGTACGCCGTTCATTGGTGTGCGAATCTCATGGCTCATATTCGCCAAGAAGCTTGACTTTGCCGCGGTGGCGGCTTCGGCCGCTTCTTTAGCCTCCCGAAGATCTTCGTACATCTGGCGGGTAGCGGTCACGTCGGTCAAGCGAGCCAGCATGACGAATCGACCCGACACCTCCAGCTCCTGAATGACAAGAGAGACCCAAAAACGGGTACCATCTCTTCGCTCGGCTTCCACCTCACGCTCGACCACCTCGCCTTGCTGAGCCTCCCACCGAACCCGAGCCAACCAGCGGGCATCGGCGTCGAGAAGCCCCAGCGAGAAGATCGGACCGAGGACATCGGCCTCATCGCGTGCGCCAAACATCGTGAGGATTCGGTCGTTGCACTCAAGGATGACATCGCCGTAGCGGTCCAGCACCAAAAGCCCATCGGTGCCCCCATGAAAGACCGCCGTCAGCAGGTTGTCTCGAGCGCTCAGCGTCTGAACCTGTTGGACCTCTGACAAGGCAGACCATGCGCTGACCATGCTGAGCGCGATCTGAGAAGCGACCAGCATCGACCCCACTGGAGGTGCGATGTCGTTGACCACCACGACCGCCGTTGTAAACCACGTCGCCGCAGCTGCATACGGGAGGAGGTAGGCGCGCTCTCGTAGCGAAGCGCCAAAGCCCACCGACGTCACGAGGACGTAGAACGCATAGTAGGCGGGGTCAATGGCCATCGTGAGCACGAAGAGGCCATGCGCGGTCATCAACAAGCCTGCGACCACCATCAGCAGGTCGAGGTGTCGCTGTACCCAGCTGTTGACCCGAGAGACGAGGCCTAGGATCAAGAGTCCGGCGGCGAGGAGCGCCCGCACCCATATTGGGTCGTAGCTCCCTTCAGTCATGTCACCGGAGACGAGCCCGAAGCCCACCACAACGGCAGCGGCGAGAAGGAGACTTCCACGGTAGATGGTGATGTTCCGCCGCTGATTGGCAGCTGCCACCGAGCGCCGGACCCCGAGTTCGACCCGCTTCGCCAAGAGCTTTCCCCCTACGGAGGTTCTTAGCACGCGCTCTCGGGGAATGTGAACCCCCACCATGCGAGATGAAGCGTCCGGGGTCCCGGAGTGTGCCAATCGGATACCCCCAACGCGGAGAACCCCATGACGCTGCTGCCCCTGCTCACCCTATGTGCCAACGCACATCCCCTCGACAAGACCTCGTGGTCGAGCCGCGCCGTCGCCAATTATGACGGCAAAGATGTGGCGTGGATGGTCCTGCTTGAGGTCCCTATCTCGGAGGTTCAAGCTGCGATTGCTGTCGACACCCAGGGGTCCGCGCGCCGTGCGCGGGAGCAGATTGCCGCGGTCGAAGCCGCCATGGTTCAGCAGCTCGACGAGGGGCTCGCCATCCTTGTGGATGGCAACGTGGTCCCTGGCCACTGGACGCCCTCTGCCTCGCCCTACCACGGAAAGGCGAGCCTATCTGGGGGCTTCTTCCTCTACATCGTGGAGTTTCAAGCCACGGGGCCAGCGACCACACCACAGGGCACGCTCCGCATGCAGTTCCGCAACCGTGCCTTCACCGACAAGCCGATGGTGCACTCCGTCCAAGTCGAATCCAACGGAACCGCGTCGCTCGTCGAAAACAGCGCGCTCTCCGTACTTCCTGGACGCGCATATGATGTGAACGACGCCGCATTCTGGAGCGGCGACACGTCCCTCAGAGACGTGTCGCTCACCTGGCAGGTCTCACCCGAGAACTGAACGAATCTCCGCGAGAGCACTTCGCTCCGCAGCCGAGACGGCATTGATTCCAGCGAATCCGCCAGACGCGCGCGCGACACGCTCGGCCACCGCGATCATCCCGGAAGCCATGTTGGCCGCCTTGTCTGCGCCCATGTGTGGACGGAGGGCCGTCCAGTAGTCGGCCCACGCTGAAAACAGGTCGGCGTTGTAGGCGGTACCGAGCCACGACTCGAGAAGTGTATGCGCGACGGAGCCACGGACGACGCCAGCCTCGGCCGCCTCGAGGAGCAGCGTGTTCCGCTCATTGGCATCGAGTACGCGGTCGCTCCATGCGACATGAAGCACGGGTACCAGCGCGAGCGCAGCGAGTGTGTCCGCCGTCACACCGAGGCTCACCAGATGCCCGAGAACGTCCGCATCGTGGATGCCCGTGACGTCCGTCAGCTCATGGACCTGTGCATCTCGTGCCGCGCGAGCCTGTAGGGCTGCAACACGCTCAGCGTCTTTGTGGGCGAAGAACAGATCTTCGAGCGCCTTGCCACGCTCATGAAGCATATCGGACATCGGTGAACTCCCATGTTGGCTCGGACCGGACGACGTCGGTAACCCTGTGTTCGACAAGTATCCATGTTCGCGTTCCTGCCCCACCCCCGACGCTCGCGAGGCCCATGCCATGGCACATACGCCACCACCGCATTCCAAGCTTTCAACGCACACCGTCACCAACCAAGTCCCCGCATGGAGCGACCTCGACCTCTTGATGCGCGACCCTCCACTCCGGGATGCGCTCGCGCGCTGGGGCACCGAGAGCGGCACTTCCGATGTCCAAGCCTTTGGTCTGGCGATCGGTACGCATGCGTCACGTGTCGCTGCGCGGGAAGCCCACGATCATCCTCCAAGACTCCACACGCACGACCCCATGGGTCACCGCATCGACGCACTCGCCTTCCATCCCAGCTGGCACCGATTCTATGGACTCGCCCGACAGCATGGGCTTCACAGCCGACCGTGGGAGGGCGAGCGAGCGGGGCATGTGCACCACGCTGCCATGGAATACCTGCTTACCCAAGTCGAGCCTGGCGTCTGCTGTCCCTTGACCATGACCTACGCCGGTGCGCCCGTGCTGCAGAAGCACGCCGTGTCCGAGGCTGACTGGTTTCGAGGTCTGATCCATCGCGGCTATCAGCCCGAGCTTGGTCGCCCCTCGGAGAAGGCCGCACTCTCGCTCGGTATGGCCATGACCGAAAAGCAGGGGGGATCGGACGTTCGCGCCAACACGACGCGTGCCATCCCTGATGACCCTTCACGAACAGATGAAGGGGCGTGGTTCCGCCTCACCGGCCACAAGTGGTTCTGCAGCGCACCTCAATCTGATGGCGTGCTGACCTTGGCCTACCGGGACGAGGGACTGACATGCTTTCTGGTCCCACGTGTGCTCGACAGCGGTGAACGCAACGTGTTCCGCATCCAGCGGTTGAAAGACAAGCTTGGCAATCGGTCCAATGCCTCGTCAGAGATTGAGTACGACGGCACCCTCGCGCAACAGATCGGCGAGCCAGGACGTGGGGTACGCACCATTCTCGAGATGGTGCATCACACTCGACTCGACTGCACCGTCGCAGCGACCGGCCTCATGCGCGCCGCCGTCGACCGAGCGTTGCATCACGCACGCCATCGGCATGCATTTGGTGCACGCTTGGTCGAACAGCCCCTCATGAAGAACGTACTCGCAGACCTCTGCCTCGAAGCCGAAGCGTCGATGTGGCTCGCCTTCCGCATGGCGCATGCCTACGACGCCTCTGCCCACTCCGCCGAGGAGCGGCTCTTTTCGCGCCTCGGCGTGGCCATCACCAAGTACTGGACCAACAAGCGATGTGTGCCGTTGGTCGGCGAAGCCATGGAGTGCCTTGGAGGCGCAGGGTACGTCGAAGACCATGGCATGGCCCTCCTCTTTCGAGAAGCACCCCTCAATGGCATCTGGGAGGGCTCCGGAAACGTCATCTGTCTCGATGTGCTGCGAACGCTCCACCGAACCCCGGAGGCGGGCACGGTCCTTCTCGACATGCTCGAGGCGCATCGCGGTGCCGACCCGCGGCTCGACACCGCCATCTCCCGCGCTCAGCGTGTGGTGACGCGCCCACCAGGCCCGCTTCATGCCCGTCGGCTGGTCGAGCACCTCGCCCTCACCCTCGCGGCGACACTCCTCATCGCGCATGCGCCATCGCATGTGGCCGACGCATGGATCAGAACGCGACTCGGACGTGACTGGGGTCAGGCCTTCGGAACACTTCCCGAGGACCTGACCTTTGATCTCCTCCTGGAGCGGGCCGGAGGGTCGGTCTAGCTGTCGACCATGCTGTAGTGGAGGGTGAGCGGCTTCCCCTTTCGGACCAGCTTGACCTCGAAGTCGTTGAACCGCTTCATCTTCGGGTACAAGAAGAACAACTGAACAATGTTGTTGGTCTTCTTGCCGTTGATGGACTGCACGGCGTCACCGCTACGAAGCCCGCCCTTCCAGAGGGGGGAACGACACCCAAAGCCGCGAATCTCCCAGCCCTTCTGCCCGTCCTTACCCTTCCATGCGCGGGACCAGCCCAAGGTATTGAAGCGCTCCAGACTCGACGTGTAGTACTCCACAATGCTGCGGTTCACGACAAAGTGCGTATCATCTACCTTGTTCACCTCTGGGTAGAACACCTTGCAGTCCTTCTTCTTGGATGCACTCGACTGACCACTCCGCACCGAGTGAATGAGCGCCTGGGTCGCCTCTGCCGGGGATGCCGGTGCGGCAGCCTTACGATCCGTACGAGGAGTCACCACGACGCGTGACGAGGGCGTGGGCTCCTTCGATCCATCGACCACGGTGCGCTCGGGTGTGCTGGGCGCAGCCACGGGCTCGGGCGATGTCTTGGGCTTGGGCGTCCGTGCCTTCTTGGGAGACGTGGCATCACGCCGCGTCTTGGCGCGCGGGTTCGCTCTCGGCTCCTCGGGCGCGTCCTCGGCCTCTGGTGCAGAAGCCATCGCCTCGGATGACACGGTCTCCTCCGGCGACTCGGACGCCTCGCCAGACTCAATCTCCGCGAGCTGTGCCTGCAGCGCGGTCAGCGTCTCCTCAGACAGCCCCACCTCGAAGCCCGGGCTCAACGAAGGTCGCACCATCACGGGTGCGGGCGCGGGCGCCAGCGCAGTCAGCGCCAGCCACAGCGGTGTGCCGTACACCAAGATGCTGGTCAGTCCAGCAGTCATCAGGCCTTGTGCATCACGGGTCGTGCTCATGGTGGGCTCCAGGTTCAGCGCACTGACGCCCGGGACGTGCGGCTATTCACGCCAAATGCCATTTTCGGAACCCTGCACGGCCCGCAGCTATTCCGGACCTGGACCCCATCGCTCCAAGTAGGGGTTCAGCTTCAGCTTCCGGCGTGTACTGTCGCTGCTCATGAACCGCAGCTTGCCGAACACGGGACGAACCGGACCCCACGCCCTGTCGAATCTACCCAGCGTCCAGAAAATACCCGAGTAGCTGTTCGGATCTCGCCCATCGAGCGCATACCGGTTGTTGAGCTCGATCAGATGCGCGAGCGCAACCTCGGCCGAGGGTGCCCACTCGTAGATCTTCTTGCCCCAGAGCATGCGAAGGTAGTTGTGAATACGCCCCTCTGCCTTCAGCTGGCGCTGTGCTGCATTCCAGATGTCGTCGTGCGTCCTCGCCGCATCGAGCTCCGCAAGGTCGTAGGTCACGGGGCGCGGGTCGTTGGCATGCTCGGCAATCGTGGTCAACGCCCAGCTCGGAAGGGACCCCAGCGTGTCGTAGTCGTCTGGACGCTGGTCACAGAACACATGCCCCAGCTCCCGCCACGTGATGCACTCATCCAAGAACGCCTCTTCGGCGGGCGGCAGCCCCCACCACCCGTTGCGCTTGCCGGTCGGCTTTGGCGCTACCTTCGCAGGTGTCCAACCCGCACCATCCAACACGCGCCACACCAGCTCATGGGCCCCGACATGACCAAAGTGAAGCCACGGCGAGAGCCCGCTGGCCGCTGAGTCCATCACATCGTTGCGGCTGTCCGCATACCCTTGCAGCCGGTGGGCAAGAAAGTCCTGCATGACGCGCAGGCCCGCCGTCTGGCCGCCCGTAAGTCCTGCCACGGGAGGAACGTGCTGGTCGATGGGGAGCTCGGCGAGTCCCCCCGCAAGCAGACCTTGGAGATCACTCGCTGGCCAACGTGAAGAGACCTCTGCAGGCAGATCGGCCATGCCACCATCGTAGGCAAGGAGTGGCTCAGCCTCGGGTCGGTGGCTCAGGTGCGGAAGAATGGTCTTGTGCAGATGGCGTCGGAAGCTCGCTGCGGTCGTGAAGATGCGCTCGGCATGCTTCAGCGGGTAGACCCCCAATCCGTCGATGGCAGTCAGACGGACCGAGAGGCGCTTGCCTGCCGCTGCCACCATGCGTGGGAGAAAGAAGGCCGGGAAGTGGTCCGTGACCACCTCGCACGCCCCTGCGGCAAGTGCCTCGAGAAGGCCCTTGCCTTCGCCCGGTTGTGACTCCACCCACGGCAGATAGCGTACGCCGGCGTTGGCGAAGGCGTGGGCTTGGTCACGCATCCCCTGAATCACAAAGGTGTGATGACGAACCGAGGCCCACCGGTACCCCACCCGCAAGGGCTCAAGAACCACGAGTGGGCGCCCAAGTGCGCGCGCACGCTCCACGGCGTACTGGAGGCCGAAGCTGTAGCGTGTGCGCCGTGCCGAAATCATCCAATACAGGACGTATTGGCCCCCTGCATCAACGCGCTCATCGTTCATAGAAATGCATCGCAGCGCGGGTACCGCCATGTCGCCCTCCCTCACTGCCAGAACCCGACGCAGGCCACCGGGCCTGCCGTTGTGACAAACGTTCGCGAGCCGTGCTCACCCGCGACGAAACCCCGGCACATGCGCTACACTCTTCGGGATGCTGGAGCGCTTCATGACACCCCCTCCATGGCCGGACTTACCCGCTCTTCCTCTCCCGCCGTCGTGGTGCAAACCGGGCCTGATCGCCGGGATTGTCGCCCCCCTCATCGTGGGGTGCGGCGACGACACCGAGAAGGTTGAACCCCCCATGGCGCCGCCCGTCGAGACGGATGTCGAGGACACGCTGGATTCTGACCAAGAGACGGACACCACGCAGGACACCGAGACAGACCAGCCGCCCCAGCCACGTCCCGATACGGACACGGCGGTACCGGACACCGCAGACAGCGACACCTTCAATGCGCCTCAGCCCCCGCCCGACACCGATACCTACATCGCGCCGCAACCGCGTCCCGACACGGACACCGGCGACCCGCTGCCCCCTCAACCGGCGCCCGACACCGGCGGCAGTCCGCTACCGCCACAAGCCCCACCCGATACCGGCGGTGGGCCACTGCCTCCGCAAGCGCCTCCGGACACGGACACCGGATGGGGGCCGATCCCGCCGCAGCCCGCGCCAGACACCGACACGGGATGGATTGTCGTGCCGCCACAGCCGCCACCCCAACCGGGGCCGGGGCCAGGACCCACACCGGTGCCATGACAGACGCCGCCAGCGACGTGTGGTCGGTCTGGATCTGTGAAGCCCTGCTGCAGGGCCGTACGCGCGACGCCATCGCCACCATTCTCCAAGCCCAAGGCATGGCTCATGCCGATGCCCTGGCCCGCATTGACCAGCTCCAACGCAGCCCGGGTATGGTCGCGGCGCGACACTCCGAGCACCACGTGGCCACGCGCTTCATGAGCCTGCACCGGCAGCAGCTTGGTGTGCATTCCGGTCAGGTGGCGCGCAGAGACAGCCTCACGGAAGCCGAATGGCGTGATGTCTGGGCCGCACACGGCGTACCGCTTGTCGTGACGGGCTTTGCGGACGACTGGCCGGCCCGCGCATGGACCTGGGCGAACCTCCGAAGCACGCATGGCGGCGCGCGGGTCCGCGCCTGCATCGGCCGCTCCACATGGGCCGATCCTGACGCACGGTTTGAACAACTCGTCCAAGAGGTATCGCTCGCCGAGCTTCTCGATGCCATCGAGGGGGGTTCAGGTGATGACGCTTACCTGGTGTCCCGCGGACAGGCGCTAGAGCGGGGTCTCGCATCGCTAAAGCAGGACTTGGCGCCGCCCTCTTGGCTGGTGGCTGACGCGCCACACGGCAGAAACCACGCGCTTTGGGTGGGTGGGGCCGGCACGAGAACACGACTGCATCACGACGCCTCTCACATCTTGTTCGTACAGCTGCTCGGACGAAAACATTGGTGGTTGGCGCCCCCGATCCTGCCCGAACTCTCGCAGCAGGCCTCGGGCTACTACGCCGGCGAAGACCTCGACGACCCCGAGACGCGGAACCGTCTCGCACTTCCTGGGCTCCGGGAGACCGTGCTCGAACCCGGCGATGCGCTCTGGATCCCGGCAGGATGGTGGCATCAGGTTCGGTCCCTCGAGCCGTCCGTCAGCGCAGGCTTCGTGGGACTGACCATCCCCAACCGCTTTTCCCAGCTGGAGTTGCGGACAACAGACGTCCGCCCATCACCCCCGCGGACGAGAACCCCACGCTAGAGGTGTTGCGTCGTGACGGTTCGGTTGACGGACCGCCTGCGCACCCCGTGGAGCCCATGCCGTGACTGCTCACCCCCCTTTTCCACCGTCGAGACGAACCTTTCTCGGATGGGTAGGCGCAACCTCCGGCGTGCTCACCCTGCTGCCCGCGCGTGCCCTCGCCAATCCAGATGCATGGCATGTGGCCTACCCTGGCACCACGACCAACGATGAGGCTCAAGAGTTTATCGAGCAGCTCGTGGAGCAGATGGGCCCCGATGTCGCCAAGAAGCTCTCTGTCGTCATGTTCAAGGGCCAGCCTACGGTGGTCTATGACCGATCCCATCTCTCCTACGCTGCCGATAAAGCCCGCGTTCAGCCGGTCGTTGACCGACACAACGAGATCCTCCAAACGGCCTTTGACTCCACCGAGACCTTCGCGATCGCGATTCGCGCCGGTGAGCTCAAGGTGTCGTACAACATCCGTTACGGCGAACCCACGACGCGGGAGGGGTTGGAGCCTCGTTGGGAGATCGTCTCGTCGATGCTGGGTCCGGGCGTCGCAAAAGCGCTTGTGATCGAGCAGTTGTCCGATGAGACCCACCAGCTTGTCTATCGGCGTCTCGGCGACCAAGAGAGCACTGCGCAGGTCGCACGACACCACAGTGACCTCCTTCGCAAGAAGGGCATTGAAGCCGTCGCCACACCGGATGGGTACCTGCCGATTGTCGCAGACGGAAGCACAACCAGCACCCCCACTGTGGCGGCGACCAAAGCGAAGTCAGAGAGCGCTGGCCTTCGCAGTGCGACGTCCACCCTGAGCGCGGAGATCAACGCCTACATCAAGGGCCTCCGCCAGAAGGGTCAGGTCAGCGGTGTTGAGCGTACGAGCTGGCTTGTGTACGATCTCGAAGCCGACCAGACGCTCGCCGCCATCAACGCAGACCTGCCCCGGCAGGCAGCGAGCATGATCAAGCCCTATGTGGCCCTCGCGTTCATGCACGAAGTCGCACGGGGTCGCTTGAGCTACGGACCACGCAGCCGTGGCCACCATGAGAAGATGATTCAGGTGAGCAACAACCCGTCCACCAACTGGATGATGGAGCAAGTGGGGTCTCCCTCCAAGGTCAACCAGCTGCTCCACAGCAACTATGGTGAGCTCGTGAAGCATCTGAGGGTGGTCGAACGTATCCCCAGCAATGGTCGAACGTACCGCAACCTCGCGAGCATGTCCGACCACGGACGGTTCTTGCGCGCCCTCTGGTTCGACCGACTTCCGCAGAGCAAAGAGCTGAAGCGGGTAATGAATCTCCCCGGGTCAGATCGCTTGTACCGCGGTGTGCCAGAGATCCCGACAGGAACCGCCGTCTACAACAAGACAGGCACCACCGCGCGATGCTGTGGCGACATGGGTATCCTCGTGGCCAGAAAACGTGACGGTGGGCGTTATCCCTACATCTTGGCTGCTGTGATCGACCGTACCGAGAGCACCTCAAGCTACACCTCGTGGCAGCGCCAACGGTCAAATGTGATTCGAGGCGTGTCAGGCTTGGTCTACCGGTGGTTACGGGAGCGCCACGGCCTCGCCTGATGGAGTTCCATGTTGTTCCGCCTCGCCATTGCTGCATGCGTCTTCGTGGCGTGTACGCCTGCTGGCGCACCTGACGCGTGCGGTGGATTGGCACCCGAGGCCTGCGTGGAGCACGCACGCGCCATCCAAGAGCAGGACCCGATGCGCCAGCATGATGCGTGGGTTCATGCGCTCTATGATGCGGCCTGCCTCACCGGTCATGCACCAGGTTGCTTCGCGTCGGCCACCTGGCTGTCCGAGGGTCACCCCACCCCCTACCCCTTCCTCGCTATTGATCGATTCACGAAGGCATGTGTCGGAGGAGAGGGTCAGGCCTGCTGGTCTGCCGGAAGCGCACGCCTGCAGGTCGAAGGGGAGCTCCCCGATCTGGCGGCTGCGGCCGCGGACTTCGACGCCGGATGCCGGCTCGACCATGCACAGAGCTGCGTCGATCTTGGCCTCATGATGCTCGCCGGTCAGGGGGTCGAGCAGCACCCCAGCATGGCCTACCAGCGTTTTCAGAACGCCTGCGACCTCGGCGACCCCCGAGGATGTACCCAAGTGGGTCTGGCACTCCGCGATGGCAAGGGCGTCGACGCCGATGGCGAGGCCGGACTGCTAACGCTCGAAGCTGCCTGTGATGAGGACTATGCGCCTGCCTGTGGCCTCGGTGCCATTACGCTCGACGAGGGTGTTGCCGTCTCGAAGGACCCGGCCCGTCGCCTCGCCCTCCTGATGAAAGGCACGGCGTTGCTAGACCCAGTGGCCGTCGGCACCCTCGCAGAAGAGCTCCCGCCCGACCATGCCGCAAGAGAGGCCGCATTGACCACCCTCACGGAGCGCTGCACGGCTGCCTCTCCTCTGCCTTGTCGGCTCGCTGCCACGCTCGCCTCGAGCCCGGCGGATGCAGAGCCATGGCTTCGCACGGGCTGCACCGGAGCCGACCACGAGAGCTGCGGGCTCCTCGGTGTCTTGGTCAACAAGGGGCACCTCACGGCACGTACCGGTGATCCGGTGTCCCTCTGGCTCGACAAGGGCTGCCGTGCACGTCAGCCACTGGCCTGTTGGACCTTGGCGTCCCAGCAGCTCCCCGACGTCGAACAGACCTGGAACGGCAGCAGACATGTTCGCGCCGCACTCCGGGTGGCGTGCCGAGGCGGTGTGGCCGATGCATGCGTCGCATGGCGTGACTTGATCGACAAGACCGCGCCGGCCTCCATGGCGAATCCCGACGTCGAAAAGCCGCCATCACCCCAACGAACGTGGCTCGACCCGGCGCTTGACCCACCGACTAGGGCGCCTTGACCCACCACGGGCTGGACCACGCCGCACCGCCATCGACCTGTACGACGCGAACGTAGATAAACTCGCCCTCGGTGAGGCCCGAGAGGCTGTGTTCCAGTCGAAACTGGTCGACCGAACCCTTGAGGTCTTTGGTGTAGACAACGTCACGGCCACGAATGACGTCCACACGTTCGATGAGGTCTTCTGCGATGATGCGAACGTCAAGATCGCCCTTGCCTGGAGGAACCACACGCCCCTGCCTCAGGCCGCCGAGACGCGCACCGAGGATGATTCGAGGACCATTGGTGCCGTACACCAGACGGTCTCGCAACGCGTCGAGCACCCCCTCTCGAGAGAGGTCATCCGTGATGACGGCTGCAAGCCCTCCGTGAGGACCTGCAAGCTGCGACAGGCCCGGGTGACCATCATGCCCATCGGTGCTGCACAAGAACCCAAGCGGCGTGCTCCGTTCGGCCAGTTGCTCGCGTACCCACGTGCCGGGAACCGCATCGTAGATAGGACCCGGCGTGTCTGGGGCTTCGCTGGACCCATGGACACTGCAGAGCTCGACCACAGGCTCCACCGCTTCAGGACCCTCAAAACGCCAGTCGAGCGCCACCGGCCCACCGGAAGGGTGGTGCGGTATTGTGATGGCATTTCGCCCCGAAAGGGCACGCCATAGTCCGTCTGGGGTCTCCGTCGGCTGAGCAAGGCTGGAGAACAGCTCAGCCTCGTCCGACGAGCCAAACAGCACATGACGGTGCCCGAACCGCCAGCTCGTCCACTCGTAGGCCGGAAAGGCGACAAACTCACCCGGAACGTTGGCCTCGTCTGCACGACGCTTCACTTCGTTCCAAAGGGCAGGATCATCATCGAGAAACGGCGTACCCCAGTGATCGTGGTCCGTGATGGCCACGCCGTCCAACCCTGCAACATGGCGCGCATAGTCGTAAACCTGCCGCAAGGAGCCCGTCCCATCCGACAAGCTGGTGTGCACCTGAAGGTCCATCCACACCACACGGTCTGCGGCATTCGAGACCAAGATGGGATTGGACTGAACCATCCTTCCCGAAGGACTCGATGCGGTCGCTCGGTAGATACCCGGCTTTAGACCAGCGACCGGTAGCCCCGACACGGTACCATCAGGTTCTACCCGAACTTTCTTGGGTACCCCCAGCCCATCGGGGGCCGTGATCTCAATGCGACCAAAGTCCGAGGTCGCGCGATTACCGGCTCGGTCCACGAATCCGAGGGTCATGGAGGACACCTCGTCGACCCGCAGGACACTCGGGGCCGTAAGCACCAACTGTTGCGTGGATCCGCCAATAATTTCTTCATCGATGCCGCGCTCAAGGACTTTTCTTACGCCGTCACCATCCCCATCGACCGCAGCGCGAAACACGGTCGACGCCTCTGCAAACCGGTCCACGGCCGCCTTCATTGTACCCGCACCGTAGTGAAATTCGATCGACTCGCCAGCGTCGAGCCGGCCCTCGGTGACGGTGAATCGAAGCATGTGCGGCATGGGCACATCGAGGTGAATGCGCACGTCGTCGGGCTTGGTCATGAGGCGCGTCAGCCCTGCACGATTGGGACGTCGCAGCTGGGGCGGCGACCATCCCCAGAATGGCGAGACCATGAACCAGATCGATCCCCCGGTCTCAACGCCGAGGGGACCCGCCGTATACGCAAAGGTATAGCCGGCCGAAGCTCCATGTTGAAACGGTGAAATCCCGTTCCGCCCCATCAACACGAAGCTTCCCTTCCCGTCGCTCGCGGAGCGTGGCGCCTCAAGGTCGCGCCGGAGATCTCGGTCAAGCTCGACCTTTGCCCACGCGACGGGCTCGATGCCCTCGGGCTCACGGGGCATCGCACGGAGCTCGTCGTCGGCGGCATCCACCCACTGCGGTCGCTTGGGCGGGTCTCGGCGCTCATCACGTGGTTGACGGGGCAGATCTTCGTTCACAGAACGCGTGTTTCGCGCGTCAGGCACACCATCCGGAGCGGGTTCGCCACACCCCATCCACCCCATGACACTCACAATGAACAAGACCAAGACTTCGCTCCCCGCTTCCTCATGCTACATCCCCTACCTCAATGTTGGAGCAGCGTGCCATGAGGTCGCCCACATTCTCATTGATGCTCTGGACCCTTCTGCTGCCTGCAGGTTGCGAGGTGTCTTCAGAGACCTTTCCCGACCAAGCCGCGCGTCGAATCTGTCGGCATCACAAGGACTGCAGCCTCACAGACTTCTTTACCCTCTGGCCGGGCGGTACCCTCGAGTGCCGCGAGGATGAGGCCGCCCGGATCGCGTCCCAGCGATTCGGCATGAGCAGCTCGTCCGTAAGCCTCGAAGACACAACGATCTGCAAGTTTGTCGAGCTCGATGCGATGCGCTGCCTTGAGGACCTGAAAGAGCCGACGTGCGACGATATCCTCGACCGAGGTTGGGTTGAAGCGTGCACGGCAGTATGGGACTGCGTCGTCGCGCGAGACGGCTGACCGGAGGAGCAGCATGCGAGCTGGTTTGATGTTGAGCCTGACCTGGATTCTTGCCTGTGGCACACCCGAGCAGGCGGCCTCCGAGCCCAAGGCCACCAAGGCACCCCACATTGATTTCAGCATGGAAGTGATCGCCGACAGCGTGGTCCGTTCGGGCAACCGCGTCTGGAGCGATGGCCGCGTGGAGGTCTTCGATGGCACACGGTGGACGACCGACCGAACACTGGACGCTTCGCAGCTAGAGCGCTTTACCACCGCACTCGAGGCGCCCACCGTCGATGACATGCCCGATGTCCTCGAGCCACGTACACCCCCTACGCCTGACCAGCCACGACCCACCGTTCGGTGGACACTCGACCGAAAGGGCACCACTCGAACGGTGACCTTTCCCAACTACGATGGGCTTCGGCCTCCGAGCATTGAGGCGATCACACGTACCCTCGTCCCCCCACGGTCGGTCGACGGTCTCGACGTTACGATCACCACCAGCAGACAAGCACCTGGTGGCGCACACCGCACACGCCTCGCCTGCGCGCCGAAGACCATTGCCCCCCTTCGCCCCCTTCTCGGCCCCCTATCGACGCGCGATGCCTCCGTGATCGACACGGCAGACCTCGAAGGGCTGACCCCTCTCGTCAGCATCGTCTGGAACAGCGGGGGCGAGACGTGGTCCAAGGCCCTCTACACCGGAGGGCGCGTGCTGCGTGATGCGGGTCAGAGCCGTCTCGACGCCTTTCGTCTGGACGCCGAGCAAGCCACCGAGCTCAACACCATCCTCGAGACGATGGACTGGGCGAGTCTTCCAGACCTGTGCACGCGACGTCCCGGCGAGCTCACGCCAGCACCCACAGAAGAGTAGAGACCAGTCATGGACATCAGCATCCTCAACGTTCGTCTAGACCTTGGGGCCGGTCGTCGGGGAACCGACATGGGTCCCTCCGCGATTCACGTCGCAGGCCTGACCGAGCGTCTCCACACCCTCGGACATGTCATTCACGATGTGGTCGATATTGAAGTTCGAAGCGCCGAAGAGCTCCACATTGGCGATCCCACCGCCCGGTTCCTGGCACCCATTCGAACCTGCTGCGCCGAGATTGCAGACCGCGTCGCCTTCCATCTCGATCACGGTCGCTTTCCGTTGGTCTTGGGCGGAGACCATGCCCAGGCGATTGGCACGATCGGAGGCATCGCGCGTCATGCCCGGAAGAAGGGCGAGGAGATCGGTGTGGTGTGGGTGGACGCGCACACGGACATGAATACACCAGACTCAAGTCCAAGCGGCAATATCCACGGCATGCCGTTGGCGGTCTTGCTAGGACGCGGGGCGCCAGAGCTGCTCGATGTCTTGGGAGGCCAGCCCGCACTTAAGCCAGAGAATGTGGCGGTCATCGGCGCACGAGATGTAGATGCGGCAGAGGCACCCCTCGTGAAGGAACTCGGCGTCAAGGTCTACACCATGAGCGAGCTCGACAGGAGAGGTACGCCACAGTGCGTGGCCGAGGCGATGGAGATTGCCAACACGGGAACACGAGGCATTCACCTGTCCTTTGACCTCGATGGCGTGGACCCGCGCGAAGCACCCGGCGTGGGCACCCCCGTGCCGGGCGGCCTGACCTTCCGCGAGTCTCACTCCATCTGTGAAGCCGCACATCGAACGGGACGACTGATCGGCATGGAGATGGTGGAGCTCAATCCGACACTCGATGTCCGAAACACCACGGGCAAGCTCGCCGTGTGGTTGATCGGCTCCGCGATGGGCCAGCGGATTCTCTAGGGGCTACCTCGCAGCCCACACGCTCAATGCGTCGTCCGCGTCAAACGCGGCGGCATTGTTGAGTGTGTCGAGGCTCACGCGCCCGTGGCCCACACGGAACGTCGTGACAGAGCCATTGGCAATGACACCATTCAACCGAAAGGCCTGCTCGGGGCCGAGGTTGAGGACCGAGCGGCAGACCGCGGCAATGACGCCGCCGGAGGTAAAAACCAGCGTGGTACTCCCCGAGGTGGCCTGCGCCACCACGCGCGCAAAGGCCTCCTCCACCCGCGCCTGGAAGGTGGCATAGGATTCCCCCTCGCCGCCGCCCTCCGCCCAGAGCATCATGGCCTTGAGAAAGAAGCTGCGATCTGGTGTCAGCCCCATGGCCGAGCCGTGGGCAATCACGGGTAAATGTTCGAACTCGTTAAAGCCGGCGTCTTCGGTGGCATCGGGGAGCCCATCGAAGGCTTCTGAAAACCCCTCAAGGGTCTCGCGGTGTCGGCGCATCGCACCACGTACGACACGGTCTGGCGCCCAGATCTTTGCGTAGTACTGCCCGAGGACACGCGCCTGCATCCATCCTCGGGGAGAGAGCAGGTCATATTCGCCGAGCAGATCACCTGCCTCACCGTGACGGATCATCACTACACGTGCCATGACGTTTCCTATGCGTGGGGTCGCCCTCGAATCCAAGCCACGAGGCTATGTCGTGTACCACGGGTGACGGGTGTGACGCGATGGGTCGCGTAAGCCGGGAAGAGCACCACCGTTCCCTGTCGGCGGTCACCACTGCCGAGCACCGTGTCCCAGTGGGCCTCGGGGAGCTCGTTGCCCTTGAACTGGGGGGCGACGAACTGGAGATCGCCACCCTCGTAGTCCGTCGACGCCGTGAGTTGGACGCTCGCCGAGATCATACGGGTCGCGTGCAAAAACCCAAAGTCTGCGTGGACACCGAAATAATCGCCAGGCCCATAGGCCGAGAGCTGAAGGGTCTCGATGGACGTCACGTCAAACCCAAAATGGGCGGCGTTGGCCTGCAGCACCACTTCCTCAAGGCGGTCATAGACCCATGAGGTGCGTTCGTCACTCGCCAGCCATGTGGCCGACCCTTGACGCATGTCCAGCTGCCGAAGCGACACGGGGTCATAGCTGCTCGACGCCTCGTGACGGGGCAGGACCGCCCCAAGTGCGACGATGGCTTCGCATTCTTCGGGAGAGAACGCGCCGACCATGTGTACGACCGGTGCAGCACGGACCGTACGTTGGTGGGAGGACACGGTACGTACCCGCTCGAGTTTCACGGAATCGCCCATCCGGGCAGACTCGCGCCAAGCCGGTCAGCCTCTCGTGCGGCGCTCCGGAGATCGCCTTCGAGCAGTCCCCAAAACCGGGGCACCGTGTGCGATCCCGCAAAGAGGATCCGACCATGAGGTCGCCCCAGCACCTCGAGCTGCTCCGAGGTCGCCCCAGGCTTGAGGAACACGGAAGAGCCAAGCTGCGCGGGGTCGGTGCTCCATCGGCTGATGTGATGAGCCGTGGGCATGGGGACAGGCTTGACGTCCACCAGTTGTTCTAGGACATCCGTCGCCGCGAGCACGATCTCCTCATCCGACAGCGTCAACAACTCATCCGCTGCTGCACCACTGACCTTCGCCAACAGCGTCGGCGCACCTGCGACACCCGTGTAGTCATAGAACACTGGGAAGGTGCTGCCCGCATGGTCGACATAGAGCGCGAGGCGGTCGAGAAACTCCGTCCAAAAGGCCTCCTCGTACACCAACGCTACCGTCTCGATGGTGCCGACCCCTACGCCCTGCTGCGCCGCGAGATGCCACGACGGGAGCGGTGGTTCGATGCTCACCCTACCGGACTGAAGCACGCCGACCGGCAAGGCCACCACGACGTGTGAACCCGTGAACACCCCTGCGGAGGTCACGACCTCCACACCCACATCGGGACGTTCGGCCACCGAGATGATGGACAGCCCGGTCTCTATGGTCAGCCCATCCGAGAGCACATCGACGAGCTGCCCAAAGCCCTCGAGTGGAAACCGCTCGTCATCTGCACTGACACTGCGTTCCTGAAACGCATCGAGCCCCACCGTGTCGGCGTTCGCACCATCCTCGAGCCCGACAAGCTGCTGACTCACCAAAAAGCGAACCTGCTGTCGCGTCATCTCGGTGGCATTGACCACATTAAGCCACTCATCCACGCCCGTGGCCACGACCTCGCCAGGCCCCACCCGGTCCCGAACCTCTGGGAGCGTATCGATCAGCTCATCCAGCGCTGCTCGGGATACGGCGAAGTCCTTCCACGGGACCTCACCGAGCGTGGCCTCGACCACAAACGGGGTTCGCTCCGGCCGTTCCACCAAGGTGATACCTGCTGATTCGAGGAGGTTCATCGATACCGGCGACGACCCACTTCGAATCCACGTACGGCCCTCGTCCACCGCTGCTGGACCGACCGCGACCGTCGACAAGAGGCCGCCTACCTCGTCGGCCTCACAGAGGGTCACCACATCAATGCTGCTGGCATGAAGCAGATTTGCGGTGGACAACGCGGCTGAGCCGCATCCCAACACGAGGACACGCTCCACCGGAGCGATGGCCACCTCATCGTCCTGCGAGGAGCTGTCCTCTGGTCGATCGCTGTCCGTCCACGCATCGGTCGATGAAGGGGTGGTACACCCCCAGACGAGACACAGGACGGCAATTGCTGCCCTCACGAGTCCCTCCTCCAATCGTCGCACATCTTACCCCAGAGCCACCTGCTCAGTCGAAGGCGTTGGACAGCCGACGCGCGATGGAGGCGTGCAGACGCTTGGCGTCGATACCTGCCACGCGGGCCATCATCCCGAGCTTGACCAAGACTTCGACCTGGTCCGAGGAGACCACAACATGGCCACTCACGCCGATGCCTTTGATGCTTGCACGGTCGCCTGACCACGCGAGGGTCACACCATACTTTTGGAGAAGCTCCGAGAAATCCCCCAGCTTCATCTTGGCCGTCTGAACCTCTTCGGTGTGGGCTTGTCGCACCAATACGTCAGCCATGCGTCTCTCCTACAGAATCAGGTGTGTGGTCGGCGGTTAGCCCCGCAGGCACAGGATCGACCGGGCACGGGACAGATCGAGTCCGGTGGGTTTCGATGGCCTTCATGGCGCCCAGCACCAGATGTTCTTGCCAAGGCTTGCCCACCACTTGTGCGGCAACGGGCAAGCCCACCGAGCCCGCCTCGTTGTCTGCGGCCCGACGATCGATGCGGTCCTTGCGCTCGCCTCGGTCCTGTTCATCGGCACGTACACGGGTCACCGGTACCACACCGGCAGGGAGGTCGAGCAGGTTGAAGCGCATCGTGTACCAGCCACCGATACTCCAGTCATGCGTGGTGCCAGGAAGAGCGGCGGGCGTCACCGTCGGCGGACCAATGAGGAGGTCGAGCTCTTGCTCACGCCATGCCTCGAGCTCCAACCTGCGGAGCCGTTCCCGCTCAACCACGAGCTGCCACACCCGTGCGACCTTTTTCGCGCCGGCGGCCTTGAGGAGCCGTGCGACCCGCTGCTCGCCCGCCACATCAAGCCCAGACGCAATGAGGTTGCGCATCGCACTCGGCATACGGTTGACACGCCCGACTGTCTGAAGTGCCTGCTGCCAGTCATCTCCCTCGAGGACCGACACGGCCGTGTCGAACCCATCTGCGGAGAGTAGCCCGAAGTAGGTGTCGAACATCTCCCACGCGGCAGGAGGGCTGTAGGGCACCACTGTTGCGCCCGCAGCGGTCAGCGCCGCAGCCGCTTCACGAACCGCCCGCACCACACTCGCTGCCGGCTGCACAAGCCCATCGGTCTCAAAGACGCCGATGCGCAAGCCGGAGACGTCCACCGAGCCAGGGTCAACGAGGGGGACAGGTGCGATGCCCGGGTCGATGAGGTGTTGCCGCTCGGACGACAAGGTCTGCATCATCAGGATCACGTCGTCGACGGTTCGTGCCATGGGCCCCGCAACCGCCTTGATCGCTTCTTGTCCGGGCTGCCCACCCGCCGAGCCTCTCGATGACCACCGCCCCCACGTGGGCTTGAGTCCAGCGAGACCACACCATGCGCACGGGATGCGGATGGACCCGCCAATGTCGGTTCCGACGCCCCACGGCGACATTCCCGAAGCAATGGCGGCGCCCTCGCCCCCACTGGAACCACCAGGGACGCGTCCGAGATGCCACGGGTTGTACGTGGTTCCATAGAGTGCGTTGGCGCTCTCCATCGCAAGAAGAAGCTGGGGCACGTTTGTGGTGCCAAGAACGATGGCGCCCGTATCTTTGATCGCCCGCACAATGGCTGCATCCTCGGTCGCCACACGACCTGCTCTCGGTCGGATCCCCAAGGTCTGCGGACGCCCGATGAGCGCGAGGTTTTCTTTGAGGGTGATGGGCATGCCAGCCCACGGCCCCAGCGCCTCGCCACGGGACCGCGCGGCGTCTACCGCGCGCGCTTGCGCCAGCGCCTCCTCTCGAAACTGGTGAACGAAGGCACGAACCGCACTCTCGTGGGCGTCGATGCGATCAAAATGGCTCTGAACGAGTTCTTCGCTCGAGATGTCTCGACGCTCGAGACGAGACAGCATCTCATGGGCTGGCAGACGATAAAGTTCCATGCCCCCGGCATACCATCACACCGCTACGTCTGCCTAGGTTGTTGCCGAATCCTCATGGAGAAGCCCGCCATCAGCGGAACGGGCGGCCTTCATGTCTTGGACTTCGCGGCGAATCGACAACGCCAACGTGCGGAGGGTGACCAAGCCGCGGCGGACCCGTGTGCCTGCCGCACCATTGCCCTGTTCATAGAACTTGGCGAAATCGTCCTCGAGTCCTTCCAGCACGTCCAAGAGCTGGCGGTATCGGTCCATCATAGCGCTAATCCCCCACTGCACCTTATGGGATCCCCCGCACAGGACCGTGTGGAATCCCGTGGCCACCTGTCGGAAGGTGTCTGTGAATGTCGGGGAGGGCGACGTGTGGTGGAGCCTGATGGTCGTAGCTGCGTGGGCGAGCGATGGTGAAGATCAGGCCACGGAGCTCGCACGCGCAGCACTCTTGTTCGAACGGCGAGGCGCCTTTGAGGATGCCACTCGTGCCTGCCAGATGTCCCGACAGGTGAGTCCTAACGGCCCATTTGCAGGAAAGTGCACCCGCCTCATTGAGCACCTTGCACCCCTCGCCGATGATGACGGGGCGTATGACGGCTGGCGTGCCGTGACCCACGCCCTCGACAATGCCCATGTCATGGGCCGGGAAGCCACCCGGACTTCGCTGGTCACGGTACGCGCGATGGAGCAGACATCCCCGATGGTCCAGTGGGAGATTGACCTCTGGCTCGCCCATGATGACCGGACCCGTCTGTCACGTCCAGAGGCGGCGCTGCAGCGCTTAACGCCCCACCGCGACACGCGTCACACCCTCGATGAGCGGCGCCGGAGGGACCTGATTGCGGAGACAACCGCGGCGTTGTCCGCCCTCGAGAGGTTCGAAGAAGCCACCGCGCTTGAGGCCGAGGTTCGGCTCGATGCCAACGTGCCGCGGCTGACGCCCGTCGAACAAGCACAACGACGGGAGCGCCAGATGAGGGTCACGACCCTTGCCTCGGCCATCTTGGGGATCTTCACCCTCTCCACGCTGCCCTACGTGGCCAGCCTCCGTCGCCACCCCAAAGTCCCTTGGGGCCTGCTCCCAATCGCCGGTCTAGGCCTTGGCACGTGGTGGCTCGCCGAAGGCTGGGCCGAGGGTGCAGGAGACGGTGTGCCACGAATGGTTCTCGGGCTCTGTCTCGTCCACCTCTTGGCCTTGGCAGCCCCGCAGCGGCGTTGGCGTCAGCTGTTGGCCGTCCTCGCCACCCTCGCGGTAGGATACCTCTCGCTCGCGACAACCCAGACCCTCGATTGGATAGGCGTGTGAACCCTCCACCTCCTGTACTCGCCGTGCGAAGAGGACGAAGTCCCAACTGCTCGGCCACCGGAACGATCGTCGGCAGTGCGCTGCTGTCGTTGGTCGCCGCAGGAGCAGTCGTCAATGCCTTCGCACATCGCTTTGCACGCTGGCGAGACGAGGACCAAGACGACGACGGCGATGCGCCACCACCTCGGCTCCGGCGCGAGGGTAAGTCCGCGTGGTTGGCGTGGGCGCTGCCGCCTGCGCTCCTTCAGCTGACGCCCGAGGCCGCTGCGGCTGCGCTTGAGCGCGGTGCCGTGGAGGTTGGCACGTCTATGGACCATGACGCTCCGCTGGAGGTGCACCTCGCGCTCACCGAGCGCTGTCCTGCCGCGTGTGAGGGCTGCTACCTCGATGCTCAGCCAGGGTCCGGTGCCGAAGCCGACCGCGCAGCGCTGGAGTCCGACCTCGAGCAACTGGCCCAGATGGGCGTCTTTGAGGTCGCGATCGGCGGTGGTGAAGCCCTGCTTCATCCTGACACCCTACCGATCATCGACAAGGTGATTGAGGTGGGGATGGTCCCGAACCTAACCATCAGTGGGTTCGGTCTCACCCCAACGATCGCTAGGGAGCTTGCCGCAAAGGTGGGGCAGGTCAATGTCAGCTTTGACGGCCCCGAACACGTGGGGGTTCGTCGCTGGCGCACCACGCCACTGTTCGAGCGCACCATACGCGTCCTTCGCGAAGCCGGCGTTCGTGTCGGGGTGAACACCGTGCTCACCCGCGGGCTGATTCCCCATCTGGCCGACATGGCGACACACCTCCACGCGCTTGGCATCGAAGAGTGGCAGTGGCTTCGCTACAAGCCTGCTGGCCGAGCGCAACGAAACTTCGAAGAGCATCGGCCCACTCCCGAACAGCTCGAGGGCCTCTGGCCGCAGCTTCTCTCTCTTGAAGCCGCGACGGGACTGCGCTTTCGCATCGACTGCGCCCTCGTCCCCTTCCTTGCGCACCACGCACCACCTATCGAGGCACTCGAGCGTCTCGCAGTGTCGGGTTGCAGCGCCGGGGACACCCTCTGGTCGCGTGGCGCAGACGGCAGGTTCACGCCCTGCTCGTTTGCTCATCACCAAAACGTCGGTGACGGCTGGGCCGGCGACCCCATCTCAGGATGGACCCACGACCCCACCCTGACCTCATGGCGGCAACGCGCTACCGACCCACCAGAACCATGCGCCAGTTGTGACTACCAGCACATTTGCCGTGGCGGCTGCCGCATTGTCGCGCATCACGACACCGGCGATGCCCTGGCCCCGGACCCAGATTGCCCCCGGGTGCGAACATTCCGCGCGGTGCAGGCATGAGCCGGGCATCTTGGGCCCTCGGCGCCGCAGTCGCGGGCTTGGCTGGTGTTGTGTCCTACGTGCTTCAGCGCTTGAGCGCCTTGGGTGTCGCCGCAGACCCCACCGCAGCCCTCGCTGTCGAGCACATTCCCTTCTATTGGCGCTTCGCGCTGGCCGTGCTGCACGCGGCCGGCGCAGGCCTGTTGGTCGCCTGGGGCGTGCGAGAGGCCGAGGCCCATCGATGGTTGCAACGCCTGCCTGCGGTCATCGTCGCCCTCTGTGTGAGCGCAATGGTCGCCATGTGGGTGTGGCCCTGATGCGTCCCGAGGTCTACAGTCTTCTGCAGACGGTGCACGGTATCCTCGGTGGCCTTGCCTTGGTATTGCTGCTCCATCCGTTGGTTGCCCTCTCGCGCGCGACCGAAGTGTCGGACCGTGTGGTGCGGCTGTGTCTCTTGGCAGGGCTGATGGCGGCCGCACCCTTCACGCTGGGATGGTGGCTCTACCCCACGTACAGAGTCCGCATCAAACCCTCATTGTTCGTGCAAGACAGCCCCGCCTGGCTCTGGTTCGAATCCAAGGAGCACCTCGCCGCCCTGTTTGTGATCTTGACCGTCAGCGGTGCACTCACCCTGTGGTTAGGCCGAGCACCCGCACGACGTGCTGCATGGTGGATGCTGGCCATGGGATGGTTGTGTGGCGTAGGCACGGCGATTCTTGGTACAGTGGTGGCGGCCGTCGCCCACCCCGGATGGTAGCTCTTGTGACACGGTGAACCCCCATGCGTTTCGTGACCTCCACGCTGTTCTTGATGATGCTGGCCTGCGAGTCCAGCGACTCCGGAGGCGCTGCGACCGCCGAGCTCGAGCCGGCTGGCCCGGGCGCCCACGTGCCCATTCGACGGCTCACCCGTGACGAGTACAACTACACGGTCCGCGACCTCCTCGGGACGGAGCTCCAGCCCGCAACCGACCTGCCAGCCGATGATTCCACGGATGGCTTTGACAGTGTTGGCGACGGTCTGGTCATGTCGCCGCTTCACGTGGAGCTGTTTGAGACCGCGGCCGCGGCACTCGCCGCCGAAGCTGTCGTCGTCCCACTCGAGGCTCCGATCGAAGAGTTCGCCAGCACCGAGGACCTCATCAGCACGATCGGGGGCCCACTCCCCGGTCAAGACGGCTGGATCGTGTGGTCCAACGGGACCGTAGACTGGCAGGTGTACATCCCCGCAGACGGGACCTATGTGTTTGGCGTGGATGTGTACGGCTCCCACGCAGGTCCAGATCTCCCTGCATGGCGTGTGCTGATCGATGACCTCGAGGTCCTGACCGGTGAGGCATCCGCCACGTCAGCCGAGACGGCCGAGCGCATCGAGGTGGAGGCCGAGCTCGGTCGTGGGATCCACACCTTCTCGGTGCAATACACCAACGACTTCACCATCCCCGCGACCGACGATGAGCCTGCGCAAGATCGCAACCTCTTCATCAAAGACCTGATGGTCCGTGGCCCCGACCCCTTCTACGCGCAGACCAATCCGATTCGAGATGGGCTCATGACCTGCGAGCCTGACCCCGCCGACCCCGAGCCCTGTCTGACCGAGGTCCTCAGCGCCTTTGCGTCTCGGGCGTGGCGTCGCCCCATCGAGGACAGCGACATCGATGACCTCATCTCCCCGGTACGCGCCGTCCTCGACGCCGGCGATCCCTGGACGTGGGGCCTCGAGTTCGCTCTGCGACGCATCCTCACGCACCCCGAGTTTCTGTTTCTGAACACCTTCCCTGCAGCGGGTGAGACGCTCGAGCGCCTTCCCGATCATGCGCTGGCCGAGCGGCTGTCCTACTTCCTCTGGTCCTCCATGCCCGATGAGACCCTCAAGGGCTTGGCCGACTCGGGAACGCTCCAACGCGATGACGTGCTCAAGGAGGAGATCCTCCGCATGCTTCGAGACCCGAAGGCCGCCGCGCTCACCGAGCGGCTGGCAGGGCAATGGCTGTTGATTCGTGCGGTCGATGACATCTCCCCAGACCCCTGGGCCTTCCCCGAGTTTGACGAACGTCTGCGCGAGGGCATGAAGGGCGAGATGTCTCGCCTGTTTCAGCGCTTCATCGGGTCGGACCTTCCCATGACTGAGCTGTTGACCAGCCAGTGGGGCTACGTCGATTGGCGACTCGCCGACCACTACGGCGTCGATCGGCCCAGCAGCTTGTCGGGCATGAGCGCGTACAACGCGAGCTCGGTCGGCCGCGGCGGATGGCTCGGACAGGCCGGACTCCAAGCAGCATTGGCCTACCCCACCCGCACATCCCCCACCTTGCGTGGTGCGTGGGTACTCGGGGCGCTGCTCTGCGAGGAGCCGAACCCACCCCCACCCGGGGTCGAGGGGATCGAGGCGCAAGACGACATCGAGGGGCTCACCGTACGGGAGCAGTTTGAGATGCACGCGTCGGACCCCGTCTGCGCGGCATGTCACCTTCAGATGGACCCCATCGGGTTTAGCTTCGAGCACTTCGACGCGATTGGGGCTTGGAGAGACACCGAGGAGACCGCGAGTGGCAGCACGCCCATCGATGCGTCAGGGGAGCTCCCCGACGGTCGGAGCTTCAACGGTGTGCAGGAGTTGTCGGCGCTCGTTGTCGACGACCCACGCTTCCCGCGCTGTATGGTCGACCGCACCCTCACCTATGCGCTCGGGCGTACGCTCGGTGACCACGACGAGCTGGCCATCGATCGCATGACCGATCAGTTTATCGCAGATGGCCTGACCTTCGATGCCCTCGCTACGGCCATCGTCACCAGCGAGGTGTTTCGGTCGCGCGGACTCGTCGATGTGGGAGGTGCCGAATGAGCCGCAACCGTCGCCGTTGGACCCATGCCCTCGACAGGAATGCGCCTGCCCACACCAGCCGCCGCGCCTTTCTCGGTGGGCTCGGTGCCATGGTCGCCCTTCCATGGCTCCCATCCCTGCGCCTCGGTGGTGCCTTCGCCGGAGAAAAAGGGCCTGTTGTTCGAACACTCTGGGTCTTTCTTCCCAACGGCGTCGTCAAGGACCGCTTCTTCCCCACCATGGGCACGAAGGGCTTGGAGCTCTCCCCCATCCTGGCACCCCTCGAAAACCACAAAGATGACCTGCTGGTGATGCGCGGGTTGACCAATGAGGCCGGATTCGATGGACGGCCCGGAGATCACGCCCGCGGCACGGCGACCTTCTTGACGTGTGCACCGGTCGAGTTTGAAGGCGTACACCTCGGACAGTCGATCGACCAAGCCATCGTCGAGGGTCGCCCAGAACAGTTGCCCTACCCATCGATGCAGCTTGGTACGGAGGGTGGCGGCACGGCGGGCATCTGTGACTCCGGCTATCCGTGCGCCTACCCACGCAACATCAGCTGGGCAGACGAGACCACCCCGCTTCCCAAGTTGGTCTCTCCGCGCGTGGTCTTTGAGCGCCTCTTCTCTGGCTTCGACAGCGCATACAGCGCGGTCGAGCGGGAGCGTCGAGAGGTGTACCGCAAGAGCGTACTCGACACCTTGGTCACCGACGCGCAGCGTCTGCAGGCGCGGGTCAATCCACAAGATCGTGAGCGACTCGACCAATACCTCACGGGTATTCGGGAGCTGGAGCTTCGACTCTCCGCGGGCGACCTCTACACATGTACGCCACCGGGCGCGCCCCCGAGCTCGACCCTGTCGTACCAGTACGTGCCAGCCGCCATGGCAGACCTCATCACCATCGCATTCGATTGTGACCTGACCCGAGACATCAGCTTTATGATGGGCAATGGCGGCTCTGGTCGCAGCCATGGCTTCCTTGGCGTTCCCGGGAACCATCACGAGATCAGCCATCACCAGAACGATCCCAACAAGCTCGACCAGCTTGAGATCATCCAGACCTGGGAAATCGAACAGATGGCGTACTTGCTCGACCGACTCGCTGAGCGAACGAGCGGGACGGGCCGCCTGCTCGACGACTGCGCGGTCGTCATCGGGTCCGAGATCAGCGACGGCAACAACCATCGCCACGACGATATGCCCTATGTGATCGCGGGCAACGCGGGCGGGGCATGGGAGACCGGGCGCTTCCTCGACTTCAAGAATACCCGCGGGGTGGCCGACCTCTACCTCTCGGTCGCAAGCGCAGCAGGCGTGCCGCTCAACAGCTTCGCCAACAGCACGGGGCCCTTGGCGCTCTAGCCACGCCTTGTTGCGCACGCATTCCGAACGTCACGCTGCGGCAACCGCGGCCCTGCGTTACCCTCGCCCTCCCACGAACGGAGCGCCCATGTTGGTCGGAATTCCCAGAGAGGCACAGCGGAGCGAGAAGCGGGTGGCCGCTACGCCCGACACCGTCAAGCGCCTGATGAAGCTTGGCTTTGACGTCGCCGTTGAGGCTGGCGCCGGGGAGTACGCAAGCTACACCGATACCGCCTTTGAAGGCGCTGGTGCCCGGATTGTGGCGCGCGACGCGGTCTGGACCGACAGCGATATTGTGCTCAAGGTCGACCCTCCGAACGGACGTGAGATCAAGACCATGCGCGACGGGCTCACCATCGTGTGTACCTACGGCTCTGATGAGCATGACCCCCTTCTCGCGAAGCTCGAGAAGAAGAAGGCCACGCTGGTGGCCATCGACGCTGCACCGCGAACCACGCTCGCGCAGCGTCTCGATGTGCGCAGCAGCATGGCGAATATCGCTGGCTACCGCGCAGTGGTCGAGGCCGCCCATCACCTCGGGCGCTTCATCGGTAGCCAGTCCACCGCCGCGGGCAGCACGCCCCCCGCCACCGTCCTCGTGATCGGCGCCGGTGTTGCGGGGCTCGCAGCCATTGCCACGGCGCGTGGCCTCGGTGCCCAGGTCAGAGCTTTCGACACGCGCTCCGCCTGCCGCGAGCAGGTCGAGTCTCTGGGCGCCACCTTCCTTGAGGTGGAGCTCGAAGAAGATGGCGAAGGCAAGGGTGGGTACGCCAAGGTGATGTCCCAGGCCTTCATCGATGCCGAGATGGCGCTCTTCCGGGAGCAGGCCAAGCAGGTCGACATCGTGATTACCACAGCCCTCATTCCCAATCGGCCTGCACCGAAGCTGTGGCTGGCCGACATGGTGGAGACCATGCGCGATGGTGGCGTCGTCGTCGACCTCGCCTCGGCCAATGGCGGCAACTGCGAGCTGACCGAGCCCGGCAAGGCCGTCGTGAAGCACGGCATCACCATCCTCGGCTACGACGACCTCGTCAGCCGACTGCCCGGGCATGCGAGCCAGTTCTACGCGCGTAACCTCGTCAACCTGCTCCATGAGGCGGGTGGCGCCGAGGCGTTTGCGCTCGACCCCGACAACGACATCCTACGGTGCGTCACGGTCATGGAGGCCGGAGAGGTGCGGTGGCCACAGCAACACCCCGAGCCTTCGCCGCTCCCCAAGGCCAAGCCAGCTCCGGCGCCCGCTCCAGCAGCGCCAGCCCCCAAGGCCAAGAAGTCAAAGGGGCACGGCCACGGCCACGCCGCAGCGCCATCGGCCCCGTCTGCGGCGAGCATTGGTGGCGGCTTCCTCGCAGCGCTCGTGCTGTTTCTCCTCCTCCGCGGCGCCCCCGCTGAGTTCCTCCAGCATCTCACGGTCTTTGTGGTGGCCTGCATTGTCGGCTGGCAGGTCGTCTGGAATGTCACCCCCGCGCTTCACACCCCGCTGATGTCGGTCACCAACGCCGTCAGTGGCATCATCTTGGTGGGCGGCCTCCTCGCCGCAGGCTCGGCATCCCCCCTCGCGAGCACCCTCGGACTCCTCGCCATCTTCGTCGCGTCCATCAACATCGTCGGCGGCTTCGCCGTGACCCATCGCATGCTTCAGATGTTCAAGCGGGAGGCCAACTGATGTCTGGCGGAATTACCCTGGCCTACTTGGCCGCAGCCGTACTGTTCATCTTCTCCCTCGGCGGGCTCTCCCAACAGGAGACCGCACGACGTGGCAATGTCTACGGCATCATTGGCATGACCATCGCGCTGGTGGCCACGCTGTTCGCACCGGGATCGGTCAGCCCCATCTGGGCCTTCCTCGCGGTGGGCGCCGGTGGCGCCGTGGGCTGGACACTTGCCCAGCGGGTGGCCATGACGGAGATGCCCCAGTTGGTCGCGGGTATGCATAGCTTTGTCGGCCTCGCAGCCGTCCTCGTCGGCCTCGGTACCTACTGGGCAGGTGGCGACCACGAAGGCACCGAAGCCATCGTTCACGACCTCGAGATTGCCGCCGACGTCATCATTGGCGCCATCACCTTCACGGGTAGCGTCGTGGCATGGGCCAAGCTCGACGGGCGCCTCTCGGGCAAGCCCATGCTGCTGCCCGGCCGTCACATGATGAATGCCGTAGCAGCGCTCCTGCTCCTCTTGATGGCCGTCATTGTCACCATGGTTGGCCCCACCCTCGGCCTCACCATGCTGGTCCTTGCGGCAGCCGTTGCGGGTGCGCTTGGCGCACACCTCGTGCTCGCCATCGGTGGCGCCGACATGCCCGTCGTCGTCAGCCTTCTCAACAGCTACTCGGGCTGGACCGCCGCAGCGGCGGGCTTCATGCTCGGCAATGACCTGCTCATCATCACCGGCGCCCTCGTCGGCTCGAGCGGTGCCATTCTCTCCTACATCATGTGCGAGGCCATGAACCGGTCCATCTGGAACGTGGTCTTTGGCGGCTTTGGTACCGAGGCCCCCAAGACAGCAGCAGCACCACCTCCTGCCAGCGATGGTGCCTCCGAGGTCCAGTCCATTGAGGGCGAGGGCTTCGTCGAGCTGTTGCTCAACGCCAAGAGCGTCCTCGTCGTGCCGGGCTACGGCCTCGCCGTCGCACGTGCTCAGAATGACGTGAAGACCCTGACCGATCTCCTCCGCGCGCGCGGCGCTGACGTACGCTTCGCCATTCATCCTGTCGCGGGTCGCCTCCCCGGACACATGAACGTCCTCCTCGCCGAGGCAGGCGTCGGGTACGACCTCGTGCATGAGCTCGAGGACATCAACGACGACTTCCCCGATGCCGATCTCGCTCTGGTCGTAGGCGCCAACGACATCGTCAACCCGGGTGCTCAGACGGACACCAGCAGCCCCATTTACGGCATGCCCGTCCTCGAAGCGTGGAAGGCCACGACCTGTGTGGTGATGAAGCGAAGCATGAATGTCGGCTACGCAGGTGTCGGCAACCCGCTGTTCTTCAAGGACAACACCCGTATGCTCTTCGGTGACGCAGGCGACCGTCTGGGTGAGGCCGTAAGCCTGCTTCGCGCCCAGTGAGTCGGTGACGGCGGTCGTCCCTCGGACGCCGCCACCACCTACGACCCAAAGAAGTCCCGGAACCGCTCCAAGCGCTCCTCGAGTGCAAAGGCATCAGCGTCGACGGGCCGTCGCCCAGCCGGCCGAATGACCTCGACAAGGTCCTCGTACAGGTCCATCTCCTCGATGAGCGCACACCCCGGCCCGGAGGCAGCCCCCCATCGCGCCGCAAGAAAACGTGGCTCGTAGAGATACAACCGTCGTTTCGCACGCGTGACCGCCACATAGAACAGGCGCCGTTCCTCATCCATGGCCGACGCCGACTCCAGCGCGTAGCCGCTCGGAAAGTTGCCATCGCCGAGATGCAGCACATGAACCGAGTGCCACTCCAAGCCCTTGGCCGAGTGCACGGTCGATAGCGTCAGCGGTGGTTCATCGAATTCTTCTTGTGGGTCTGCCTCGGCGGATGAGGGTGGGTCAAGGGCCATCTCCTCGAGAAAGGTCTCGAGATCTGGGTAGCGGGCCGCAATCTGAGGCAACGTGTCGAGATCGTGTGTCCGTCGATGGGCGTCATCGTACAGGTCATGAAGCTTGCGTCGGTAGGACCGAACAAGCGAGGTCACCATCGCGACGAGATCGGGCTCACCTACGGCCTCTTCGAGCCACTGGTTCAGCGTCTTGACCCCGGTGGCGTACCGACGCCCCTGAAACGGCACAACATCGATGGTTGTAGCCCCCGCTTCTGCCGCCGCCTCGGCCACCCGCTGTGCGGTCTTTGCGCCAATGCCCTCAAACCACTGGAGTGCGCGGAACCAGGACAGGACATCCTTGGGGTTTCCGAGGATACGGAGGAGTGCAATCACATCTTTGATGTGCGCGGCCTCAAGGAACTTCAGGCCCCCGAACTTTCGGTATGGAATGTTGGCCGCATTGAGCATCGACTCAAGCAAGTTGGCGTGAAATGCACTGCGGAACAGCACCGCCTGACGCTCCAGCGCGATGCCATTCTCGCGGGCCTCGAGCACGGTGTCGACCACATGGCGGGCCTCGGCCTCAGCATCAGACACCTCGACGTGAAACGGCATCTGCTCATCGTCGATGTCAGACCAGAGCTCCTTCTCGAACCCCTCTTCGAATGTACCCAAGACGCCGTTCGCGAGGTCGAGGATGAACGATGAGCTCCGGTAATTCTGCTCGAGCGTGGTGGTGACACACGCCGGAAACAGCTTCGGAAACTGGAGAATGTTCTCTACGTGTGCACCCCGGAAGGCATAGATGCTCTGGGCCTCGTCACCCACCACCATCAGGTTGCCATGCACACTCGCGAGGTAACAGGCGATCTCGGCCTGAAGCCGGTTGGTGTCCTGATACTCATCGACCAGCACATGCTTGCATCGGCCTGCGACCTGTTGCCGCGCTTCGGGGTGCTCGCGAAGCAGCTCGGCCAGCCGAACCAGAAGGTCATCGAAGTCCATGACGTCCTGCCGCTTCTTCCGCTCGGCATAGCCCACAAGGCACCTGCGGATGTCGTCTTCGAAGTCGACATGCTTGGGGTGGTCCTCCTCCAACACGAGTGCCAAGTCTCGTCGGGTGTTGATGACGGCCGAGGCTATCTTGCAGAGCGTGCGCTTGTTGGGAAACCGCTTCCCGGCGGTGCCCGGATTGACCTCGTTGCGCACCAGGCCCATGACGCCCTCGGCATCGGAGCTGTCGAGAATAGTAAACCGACGGGAATACCCGAGTTTTTCGGCATGTCTGCGGAGCGTGACGGCCGCGAAAGAGTGAAACGTACCGCCCTTGACCTGGGTGGCACGCGGGCCCACCAAGGCCGCTGCACGCTCCAGCATCTCGGAGGCGGCACGACGGGTGAAGGTCAGCAAGACGATCTCCCATGGCGCCACATCGGGCCGCTGCATCAGCAACCACGCCACGCGATGGACCAGCGTTCGGGTCTTGCCTGTTCCTGCACCGGCGATCACAAGGTGCGCACCATCGCCGGCTGTCACGGCGTTCCGCTGCGGCCCATTGAGCGTGTCGAGGTCCATCCTTCCCCCTGCCACACGCCTAACGTTGCCTGAGGTCAAATCGTGGCGGCACCCACAGCACGTGACCAAGCATGCGCATACAGCTGCTGACTGCGCGCACGCAGGTACCTGACCGCTGCCCGCTCACGCGGCGACAGCCCGCGCCCCTCTCGGTACGCGACCCGCTCCATCCGCTGGATCTCTTCGTAGATGCGATGCTCCGGACCGGACTTCACCGCGTAGATCTCTGCGACGTGCACCTGAAACTCGGCCACCACGCCACTCTGGCGCAAGCGTACGAGAACGTTGAGGTCGCGGTAACCATTCGCTTTGGGCGTGCGGAACCGGTTCTCGACTTGGAGCACCTCAAAGGTGCTGTCGATGAGCTGCCACGCGGCGAACACCTGGGCGAGATCGTCGCACACTAGCGTGCCCCTGGCCCAGTCCGTCACGCGCGAGAGGTCGCCACCAAACTCTCGGTCAGCCTTGGCCATGGCACGAGGGATGGACTTGGCCTCTGCGAACACGGGCTCGCAGCCCACAAGCTGCGCCAAGCGCCGGAGGTAGATGTCCAGCTCGGCCTGTGCCATGCGCACCAGCCCCATCGACGCGTCATCGGCGCCATAGACACCGTGACTGATGTGGTGTCGGTCCGTGCCTCGGGTGGGCAATGCGGCCAGTCCAGCATGATGAACCGCAGACGTCGTGACAGACGCCATGTCCACCTGCTGCTGCTGTGGTCGAAACGCTGACCATTCCGCAACCGTGCCCATCCTCTACTCCGTCCGGCCATCCTGCAAGGTCCGGATCGTTGGTATCGGCACGATTCCTACAGAACTTTAGTCAACCACGCAGAAAGGGCATCACTCATAGGCTGGGTCTGCTCGGGCGAGCACGCATCGCCAGCGATCACGTGATTGCTGTCGTCACCCACCTCTCCGAGCACGAGCCGCTCTACATCTCCGCCCAAGCGGTCGATACCCTCGACAAGACGGTCAACATTGAGCACCGTGTCTTGGGTGGAGTAGGCCGCAAAGGTCGGAATCACGATCTGTTCGAGGGCCGACTCACGCGCCAGGTCGACGGTCATCTGCATGTCGACCACGCACTGTGAAGGCTGGCGTGTCGTCCAGTGTGCAGCGACGACCTCGTTGTCGGGCTCCCACTCTCGGTAGTCGCCGAGGATGGCTTGGGTGAGTGCCCGCCCCCATGGGCCGGTCAGCAAGACCGAGGCTGGATTGGCCGGTCCAAAGTTGGGAGAGATGAGAACCAATGCATCGATCTCATCATGACGAGGACCCGATGCGGCCCAGCCCGCGAGCGCCCCGCCCGTGCTCGTGGCGATGACCACCACGCGCTCACCGAGGCGGCTGGCCACATCAATGGCCTCCAGCGTGTCCGTCATCCAGTCCTCGGCCGTGCCCTCGGCCATGCTGTCTGGGATGGCGCGCCCATGACCACGAAGTCGTGTCGAAAAGAGGTTTGCACCCAGGGATGCAGCCACATTCTCAGGGACCGGGGAGATCTCGATGCGGTCGGCCCCAAAGCCATGAATGTAGACGAGGGCGACCTCCGTCCGTGCCCGTTGGTCTGGGTCGGCCCAGACGATCTTCTTCTCGGAGTCGGGGCGAAGGTCAGGGACCTGCGCTTCACGCGCGGCCAGCCACCCCTCAAGCGCAGCCAGCTCGGGTACCTCTGGCTCCTCAATGCGCTCGAAGTCAATGCGTGGGCGGGGTCCGCCTGCCACGGCAACCACCCCAATCCCTGCGAGCCCTACAAGGCCTCGTGCCACAGTTCCAAGCCAGCCCATTCGCCCCCCAGTCGACCGTGTTCGATCACCGTGGAATCATCACCGAGTCGATCACCGTGTCGCTCATATCACGGGCCGTCAATGTCACACCCTCTGGACCAAACTCCGCGATCACATAGTGCTTTGTGGGATTAACGACCTCGTTGAACCACTCCGGCTTGAAGTCATTGTAGATGGGTGCACCGGCCCCGCCTGTCACGAGGTAAAGGGTCCCCTCACCCGCCGGCGCAGCCGTACCGTTCCGAATGGGGACGCTGCGTTCGTAGATGTGGTTGTGTCCGGCCACCACGAAATCGACATTGTGTCTGTCGTAGGCAGGTTCCCAGATCTCTCGCAGCCCCTCGGCAGAACCGTGACGGTCGCAGATGCTGTAGATGGACCGGTGGTGCATCGCAACCTTCCATCGACCAGGGGACGAGCCAAAGACCTCATCCATGAGAGCGACCTCATCGACGGCCATCTGCTCTTGGGGCACAAAGCTGTCGTTGAGAGAGGCCACGGTCAGGTCGCCGTAGTCCACCCCAAACCATGACTCATTGTGGGGAAGACTGAACAGTGCGAAGTAGTTAGCGGCCAAGTACTCGTGATTGCCATGAGCAGGGACGAGCACCTTCTCGGCGAAGACATCACCGGTCGCGTTGAGCCAGTCTATCCATTCGCCCTGGTTCGTACCAAACTCCACCATATCGCCGCTGAACATATAGAAATCCGGGTCGTGCTGCTCCATCTTCTGAACCAGCTGACCCCATTCTTCATACCCGCCGCGACTATCGCCAGCCATGGCCACGGTAAAGGTGTCGAATGAGCCCGGCGCTGCAGGGGTGGCGTAGTCGTACCATGCGCTCCACGCACCATCTCCACCCACGCGGTATTGATAGGCCGTGCTGGGGGCGAGGTCAGAGCACGTCTTCCATTCGTGCACGCGGTAGGCAAGCCCAAGTCCATACGTGAAGCTTACGCCCTCGATATCCGTCACATCCTCGGCGTCTGCCTCTCGAAGCTGGACCCGGCTTGCGAGAGTGTCGACATCTGTCGACCACACCACAGACAGACAGCGGCTCGTATCGCGTCCCGGCCACCCCACGCGGACGTTTCGTGGAGCTGGGTCTTTCCCCAGAGTTGGCGCATGCGGTTGGGGTTGACGGGACTCGTCCGGCAGCCCCTGACTGCCGGGAACCACGACGTCTGGCCGGAACAAGAGTGCTGCGTCACCATCCTGCACACCCGCAGTATCGGCCGGCGTGGGGTCCGGATAGAACGTGCAGCTCCCTACGAGGGAGGCCATGACAAGCTGGGCCCATGTCTTCATGTTGAAGTCCACATTGCTGATTCAACAGCGCTTTATCGCATGCACAAACCAACACCACGTCGAAATTGGGAAGAACCAGCCCCGAGCCCCCACATAGGGTAGGGTATGCAATGACGGAGATCGTGGAGGCGACGTGGTTGGACGACGGACCGGACTTTCACTTGTGACCTTGTTGTGCGCCTGTGGCACACCGAGGATGACGACGGCCCCCGATGCGGTGGAAGCGTTGGTGCAACCTTCTGAGGAGACGCCGCCCCCCATCGCCACGGCAGGCCCTTCCGTGGGTACCATGACGCCGTCTGCCTCTATGGATTCGGTCGTCCTGTCCTTTCTCAATGCGGATGATTGGAACTACGAGCGCGTCGACACCAACCTCTACCGCATGCGCTTCACAGGAAAGAGCGGCACCTGGGTCGTGCTCGCCCAGATCAAGCCCGAGAATGAACAGGTGGTCTTCTACAGCGTCATTCCTCAAGCCCAGAACGTCCCGGACCACCGGCGGCACGCCGCTGCCGAGTACCTCACCCGCGCCAACTACGGCATGCTGGTAGGCAACTTTGAGATGGACTTCAACGATGGCGAGGTTCGCTACAAGACGCTCATCGACGTCGAGGGTGGCTCGCTCTAGGCCAAGCAAGTCAAGACGCTGCTGTACCTCAACGTGCTGACCTTCGACAAGTACCTTCCAGGTCTTCAGGCCGTTGTCGCCGAAGCACAGACGCCTGCCAATGCCGTCAAGGCGGTGGAGAACTAGCTACCCGACCGAACAGGGCGCACCCGGCTCCAGCCCACGCGCAGCTTACGGAGGCTCGAACGTCCCGCCTGCCCGATGGGCATGGCCGCTGGGCCTACAGGCTCGACCACCACCCAGCTTCGGCCGTCCACCCTCATGACCTTGTCACCGGGCTTGGGTGGCAGGGCTAGGGCCGCAAAGGCATGTCCCTTCACATAGACGACCGCGGTCCCTAGGGAGGGATCCGAGGCCCGAAGCAGCGCCAGATAGAGCGCCACTTTGGCATCACAGTCGCCCTTCTTCTTGCCCAAGGTCGCCAGCGGAGAGCGGTATTTGTCCTTTGCAGGACCACTCCTTTCGTAGCGTATGCCCTGCACAAAGCCTAGGACCTTGGCTGCGCGGTCACGTGGTCCTCGCGTTCCTTGGGAGAGCGCGCGTGCGGCATCCCCCAACCACGGTGCGGCCTCCACCACATCTGCGACATGGTCCGGTGCCCACTGGCCCTTTCGCACCTCAAAGAAGCCTCGCTCCCGCGCGAAGACATCCTGCGCCTCGTGCCAGGTCTCCTCGGCACGTCGAAGCGCCCGTCGCCGTTGAGCGCCCGTCCCCCCGTAGGCTCCCATCTTCACGCTTCCAGACGACATGGCCGTCGCCTCGAGCCGAACCGGACTGACGTCCAGCTGGTTGATGGCCCGCGCGCCCGCTCGGGCGGCGTCCTTCTTCGGAAAGACAGGTGGTGCCTTCAACGCACGATCCATGGCCTGTCGCGACACCGTAAACGAGACCTGCTCCGACTTGCCCCGAGTGCGCTGAAAGGCCACGTCAAACGACCAGACCTCTCGCTTGACCTGCGACTTAACGACCGTTCGGGGTCCCGCAGCAGCAAGCATGACGCTGAGCAACCAGACCACCATCTTACTCGGTCGGCTCGATCAACAGGGTGCGCGTCTCGGCCTCGACCAGGTTGCGGGTCACCACACCCGATGGCCATGCGACCTCGACCATGACCTCTGAACGCACGCCGGTGCCTAGGGTGATCCAGCGGCTGTTCCGTGACTGAAACCCTTGGGTAAAGGGCACTTCATAGTACGAAGCCGGACGCCCCAGCACCTTGATGCGGGCGCCAATGGCGTCGCGATTCGAGAGCGTGCCCTGGAGACGCACCGTGGCCGTTCGACCCACATCCTCATGGTTGACCATCATGAGCGGATACTCGCGCGTGTCCAACGCGGACCAGTTTCCGTCTTTGTCGACATTCCAAAACCACGGCGCCTCGTCGACCGGAGAGAATCCACCACTGTTCAGAAACAGGTCATTGTCACCATCGTTGTCGATGTCGCCCATGGCTACACCGTGGTAGCGCCCTACCGGCAGGTCTGGAGCCTCGGCCCCGTACCGCTCAAAGCCCGTGGCGCCGTTGTGCCGATAGAGAATTCCGCGCCCCGCAAATCCTGGCCAACCGGGGCCGACCATAAACTCGGGGTGTCCATCTGCCGTGAGGTCACCAAAGCCGAGACCCATGGTGTTTTCGGCGGCCTGCCAGCCAATGCCCATGTCGAGCCCGTACCCACGCCCTTGGACCACAAAACCGCCCTTTTCTGTGGCGAGAAGTACCACATCTTGGAAGATGTGACGGCCGAGGTACATGTCCGTGAGCCCATCCTGGTTGATGTCCGTGGCCACGGCAGCGAACACGGGTCCACGCAGGTTGTCGGTGGGCAACATGGCGTTGGTCACATCCTCGAAGCCCTGCCCTTCGAGGTTGCGGTAGAGCTTGACCGACGCCGGCGCCTCCAGCTCACCGGAGCCCGTGGCCGCGTACAGCCCCATGTTGGAGAGAAACAGGTCTGGCCACCCGTCGTGGTCAAAGTCCCACCACGTGGGGTTTTTCCCGTCATCAAAGTGCTGGTCGAGCCCCATGAGGTCCGTCACATCATCAAAGCCCGCACCGTTGTTGCGGTAGAGGCGGACGGGCCCCGGTAGCAGGCTGAAGTTCTCGGGGGACAGCTTGTAGACGCAGCAGGGCGCTGCCGCGCCGAGCGCCCGGCCGGTGATGATCACGTCGAGGAGACCGTCTTTGTCGAAGTCCTGTTCTGCCGCGCCCCACCATGGCATGTTGGCTGAACTCAGGCCGCGGTGGTCTTCTTCTTTAACGAATCCAAGCCCCTCGTTGACGCGGTTGGTGTAGTAGCCGAGGAGGCCCTTGCCGTTGTAGCCACCACTGATGGCGATGAGGTCGGCATCCCCATCCTCATCAAAGTCCGCCCATACCGACCCCCAATTGGAGTGCATCTCATCGACCGTGAACGGCATGGGATAGGGCTCAAACGTGCCATCGCCTAGGTTTCGCCAGAGCGCGCTCAACCGCTGGGAGGGCAAGGGTGGCGCAGACCCGGCATGGCTCTGCCACAGGTCTTCCCACCCATCATTGTCGAAGTCGACGAACGTCGTGCCGCGCCCATACGCACCGGTCAGCGCATGCAACCCCCGCGCGCTGGCCTCATCACGGAGGTGGGTGGCGGACGGTTCAGAAACGGCCGGAGGCGCCGCAACCCGTGGTGTGACCTCCACCTCCGCCACCGCGTAGCCCTCGAGCGACGGTGCCGTGTCGCGTAGGACGGGCGGGTCCGAGTCTTTGGCGGCATCTTCGCTATCGCTGTCGCTGTCGGGCGGACCAAGCACATCCTCTGGCGTTGACGTACCACACGCTACACAGAGCAACCCAAGAGCGATTGTCCAGCGCGCAGGCATACTCATGAACGCCCCTCCTTGCCCAATGGTAGCTGCGCCGCTCGCAACCCAACAGCGGTTCGTGGGGCTTTTTACAGTTCGTCAAGACCATGAACGTGATGGGTGACCGTCAGCAGTGCTGACGCGCTCGGATCTGGATGAACGAGCACGCCAATCGCACCTGCAGCTTCCCCCGCCGCTACATCCATCACATGGTCCCCCACCATGCAGGTTCGCGCGGGTGAGGCCGCGAGCAGCGCACAGAGTCCCTCGACGCCGGCCGGCGACGGCTTGGGTTCACAGGACGCGCGTCCCCACACGGCATCCGCAGGAAAGAAGTGAGCAAGTCCGATGATCTCTAGGGTTCGCAGGGCGACATCGCGACGATTTCTGGTGAGGATAGCGCGCTTGATCCCCGCCGCAGCGAGGCGCTCAAGCAACGCGAGCGCGCCGCGGGCACGCTCCGATTGCTCGGCAATTTCGACTTCCCACGCACGGATGTAGGCCATGTCAGCCGCGCGACGTTCCGGCGACCGCTCCGCAATGCCCGCAAGAATGTCTTGCTTCGGCTCCAGACCCAAGGTCTGCCGAAGCGCCGCGAAGTCATGGTTTGGCACGGTCAGCGTGCCATCGAGGTCGAAGATCACAAGGTCAAACCGACCCGCGTCGAGCGGACCGACCTCAGTCATTGGCGAGCGTCTCCCGCACGGCCCCGAGCTCTGCACGAAACGCGTCTTTCAGCTCCTCACCCGCATCCACGCGCCCGCGAATGCGGCGTGCCAAGAGCAAGTGGGTCAACCGCTCGCCCATATCGTCGCCTTCGATCGCTAGGATCTCTCGCTCCTCCTCCATGACCGCGGCAATCGCGGCGTCGAGTTGCTCGCTGGAGTAGGCCTTTGCCGCCTTCTTGACGCTACTGGCCTTCATTCGGACGCCCCGAAGGTCGACTCGAGCATCTCTCGGAAGGGCGCCTCGGCAGAGAGGCTCTTGCCTGCCACCATCTCCCCGTTCTCGTAGAACCCGAAGTACGGGAGGTTGTCGATGGTGACCGACTTGCGGGCTTTGGGCGACGCTTCACCATCGACCATAAAAAACTGCACGTGCGGGTAGTCATTGCTGATGCGCTTGAACTTCGGCTTGAACATGATGCATGGACCGCACCACCCTGCATAAAAGTCCACCACCGCCTTGTCGGCAGCCGCCAGTTCTGCCTCAAAGTTGTCATCCGTCAACACTGTCACGGCCATGTGCGCCTCCTCGGACCCACCGCGTATCGCGTCCGCCCACCCACGAGCCATGGTTGGATGACAACTCTGCACAAGGTCAGACCAGGCGACTCGAAGGGTCGAAACACACCGGCACCCGTGGCTGCCCATCCAAGAGTGAGCTGGCCACTGCCCGGCCGCAGCCCACACCCAAAGAGAAGTCGGCGCCGGCAAAACCGGTGCATACCAGAACCTGCGGCGCACCCGGCAACGGCCCCACCAGTGGAAGCCCGTCACACCCCATGGTCACCGTCTGTTGCCACCACCCCGTAGGTGCACCCTCGGTGCCGAAAAACCGCTCCGCAGAGGCCCGGAGACGCTCCAGCACCATCGGATGTGCCTCACCGGGGACGGCACCAAGCCCAAGCGCCGGATCGGCCCACCGACACCCCTGGATCATCAGGCGGTCCGCCGTCGCACGCGCCACCGTCCACCCCCAGGCCAGCCGCAGCGCTCCCTGCCATGACTCGGGTGCAGGATAGAGCAGTCCGGTCTCGGACACCACCTGCACACAGCTGGCCAACCAAGGGTCGAGCTGGGCAAGCCCCGCCCCCGCTGCGAGGATGACAGCATGGGCTGTCACAGACCGTTGATCCTCGAGGTCCACACGCACCCCACGGGGATCCATCGTCACCCCAACCACCGTGGCGTTCCCCACAACGGTCAGTGAGGTCGCGAGTCGGTCGAGGGTCCTCATGGGCTCCACCAGGCCTTCTCCATAAACAGCCAGGCCCGGGTGAAGGTGGTGGCTCCCGGCCCCAGGCTCAACGTTTCGTGTCAACGCGACATCGAGCGCTTCCAAGGCCTCGGCCGAAGCCAACAACTCTTCCGCCTCTCGCGCATCCACACCCAGCCAGGGAATGTGCTGAACCTCGGCAAGGCCCATCTCATTCAGCCACGCCACGCCCGCTTCTCCGAGGCCATAGAGCGCGGTCGTCGCGTCGGGGCCAATGCTCTTGACCAACCGCCAAGCCTGTTCACCAAGACCACACCATGCCACGCCCGTGTGCTGTCCACTCGAGCCGGACCCGAGAGCGGTGGCGTGTTCGAGCACGACCACATCCACACCGTCCTCGGCGAGCCGACGTGCCGCCGCGAGACCCGCCGCGCCTGCACCGACCACCACAACATCAGCCCGTTCGGGTAGCTCACCGGTCAAGCCTTGCCCCGAGGACCACAGTCTCTCCAACCCTGCATGTTGCATTCCGCGCTCCCCCAACCGGCGATGCTGGGATACTCTAGCGCCATGACGTTTCTCGTTCATGTCTGGGCCATTCTGACCGAGCTCTCCCCTTGGCTTCTGTTCGGTGCCGCGCTCGCGGGTGCCCTGCATGTCCTCGTGCCAGCCTCCCTCGTGCGGGCACAGCTCCACGGCCCGCTCGGTGTCGTCAAGTCGGTCCTGATCGGTGTACCGCTTCCGCTCTGCAGCTGTGGTGTCATTCCCGCAGGTCTCGGGCTCAAGAAAGATGGCGCATCCTCTGGTGCTGCGATGGGCTTTCTGGTGGCCACCCCCCAGACCGGTGTCGACAGTGTGCTCGTAAGCGCAGCGTTTCTGGGATGGCCCTTCGCCCTCTCCAAGGTCGTGGCCGCACTGGTCACTGGACTCGGCGCCGGCTGGCTCACCGACGTCGTCGAGCCGAGCGTTCATCCCGAGGGCATCAGTGGCCTGCGCGAGAGCGACGAGACACGCACATGGCGAAGCGGGCTTGAGCATGCCACCGAGCTCCTCCAGACCATCTGGACTTGGTTGGTCTTCGGCATCTTGCTGTCCGCAGCCATCACCACATGGCTTCCCGCAGATGCCTTTGCCTGGTCGAGCACCTCGTCACTGGGTCTTATCCTCGCCATGGGTGCCGCACTTGGCGTCTCGCTTCCGCTCTACGTCTGCGCGACGGCCAGTGTTCCGATCGCTGCGGCGCTCGTCGCTTCCGGAATGCCCACCGGGGCCGCGATGGTCTTTCTCATGGCAGGCCCCGCGACCAATGTGGCCACCATCGGCGCTGTGCATGGCGCGTTCGGAAGACGTGCCACCGCCGTCTATCTGCTCACCATCCTTGCAGGAAGCATCGGCTTTGGGCTGGGCTACGACGCCCTGTTCGGCACCATGGCACAGCTCGATGCGTCACATGCTCACGCTCACCTGACCCAGTGGTGGGAGCATGGCGCAGGCGCAGTGCTCGTCGCCCTCCTCGCATGGTTTGCCGTCGACGACGTTCGAGGCTTTCTCGCCGCAACCCCCGACACGGCGCGCGCCGTTCAGCTTGAGGTGAACGGCCTCACCTGCGGCGGGTGCGCCAAGAAGCTCACCCGCGAACTCCTCGCGACAAGCGGCGTCACCGCAGCTTCGGTGGACCATGAGGCTGGGCGCGCGGTGGTCGAGGGCACGGCCCCACGCGACGCACTCGAAGAGGCCATCCTCCGCGCTGGGTTTTCGCTTCGCCTTGGTGCGTGATCACTCGTTGAGCAAGTACGCCCAAATCAGCGGCGCCACAATTGTCGCGTCGGACTCGATCATGTACTTCGGCGTCGACACCTCAAGCTTGCCCCATGTGATTTTCTCATTCGGGGGAGCGCCGCTGTAGCCACCGTAGCTCGTGACGGCATCGCTAATCTGGCAGAAATACCCCCAGAATGGG
>JBMHDG010000008.1:0-75719 GCA_049889515.1 Myxococcota bacterium
GTCGTCGCGGGGGTGAGGTGGCTGGTCGTGAGGCCGTCGGGGGTCGTCGCGGCGGTGAGGTCGGGGTTCGTGGCGTCGACGGGGGTCGTCGCGGTGGTGCCGTCGTTCGTCGTGCCGTCCACGGTGGTCGTCGCGATGGTGCCGGCGATCGTTGGAGGGGCGTCGGTGGTCGTCATGTCGAGGCAGACGTTGTCCGCACGCATGGCAGTGATGGGGACCGTCCTCGTCACGAGATGGACGTCGTGGGTTTCGATGGTTTCGTCGAGACATGAGCAACCTCTGGCGCTACCCCAGAGTATACCGGCGGTGGCCGCTGTTCGGAAAACGCTATGGTGGCTGGTGTGGGGAGGGTCTATGGACGACGAGACAACACGCGATCGTGACCATGCGTCAGACCGCGCAGAGCGCCGACGCAAGCGCAAGCCTCGCAAGAAGCGAGAGAAGTTTGTGTCGAACTATCGGATCGAGATTGTTCGCAAGCGCTGCACCGCAGTGGGGACCTGCATGGATTTCGCATCTCGGACGTTTGATATGGACGATGAGGCCATTGCCGTGGTGAGCAACCCCAATGGGAACAGCGACCCCGACATTCTGGCTGCGGCGAAGAGCTGTCCGGTCGACGCCATCTTCCTGTTCGACAAGACGTCGGGCGAAAAGGTCTGGCCTCCGCGCGACAAGCGATTCGAGGATGGCATGGACGTGACCGAGGTCCAGGACAGCTAGACGCTGTCGACCAATGCGCGCAGTGCCTTCTCCGTGTCGTCGACCAGCGTGAGAAGCGCTTCACGGGTTTGCTCACCGGTTTCGGGCGGAGCGTCGAGAAGCTGTTCAATGCCCTCGGCGAGACTCGCGGCTCCGACATCGGTACAGAGATCTCGAAAGCGGGTCAGCGTGGCGATCGACCGTCGCTGCGGGCGCACCAGCTTGAGCTTTCGTACCTCACGTCGCGCACGGTTGGTCGTGTCGAGAACACTCTCTACGAGCTCCAGCAACAGATCGGGACTCTCTCGAGACTCGAAGGCGCGGAGCGCATCGAGGTACGCCGGGTCGAGCAGGTCACCCGCGACGGGCGGTGCCGGGTGGTCGATCTGGTGCCAGCGGTCGAGCTCTGGCCGCAGGTGGTTGTCATAGTAACAATCAGGACAAAGACCATGTGAAAACTGGATATTGCTTGCCTTGCCGAAGAACTCCTCGACCTGCATCCAAGAATCGTCGGCATCTCGGACAGACTTGCAGTCCATACAGATGGGAAGCGCGGAGACATAGCTTGCGGCGATGGCATGGCGTTCGCCGACGATCAGCCGGGCCTTCAAGACGTAGGGAGGGTCCTCTTTGCGCACAAAGTCGTCAACGCCGGCTTCGATGGCACGGAGGTGGTTCTCTCCGCCTTCGTGTCCGGTCAGCAGGATGATGTAGGTGTAGAGGCGGCCAGAACGCTGACGTTTGCGGATCCGAGCGGTGAGCTCGAGGCCATCGAGCTCTGGCATCTCCCAGTCCGTGATCACAATGGGGACGGGTTGTTGGCGGTAGAGCTCCCACGCCTCTTGCCCATTCGCTACACTCGTCACTTCGTGCCCAGCGGTCTCCAGTTGTTTCACCAACAGGGCGCGACTGACAGGATTGTCCTCTGCAACAAGGATCTTCATCGAACCAGACTCCAGCAACGGCTAGCGCATACGAACGAAGACGACGCGCGTGCGTGTGATGCACTATTCTGATCACCACAAGTTCGCGAGGCAACGAATATGCCGAACTCCAACTCAACGTCCTCGCCGCTGCGGCTGCTTCGGCGCATCTTGGCCGGACCGACACCGGAACCCGCGCCGCCCGAGCCATCCACGGAACCGGATTCTGAGCGTCCCCTAGCGCAGCGTCGGGTCACACCACGTAGCTTCACGCTTGAGGCTGAGGACGTGATGATCGACATCCTTACGCTAGAGGAGCGGCGTGGGGTGGGGTACGAGGTCGTCGTGGTTCAGGTGGACACCACGGAGGACCTTGACCTCACGCCGGCGCAACGCTCTGCCGAGCTGCTGGTGCTCGTGGGCACAGACGTGGCAAGCTCGGTGAGCCTCGCACTGCAGTGGCGCGACGAGGGCCTGCACAACGTGTGGGTGCTGGAAGGTGGCGCAGCAGCGTGGGCGGACAGGGGTGCGTGACGCGCTGACCATCGAAGCGGTGGAAAGTCTCACTCGGGTGCCGGCGGCTGCGTGGGATGCACTCGCGGGCGAGGACAACCCGTTTGTGGAGCACGCGTTTTTGGCGAGTCTCGAGGAGGCGGGCTGCGTGGGACAGGAGTCCGGATGGATTCCCCGGTACCTATTGGCGCGCTCGGGGACGACGCTGGTGGGTGCAGCGCCCGCGTACATCAAGCTCAACAGCTACGGAGAGTACATCTTCGACTGGTCTTGGGCCGACGCGGCCCAGCGCTCACGGGTGGTTTACTACCCGAAGCTCGTCATCGCTGTCCCGTTTACGCCGGCAACCGGTCCTCGCTTGCTCGTGCACCCCGACAGGGATCCGGACCCCATTCGGCAGGCCCTCGCACGTGGCGCAAGGGGGCTTGCCGACCGGCTCAATCTGCAGTCCGTGCATTGGCTCTTCACCACCGAAGCAGAGGCTGAGCTGCTCGCATCCGAGGGATACCGTCACCGACTGAGCTATCAGTTTCATTGGAGAAACAGGGGATACGAGTCTTTTGAGGACTTCCTGGCTGCACTTCGGAGTAAGCGTCGCAAAGAGGTGAGACGGGAGCGTCGCAGAGCCGCGTCCGCGGACGTCGTGGTGGTCGTGGAACAGGGAAAGGACCTGTCGTCAGAAGACTGGGACCGCCTGCATCGGTGCTACCTGAATACCATTGAAGATCGTTGGGCCATTCCGTACCTCAACCCACGTTGGTTTGGGGGGCTTGGGGAGCGACTCGGGCATCGGAGTGTCGTGGTGACGGTACGTCGGGAGGGGCGATTGGTGGGTGGCGCGCTCGCCTTTCGAAAGGGGCGTCACCTCTATGGCCGGTATTGGGGCTGTCTCGAGTCTCATGACGCGCTTCATTTTGAGGTTTGCTACTACCAGCTTGTCGAGTATGCCATCGACAACGGTCTCACATTGGTCGAGGCCGGCGCCCAAGGCCACCATAAGCTTGCGCGCGGATTTGAGGCGTCTCTGACGCACTCAGCCCACTGGTTGCGGCATCCTGGCCTTGCGGATGCCGTCTACGACTTTATCGGGCGCGAAGCCGAGAGCGTGGCTGAGCAGGTTGCGGCCTATCAGTCCCGAACGCCCTTTTCTGGGGAGCGGTAGGCGGCGAGGCACCACGCCCCTTACCATCCGTGCTGGGCGCGAAGAAGAACAGGGTCGCTGCCATCAGGCGTGCACCGGTCCACATGAACAGGCAGATCCACCGGAAGTCCGACCCCTTCAATACATCGGCCATGCCGGTCGAAGGCAAGGGCTGAGCTGATCGTGAGGCGCCAGCCGGGGAGCAGCCGTAGACGCCGAAGCCGGCCACTTCCACCGCCACTGGGTTCGCCAACGACTTGTACGTGGGGGAGGCCATGCAGGCCAAGGATTGCATCTTCGGAAGAGCTGTAGGTGAGCGGGTCTGTCAGAAATCGCACGGGCTTGGTCCATCGACGTTTTTCGGACGGTGTGCCGAGCAGTGGCTGATAGGACCCGAGGTGCCCACCCGGTGTCGTCGCGCGGAGGTACCCCATCGTCGATGGGCGTTCGAGAAACCGATCACGGAACGCCCACGCCATGTGCAAGCGGCCACCCCCATTGCCTCTCAGGTCTACGATGAGGTGATCTGCGGACTGGAGTGCTTCAAGGGCGTCATCGATGACGTCTTCAATGCCTAGGCCGGGAAACCAGCCTCCAATCCAGAGGTACCCGCAGCCATCGGCGAGGCGCTCCCAAAACGCGGGGGGACCTGTTGGCGGCTGGAGGGTCTCCTGCCAACGAACGGTGTGTGCGGACGGCCCCCGCGCCTCGAGCCATCGTTCTTCGCCCGCGCGTCCGGACAGGAGGTGTCGAGCGACGAGGAGAGGCTTGGCGTGAGCGGGCGCGGGAACACGCTGCCATGCCTCCGCGACGTCGAGTCCGAGCAGGCGGTAGCCCGGGCGCACTCCGCGCTTCCAGGCCATCGTGTGGGGGAGCACATTCGTGAGAACAACATGCCCATCGGCAATCGTGGCGCCATAAGGCAGCACGAGGCGTGTCATCGCAGGCCGCACCCAGGTGTGAAAGTCATCGAGGGAGGTGAGCCAGCGTTGCAGTGCTGCGACGGGGTCGGTCGCGGCACGGACCCGCCAGACATGGTTGCGGCAGATCGACGACCAAGAGAGCGCACGTCGATGAAATCCTGGCCATGTGTCGGAGACTTCGCGAGCCACACGAACGATCGCGTCATCGAGTGTTCGGACGCCTCCACAAGGAAGCCACCCTTCGGCGTGTCTTGCGAGGGTCCTCAGATGTCCGAACGTCTGAAGCAGACCATCGACATCGGGGGCATCGCTAATGAGCAAGCGGCGGCGGCGGTCGAGGTAGAGGCCGGTTTTGGGTGCATCGGATTCGTGAATGGCGGGGTTCAGCGCACGTGGGCCTACCAGCCAGCAGGGGGCACCCGGCGGTGGGGTATCGGTGAGGTGAACGGGCGCGCCGAGTTCCCGCTCGATGCTCTGCCGGTCCGACTCGAACAGCGCAGGGAGTCGCGCGAGCGTCTCGCGCTCGGCGTCGGTCCACGCGGGGTCGTCGGTAGCCGGCGTGTGAGGAAGCACCACATGAACCCGGTCACACCCGGCGAAGGGCGGGGTCGGATGCATGGGTCGATGGGGCAGGAGTGGAGGCACGACGCCCCATATCACGAATGCCGAAAAAAGGCGCCCCGAGCGTGAGGCTCGCCACGTTGGAGAGATGAAACGGGGCGTACACGTGCCGAATGACCCCAAGGAGGCCACCATCATGCGAACTGGGACTTCGATCTGCTTGATGCTCGTACTGTCAGCATGCAGTTCGCCACCGGCGGCGGACCTGCCGACGCGTCGGCTGACGTCCGAGGAAGTCAACCGTGCGGCCGTGGATCTGCTGGGGACAGTGGACTTTGCAGAATACCCCTTCGTCCTGGCGGATGATGTGCGTATTGATGGCTTCGATGGGTTGGTCGAAGGCCAGACGGCCTCGGCCTACCAAGCAGAACGTCTCCAGGCGGCAGCGGCGAACTTTGCAGATGCCACGCCGGAGTCGCCGTTGTTTAGTCTCTGCGGTGACCTCGACGGTCTCTCTCCCGACCAAGCGGGCGCATGTCTTCACGAGAGTGTGCTGAAGTTCGCACAGCGTGCGTGGCGGCGACCGATCGGTGCTGCCGAGCGGCAGCGTCTCTTGGGATTTGTCGATGAGGCCACGGCGCGTCACGGGCATGAAGCTGCCGCAATCTTGGCCGTGCAAGCCATCTTCCAGAGCCCACAGTTTCTGTATCTTGGTACGCCGACGCCAGAACCGGTGGACCCGGCCTTTGCGCTCGCCGAGCAGATGGCCTTCTTTTTGTGGGACTCGGTACCCGACCAGGCGCTCTTTGAGGCGGCCGCCACGGGAAAGCTCAAGACAGAGGCCCAGGTAAGGGCCCAGGTCCAGCGTATGTTGGCCGACCCGCGTGCACGGGCTGCCCTCGTGAGGTTTCACGAGCAGTGGCTTGAGCTCGAAGAGGTCTACACGGCAGTTCCGGACATGACGACCTATATGGCGAAGTACCTCCCCACCGTGGAGCGTCCGGAGGACAACGATCTTCAAGACTTCGAAGAGGTGTGGACAGCCAACCTGATCGCGATTCGACGCGGCATGTTGCTCGAGGCCCAGAAGTTTGTGGAGCACACGCTGTTTGACGGGGGCGGCACACTCGCGGCGCTGCTGACGGATCATCACGGCTTTGTGACCGACGTCATTCTCGATGAGAATCCGGGGCTCTCCACGGCGGACATTTACGGTGTCTCCCCGGACCAGCGTCTTGCGCAGCCGAGCTATGCGCTCGACTTTGAGGATGGAAACTTCGGATTTCGCATCGAGCTTCAAGCTGCGACCTATCCAAAGGACCAACGTGCAGGCGTGCTGACCTTGGGGGCCGTGCTGACCTCGCAGGCGCATCCCGTCCATCCGGCTCCAGTGCTTCGCGGAAAGCTCCTTCTGGAGCGGTTTGCTTGTATGGAACTGGGTCAGCCACCAGACAGTGCTGCTGGTCAGGCACCTGCCGATTCGCCGGACGCGGCGTCGACCAACCGTGCTCGGCTGGAGGCTGTCACCGATCCGCCGGCATGCAATGCCTGTCACCAGACGATCAACCCCGCTGGGTTCTCTATGGAGCACTACGACAGCATGGGTGGCTACCGCGCGCTCGACAATGAACAACCGGTCGATGCCTCCGGCACGCTCACCATCGCTCCGGGTGAGACCTATGCGACCAGCAACATTGTGGAGCTCGCCCAGGGACTGGCGACCTCACGGACCGTGCACGACTGCTACGCCTTGCAGTGGAGCCGCTACGCCTTGGGGCGACGTGAGGCCACCTCGGATGGGGCTGCGATCGCCGAAGTTCAGGGCAAGTTCTACGCCTCGGGCGGTGATGTGAAACGCCTACTCGAAGACATTGTGGTGAACCTCATGTTCGCAGGGGCACCCCACGCTGACGCACCAGGAGGGAACTGACATGAGCATCAATCGACGCCGCTTTCTTCAGGGACTAGGCCTCGGCGCTTCTGCGCTCTACTGCTCGGGCATTCGCCAGCCGGCCGCCGCTGGCACGGTCACACCGCCCAAGCGCCTCATCATCGTGTCGAGCTCACACGGCAGTGTGTACGACCAATGGAAGATGAATCCCTACGGACTGCCCGAGGGTGCGACCGGGGAGTTTTCATTGAACGAGGTAGGAGCCGAGGCCTTCTCCCGCGTGTTTGAGCCACTGTACCCGCACAGACGACGCATGATTGCGCTCGAGGGGCTCTCGATGGCTTCCGCGGAACTCGACCTTCCCGGATATCGACACGAGAAGGGTTGGATCCATGCGTGGACAGGAGGAGAAGTCGCGTTCACCGGGGCGGATCTCTGGTCGTCGAAACCGTCTATCGATCAGCTTGTGGCGCGGGCCATTGCGCGGGAGGATCGCCTGCCATCGCTCGAGCTCACCATCGGCGAAGGTCGACCCATATGTCACGGTGGATTCGCGCAACAGCTACCGCTGGAAGCAGACCCGACCCGCGTATGGGAACGCTTGTTTGGTCGGTCCACATCCACAGACCCGCTGCTTGCATCGCAGGGCTCGGTGTTGGACTGGGTGCTCAAAGAGCATCAGGCGTTGGGAACCGTGCGGCGGTCCGAGGATCGGGATCGGTTGGATGCGCATTTTGGCCTAGTCCGCGAGCTTGAAGCCCGTATCCGCGGACTGGCGGAGGCCAAGTGCGACGGTGTCGATGCCATGAGTCTCGCGGGCGCACAGGCGGGGTACGACGACCTGTTTGACACCATGGCCGACCTGGTGACCGCGTCGTTTGCCTGTGATGTGACCCGTGTCGCGACGCTCTCGCTGGGCGACTACCCCAGTGAGGCCTTTGGGTGGGGGGACTATCTCTCGGGCGATGCGCACAACGACTTCGCGCACCGCATCTTCGCAGATCCCCAAGCGGCGATCGCGATGGCAGACTACAACCGCGGACATGCAGCCCAGCTGGCGCGCCTCGTGGCGAGGCTTGAGGCCATACCTGCTGCAGATGGGCAAGGCTCTCTGATGGACCACACGCTCATCGTCTGGGGCAACGAGCTCGCGGATGGCTGGCATGGATACCAGCACTACCAGGCGGTGACGCTGGGTGGCGATTGGGCGTTTAAGACAGGGCGCTACCTGAAGTATCCCTACGGCAACACGCCTGTACCGCTCATCGTGCCAGAAGGGGCGACAACTGGGGCCGGGGTGCCACATCAGCATCTCTTGGTCTCGGTCGCCCAGGCCATGGGGCTTGCTGTCGATCATGTGGGCCTGGAGAGCCGTTCAACCCCCACTGGAGCTGTCGTGGACTTTCGAGGTCCACTGAAGGAGATGTTCGCATGAGATGGAAGACCTACACGACTTCGGGACTGGCGCTCGGGTTGCTGGGATGCAGCATGAATCCCACGCTTGTGGCTGCCGACGACTGTGGAACATCGACCGACTGGTGGGCGGTTGACGACTGTGGAGACGCGGCATCGACGGCGGGTATTGTGGAGAATGGCAATGCCGATGAAGACGCAGAGGATGACGACGAAGACCTCGAAGACGAACCCGAAGACGGCACGTTTACGGAGATCTACGGTGACTTGCTCTTCAGCGGTGACACGGTCTCTGAAGGCTACATCGGATACGTGGACCTGCAGCAGGGCAGCGTGAACTGCGAGACAGAGCAGGGCTTTACCAGCGTATCGACCGATAGTTCGTGCGAGGCGTGTGAGCGGGCATGGCGCGCGACGGTGGACGAGGGGTGGTCAGAGGGTTCGGCCTGCGCAGCCGCTGGGTGGCCGCTCGCTGGCGGTTCCGTCATCAAGATTGGGCATTCAGGGAGCCAGCTGTACCTCGACCTCGGTAACGGCTGGAACGCCCTTGGAGAATTTGAAGCGGAGGGCACCGAGGCCTTCTTCAGCGTCTGGCAGGGAGAGGATGAATAGTCGGGGTTCATGCCCCGTTGGTTCGAAGCTGCTGAATCCGCCCCGCCAACCGTAGTAGGCTACGGATGGGCGCACCCGTGGCGTCCGTGGGTGGGGAGGAGACATGCCGGGCCGATCGACGGACGAGGCAGACGAACAGTTCTGGCAGCGTCAGGAACGGCGTCGAGAACGAAAACTTGGTCAGCCGTGCTGCACCCAGTCTGGCATGTCGTGGTCGATGATCGACATGCCGGGCGACTTCGCCGTGGTGATTCATGGAGAGTTCGACTGCCTCAACTGTTTTCATCATCATGTGGGTCGAAGTGCTGCGAAGTTCTACAGCACCCGCCTGACCGAGCAACAGATCATCACGGGCGAGACCCAAGAACCCCTACGTCGGTTGCTTCAGATGCTCGCTGAGCAACGCGCTCCAGACGCTGTGATTGTGCTTGGCACCTGCCCGGTGGAGGTCATCGGTGACCGCTTTGAGGTTGTCGTAGACAACGTCTCCGAGGCCACGGGGATCCCCATGATCGCCCTTCACACCAGCGGTTTAAAGTTGTCGAGCCAGCGAGCGATGCTCGACTGGATGTTCTCCGCGCTCGCCCAGCTCCCGCCGACCCCCGCCAAGGACCATTCCTGGCAACGCCAGGCGGCCGAGATGGCGCTCGATCTGCTGTTCGGCGATGCAGACACCTCAACGCTGCAAGGACAGATGAAACGCCTCATCGACCAGCCCAGCGGTGCGGGTCGCGTAAACCTCGTGGGGTTGCCCGACACCCATGGACGGATGCCCGAACCGCTGGAGATCTTGGGGCGTGCCGGTATTGAGGTCAACGGGGTCTACCCGTTTGGCGCAGGAATCTCCGACTGGCGGGCCATCTCCCATGCCGATGCCACGTGGGTGGTCGACGAAGAGATGTTTCCGAAGTTTGTCGGCACGCTGAAGGGCTTCGGTCAGGACATTATCGAGATGGGGCTTCCTGTTGGGCTTGCGCCGTGTGTGGCCTTCTACCGGTCCGTGGCCGCACGCTACGGCGTCTCCGACCCGATGGAGGCGGTGCTTGACCCGATGGTTCATCAGCTGTCGGACCGCATGAATGCACTTCGAGCAGAAACCCGAGGCATGCGAATGGCCGTGGCCATTCGCATGCTGAACACCTACCAATCCGATCAGCTCGCCTATGAGGGCCTTGGCGACCTCCCCGCGCTGCAGGAGATGGGCTTTGAGGTGACGTTGCTCGTGCAGGGTCCCCCAGAGGAGAGCACGCGGACGGCCTTTGCAGCGCGTCTGGCAGAGTTGGGCTACGACCTTCCGTTTACGGTCTTTCCTGGTCCGTGGATCTTGGGCGACTACCTGGTCAAGGGTGGCTTTGACGTGGCGTGTGTGCCGGACTCAAGCCGAGATGAGGCCCATGCCGCGGGGGTACCCATGATCTCTGCACGCGCGTTGGCACCATTCCTCGAGGGTGTGGGGAACAATGTCGCGCTCGTGGAGCGGCTTGTGCGTGAAGCACGAAGAGGGGTGTGATGGCACGCAAACCAGCCAGACAAGAGACCCTTGAAGACTTCGCGCTCAAGGGCATGGACCACGGCCGACTCACGGGCATCAGTGTCGGGATGCATGCCATTCCAGATGCCTTTTTGCTGATGCACACCGGCGTGGGGTGCAAGCACAAGGCGACAAGCCAGCTGTCCACGCATGACTGGGCCAAGCACGCCGTGACCCGTGAAGCATGGACGGAAGTGGGGGACTCCGAGTTGATCCAGGGGTCCTCCGAGCGCATCGGACCGTACGCTCGGAGCTGGCTGAAGCGGCTCAATCCGGGCTTCATGGGCATTGTGTCGGTCACCTTCATCGACCTGTCGGGGGAGGACGTCGGCGATGCGGTGGCGCGCATCGACGCCGAGGCAGACTGTCCGGTCCGGTACCTCAAAGCCCCGGGGTTTTCGGGAGACATGTGGGTGGGGTACGCGACGCTTCAGCATGAGATCTGTAAGCTCATCGACTTTGAGTCCGAGCCAACGCATCCTGAAGAAGTTGCCCTCCTTGGCTACTTTTTCGATCGCTACGAACCCGACCACACAGCCAACTTCGAGCAGATCCGCGGACTCTTGGGACTTGCGGGGCTGTCGCTTGGCGCCGTGTTGTTCTCCGGTGTCGATGTAGCGAGGCTGAAGGAGGCAGGGCGAAGCGGTATCGTGGTCGAGTTGCCGTATGCCCGACCTGCGAAGCGCCTCAAGCGGCTCCTCAAGCGCCGTACCGTGGTCCGGACCGAGCTGCCCATGGGCATCCGGGGGACGAGCGCGTGGTTACGCCAGGTGGCGCGAGAGACCGGTCGATACTCCGCCGCGCTCGAGACCTCGATCACGGATCGGGAGCAGCGGGTCTGGTCCCAGCTTCGAAAAGTGGCCGATCGGTGGCGGGCGCTTCGGGTGGCGGTGTTTGCCGAGGTGCCGCTCGCGGTGGGCTTGGTCGCCATGTTGGCCGAGATGGGCCTTGAGCCAGTCCTTGTGGGTCTGCGGGGCGAAGGACTGGGCTCAAAACGCGTGTTTCGTGAGGGACTCGAAGCCCTCGGTGTCGTGCTCGCGTCAGAGTGCGAGGTGCTGGAGAACCCCAGCCTCGCAGCCACCAAGGCACAGGTCGAGGCGCGACTTTCTGAAGATGCCCTCGATGGCATCTTCGCCGCCTCGACCGAGCTCAATACGATCAGCACCATTCGTCCCGATGTCCATATGCGGCGCTACGCGGGCGGACCCATGCAGCCTCAAGGTCCGTTCACAGTTGAGATCGGCTTTCCCGCCCGGGACTGGCATGTGACGCAGCCGACCCCATTCATGGGGTGGGGAGGGGTGCTGGTGATGGCCCAGCGTATTCTGAATGCGCCAAGGCTCTGGAACGCTGGCCGCAGACCTGGATTCCGAATGTAGGACTCTCACGGGCGATTGACATTTGAACCTCGACGCGGCCCGCTCGCCCGACGTACCGTCGGGCATGAACTCAACATCCAAGACGCTCTCTATGCTGCTCACCCTGTCGCTCTGCGCGTGTGGCGGTACGCCTTCTGCACCATCTGGCGCCGACAAAACGTCCGCACCCCACGAAGCTGCGGCGGCCCTCACGGCAGAAGATGCCAAGGCATTCGTCCAGAAGACGGACGCCGGGCTGCGCGAGGTGTGGGTCGCAGAATCGGAAGCTGCGTGGGCCAATGCCACCGACATTACGGATGCCCATCAAAAGGCCGTGGCAGAAAAGGGCGAGGCGTCGATGGCCTTCGTCTCCCAAGCGGTCAAGGGAGCGGCTGCGTTTAACGACGTGAAGGGCATCGACGCCGATACCCAGCGGCAGCTGCACCTGATCAAGCTGGGATCCACCATCTCCGCCCCAGACGATGCAGAGAAGCGTGCTCGACTCGCGACTGTGACGACCGAAATGGAAGGCATGTACGGAAAGGGGAAGGTCTGCGAGTCTGCTGAAGACGGTACGGAGACCTGCCGCACACTCGGCGACCTCGAGAAGGTGCTGACCGAGAGCCGCGACTATGACACGCAACTGGAAGCGTGGACGGCGTGGCGCTCTGTCAGTCCCGCCATTCGTCCCCTCTACGGTGAGTTTGTCTCGCTGGGCAACGAGGGCGCGCGTGAGATCGGCTTCGACGACATGGGTGAGCTCTGGCGGAGTGGCTACGACATGGATCCCACGGCCTTTGACGCAGAAGTCGAGCGTCTATGGCAGCAGGTGAAGCCGCTCTACGAGAAGCTCCATTGCCATGTGAGGGCGAAGCTCTCGGAGACGTACGGTGCCGACAAGGTACCGGCCGAAGGGCCGATCCCTGCGCACCTACTCGGCAACATGTGGGCGCAGTCGTGGGACAACCTGTACCCGATGCTCACGCCTCACCCGTCGGAAGCCCCCCTTGACGTGACCTCGGCGCTTCGCGAGAAGGGCTACGACGACATGAAGATGGTGAAGACGGCCGAGTCGTTCTTCACGTCGCTTGGGCTCGATCCGCTTCCGGAAACCTTCTGGGAGCGGTCGATGTTCCAGAAGCCAGAAGGCAAGGAGGCCCAGTGCCATGCCTCGGCATGGGACGTCAGCTTGAATGGTGACCTGCGCATCAAGATGTGCATCAAGATCGACGAGGAAGACTTCTCGACGATTCACCACGAGCTGGGTCACAACTACTACTACATGTACTACTTCACGCGCCCCGTCGTGTACCAGAATGGCGCACATGATGGCTTCCACGAAGGCATTGGTGACACGCTGACGCTGTCGATCACACCCGGCTACCTCAAAGAGATCGGCCTGCTCGACACGGTCAGCGAGACGCCAGAGGGACTGCTCAATAAGCAGATGAAAGACGCGCTTGCGAAGATTGCCTTCCTTCCGTTTGGTCGGATGATCGACAAGTGGCGTTGGGGCGTATTCTCGGGTGAGATCACCCCCGAGACCTACAACGAGGCTTGGTGGTCCTTGCGGCAGGAATACCAGGGGATTGCATCGCCGGTCGCTCGAACGGAGGCGGACTTCGATCCCGGTGCGAAGTACCACATCCCCGCGAATACGCCGTACATGCGATACTTCCTCGCGCACATCCTCCAGTTCCAGTTCCACAAGGCCCTCTGCGAGACGAGTGGTCACGAGGGACCGCTTCACACCTGCTCGATCTATGGCAGCAAGGAAGCGGGCGAGAAGATGAAGACGATGCTCTCGATGGGAGCGAGTCAGCCATGGCCTGATGCACTCGAGGCGGTCGCCGGTACCCGTGAGATGGATGCGGGTGCGCTGAAAGAGTACTTTGCACCACTGGAAGCCTACCTTGATCAGCAAAATGAAGGCCGGACCTGCGGCTGGTAGGTCCCGCGCTCGAGCGTCCCGTCGGGGTGCATGAAGAGGGAACAAGAACACGGAGCTCGCGGTCTTCCTCAAGTCCCTGCTGACGCAGGCGATAGGACTTGGGGAGGCAGTACGTGGACGACCGCTCGACGATCCACCTGAGGCGCGCGTTTGTCGCCGTATGCGGCGGTGTGGCCATCTTGGCGCTCACGTTGGTCTCATCATGGGTTCATCGCGACGCGATCACGGATCTTGAGGCTGCGGAGGCTGCGCGTTGGGGGGCCGTGCTCGTTGAGGTCGCCGCGGCGGTGCATACCCGTGAAGGCGCACAATGGGAGTCCTCGGAGGTCAGAGACCACCTTGGCAGCGTCGCGGCCCGACATGGTGCAGACGTGGTGTACGTCCTCGACTCGGCCACGCATACCGTGCTCGCTCATGCCGGAACCCGCGGACACGCACCGACGTGGGAGTGGCGACCGGAACACGACAGGATCGTCTCTGGTGGCGACCGGCTCGTCTGGTGGCGCCAAGGACAGCACCCTGCGTCCCTTGTGGTGGCCGTGCCGGGTGATGTGGGACGAGCTTCGCTGCTCGTGGCGAGTATGCCGATGGGAGAGTCGGTGGTGCGCGCTGCATCCAGAGCGAGGGGGGTCACACTTCTGCTGTGGATCGCCGCGGCAGCGGTGCTTCTTGCCGCATGGGTCCGGCGACATGGTCGGCATACCGCGGGCTTGGCCGTGGCGGATGTGATTGCATCGGGCGATATTCAAGCGATTCGGGCGATGGACGTCAACGTAGGAGAGGGCATCCGCCCGGTGGCGGCTACGGCTCGGGCGCTCGCAGAGGCCTATGAGGTTCGAAGCCTAAAAGAGCTCGAACAACGCGAGATGCTGGCGATGACCGTCCGCGAGTCGCGACGTCTTGCGGCGCCGACCGAGGCGGTTCAGCGGGCGCTGGCACGTTGGTCCATCGCAATCGAGGCCGCGTTACGGCCTACGGTCAGTGGAGAAACGGGCTTCTGGGCGGCAGATCTGTCCCGCGATGCTGGACACTTGGCGCGGGGGCTAGAGGCCGTGACCGGTGCGGCATCTCGCGGTTGGGACGCCAACCCTGTTGGCGCCACGCTGCCCGTGGCAGAGCGGGCGGAGGCGATCTTCGGACTGCTCCTCGCCACGCAGCCTGCAGACCGACGGGATGCGCGGCTTCGTATCGGCGCTGGGCTCGACCTCGCCGTGGTCGGGGATGGTCAATGGCTGGATGAGCTGCTCCTCTGGATGATCGATGATGCGGCGCAGACAGGCGGTACACTCCACCTCTCCCTTCGCGACACGATGCTCGTGATGGAGAGGCTCCCGGGCCCACGTCGTGCGAAGCAGGAGTCGAGGTGGCGCGGCGGACGTGTGCGCGGTCTCGCCCGTCTCTTGGGAGGCACGGCGGGGTTTGAGCAGGACGGTCGCTGGTTGGTCGAGGTACCCGTCGCACCATGGCAGGCGCTGACGTCTAGGGTCCCCCGGCCCATCGGGCTCGTGTGGTTTGGAGAGGTCGACCTGGAGCTCACCCGGCTGGAGCAGGCCTGCACGGCGCTTGGACTGTCGCTCCGGCGCTCGACGGACCTCTCTACGCTAACAGGCGGAGAGATTCCCATCGTTCAGGTGGAAACTGTACTCGGATCTGCCATTATGGCGCAGGTGTGCCAGCTTGGCAGGCCCTGGTTGGCCGCCTCATGGTCCTTCGAGGTGGGGGAGGCTCCTCCACCGGACTGCGCGTCCCGGCGGCGTCTCTCGCTACCGATTCGTCAGGCTGCACTCGCGCCAGCGCATGCATGGGCAGCACGCCACGCCGCGGAGATTCAAGAGCGTGCGAATGTCGAACATCATGGGGACTTACGGCCCGCACGCGCTGTTCTGGTGGTCGGACGTCAAGCAGCGGGTCTGGAGTTGGCGATGCTCGATGCGGGCTGGCGCACCGTTCGGGTGGAGGCGGTGGCCGAGGCGGTGGCGCTTCACGCCGAGGAACACTTCTCGGTGATTCTCGTGCACTGGTCCTTCTCCGAAGGGGACACCCTTCTTCACGCCATTCGACGACTTCCGGGTGAGGCAGGCCGGGTGGCCTTTGCAGGATGGGAGGCAGGCCATGCCGCCTGGGACATCACGCTCCCATCTAGGGACGCTTCGGTGTGGGTGTCGGGGCTTGTGGCTGCACTGCGGGCGATTCACTAGAGATAGCCGGTGAGGAGAGTCCCGTAGAGGCCCGACCGATCAGAACCAGCGTGCCGCGTTCTGGAGGGATCTGCAGCTCGATGTCTCCGGGCGGCAGGTCGTTGAGGGTAGGCTTGATCTCGAGGGTGATGAATGCGCCGGGTGCAATGGTCAGTGGTGCGTCGGGCGCACGTCCGATCGAGCGGTAGCCACCCTCCAGAAAGCCTTTCAGGACCACGCCTTTGTACGCGCACGGCTGGTCGCTACCATTCGCGAATGTCACCAACAGCGGTTTCAGGCGCTCCACGTCCTCGATCTTCATGCGCACGCCCTCGCACTGCGAGAGCTCAAATTGCGCGACGGGGATCTCGGTAACCACCCGCTCCACGGGCGGTGCAGCCCACGCCATGACCACGAGTGCCATCCACCACATGCAAGACCTCCAGCACGGTGTTCGGACACAGGATAACGGGCTGGCGGAGGTCTGACCGATGGCAGAGCAGCCCCAGGATGTTCGTGCTCAGCGCTTGCGTGTGCTGCTGGGCTTCGAGATCGATCGCCTCGTCACCGAGCTGTCCGAGCGACGCCCCATGTTGGTCAGTGTCTGGAGTCGTGCACGTGACCGCGAGGTGTTTGAAGAGGTCACCTTTCACCGCTGGAGAACGCTCGGCTTTCACGATCTCGCGCTCTTGGAGTCCGATGTGATCCGTCACCTCGAGGCGTTCTACCGTGAGCTTGACCGCACCCGCGCCTACCTCGCCTCGACGCATGACATGCCCGCCACGGTCGAAGAAAAGCTGGAGACTGCGGTCCTGCGCTTGGCTGCGGTCGCGCAGCCTGCGCTCGATGCCTTGGATGTCGACACGACACTTCCATCGGTAGACGAGCTTGTGGAGCGCGTATCCGATGTGGGGGAAGAGGAGTGACAGGCGCAGATGCCGCCTTGTTGATCGCAGCTGGCCTAGGCGCGGGGTTTTTGAATGTTGTCGCGGGTGGCGGTTCCTTGTTGACGCTCCCGGCGCTGCTCGCGTGTGGGGTGCCGGCCACGGTGGCGAATGGGAGCAATCGGATCGCCATTCTTGCGAGCACCACAACGGCGACGGGATCGTACATCCGCAATGGGACTGAGCTGGGCCTCGGAGACCGATGGTTGGTCGTCCCGTTGCTTCTGGGTGCCCTCACGGGAGCGGCGGCTGCCACTCGGCTGAGTAACGACCAGATGGAGACCACGATCGGCTTGGTCATGTTGGCCATGGCCGGCTGGATGCTCAGTGGTCAGTCGGTGCAGACCTTGAGCGTGGCCGGAAAAGGGTGGAGAGGCCTTGGGGCATGTGTGGCAGGCGTGTATGGAGGCTTCATCCAAGCGGGTGTGGGGGTGGTCCTCCTAGCCGTGCTCTCGAACCTCTTTGGACGTTCTCTTCAGCAAGCCAATGCGGCTAAGGTCGCGCTCGTGGCGGTCTATACCGTGCCGATTCTCTGTGTGTTTGCGTTGGCAGGGCAGGTCGATGTCGTCGCCGGCTGCACCCTTGCGGTGGGCACCACGATCGGGGCACAGCTCGGCGTCCGTGTCGTGACCTACGTGGATGAGCGCATCTTGAGGATCGTCATTGTGGCCCTCGTGACCGCCTCAGGTATCTGGGTGCTGGTGCGTTGATGGCAGGGCGGCCTTGGCGGCCTCACGGCGTAGCCATGCATCATGGGCGAGGCGCTCATGTTCTGTCATCGGATCGAGCCGGGCGAGAATGCGCCCGACCTTTTGCGTCACCGCCGCCCTGCTACACCCACGATGCTTGGCGAGGTTCGCCTTGCTGCCTGCACGAAGAAGATCCTGAAGATACCGCTGGTCCGAGAGCGGAAGTGGACTCTCTAATGCGAACTCGACCCGTGGCTGAGCGGCTGTGCGATGACTGCGCTCGAAGGCCTTGGCGTTCTGCTTCAAGAGGTCGACCGTATCCCGCTCACGGATTCGCCGTCTCGCAAGCGCGAAGACGCTCCGGTCACAGATGGTGCGGACGAAGGCGTGGAGCTCGGCTGTACTGTTGCCGTTGAACCGCGCGAGGGCGCCCTTCATGAGGGTGAGCATCACATCCGCGAGGAGTTCTTCGGTGTCGCGGGGAACGAGGAGGTCAGCACATCGGTGACGGGCTACCGCGTTGATTCGGCGGTGGGCCCATGACATGAGGCCTCGTAGAAATTGCTGACTCTCTGGTGCATGCCGATCCGAGAGGACCAGGCGGATCTGTTCCCTACAACACGCCATCCTATACCCCATTGCTAATTTTAGATGTGTCCTCTTCTGGGTTGTGGTCGTCCGATGATCGTTCGACACAGGAATCGATCGATTTGACGGGCTCACACGACTCGGGGGTGGGGGTTCCGCCCAAGACGTACGCGAGGACAACGGCAATCAAGGTGTTCACATGGCCTCCATTTGAAGGGCCGCAAGGTCTGGGTCAGCGGCGATGCGTCGCTGTAGTTCGGCCTGGAACGGCCGTGGCATCGTCCGGCATTGCGCCATCAGGTGCTCGGCGGGTGCGCGTGCATCGAGAGCGAGGAGCGTGCAGAGCACGTTTCCGACGTTCTCCACACTGGGCTCACGCTCGAGTGCATCAAAGAAGTGGGAAAGCGCAGTGCCGAAGTTCCTGTTCAAATAGGCGAGAACGCCCCGGTGCCGTGCGACGCTCGCGAGGTTGCGGTCGAGGTGAGGTCCACCGATGCGGCGCGCCTCTCGCTCTTGCTCCGCGCACAGGCGGGAGGCCTCGTCGTAGTCGCGTACGTTCGGGCTCGCGGCGAGCACATGAAGGCAGCTCAACCGATGCACACTGTCGATCTCCCCCGCGTCGTATGCGGCGTCGATGTTCTGGGCGATCTCGGTGGGGGAGATGAGCGGCTGATGAATCATCGCGATGAGGCGCTGGATGGCAGCTCGCTGGGGCGCTGCGACAGTCGCCGTCGGCGTGATGTAAGCGCTGCGATCGACGGCATCGTTCACACGCTGAAAGAGGGCATCGAGATTCATGACTTCATCCATTCCACCTCTCCGTGTAGGTTCATGGTGTCGCGTTAACGGTGGAACCGCAGATTTTTCTCCCGGAGGAACGAAGTGGCCGAGACGTGCCTGTTGGCCATCGATGTCGGCTTGTCCACCGGGTGGGCCGTCGTAGACCACACCCATCGGGTGACGTCGTGGGCAGGTCATCGGTTTCGGTCCCGTCAGCGGTATCGGCGATGGGCACGGGGACTTGTGTTGGGCATCCCCGACTTGGCAGGGGTGCTGCTTGAGGGGGACCGACAGCTGGCTCAGCCGTTTGTGTCCGCGGCATCACGGCGTGGCTGCCGCGTCGAGATCATTGGGGCGGACCGCTGGCGTCTAGACCTGTTTGATCCCCACGAGGTGAAAGACACCCGCACGGCGAAGCGGAGTGCCATCGCTTATGCATCAACGCTTCTCCGTGCGCACAGAGCAAGGGTTCCACGTACACTTCGACATGATGCTGCCGAGGCGATCTGTCTCGGAGTTTGGGCGGCACAGCATTGGATGGGCTGGCCCCCTCCCGAGGAAACCACGCCGCAGTGGAGTCCAATTCCCACGCTTCATGGTTGAAACTTGGCATCGATGTTCGCGGACCGTTACGGCGCGGCCCGTCGTGAGGGGGAGTCATGTCGTTGCGTCGTGTATTGCTGTCGTTCTCTGGAGGCCTCGATACGAGCTACTGCGTGGTGCATCTGCGGGAGCAGGGGTTCGAGGTCAGTACGGTGGTGTTCGATTGCGGCGGCCTCGATGACGCCGAACGCCAAGCGATCTCGGCACGCTCGGCAGAGACCGGGGCCGTGCGTCACGACACGGTCGACCTTCGCCAAGAGCTCTGCGACCGGGTGCTGACGCCCCTGATCTGGACGGGCTTTCTCAAGGGAGAGAACTACCCACTCTGCGTGGGCGCCGAGCGCGGGCTGCAAGCCGCTCATCTCGCGCGACTCGCGAACGAGGGTGGGTTTGATGCGGTCGCACATGGATGTACGGCCGCCGGCAACGACCAGGTGCGCTTTGATGTGACTCTGCGTACGCTCCTCAATCCCGGGATTGAGATCCTCGCGCCGATTCGTGACTTGGGGCCGACCCGGGCAGAGTCCGCGGCAATGCTGCGCGCGAACGGGATTCCGGTCGAAGACAAGACCACGACCTACAGTGTCAACACCTCACTCTGGGGCACAACGATGGGGGGAGGTCCGCTGCATGACCCAGCGCTCGCCATTCCCCTCGACCTGCGCCACCGGGTGCGACCGTTCGATGAGACGCCTGTCGAGGCCAGCGAGGTCGCCATCACCTTCGAAGGTGGCCGCCCGACCCGGCTCAACGGGAAGACGATGCCGACCTATGCGTTGATCGAAGCCCTCGACGAGCTGGGCGCGCGGCATGGGCTCGGTCGTGATGTGCATACGGGCGACACTGTCCTCGGCATCAAGGGACGGATCGTGTTCGAGGCGCCGGCGGCCTTTGTCCTTCACCGCGCCCACCTCGAGCTCAACAAGCTCACCTTGTCCAAGCATCAACTCTACCTGCGCGAGCACCTGAAGCCGATGTTTGGGCAGCTCCTCCACGAGGGCCTCTGGCTGGACCCTGTCATGTCCGATGTCGAAGCCTACTTCCAGCATGAGCAGGCTCGTGTCGATGGAACAGTGCTTCTGCGACTCGGGCGGGGGACGCTGGAGTTGGTGTCCGTGAATGCGCCGAACAGCCGCATGAGCGGTAAGGCCCGTTACGGGGAGTCCGGTGCGGGGTGGACGGGACGCGATACCGATGGGTTCAGCAAGATTCTCGCGCTGGGCGTGCGCCGCTAGCACGGGGAGTTTAGGGATGGGACAGCGCATCGGATGGATGGCCTCGAAGGACAGCTGGCTGGCAGAGCACGCCATTGGAATGCCAGAGGCGCCTCGTCTGACCTTGGGAGAACCACCGTCTTCAGATGTGGATGTGGTGGTGGTCTGTGGCACGGACGACCGTGCGCACGCGGCCATCGAAGTGGTGTTGCATCATGGGTGTCGTGTCGCGTGGATGGGGGATCCGAACGCTGTCACGTCTGACGGTTGGCCTCACTGCGCCGACACGGCAGCCTATGCCGTACCAGAGATTACGGGGGCTCCGTCTGCCCGTGACGGGTTGCTCTGGATACCGAGCATCCCGGCGACGCTGGCCTGCCTCGCGTTGCACCCCCTCGCCGAGGTGCTCGCCGCAGATGAGCAGGTCGACGTGGTGACGGGGGGTCGCTTTCGTGCGCCTCCCGAGGGGCTCGAAGACGAGGTGTGTGACCTGTTGGCGGGTCAGGGCGTCGTGCCCGAGCTGAGCTGGGGTACCGGACCGTTCGATGAGGCGCAGTGGGTGCTCTCGGCCCGCAGCTCACATGCGGCGTTGGGAAGCCATCCGCAGCTGTTGATGACACGCGCGTATGGATCGTCTGGTGGTGTGACGGGAGGCATTCGCTGGGTGGTCAGAGAGCAGGGTGACAAGGTGTCGTTCGAGTTCCGCGCGCCAGTGGGCCCCGAGACGACGTTGGAGCGTCTTCATCATGTGCTGGACCTCTGGCACAAGGAGTAGTCGAGATGGGGGAGTCACATCAGGACACGCCGGCACGAAGCCTCGGCGGGCGCTTCACCGAGTCGACTGATCCACTGCTCGAGCGGGTCAACCGGTCGGTCGAGGTGGACCAACGGCTCTGGCGACAGGACATCTCCGGAAGTCAGGCACACGCGAAGATGCTCGTGTCCGTGGGGCTCATCACGGCGGATGAAGGCTCGGCGATTCACGAGGGCCTTGCGTCCATCGCAGAAGAATTCGCGCGAGATGCGTTTGTGTTTCTGCCCTCAGATGAGGACATCCACATGGCGGTGGAGCGTCGGCTCGGGGAGCTGATTGGTGAGCCGGCACGAAAGCTGCACACCGGGCGTTCCAGAAACGACCAGGTGATGACGGACACGCTTCTGTGGCTGCGCGATGAGCTTGGCCACCTCGAGACAGAGCTCCGCACGCTCACGCACGCCTTTGTCGATGCTGCCGAGCGTTGGGCACACCTGCCCATGCCCTCATGGACGCACAGCCAGCCGGCACAGGTGAGCTCTGCCGGAAACTGGATGATGGCTCATGCCGTGGAGTGGCTCGGTCATCTTGAGCGTGTCCGCGACCTCCGGCGGCGGTTGAAGTGGTCTCCATTGGGCGCTGGTGCCAGTGCGGGCACCTACCTCCCCATCGATCGCCAACACACGGCGCAGGCCCTCGGGTTTGACGCACCCGCCATCAATGCGATCGCCGCCACGGGGTCGCGCACGCAGCTTCTGGATACGCTGGGCCTCCTGTCGTTGATGGGGGTGGGGCTCTCCCGTCTGGGCGAAGAGCTGGTCTGGATGGCCACACCCATGCTCGGCTGGATCCGTCTGCCGGACCGCCTGACCACTGGATCGAGTCTACTCCCCCAGAAGAAGAACCCCGATGGCGCAGAGCTGCTTCGGTCCGGCGGTAAGCTGGCCGTGTCCGAATTTCAGGGTCTGGCCAGCGTGCTCTCGGCACTCGTCAGTGGGTACTCTAAAGACCTCCAGCACGACAAGACCCTCTTGTTCCGTGCCATGGATCGCACGCGCGATCTCCTCGGGCTCGCCGCACGTCACGTCGAGGCCATGGAGGTTCAAGCCTCCGCGCTAGAAGCGGCCTGCACGCCAGACCTCGCCGCGCTCTGGTTGGCGGATCAACTCGTCTTGCGTGGACTTGCCTTTCGAGAAGCGCATCATCTGGTCGGACGTGTCGCTCGGGAGCAGTCTGAGGGTGGCCTCTCGATGGCGGAGGCGTTGGTGCAGGTGGGATTGCCGCCGGGGTGCGAAGGTCTCGCCGAGGAGCTGGCCACCATGACGCCTGCCCGATTGCTCAGCGAGCTCGCCACCGAAGGCAGCGCCGCGCCAGGGCGGGTTGCCGCGCAGGTCCATACGGTGCGCCAACACTTGGCCGCAATATGATTGCCAGATTGATGGCGATGTTTCGCCATCCCACGTGGCTGAAGCGGGCCATGAATCTCTACCCGCCCTACCTCGGGGCTGGCGTGCGTGTGGTGGATGTGCAGGGTGAGCCTCTCCATACCGTACGCATTCGAATGGGCCTCCATACGTACAACCGCAACTACATTGGCACGCAGTTTGGTGGGTCATTGTTCAGCATGGCCGATCCGTGGTGCATGCTGATCCTGATCCAGCAGCTCGGTGAGGACTACATGGTCGTCGACAAGTCGGGTGCGATCCAGTTCCGCCGACCCGGAAAGGGCGCCGTTCACCTCGACGTGCACATTTCCGCCGAGCGCGTCGCCGCGATCCGAGCTGCCGTCGCGGACAGCGAGCGCGGCAGGCATGACGAGACCTTTGAACTCGAGATCGTAGATGACGAGGGTTCTGTGGTAGCACTGGTATCCAAGGTGGTGCACGTTCGGCGAAGGGAACCGTCGAGCCGCTCGGGTAGGGGTGCATGAGACGCGAAGTAGTCCTGATTGTCGAAGGGAGTACGCCCCGTGCCCTCGAGCTCAAGCGCATCGTGGATGATGGCCATCGTGCCGTCCACATTGTGAGTGGGGTGCGTGCCGCGCTTCCGATGCTTCAGCAGGTCGAACCAGACCTGGTGTTCGTGAGCTTGATGACCGCGGATCAGGTTGGGCCGCGTGTCGTGAGGCTCCTGAAAGAGCGACGGCCGGTGAGTCAAGTCGTTGCCCTGACGCCCACGCCGAGCGCAAACGAGGCTGTCGCAGCCATTCGTGCAGGTGCTTCCGACTATATTCAGCAGCCCCTCGATGCTGAGCGGGTTCAGCAAGCCATGGGGCGAGCCCTTCGTGAGATTCGTGCAGATCGCGCCCTCAAAGAGACGCAGGAGCTCATCAAGAGCCGCTATGGCTTTGATCACATTCTCTCGCGCTCCCCGCGTATGCGTAAGGTGTTCGACCAGATTCGTGCGGTGGCCTCCACCGATGCGACGGTGTTGATCTTGGGTGAGACCGGAACAGGTAAGGAACTCGTGGCACGGGCGATCCACGATGGTTCATCTCGGCGTGACAAGCCCTACATCTCGGTCAACTGTGGTGCCTTCAGCGAGTCCCTTCTCGAGTCGGAGCTGTTTGGGCATGAGCGGGGCTCGTTCACCGGTGCCGTGGACCGACGTGACGGTGTGTTTTCCATGGCAGATGGCGGGACGCTGTTTCTCGATGAGCTGGGAGAGACCTCCCTGTCCGTTCAGGTCAATCTTCTTCGGGTGCTCGAGGACTTTGCGTTCCGCCGGGTGGGCGGTGAAGCGCTGGTTCAGGTGGACACGCGCATTGTGGCCGCGACGAACGTCGACCTTGAGGAGAGTGTGCGTGCGGGCCGTTTCCGCAACGACCTGTTCTATCGCCTGAACGTGTTTCCCATCGACTTGCCTCCGTTGCGTGAGCGCCGCGAGGACATCGGCTTGCTCTTGCGGCACTTTCTCGATGATGCTGCGCGCGAATATGGCCTCGGAGCGCCCACGATCTCCGCCGATGCCATGGAGTGGATCCTCAACTACGAGTGGCCGGGCAACGTGCGTCAGCTCCGTGCGATGTGTGAACGTTGGGTGATCATGGCCCAAGGTCGCGACCTCATCAAAGAGATGCTGCCCCGCAAGTTGGTGGACCCGGGCACCGAGTCTGCATTGCCTGAGCAGGCATGGATCGATGAATTTCGCCCCCTACAGCCCCAGGTGGCCCGGGTTGTGCATCAGATGGAGCGCAGCTACTTTCATCGGTTGTTGCTGCGTTTTCATGGCCACCTCCAGAAGACGGCCGAGGCTGCGGGGATGAGTCGACGAACGCTCTACAACAAGCTTCGTGAACACAACATTGATCCGAACGGCTACAAACGAAACTACGCGGAGAGGGGATAAGTCTCTGCGCGAGGGAGCATGCCATGAACGGAAACGTTGACGTCACACCCGAACTCCGTGGCGCCGAGCTCTATGCAGGGCAGAAAGCCTTCTTCGACGCCGGACATACGCGCCCACGTGCGTTTCGTGAAGCGCAGCTTCGCACCCTGCACCGGCTGATCCGGGATCATTCGGACGCCTTCGAACGCGCGCTCCACGAAGACCTCGGCAAGTGCCAGTTCGAGGCCCAGACGTCAGAGATCCTGTTCACACTTGGGGAGATCGACTGTGCGCTCGCCAACCTGGCATCCTGGATGGCTCCCGAAGGGCATATACCTCCGATGGCGACCTGGCCGTCTCGTGCGAGAATCCACCCCCAGCCCCTCGGGCCTACGTTGATGATCTCACCGTGGAACTACCCCATGCGGCTCGCGCTCTCACCGCTGGTGGCGTGCATTGCTGCAGGCAATACTGGAGTGATCAAGCCGAGCGAGCTCGCACCGGCAACCTCGGAACTCGTCGCGAAGTTGATCAACGACAACTTTGCGCCCGAGTACCTCGCAGCAGTGGAGGGCAGTGTTCCCGAAGCGCAAGACCTCCTTGCGCAGCCATGGGCGCATTTCTTCTACACGGGCGGCCCAAGTGTGGGGCGAATCGTGGCGCATGCGGCAGCCGACCACTTGGCGCGGGTGACGTTGGAGCTCGGCGGGAAGTCTCCTGTTGTGGTGACCCGGTCCGCCAATCTACCGATTGCGGCGAAGCGGATCGTACACGGGAAGTTCTTAAACGCTGGCCAGACGTGCGTGGCGCCGGACTACCTACTTGTCGAGCGACCCGTACATGCCGACTTGATGCGCCTGATCGGTGAGACCGTCACCTCATTCTTTGGTCATGACCCCCAGCGTAGTCCAGACTTTGGACGCATCGTGACGACGCGACATCACCGGCGGCTTGCTGCAATGATCGATCCCGAGAAGGCCATCATCGGTGGGACAGTGGATGAGGCGGACAAGTACATTGCACCCACAGTGTTGGATGGCGCCTCGTGGGACGATGCCTCGATGCAGGAGGAGATCTTCGGCCCCATTCTGCCCGTGATCGTGGTGGAGAGCTTCGATGACGCCGTGCAGCAGATCGGTCGGTCACCCGATCCATTGGCTGCGTACCTCTTTACCGAGGAGTCCGCCGAAGCCGATGCATTCGTCGATCGCGTCAGCTTTGGCGGAGGCTGCGTCAACAACACCATGTTGCATATGATCGATCATGAGCTGCCGTTCGGTGGAGTGGGCGCTTCCGGCCAGGGCGCCTACCATGGACGGTTCGGATTTGAGCGGTTCTCCCATCACAAGTCCGTTGTGGCCTCGAGCACGCTTGCCGTGGCGGATCTCCCCGTCAAGTATCCGCCCTATGGCAGCAAGTTGAAGGTCGCGCGTTGGTTCGTCGGGTGAGACCTAGGCGACGGTTCTGGTTCGGTGCACTCGCATTTGCGCTTGGGTTCGCCGTCTTTGCCGCAACGAGCGAGTGGGCGGTTCGGGCATTTCGAATCATGCCGCGCGCGCAGATCATTCGGGGAGGCGACGTCCGTGGCCCCGGTGTCACCCCGATCGACTGGTCGGGAACGCAGCCGACGTGGGAAATGTCGAATACCGTGGCCCGACAGAACCTCGCCTGCATCGCTGAACAGGAGCGACGCGTGGTGATGGTGGGAAGCTCGGTCTTCTATGGGTCAGGCTACGAGCCGCCCGAGGTGATGTCGACCTTTTTGGGCGACCGTCTCGCCAGTGATGGCGAGCAGTGGTGCGTCTACAACCTGGCGCAACCGGCGTACATCAGTGGAAACAAGATGGAGATGCTCCGTCGCCACCTGCCGGAGATCAAGCCTGCAGTGGTGCTGTGGGAGGTCTGGATGAACGACCCCGGCGGCTACTCGCGGGTAGGGGACGATGCGATCAACCTGACGGGACTTCATCTCGATCCGACGGGCACGCCGTCGATGTGGCCTGTTCCCTCCGCGTTGAACCAGGCGTTGTTTCGGGTCTCCCGGGCCTGGCAGCTCTTGGCCCTCGGCCTCAGCGTCGATGCGGAGGCGGCGTATGAGCGCCGTTGGGAGGCGCTGATCGATGGCCCGCTCCCAGAGCTGGTGGGCATGTGCGAGACCCATGGATGTACCGTGGGACTCGTGATGACGCCGGGTCTGGACACGCCCTTCGAAGCGTGGCATGCGCGACCTCCGCGTGCCTATGAGATGGTCGCGGCATGGGCAGACCGGAATGGCATCGCGAAGGTGTCGCTGGCGGAAGGACTCATTGGCCTGACGCCTGAAGAGGTTCGCCATGACCCGTGCTGCCACTACAATCCCCGAGGACATCAATCCGTCGCCGAATTACTTGAGCCGTTTACCCGAGGCTTGGCGAGGACGGTCGACTGATGACGCCCAACCATGTGGACGTGTTTGAGCGGCCCGAAGGGCATCGCATTCGTGCGACGCTTCGGTTGCTTCGAATGGGACGGATGGATCCCACGTGGCAGCTCGAAGATGGCGTGGTCCGCCATGCCATGTGTACCCCCGAAGGGACGGTCTCGGTTCAGTTTGAGGAGCGCGGGCGCGAGCTGGTCGTCAGCACTTGGGGCGCTGGTTCGGCGTGGGTCGCGCCCCGTTTGCGAGGCTGGGCAGGTCTCGACGACACGCCACAGGCTTTTCAGTCTGATCACCCCCGCATTCGACCGCTGATGCAGCGGGTGGGGGTGCCGCATATGCCACATGTGCCACTGATCTCCGAGACCTTGGTCACGTGTGTGCTGCAGCAGCGGGTGACCTACAAAGAGGCGGCGCGTTCGTGGCGGTTGATGGCGATGTCGCTTGGAGAGGAAGCGCCGGGGCCCTTTCGGTTACGGACGGGTCCCCGTTGGTCGCGTCTCATCGACGTCGGCTACGCGGGGCTTCATCCACTTGGGATGGAGCAGAAGCGGGCCAACCTGATTCGGTTCATTGCCGGTCGCGTGGCGTGGTTTGAGGGACTGAGGGGGCACGACCTCACCACGCAAAAACGCCTCTTGTACAAGGTGCCTGGTCTCGGCCCGTGGACGATCAATATGCTTGCGGGCAACGGTCTCGGTGACGCGGATGCCGTACCACTGGGGGACTACAGCCTTCCACATACCGTGGCCTGGCTGTTGGAAAAGAAGGCGCGAAGCGACGATTCCGAGATGGTGCATCTTCTCGCACCCTTTCGACCCCACCGGTGGCGGCTGTTGACACTCACGGTCTTGGCGGGCGTTCAAGCCCCCAAATTTGGCCCTCGTCGAAAGTCGGGCTGGATACCGGGCGCCTAGGCTCAGCTGCAGTCGTCGTCTTGCCCGTCCGTCAGATCATCGCAGTCGTTGTCGATGCCGTCGTTGCAGATCTCGAACCCAAGGGGCCGCGTGTCCATATCGGAGTCGTCGCAGTCGAGGTCATTGGTCACCCAGCTGCCGTTCGGGCTGTAGCAGGTGAGGACGGAGGAAGACGTTTCGTCGCCATAGCCGTCAAAGTCGTCATCTGGGTACCAGAGGACCCGATCTTTGGCTTGTTCGTCGCGTGCGCCGTCGCAGTCTTGGTCGATGCCGTCGCAGACCTCAACGCCATTGGGGTTCACGGTGGGGTCTTCGTCGTCGCAATCGAGTCCCGCACAGGCCTGGCTATCGAAGCCATCGCCGTCGAGGTCGCAGTTAATCGAGAACTGCACGGCGACCTCGCCCAAGCTGAACTCGGCCGTCGGTCCGTCTTTGGAAAACGGCTCTGGTTCGTCGGATGCCTGCCCGCCAAAATAGTAGCGGAGTTCCAGGGGAACCCTCACAACGGCGGCATCCATGGTCTGCCACCGCCACTGCCGTGGGTCGACCTCGATGGGGAACAGCTCTGTCTGTCCGGGGTAGATGGGGGTGTATGGGGCGATGTCGACCGACACCAAGTCTGCAGCTTCTGCGGGTGTGCCACTGTCGGCCACCGGGAAGGAGGCCGTAAGGAACATGAGCGTGCCCCCGCTGTTGGTGACCCTGAAGCTGGTCGGAACAGGTGGTGTCTCAAGCGTGATGGCACCGAGGTCAATCGGGGTGGCGGGAAGGTCGAGCGTTGGCGCGAAGGGATCCGTACCACCGGAACAAGCGAGACAGCCCAGCGCAATTCCGTAAACCATGCTCCTCATGTGGCCTCCGAGGGGGGCAGTGTAGCAGCGGATGTCGTGATGTTCACCTCCACATGTGGAAAAACCGTAGCTGCCCCGCAACGTGGGCGGCGAGTGTGTCCGAATGTGCCTGTCAGCCGGTCAAAAAATCGATGCAAGACCTCGATCCAACCCAGCAACTGACTAGAAGGGCCGCAACAGATCTCTATGCTGACCAGAGGTGCTTTCGTAGCGGCGATGGAACGGCTACAATGGCGCTCGTGGAGGCCTTATGGCTCGAGTAAAATGGATGTTCATCGGTGGCGTGTTGGCAGCGGCTTGCGCGGGGTCCGGCGAGACAGACAAGACTGACACCGACACCTGTGTGGGGCTGGGCTGTGATTCCGACCCGGATTCACCCGTTGAGACCGACACTGTGGACACGACTGACACTGTGGACACGACCGACACTACGGACACGACCGACACGGTGGACACGACCGACACCACGGACACAACCGACACGACGGATACACCCAAAGAGACGGGCATCATCGATACCGACACGGCTCCACCGCTGCCCACACTTGCAGACTTTGGCCCCGGCGCATTGGTAATCACCGAGATTATGGTGACGCCGACCTGTACGCCACAGAGCAACGGTGAGTATCTCGAGATCTACAACGCGTCGGGCACCGAGGTGCCCCTCAATGACCTCGTGGTGTCCGTCGACGGGTCTGCAAACACCCTGTTCACCGGAATTGTGCTGGGGGCTGGCGAGTACCTCGTTTTGCAGGCCGATCTGGCGCTTAGCTGTTTCCCTGGTGTTGGCGATATTGAGGTGCCAGGCTTGGCATTCAACGACAACGGCAGCTTCATCTCGTTGTCGTATGGCACGACCACCTTCGACGCGGTCAACATGGCAGGGTGGTCGATTCTCGGTACACCCGGATTTTCGATGCAGCTGGCACCCGCGACACCGCTGGATGCGTCGAGCAACGACAGTGAGGCGAGCTGGTGTCTGACCGATGTGGTCGGTGGATTGCCGGGGTCACTGTTCGATTTTGGAACACCCGGTGCTGCCGGGGTGACCTGCTTCAACTTGATCACGGAGACGGGTAACCCGGATACGGCGTTCGAGACCGGCGACACGGGTGCGACCATCGACTCCGTTCCTCTCGACACCGATACCGGCGACACGGATGAGACCGCAATCCCTGACACCGACTCGGACTCCGATCCGATCGATACCGTCTTGACGGTAGACCAGCTGGTCGAAGGAGACCTTCGCATCACCGAGCTGTTCCTCGACTCGGACTGCGGTGGCGGCGGCGGTGCAGGCGGGCGTTACGTCGAGGCCGTAAACCAGACCGGGTCAATTGTCGACCTCGATGGTCTCCGGTTCTTCTGGGACAACACCGAGCGGTCGGTCGACCTTGTGGGGACCGATTGGCTGGTCGATCCGGGTGAGCATTTCGTCATCGCGCGCAAGCCCAATAGCCTCAACCCCAACTGCTACGACTTCGCCTACGACTTCGAGGTCAACGACAGCTTCGATGATGCGGGCGACATCTTGCGACTGCTCGACAGCAGCAGCAACATCATTGATGAGGTCGACTTCAGTGGCGCACCGGTTCCAGCGGGCGCTTCGTTCCAGTACGACGTGAACGATGCCTTGTCGTTCAATGACGATGTCGGTGATCCCGGTGCATGGTGTCCCACGGACGCCGTGCTCGGACTGCCCCTCGACTCCGTGGGAACGTCGGTGGGTGTGGGTACGCCAAATCAACCCAACCTGCCGTGCGTCGTGGACACGGGCCCCATCATCGAGACGGGCTTCCCCACGCCGGGTGATCTCGCCTTTGGCGACCTGATCATCACCGAGGTTCACGTCGAGACCGAATGCAACGGCCAGGGCGGCTCCTACGTCGAGTTTGTCAACAACACGGCCTCACCGATCGACCTCGCGACGGGTCTTGAGCTTCACTACGGCTCGACGGTCGGAAACGTGGTCGTGAACAACGACAACCCAGCATCTCTCCCTGCGGGCGCATCCTACCCCAATGATGGTGTGGTGGGCCCCGGCGAGTACGTCACCATTGCGCGCGAAGACAAGCCCTTCCACCCGCACTGCTACGACATGGTGCCGACATTCACGGTCAATGCAACCTTTGGTCCCTCCGCGAACACGGTCAAGTTGGTCGATGCCAACGACGGGAGTGTGGTCTTCGAACTCGACCTCACGGCATTCCCTGCGATTGTACCGGGCGCCTCCTTGCAGCTGGCGGGTGATGCGCTTCTTGAAGAGGCGGGTGACCCCCTGCTTTGGTGTGAGACGGACGGTGCAACCATTGCGGGTGGCACCGATCAGGGCACGCCCAATGCATCCAATGTCCTCTGCCTTGAGGACACGGGCATCGATGATACCGACACCGGTGGCGATTCTGACTCCGATACCGATACCGACGCCGGGTTCGACCTGACCCTCGACGACCTCACGCCGGGCGACCTACGCTTTACCGAAATCCACCTCGATTCCTCGTGTGGCGGCAGTGGTGGTCGGTATGTCGAGGTGGTGAACCTGACCGGTCAGACCGTTGACTTGGCAGGGCTCCGCATGGAGTACGACGGTGCCAACAAGTCCGTGTTGCTCGATCCGAGCCCAGGCTGGACCGGTCCGGTCGATTTTGTGGTGCAACCCGATGAGGTCTTCCTCATTGCTCGGGACGCAAATGCCTCCAATCCGTGGTGCTACGACGTCGACTACCGCTTTGCCTACTCGGACAACTTCACCACGCAGGGCGCCCTCGCGCGTCTGCTCAACAGCAGCAGTACAGTGGAGATCGATGCGGTTGATCTCAACCAGCCTGGGGTGGTCTTTGCCGATGGCACCTCCTGGCAGATTCCAGTCTCGGTAGACATCGCGACAGCTGTCGATGCGGATTGGTGTGCCACGCCGCTTACGGGGTACGACATTCCATTGGCCTCCGGTGGGTTCTCAGGCGATCTCGGCACACCCGGAGCTACGAACGCCAACTGTCAGGGGCCCGATACGGCAGATGACACAGTCGTCGAGCTCGTGCCTGGCGATCTCCTCATCACCGAGGCCCACTTGGCGACGACCTGCGGTGGCAGTGGCGGGCGCTTCATTGAGGTGTACAACAACACGCCGTTCCCCGTAGACCTCGCCGGCCTGCAGCTCGAGTTTGATGGGGCGTTGAAGCCAGTGTTGTTCGCGCCCTCTGCAGGCGCGTCCAACGCAGATGGCGTGGTCGAGCCTGGCGAATATTTCTTGATCGCGCGGGCGCCGAACAGCACAAACCCCTGGTGCTACGACGTCGAGTACGAATTCACGGTCAACGACAACCTAGAAGCCACTGGCGAGTTGATTCGGTTGCTGAACGAAGATGCTTCGGTCGAGCTGGCTGCCGTCGATCTGACCGGTGTGCCGGTTCTTGCCGGGCAGTCGCTGCAGTTTAACAGCGATGTCGATATCTTTGGGTACAGCGATGCCTCGAACTGGTGTGAGACGCCCGCAGACGGCCTCTACGAGCTCACGATTTCGGGGTCACCCTCTGGTGAGTACGCCTCTCCGGGCGCGGAGAACACCGTATGCCTCGAAGACACCTTCATCGAGGATACTGGGCCCGACATCCCAGTGACCGACTTTGTCCTCGACGACCTTGGCGCAGGTGACCTCATCTTCACCGAGATCATGGATAGCCCGAGCGACTGCAACGACGCCAAGGCCGAGTACATCGAAGTACGCAACAAGAAGAATGGCAGCGTCAACCTGAAGGGCCTGCGCTTGACCAGTGACGGCATCACCGAGGAACTGACCGACCATGTGGTGGTGGGTGCCAATGCCTATGCGTTGTTCTTGCGTAAGCCCAATGGTACGGCGGCCCGCTGTTATGGCTTGGCTGGCGACTGGGAGTATCCCGGCACGATCGTGCTCGACGCGTCGGTCCTTGAGATCTCTTACGAAGATGCCGTCGGCAGCACCACCGTGTTCGACACCCTCGACTTGTCGTCCACGAACATTCCCGATGGTGCGTCGCTTCAGTTCAACATCGGCGTCGCCCAGAACACGATCGCGAACAACAACCTCGATAATTGGTGTGCCTCGGCAGGGTTCCAGGTCATCGCGCCTGCCATCGCTGGCTATTCGGACGTCGGGACGCCTGGTATTCAGAACGACATCTGCGTTTCTGTGATCGACACCAGCGATACCTCTCCGGACATTGAGACCGACACCGACTCGGACGCGCCCGACACCTTGGGCACGGGGCTGATCGTCGAAGGCAAGCCGGTTGCAGAGCTTTTGCCCGGCGACCTGCTCATTACCGAGTTCCTCGTCGACCCGCTGGACTGTGCACAAGACGCACAAGGCGAGTACATCGAAGTGATGAACATGACCAACGAGTTGGTCGATGTGCGCTACCTGATCGTCGAAGACGACAACGGGTCGGCACAGTGGCTGTTCCAGAGCTTGTTGGAGCCAGGTGAAGTCGCCGTCGGCGTCAACACCAAGCTCGGCTTGTCATCACGCTGCTACGGTCTCGACTACGACTTCTATTACGGTGGTTCAGTCGTCTTCGACAACTCTGGTGAGAGCTTCCGGATCAAGAACAGCGCCGGCGTGGTGTTCGATGAAGTGGACTACACCAATTGGCCACAGATTGCAGGCGCCGCATGGCAGCTTGATCCCGACCACCAGGACACGTCCGAGAATGATGACGTGGGCAACTGGTGCCCCTCAGAGAGCGTGATCCCCGGTGCGGTCATCGACCGCGGGTCGCCGGGCGAGCTCAACCCCGATTGCGCGGCGCTGCCCGATACGGGCGACACGGACACTGGGCCCGAGCCTCGTCCACTCGACGACCTTGTTCCCGGCGAGCTGGTGGTGACCGAGATCATGGTTCGCCCAGAGGAGCCCGGCTGTGATGACACCACTGCCGAGTATATCGAGGTCTACAACGCCACCGCAGATGTGGTGAATCTCGATGGTCTCGTGCTGGCCAACCAGGTCACCGCGGTCACGGTCGTGGGCGATGTGCTGATTGCTCCCGGCGAGATCGCCCTCGGTCTGCGGGCGGGCACTCCACGTTGCTATGGCCTCGATGGTGACTTCTTCTACCCAGGTCTCCGTTGGAACAACGCCGGTGATCGGCTTCAGATGTCGGCGCCTAATGGCACCTTGCTCGACGAGGTGGACTTCCGAACATGGCCATTGACCCCAAGCGCATCGCTCGCCCTTGATGCGGCACGCAACAACGCACTGGACAACGATGAGCAGGGCAGCTGGTGCCCGTCGTTGGACCTCATCGCAGGCGCCACGGTTGATCGTGGGTCTCCGGGCGCGCCGAATCCGATCTGTCCAGCCAACGATACGGCGACCAGCTCTGGGAGCGACACGGGTGTGGATACCTTCCTCGTCGGTGTCGATACCTATGTACCCACCACTGGGGGAGCGGATGTCGACAGCTTGAGCGTTGGTGATCTTCGCATCTCCGAGGTGATGGTCAATCCTGCGGCATGTCCCGACGCCGATGGCGAGTATATCGAGATCTACAATGCGTCCGGCGTAGAGGTGGACCTCGATGGCCTGACGCTGGCCACATCCACAGGCTCGGTGACCGTGGCTGGACAGGTTGTGGTGGGCCCCGGCCTCTACGCCATGGGTACGAGGGCCTCGTCTGGCGGCTGCTACAGCGTCGCAGCAGACTTTACGTATGCACTCGACCTTCCGAACACGGCCGGACTTACGGTGTCCATTGCGAACGCAGGCGGTACACTCGATGAGCTGACCGTGACAGACGTGGTGGCGGGGTCCTCCGCCCAGGTGGACGTGGGCGAGTTGGATGCGGCCACGCCTTCGGTCTGCGCGTCGTCAGTCTTTATCTTCGGAAGTAGCGATCTCGGCACACCGGGCATCGCGAACACGACATGCGCGAACGCTGTGGACACGGCAGTCGCCTTCGTCGATACCAATGACACGGCCCTTGAGGACACGGGGCCAGAGCCGTTGTCCATCGACGATGCACAGCCTGGCGATCTGGTGATCTCCGAGGTGTTCATCGACCCACGCGACTGTGCGGACAACCGTGCCGAATACATCGAGATCTACAACGCGTCTACGGAGCGGTTTACTGTGGATGGTCTGCAAATCTCGAACGGCGTGGACGTGTTCCTTACGGTCGAGCCCAACTCGAACCGGATCTTGGAGCCGGGGGTGGCCTCGGTGTTCACGCGCACCACCGCCACACCGTGCTACCCATCCGTCGATGGCTCGACGCCGTTCGGGTACACGAGTCTGCAGCTCGGACCACCCGGCGATGCCCAGATGTGGATTGCGAACAGTACGACAGTCCTCGACTTTGTCGACATGTCTGTCTTCCCAGACCGTCCGGGGCGTGCATGGACGCTTGCGCCCGGTCAGTTTGGTGTTGTGGGCGATGGAACACCGGATGCACCCACCGGTGGAGACAGCTCTGCCTTCGGGTATGGCTACCCGAATGACTCCATCGATGAGTGGTGCTCGGCGTCGACACGCATCGAGGGTGCATTCAGTGACTACGGCAATCCTGGCGAGATCACGACTCAGTGCATCGCCGATGGTGAGGCCATTCCGTTCCCGTCTGACTACGTGGCAACGACCGGTGAGCTTCCGACGGGTGCACTGGTCATCACTGAGATCATGGTGGACCCAGCGGACTGCGCATTGGACTCCAAGGGCGAGTACATCGAGATCTACAACGCGTTCTACACCGCTGTAGCGCTCGATCAGATGGTCATCAGCACCACCGCTGGCGAGGTTTCCGTCACGACCGATGTCGTGGTGCAGCCAGGCGAACTCGTGGTCGGCTTGAACGGCTCTGCAAGTTCCAATCCCTGCTACGCCGACCTTGCCTTCGACTTCTACTACCCAGCGATTGGGTTCGGGAACACCGGCGATATTGTGAGCATCGGCTCTCCATATGAGACCTTCGATGTGTTGGATTACGTCGAATACGATGTCGTGGCGGGTGAGGCACTTGAAGTCGAGGTCGACGTCCTAGACGCCAGCCTCAATGACGACCTCGACCTCTGGTGCAGCAGCGGCACCGCCGTGGCCACCGGAGCGACGGATGTGGGTTCGCCGGGCGCCTTCAATGCAGCGTGTCCGGTCGATACGGGGCTGACCGATACCGACACCTTTACGTACGAGGTCATCGGGATCTCGGATCTTGACGTGGGTGAGATCATCATCTCGGAGATCTTGGCAGACAACGCAGACTGTCCGAGCGCACCGGTGCCGTACATCGAGATTCTCAACGTCGGGAACCGTGTCGTTGAGCTCGACGGACTGCAGCTGCAGTACTCGGGAAGCGTCGTGTTCTTGAGTACGCTCGATGCGATCTACCCGGATGAGCGGTTCGTCTGGGGTAGCGGCACGCCGAGCGACTGCCTCGATGTGGAGCTCGATGCAGAGTGGCCCGCCAGCGCCGTCTGGGGTGCGAATGGCGACAACCTCCGCCTTCGTGCTGGGTCGACCACAATCGACCAGGTCAACTTCTTCAACTGGAGCTCGCCAGACGGTCATGCCTTCCAGTTGCTGCCTGGCTTCGAAGACTCGGTGAGCAACAACAGCCAGGCCAACTGGTGTACGTCTGGTCCATTCCTCGCGGGCGGGCTGCAGACACAAGGTACGCCGGGCTTGCCGAATGACTGCACACCGGGCGTGGCCGTGGTGGACACAGGCGACACGGGTGACACCGGGCCATCGTTTGACTATGCCTTCGTGGCAGAGGTGCGCGCCGACGGTCTCGTGATTCCCGGTGCTGCCTTCAACATGAACTACAACTGGTTCATCTACACCGATGACCTCGGTGATTCGGATACGGACATCCTGTCGCCAACGACGGACGTGACGTGTGCATACCAGTGGAATTGGCTGCCTCTTGGCGCACCACCGAACGTCGCCGCATCGTGTCCAACCTGTACGTTCGCGTTCAACACGATTCGAAACGGCGGTACTGACCTGCGGTTCTTCCAGCAGTTCATCCCATCGGACTGCAACACGGTCATGAATGCTGAGCTCAATCTCAGTCAGGGGCCAAGCTTGCCACAGCTGACCATTGCATACGACCCGGCTGTCGGGCTGCTCTACGAGACCGCACCCAATGTGTTCGACATCTACGCCTTGGATGCCGAGTTCATCAACCCCACAACCTTCTCGATGCGGAAGGTCCTGATCGAGCAGTTCTACTGACAGACCTGTGCGTCTCCTCGCCGGCGAGAGCGGGCGAGGAGTTTTTTTGTATGTTTGCTCGACGATTGCCAGTCTGCGGTTGACAACTGCCCGGTTGGTGAGAAAATAGGCGAACGGTTGGGGCTCACGAGCGGTGTGCAGCTTGCTACACCCTGGGGCTTTCCAAACAAGTCACTACTTTCCTGATTCAAGCATCGTTTTTTAAACACACCTCCGAGGGGTTGGTCGACGGCCACCTCGGACGCTCCGCGGAGACGTGGAGTCGGCGACGTCCCGCGAGGGACGGCCCAGGATGTGAGCCCCACCATGAACTTCATTGACAACCGACGCCGTGCATCCGAGCGACTCACGGCCGACGAAGAAAAAGATCTTGCCCGCCAGATCCGGAAGGCCGAGCGCGCTGCGCTTGAGGCCATCGACGGAATTGAGTGTGCGATGGAGATCGTCAACAAGAAGCCTGAGCGGCACGAGAAGACGCGCGCTGCGGCTGTGGACCGTCTCGAGGCCGCCGTCGAGGCGGTCTGGAAGGCCAGCAACGAGGAGCCAGACTTCAAGCAGCCTGGTCGAAAGGCCAAGACGGCGTGGGCTCAGTCCGAGGCGCTTCGTTGGCGACTTGCGATGTCTGGGCGTCGTATTGCCCATGGCGAAGCCAGGAAGCTCGCTGGGCCGTTCATGGACGAAGAAGACCTCGTCCAGGAGGGCTACATTGGCCTGCTGCGCGCGGCGAAGCGCTTTGACCCCGACCGAGACATCCGGTTCTCGACCTATGCTCGGTGGTGGGTCCGCGCCCAGATGACCCGCGCGATCGACCATACCGGACGTCCCGTTCGGCTTCCCGGTTGTGCGGTGGAGCAGACGCGTAATCTTCGGAAGGCCATCAAGCGGTTTGAGGCAGCGGGGGCGGCCTATGGCATCGCAGACCTCGCGGCAGAGGTGGGCATCGACAAAGAGCGCGCCGAGCTGTTGCTGTCACAAGGCAGCACCATCAGCCTCGAGCAGCCTGTCGATGACGGCCCACGGCCACGGTCGCTGGAGCGCTTCCTCTCCGATGTCGACGCGGTGCGTCCAGATGGAGAGGCCATTCAGAGCCAAGAGCTGGCACGCATGCACAGCGCCTTTGAGGTTGTCCTGACCGAGCGGCATCGCTTTGTCCTTACCCGCAGGTATGGGCTAAAAGATGGCGAGTTCCGTACCCTCTCGGAGGTGGGTAAGGAGATGGGTCTTTCCCGTGAGCGTGTGCGCCAGATCGAGCGTGAAGCGCTGATCCGACTGCGAGAGCAGAGCAGCATTCGCGAGAATATCTGACGGGTCACATCGTGAGGCGTCGACGGGCCCTCGTGGGTAGATGAGACGGGGTCCGCGAGTTGCGGCCCGGGTTCATCACTTGGCAGATAGTCGGGCGCGCATCTCGGGCTTCATGGGTCCACGCATGACGTCGCGGACCTTGTCCCCATCCAGTGGTGTGGGGGTAGGGCATGAAGCTGGGTCGAGGTTCCAGAGGGTCTCTGCGAGGTTTCGAATCGCTTCGGCCACGGGGCTCTCTGGTGCGTACTCGATCACGGACTTGCGGAAGAGCTCTGCTTCACCCACGATCGGGTCTCGGGGCACGATCTGCAGAATCTTCGTGCCGATGGCGTCTGCGAACCGTTGGATAGGTGCAATGTCAGCCTCGTTGCTACGAAGGTTGACGACGAGGCCGGCGAGGCAGATGCCGTTGTCGGCGTAGCGCTTACACGCCTTGGCGATGTTGTTGGCCGCGAAGTTCGCCATCATCTCCTCGGAGAGCACAATGGCCACCTTGGAGCCGTGCGCTTTCCGCATCGGTGCTGCGAAGCCGCCGCAGACGACGTCACCGAGAACGTCGAAGGTCGCCACATCGTAGATGTCTTCGTCGATGATCTCCAGCTCATCGAAGATCTCAAACGACTTCGATACGGCACGGCCACCACACCCTACGCCAGCCTCTGGACCACCAGACTCGATGCAGTCAATGCCCTCGATGCCCTCCATGATGACGTCTTCGGCCTCAAGGTCGTCGGGATCGATCTCAAACGACTTCTGAATCACCGTACGGTAGGTGTCATCTCGCACGAGAACCATGGAGGAGTCTGCCTTTGGGTCGCAGCCGACGTGGAGCACTTTTTTGCCTTTCTTCGCAAGATATAGGCTCACACCCGTAGAGATGGTGCTCTTTCCGATGCCACCCTTTCCGTAGAATGCGATGCGCTGCATGGCTGACCCCCGAGTTCTTCGACTCACAAGGTCAGACTATATCAGCCCGAGCGCGATTCTTGAAACGCTTCCTGAGGCGAAGGGGCGCGGTGCCGGGGCTACGGCGCGTCTAACCATCGCTCGGAGGCACGCATCATGTCGTAGAACTTGTCGGGTGTGGTCGCTTTGGAGGCTTCTTCAAGGCTCTGAACAGCCGCACGAAGCGACTGCAACGCCACCTGGCCATACGGGTTTTCATGCTGAATTTCATAGTACAACGCGGGGTTTTCACCAGCTACGCGACGGGAGACTGCGAGCTGTGCGGCGAAGGTCGTGGAGGCCAATCCATTCAATGTGCTCAGGTCAACACCACTACGCATCAGGGCTTCGTTGAAGGAGAGGTTCAGCGCATGGGAGAGCCCTAGGACGACCGCCATGAGCTGATCGTGGGTCTGGAGGTCAACCTCGACCTGACCCGCCATGGTGTCGTCGAAGAGGGCCCGTGCAGCATGCGTGGCTTCGGGCACCCCGACGTCACAGAATGCGATGTGCTGTCCGGACAAGAGGTCTGTATCGGGCCCGAACATCGGGTGAATACTCGTCACCCGTTGGCCGGCCTGCTTGAGTGCGGTGAGACCCTCATGAAGCGGTGACTTGAGCGAAGCGATGTCAAAGATCAGGGGCGCGTGGGGGAGTGGAGATGCGGCCAAATCCTGAAGGACGGTATTGGACAGCTTTAGGGGCGTGGCCACAACAACCAGGTCGATGCGTTCGGTGAGGTCAGACCAGTGCGTACATTGCGTCGTATTAGGGACGTGGCCTGCCGGGTCCATGACGATGACGTTGTACCCCTGCGCTGCGAGAAAGGTCACAAACCAACGGCCCATCTTCCCGGCACCACCAATCACGAGTGCAGCGAGGCCGTCGCCTCTGGCCGTTAGCGCAACCCTGTCCTTTTCTTGCGCGGACAACGACGTCTCGATCAACAAGATGACAATGCGCTCCACCAAGTGTGTGGGCAGACCAAAGCGTTCGGCCTGCTGCCGCGCGGCATCGAGCACCACCTTCTCTCGAGCAAAGTCTCGCGTACCTCGGCCGAGTCGCTGCTTTTCGCGACCGATGTCGAGGGACATTTGGGTGCGACGGGCCAACATCTCCAGAAGCGTGCGATCCAACTCGGATAGCTCGGCGCGTAGACTGGCGAGACGGGCCTCATCCATGGTTCACTCTCCACCAACAGGGTAGCCGATCATGTCGCGTCGTGGGAACCACGGACGGTCGAGGGAGACGGTAGGAAATGTCGCTGCGCAAGGGAAGTTTGTGGGTGGGGTTGGTCCTCGCTGGTGTCGTGTCGGGGCTGCCGACGCCAGAAGGGCTCCCCTACGACGCCCAGCTGACCGCAGCTGTCGCAGTGCTGATGGCCGTGTGGTGGGTGTTCGACAGTCTCCCACGTGCGGTGACGTCGTTGGTGCCGTTGGTGGCCTTTCCCGTAATGGGGATTCAGACGCTTGGCGTATCCGCGGCATCGTACGCGCACCCCTTGCTCTACTTGATGCTCGGTGGGTTCGTGATGGGGGCGGCAATGGAGCGGGTGGGCTTGCATGAGCGCCTCGTGGCCCTTGTGCTTCAGCCTCACTGGATTCGCATCAATCCCCGCCGGATCCTCGCGGCCCTCATGCTGGCGACTGCTGGGCTTTCGGGGCTGGTGTCCAACACGGCAACCACGCTGATGCTACTGCCGCTAGCAGTCTCTCTGGGAAGGGGCTGTGACAGCGTTCCCGCCTTTGTGCTCGGTCTCGCCTACGCCGCAAGTATCGGCGGCATGTCGACCTTGATCGGTACGCCACCGAACGCGGTGCTTGCAGGCATGAGCCCCGACCTCGCTGGCGTTGAGATTGGCTTTGCGGGGTGGCTCCTCGTCGGGATTCCCGCCGTCCTGCTGTTGTTACCGGCGGCATGGTGGGTACTCACCCGGATGGCATTTGAGGTGCCCGAGTCCTCCGGAGCAGCAGCAGACGCGCCGACCGTACCGGCGTGGCGTGAAGGGGAACAGCGCGTGCTGTGGATTGTCGTCGGAGCGTTTGTGCTCTGGTTGGCACGGGCGGAGAAGGACCTCGGTGTGGTGACGTTGCCGGGGTGGGGACCGTGGTTTGACGGGAAGGGCTCCGAGCTGGACGCTGGGGTAGCGATGCTGACGGCGATTGTGTTGTTTGCCGTACCGCTCGGTCGAAACACCTTGACCTGGCGAGAGGTCGAGTCCTCGATTCCGTGGGGAGTGTTGCTGTTGCTGGGGGGTGGGTTCAGCCTAGCAGGAGCCGTGGCCTCGTCCGGCCTGACGGCGTGGATAGCGAGCGGCGCTGATGCCGTCGCCGGGTGGCCCACCTGGCTGACCGTGTCGCTCATCTGCACCGCCATCACGTTTGTGACCGAGCTGACCAGCAATACGGCCACCACGCAGATCGCGCTCCCGTTGCTGGCGGAAGCCGCGACGCGCGCGGGCGTGGCCCCTCTGGCGTGGATGATCCCTGCCACACTCTCTGCTAGCTGCGCGTTTATGATGCCCGTGGCGACTGCTCCCAATGCGATCGCTGCGGAAGCGGGTGGTGTCTCGACCGCCGACATGGTGCGTGGCGGCTTGGTGTTGAACATGGCTGGCGTAGCTGTCCTTACGGTGATCGGCGTAGGGTGGGTGCCATGGGCCTTTGGGCTGGTGGGGTAGGACGTGGGCATCAAGAAGATCTACAAGGCGAGCGACAGGGCCAATGCCTACCTGTTTCTTCACCAACTTGAAGCGGCGGGGATTCGTGGGATCATGCGTGGCGAAGCCCTGATGTCACTTGGTGGAGAGATCCCTCTCTACGATGCCTTGCCCAGCATCTGGGTGAACGAGGAAGACATGGAGCAGGCGACCGAGATTTTGCGCCAGTTCGAAGGGCCGGCGTTGGTGTTTCCGAAGTGGCACTGTACCCACTGCGGAGAGGAGAACGAGGCCAACTTTGGACAGTGCTGGAACTGTCTGAACGACAGGCCCGCTTGATCAGGTGTCCGTACGCTCGAGGTGATGGCTTCCGCGTTCGCACGTAAACGAAGCGAGCAAGGTGAAGTCGGGCCGTTCTTCGTCCTGTTTATAGACATCGAAGAATCCCCACGCTTCTGCATCGAGACGGTCGGACTGCAGGTCGATGAGCATGTATCCCCGGTGAAGGCCATCACTCCAATGAAACTGCGGGATCTCGATGGTGGGGCTCGGAAACCCAGGGGAGGTGACGCTTCCGACGGCGAGCTCGACGCCGGCACTGCCCGAACCTGTCCCGTCGTAGAGGTCAGGCTCACTGACGATGTCGAGGGCATCGAACTTGTGAATGTCGCCGGTCAGCACCACCAGTTCTTCGGCATCGCCGCGTGCCACGTCGTTGAGGACGTCTTGCCGACTCTCCGGATCCCAGCTTGCGCCTCCGCCGCCGGCCTTGTCGCGGGGGCCAAAGGCCGTGCCTTGCCCCAAGAGCACCCATGGTTGTGTGGTCTGGCGTAGCTGATCGGACAGCCACGCCGATTGCCGCGCCCCGAGGTAGTGGTCGTCGCCGTCCTCGGGCCAGAGAAAGCGTCGCTGGCGGTCGAGCATGACGAGGTGGGCGAGGTCGCCGAAGGTGAAGCTCCGGTAGATCTCATTGTCGTTCGTGAGCCGCGTCGGCATCCATTCCCGGTACGCTTGCAGGGCAGCCACGACACGCGCGGACCATGCGCCTTCTTTGCCCTCGTTGTGGTTGTCTGCTCCCCCAATGTAGGGGTCATTGGCGAACTCGTGGTCGTCCCAGATGTGGATCATGGGATGCTGCCGATGGAGCTCTTGGAGGTCTGGATCACGCCGATAGCTGGCGTAGCGTGCGCGATAGTCGTCGAGGAGCACCATCTCCTGATCGGGCTCGTGATCCCGGAAGGTTCCGTAAGTGCGGCCAAAGCCATCATTCGCGTACTCGTAGACGTAGTCGCCGAGGTGAAGGACCACATCGACATCGTCGCGTTCTGCTAAGTGACCGTACGCGTAGAAGTAGCCGAAGGCGAAGTTGCTGCAGCTGCAGGCGCCGATTCGAATTCGCTCGGTAGGCCCGTCGGGTAGCGTGCGTGTTCGACCCACGGGAGAGGTTCGGCCCAGGGCAGAAAATCGGTAAAACAGCGTGGTGCCGGCAGGAAGTTCGGTGGCTTCGACCGTCAGACAGTGGTCGGTGGTTCCGTCGGTGGTCGCCACAAAGGCTGCGATGCGCTGGGTGAACGTCGCATCTCTACTGACCTCAACAAACACCTCGACCGCGTCGAACGCTGCAGCCAGCGCTCCGCGAGACACCCGGGTCCAGAGTAAGACGCTGTCGGCGTGAGGATCTCCGGAGGCCACGCCGTGCTCGAAGGTCGTGGGGGGGCCTTGCGGGCCATCCCATGACCACACGGGCAGCCCATCGTCATGAGGAGTTGTTCCGCCACAGGCCACCATCGGCAGTGTCGAGCCCGCACCGAGTGCCTTCAACACATCGCGTCGCGTCACACGGGTCATGTCGATCTCCAAGGACGTGTGCAGCAGGCGTCGCGCGTGGGCACCCTTGTCGTAGGTTCAGCTTCGACGGCGCCACATCAGCATCAGGGGCATGAGCAGCCACCACTGACCGTGAGGCGTCACCGAGGCACACAGAGAGCCGCCGCCCGCCAGCGCATTGCCGTCGCAGGGGTCGCCGATGCCGTCGCCGTCGAAGTCTTCTTGGCCGGGGTTCGCCATGGTTGGGCAGGAGTCGCAGGCATCTCCCAGTCCATCGCCGTCGCTGTCGATCTGGTCGGGGTCAGGATCATCTGGACAGATGTCGCAGAGGTCGCCTACGCCGTCAAAGTCGGCGTCTTCTTGGGCAATGTTGACCTGAAACGGGCAGTTGTCACAGGCGTCACCAAGTCCGTCGATGTCGGAGTCGTCTTGGTTGGGGTCAAAGATCTCGAGGCATAGATCGCAGTCATCTCCGACGCCATCGGCATCGAGGTCCGGTTGGCTGGCATTGGGGACGAAGGGACAGTTGTCGCAGGCGTCACCGAGGCCATCGGCATCGGAGTCGGTCTGGTCTGGACGGCCGGTCGCAGGATTGACGTTGGTCTTGAGGTCGGGACAGTTGTCGCAAGCATCGCCTTGTCCGTCTCCGTCAGCATCAGCCTGATCTTTGTCCGGTACAATGGGACACACATCACAGATATCGCCCGCACCATCCTTGTCGGCATCGGCTTGGTCGTCAGGGATGTTGGCACAGACGTCGCACGCATCGCCGACACCATCGCCATCCGAGTCTGTTTGGTCAGGTCGACCCGTGGCGGGATCGATCTTGGTCGTGACGGTGGGGCAGTTGTCGCAGGCATCGCCTAGCTCGTCTTCATCACCATTGGCCTGATCGTTGTTGGGGAGGTTCGGACAGTTGTCGCAGAGGTCTCCGACATCGTCACAGTCGGAGTCGGCCTGATCGGCGTTCGGGTCATCGGGACAGTTGTCGCAGTTGAAGATGACCGTCAGAAAGGGGTCGGGCGCATCTTCATCTTCGTAGAGCTCAAGCTTGCCGAAGCCCTTGCCATCGCCATCGTCGTCGTATTCCCCGATCGGAAACGCACATCCGAAGGTCTCGTAGTCGTAGTAGTAGTCGGTGGAATCATTGGCGAAGCCATTGAGACCCAAGTTGTCGGCGCACGTGGTGGGACCATCATCGACAAACGGGGTGTAGCCATCGGACACGGAGTTTTCGTCAGGCTCGGGGATATAGTTGCAGTTTCGGTCGGTTCCGATGGTGTCGTAGCAGACGCCGCCAGCTTCGGCATCGGCCGCAACGAGGGTCAGTGTGGCCAGTGCCACTGCGATGCGCGTGGTCATCATTCGGACACCTCGCTGTCGTCTTGGGAGCCATCTTCGGCCTCAAAATCTAGGTCTTCGCTATCCTCGTCATCGAACTCGACGGCCTCGAGGTCGTCCTCGGTACGCTCCGGCCGTTGACGCAGCTCTTGTGGGAGCTCGTCGTCGTCACCTGGAACGCGGGGTTGTACGGCGCGGTAGGCTTCTCCCGACCACGGATAGACCAGGTCGGTCTTGAGCGGCGGAGGAACCTCCCAAGGCTCGTACTGACGAATGATCTCAAACACGACACGCCGGCTGGCTTGAAGCTCGTCGAAGCCACCAGTGGCCTGGGCAGGGTCAACCTCACCCATCCCTCGATAGGAGAGACGGCTGGGGTGAACTCCTTGCTCGAGGAGGCGTCGCCAGATCGATGCAGCCCGATCGATGGATAGCTCGTAGTTCGTGTCGAAGCGGCCATCTTCGGAGGAGTGCCCCTCGATGACCACATGGGCGATCAGAGCATTCTCGTTGAGGAGCTTGGCGAGGAAGTCGAGCGTCTTCAGAGACTCGGGCAGGAGCCTGTCGGTCCCGACCGCGAAGCGCAGCGCATCTCGGATCTTGATGCGGTCAGACGTGATGCGTGCCAGCTCGCCTTCTTCCCACACTTCTTCGGGGGGCGTCTCACCATCGCCGTTGATCTCGGTACGGATGTCGCGGACATTAAACTGATTGCCACCGGTGTTCTCGCCGTTCCCTTCGGCATTTGCGAGGCTGTCGTCCTCTTCGATCAACGCAGGGGGGAAGCGCCTGAAGGTCACGCCAGCCATCACCCGAAGGTCTGTGGCGCCATACCCGGCTGTGAAGCCGCGCCCACCCGAGAGACTGACCGAGACGAGCTTGAGGGGCTGGTAGGCGACCGTGAGCAGGGCCTCTGCAGAGGTCTCTTCGCGGTCGAGCGGCGCCTTGAAGCCGAGTCGGGCGTAGCCGGTGAGGCCCACATCGAGGACCTCGGGGAGCACATTGACCCGAACACCACCGTTCCAGAGGAGCTCATGTGAGAGCAGCAGCTCGTCGGTGGTCACGACATCGCGGAATCGGAGGCGTGCACCGAGGTTGGTCGCGAGGCGAACCCGACCGATGTCGCCATGAAGGAGCAGGAGGGCGTCGAGACGGGGGAGCGCCTCTCCGGCGTACCAGCTGCGACGGCTGGTGGGGAGGTGAAGGTCGCTTGCGATGCCGAAGTTGAGGCCCGGCCGCTGCAGTAAGCCGACATGGGCACCGAGCGCGGCATCACCGACGGCAAAGCCGTCGGACGCGTAGAGTGGAATCTGACTGTTGAAGTCGAGGAGCATGGGCAGCGTGAACCGCGCGGTCACGGCGCGACTCACATCGACAGATACACCGAGCTGTGCGGAGGTGCGGTCATTGATGACGGCACCGAGCTCTTCATCGAATTCGTAGAGCACCAGCGGCGCTTTTTGGTACTGGAGCACCAGCCCGGACCGCACGGTCCCAAGTCGGCTCGGATGCGCCAAGTCGATGCCGGGTAGGGCATCATCAACGGTGAAGAGGGGACGGACGAGCTCGAGGTCACCGTCGTACGTGATGGGCTGCGTCTGGGCAGATGCGCTGTTCAGGAGCGCGAGCAAGAGCCACATGTCTGTTCCTGATGGGAGGTGCCTGCACTATAGCGCAGGGCGGTGGTCCCGGATGACGGCGCTGCGGGTCTCGCGGACAGCTAGAGACCGGTGAGGGCCAACAGGTGATCCGTCAGACGCGCGCGCTTGGCCTCCGCTTCGCGAAGGGCCTCGTCGATCGCGCGGTCACCCACGACAGATCGTGCTTCAAAGTAGAGCTTTATCTTTGGCTCTGTGCCGCTGGGGCGTGCGAGAACACGGGACCCGTCCTCAAGGTCCCATGCGAGGACATTGCTACGCGGGAGATGAATGGGCTCGGTGCGGCCATCGGCGTAGACCGTCTCGCCCCGCTCCAGATCTCGCATGCACACGACCGTGAGTCCGCCGATCTCGGACGGTGGCGCGGCGCGTAGCGCGTTGAGGATAGCGAGGATGCGCGCCCGGCCCTCATCGCCCACGAGCTTTCGGGCAACCTGACCCGACGCGTATGCACCGTACTGACGGTACAGATCGTGGAGCCGGTCCCACAGCGACTGGCCCTCGGCGCGCGCATACGCGACGAGGTCTGCCATGATGAGCGCGGTACTGACGCCGTCCTTGTCGCGGACAACATCGCCGACGGTGTAGCCGAGGGCCTCTTCGAAGCCCATGACAAAGCAGCCACCCTTGGCGTCATGCACGATGGCCTGCTGGCCAAGCCACTTAAAGCCGGTGAGTGTCTCTGCGTAGACAGCCCCATGATGGTCAGCCATGCGGGAGAGCATGGCGCTCGACACGATGGTGGTGCCGACCATGGGCGTTCGCTGCCCCGCGAATCCGTGGGTCAACAGGTAATCCGCCAAGAGCAGACCCACCTGATTGCCCGTGAGTTGGTGCCATGTGCCGTCGGACGCTGCGATGGCGACGGCAAGACGGTCGGCATCGGGGTCGTTGGCAAAGACGGCATCTGCCTGCACCGAGGTTGCGAGCTGCTTGGCGAGGTCTAGCGCACCTGGCTCCTCGGGATTGGGGAACCGAACGGTGGGGAAGGCGCCATCCGGTTCGCGCTGTTCGGGCACCGCAGTCACCCGGTGGCCTGCCGTGTGAAGTGCCCGCTCAACGTGGTCGGCGCCTACGCCGTGCATGGCAGAATAGACGATGTGCGCTCCGGGTGCTGTGGTGACCCGTAGGTCTTGAACGGCAGCGTGGTACCGATCGAAGACAGCAGCGGGCACATGCTGCACGAGGTCGGCGATCTCTTCGAAGGCGGGTGCAGTTCCGGGTCGCTCGACCTGGTCGATCGCCGCGGATATGCCGCCATCGTGGGGTGGGACGATCTGGGCGCCGTCATGCCAGAAGACCTTGTAGCCATTGTCTTCAGGCGGATTGTGAGATGCCGTCACCACCACGGCAGCGCAGGCGCCGAGGTCGCGCATGGCAAAGCTGCAAATGGGGGTGGGCGTGACGCTCGGGGTCATCCAGACACGAAAGCCCCGAAATGCAAACATCGCGGCAGCTTCTCGTGCAAAGGGAACGCTTCCACGCCTCGCATCGTAGCCAATGACGACGCCTCGGTCATGAGCGCCGCTGATCTGCGTGGTGAGATAGTCTGCGAGGCCGAGGGTGACCTGTCGCACCAACGCACGGTTCATTCGGTTGGGCCCGGGACCAAGCGATGCCCGGAGCCCAGCGGTTCCGAACTGCAGTCGGGACCCAAAGTGGTCACGTAGCGCCTCGTGGTCTTCACGGGCCAGCATGTCGGCCGTGGCTGCACGGGTCTGGGGGTCAGGGTCGTGCTGCATCCAATCTCGTGCCAGCAGGTGCAAGACGTTGCGATCCATGGTGCCTCCAATGAACGGCATAACCGAGCGTGATGGCCCTCTGTGGTGCCTGACACACAGCTGTTGCGTCGTGGGTCAGCCCATGTTGCCCAAAGCAGTCGTGAGCGTATCCGTGATCTGTGGCTGTAGTCCCGACCAAGGCACATCGTCACGCTTCGTGATCGTCACGAAGTTCCGGACCGCAAAGATGGTTCGGACGCCGTCAAGCTCGAAGAGGGCCTCGGCAAAGGGGTGTCCCGTGGCGTCTGCAGCGCTGTTCATCACGAGGCTGCCTTTCTCGACGATGGTCACGTCTGCGACGAATTTAAGCGCATGGGGGTTTGGCGTGTCGGAGACGGTGAGGTTGACCTCGCGTGTCACGACGGCGGCGTCACGATGAGGCACGAGAGGTGGGGGCGCAGGCCAGCTCGAGGTCGGTGGGTCAGCCCAGATGCGGTGCCGCATTCCGCGGAGTGATGTGCGGATCACGCCAGCAGCAGTCGCAGCCACACGAACGACAGGGTGATTCGACATGCCTGAACCTCCGTGGCACCCGTAACCCGTTGACCATCGGGTGGACGCCGAGGGTTGGCGGGCTACTGACGAACCGCGACCGTTCCATACGCTACGCTCGCGCCATGACAGTCTGGAGGTTCCGTGCGCCTGTTCACCCTGTTTGCAGCCCTGACGACCATGTTGGCGTGCCAGCCGCGGTTTGTCGAGACCAGTGCAGAAGTCGACGCCTTTCTCTCCCGCATGGACTATGCCGCCGCGTGTGTTGGGCTAGCGTCCAACGATGAGTCGCTTCGAGAGTACACTGCGAAGAAGCTCGCCGAGTACCCTGCAGAACAGGTCGCGAGTGACTGCCTGTGTGATGCGCTGTACGACGCGGAGGCAGGGGCATGGGATCCTGTCGCCGCACGGGGTGTACGGGCCACCAAGCGCGATGACCTCGCGGCATGTCTCGAGCCCGCGGTCTCTGATGACCGGGTCGAAGACAAGAAATCCCTCTTGGTCGCATTGGGCGCCATCGCTGCACCCGCTGGGTATGAGACGCTCGCGACGATGGCGAAGGCCACCGACGTCACCGTGCGCGCTGCAGCCGTCTCGGGCCTTCAGACCTCGTCAGAGCACGGGGAGTTGCTGCGCGACATCGCACGTTCAGATGCCGACGCCGATGTGCGTGGTGCTGCAGTACAGGGCCTCAAGGGCCGAACGGGCGCTGAGAGTCGCGACGTTCTCGTCGCCGTGGTCAAGGCCGAAGACGATGCACTCGTGCGCTTGAAGGCGGTGGAGATCCTCGCGGACCGACGCGATCGGACCGTCGACCGTGTGCTCTGTGACGCGATGCTAGAAGACACGAGCTCGAGCGTTCGCGCTGCGGCCGTGGAGGCCTTCCGGGGCGACAAGAAAGCTGACAACATCTCTTGCCTACGCAAGCGCCTGCTGACGCTGGAAGACGACAGCGAGGTCCGCAAGGCCACGATGGGTGTCCTTGCATCGAGTCCGTCCAAGGGAGCCGCCGATGCGCTGTGCGATGGCATCGGTCCGTTTCTGCGCATGTACGTGAAAGATAAGATCTACCACGAGTATGACGGTGTAGACATCGTCACACACCAGAACAACCGAGACTACGAGCGCAGCTATGAGTGCGTCACCAAGGCCATGCGTCAGGGGGGCTACAGCTGTTTCGCACGACACCACCTTGGTCAGTGGGTCAACACACTAGGCGGCTCGACATCACTGCCCCTCTGTCCGGGTATGAAGCGGAAAGGGGAGTGAGGATGAAGACGCTGACCGAGGTGCTGTCTGATGCCACTGCACGTGCGGCGTTCGTCACGGACGGTGTTGCGCTCATCCAACAGGAAGTGGCTGGAAAGTCAGGGTTTTCTGGGATGGCGCTGCGAACCGGGTTCGGTGCGGTGCAGGCCATTCGGCCTGGGATTCTCGCCGATGCGCTCGACACGCTCCTGCCGTCCTTCAGCACGGCGGTCGAACACCATGTCGATGCTGCACGACAAGAGTCGACGATTACGGCCTATTTTAACACCCATGCCGCGCGCGTGGCAGATGCCTTGTTGTCCGTGACGGACGCGCGTGCGGAGCGTGCCAACAACGCCACACTCAAACGCGCTTACAAGGGACTACGCGGCCAAGCGCGCACGCACACCGTTGCCGCGATACCCGGCCTCGGTCGGCTGTTGCAGAAACACCTAGGATAGACCACGGGGGAGACCGATGTCGTTGTTGGACACCATTACCGCGCAGATGAAGACCGCGATGCGGGCCAAGGATAAGCCACGGCTTGGCGCCATTCGTGGCATCCGTGCTGCGTTTATTGAGGCGATGAAAGCCGACGGTGCGGACACCCTCTCCGATGAGCAGGCGGTGACCATTCTGCGCCGACTGGCCAAGGCGCGTGCCGAGTCTATTACGGCCTATGTCGACGGAGGTCGTGAGGAACTCGCCGAGGTCGAGCGGGTCGAGCTTGCGGTCATCGAGGAGTTTCTGCCCAGCCTCGCCGATGAGGCCACGACGCGAGGGTGGGTGGCCGAGGCGATTGAGCGCTCGGGGGCCACCTCCATGCGTGACATGGGCAAGGTCATGGGCATGCTGATGTCTGCGCACAAGGCAGAGGTCGACGGTAAGCTCGCTCAGACGATCGTGAAGGAACTGCTGGCTGGCGGGTGAACCGCAACAGGACCTGACGAAGGGGCGACGTGTACCGTGATACGTGAGCCCACGGGGGTGATGTGTGCTTGTACTGCTCTCACCGGCGAAGCGTCTGCATGAAGGGCCCGCACTGGCGGACTTCCCAGGGACATCTCGTCGTCTCGGTGATGCATCTGACGCGCTGATTGGCGTGGTCAAGACGCTGGAGGCCACCGACCTTCGCGCGCTGATGCACATCTCCCAAGATCTCGCCGACCTCAATGTGGGGCGGTTTGAGGCGCTCACCACCCACGATCAGCCCGACGGTGCGCGTCAGGCGCTCTTCCTGTTCGATGGCGATGTGTACCGTGGTCTCGATGCGGCCTCGCTCTCGTCCGAGACCGTGGCCTGGGCGCAAGACCACCTGCGCATCCTTTCGGGCCTCTATGGGGTCGTCCGGCCGCTTGATCTCGTCCAGCCCTACCGACTGGAGATGGGCACGAAGCTACAGAACCCCGGCGGCGCCAACCTGTATCGGTATTGGGGTACGACGATTGCAGATGCGCTCATGGCCGACAGTGCGGGGCATGCGGATGACACGATCGTCAACCTTGCATCGACGGAATACAGCCGGGCAGCCCTCGTCAAGAAGGCGCTTACCCGTCGTGTGGTCACGCCCGTGTTCAAAGAGGTCAAGGACGGTAAGTCCCGCGTCATCAGCTTCCTCGCCAAGGTGTCCCGTGGGCGCATGGCGCGATGGATCCTAGAGGAGCGTGTCTCCACCGTCGCCCAGCTCCGCACCTATGCGGGCGATGGGTATGTCCTCAACGAAGCCGAGAGCACCGAGGACCGATGGGTCTTTGAGCGGCCCCAGCCGCCTCCTGTAGCCGAGCAGCGGCGTCAGCAGGGGCGCTAGTGCCGATGACCCATGATGTGGTCATCATTGGGGGAGGTGTCGCAGGCTTATGCTGTGCACTCGACCTCCAAGCCCATGGCGTTCATGCGACGATCCTCGAGGCAGGAGAGCGTCCTGGCGGACGGGTGCAGAGCCGGGTGGTCGATGGGTTCACGCTCGACCGCGGCTTTCAGATCCTGCTGACGGCATACCCAGAGGCGCAGCGTCGCCTAAACTATGCGGCACTGGAGCTCAAGCGCTTCAAGCCCGGCGCACGGGTCTATACCGGTGCGTGGAGCCAAGTGAGTGATCCGCTGCGCCACCCCATGGGCGTCGTTTCCTCATTGGCATCGCCCGTCGGTTCGATGGTCGACAAGCTCCGTCTGGGGCCGTTCATCGCGCCGCTATTGCGGCAGTCCATCGACGAGATCTTTGCGTCGGAAGGTGCGATGACGTCGGGTGAGCTTCTGGAGCATGCGGGCTTCTCGCCCACCTTTATTGAGCGCTTCTGGCGTCCATTTTTGGGGGGCGTGTTCTTTGACCCTGAGCTTGTGACGTCCGAGAAGATGTTGCGTTTCGTGCTGAAGATGTTTGCCACGGGAGGAAACGCCGTGCCTGCGGGCGGTATGGGATGCATCACCGACCAGCTGGTGTCTCGCTTGTGGTCCGGAACACTGCGCACGGGTCATGAGGTGGCGGGTCTTCAGGCAGGTGCGGACGGCGTCGAGATCAGACTCCGAGACGGCGGTGCCCTCAAGGCACAAGATGTGGTGGTGGCCACCGATGGCCCTGCGGCGTCTGCGCTGCTCGGGCTGCCCATGCCTCGCAGTGCAGCGACGACCACCTTTCACTTTGCAGCTCCCCAGGCGCCGAGGCGAGGTCCATGGCTCTACCTCAACGGACTCACGGAGGGTCCGGTGAATCACCTTGCCGTGATGAGCGAGGTGGCGCCGACCTACGCACCGGGAGGGTGGGGACTGGTGGCGGCCAACATGTTGGGGCTCCCCGATGCGGGGGCCGAGGCGAAGGTGCGTCATCAGTTGACGTCTTGGTTTGGTGCAGGGGTCGACGACTGGTTGCTGCTCGGCGTGGATGCCATCCATCATGCGCTGCCGGCGCAGCCTCCTGCATGGCTGCAGCCGGCCGAACGGTCCGTGCGGTGGTCGGACCACATCTACGTGTGTGGCGACCATCGCGACCATGCGAGCTTGCATGGCGCGATGGCTTCGGGAGGACGCGCTGCCTACGCCGTCGTTACTGATCGGACAGGCGGCCCACCACGCACTTGCTGAGGTGATGGGGGCGCACCGACGTGACCTGCACCCCCGACTCCGTCAGCAGTTCCTCGAGGGGATCGGTGAGGTAGTCCATGTAGAAGGGCTCATGAAAGTCTTGGGGGAAGGCATCGAGCGCGGGCGCGATCTCTTGGCTCTCAGAGTACTGCGCAGAGTCCATCAGCACGATGAGCCCGCCGGGACGGGTCACGCGGATCATCTCTGCTACGACATCGCGCCGAACAGCACGGGGAAGCTCGTGGAACAGGTAAGTGCACGTGGTGATGTCTTGGCTATCGTCGGCGAGGGGGAGGTCTTCTCCGGGGGCGACGAGCAGCGAGAGATCTTCGACGTCGCGCAGATGATGCCTGGCTTCGCGGACGTACCATGGCGAGAGATCTACTCCCGTGAACCGTGCCGTGGGACAGGCTGCGGCGAGCTGCCGAAGCGTGGGTCCTGTTCCGCACGCCACATCAAGAACGCGGGGCCGACGCTGCTCGGCAGAAGCCACACGACGGGCCTCGGTAACGATGGGTCGCACCACGCGGCGCCGCATGACATCGGCCGCGCCGAGAAAGAGCAACTCCACGGACGGCTCGTACAGGGCCGCGGAGCGTGAGGACAGGTACCCGTCGGTCTGCCAGTGAAAGGTCCTCCGGTAGTAGGGCGGAAACTCTTTGAGCGGCGCATCGTGAGGAAGGTCACGCCAGGCGTTCTCGGCTCGCCGGCGGTCAATGCGCCACCGGTCGGCAAAGAGCCGGGGCAAGAAGGAGACGTGGCGAGCGAGGTTAAACCGGAGCAGGTCGCGGGGATAGATGCCGTCTTCGGCGTCCTCGGCGTCTTCTTGGATGAGGGCGAGCATCCGCTGCCGCAGGGACCGAACCGTTCGCTCGAGGTCGTCCGGAGGCATGAGGTGCCGCGCGCGGGTGAGCGCGAGGAGACCATGGGTGGTGATGCTGCCCACCGCGAGTGCCCCATGTTGCGCGACATGACCTGCGATGCGAAGCCGTCGGGGCAGGTCGAGGAGAAGCGATCCCGATGGGGCTGTAGTGGCGTTCATGACGTCCTCCGGCGGCGGATACACACCACAGAATCTGCCACTGCGGCGGTGTCCATCATTGCGACGCGGTTTGACGAACCGCGCCGCAACGCCGGGCGCCATCAGTTGTGACCGTTACCCAACAAGACGGTGATGTCGTCCGAGGAGTTGTTGGCGGTCACGATGTCGTCGATCCCGTCGAGGTCGACGTCCGAGACTTGCACATCGTAGGGGTTGTTCCCGACCGCAAACACCTGCGGTGCCGAGAAGGCCCCGCCGCCAAAGCCGATCACGACGCCTACGCTGTCGATGTTCGGCAGGGTCGCGACGAGGTCGATGATGCCGTCATCGTTAAAGTCGCCCGTGGCGAGGTCCTGAACACTGACGCTGCTGCTGCCCGTGGCGATGGGGATGATCTCGGCGGTGGCATAGGCGCCGGCGCCGAGCCCACGGAGGAGGCTCAGGTCGTTGGTGTCCTCGTTGGCCGAGACCATGTCGGGGATCCCATCACCGGTCACGTCTTCGACGAGGACTTCGCGAGGGTCGTAGCCCGAGGAGCCGCTGGTGGTGACGTATGCGGTGGGGTTGTTGAAGGTTCCGTTACCCACACCGAATCGGATCTCGATGGTGTCTGCGGAGCCTGTTCCCGCGACAATATCGAGGATATTGTCGCCATTGGCGTCAGCCAGGATGCCCTCGTAGATGGTCGAGGTCGCAGAGGTGTAGGCATTGGCGTAGCTGTAGGCGCCACTTCCCGTGTTGTCGATGATCATCCAGTCATCATCGTCGGCGGCCCAGATGAGGGCGTCCAGATCGCTGTCTCCGTCGACATCTCCGAGACTCAGTGACACAGAACCCTCGCCATTCGTGCAGCAGGACGTTCCCGTGTAGTACTGGGTCGTGAACCCACCCGATGCGCTCTGCTGAAGCCGGTAGAGGTCATCGAGGGTGCGGTCGATGGTCATCGCGTCGAGCAGGCCGTCGCCGTTCACATCCGCCACTTCGACATCCGCCAGCTGGTAGCTGGAGGTCTTGACCTGCGACACGGCGAACCGTCCATCACCAAACCCGGGCATCTGGAGGATGACGTCGGCATCTTCGTCGATGACGAAGGCATCGAGGGCACCGTCGTTGTCGAGGTCGAGCAAGGCGAGATCGAGAGGGTCTCCGCCAGGCGTGTAGCCACGCCACGACTCGAAGGTCTCGAGCAGGGTCAGACCTCCCGCGCCGTCGCCGAGCATGACAGAGAGGTCGTCGGAAGAGCGACTGGTCGTGACCACATCGAGCAGACCATCGTTGTCGACGTCGGCCACCTCAAGGCCCCAAGGTTGCGATGAGCCAGTGGCCGTCAGCGTCGTGGGTGTAAAGGCGGCACCGCCTGCTTGTCCGAGGCGTACGGCGACGTAGTGGTTGGAGTAGCAGGTGGCGATCACATCATCGTTAGCGTCGTTGTTGATGTCGACGACTTCGAGATTGTACGGATTGTCGCAGTTGGTGGACCCCTGCTGAAGGTCAAAGGGAATGGGGGTGCCATAGGCGCCCGAACCATCGTTGAGTAGCACCACAAAGTCATCTGAAGTCGAGTTCACGATGACGAGGTCGAGCGCGCCGTCATCGTCGACATCCGAGAGTGCCATGTCATAGGGTGCATCACCATTGGCACCCACCCGGGTCGTGTAGCTGGTGCCCCCGCTAAACTGCAGGTTGATGATCTGCGGGAAGACCGTCACATCATCACTGCCGCTGTTGGCCGTGACGATGTCGGGGAGGCCATCGCCCGTCACATCTGCAGCGACGACATCGATCGGGTTGCTGCTACCTCCAGGCAGCCCAAGCAGGTTGGAGCTGGTGTAGCTGCCGCTGCCGTTGTTGATCATGAGCGAGACGTTGTTGGTCGCGTAGTTGGCGGTCACAATGTCGAGGTCGCCGTCCAGGTCGAGATCTGCGAAGCTGAAGTCTCGCGCATCATCGCCCGCGTTCAGGTAGCGGATGGTGTGCTGCGTCCGGCTGGTGAGATCGCCATCGACCTGGTCGAAGACGCTGATGACATCAGAGCTACGGTCGAGGGTGACGAGGTCGGTGTCACCATCCCCATCGACATCTGCAGCCTTGATGGCATACGGCGCATCTGCGGTGACGTGGTACCGCGGGGTCCAGAACTCCCCATTGCGCCGGTTGATGAGCACAGAGGCGCTGTAGCTGTTGTAGTTGGCCGTGACCGCGTCAGGCCAACCATCGTCATTGAAGTCGCCGAGCGCAACGGCCCATGGACCATCGCCTTCGGAGCCATCGTCGAGCTCAAAGTCACCGAGGTCGTCGAAGGTCACCACCGCGGAGATGCACGCCTCGAAACAGGAGGCGCCTTGGGTGCCATTCGCGGGGCCTTCATCACACTGCTCACCGGGATCTTGTACGCCGGATCCGCAGTCGTCAGGAACGCAGTTCGCATCGCATCCATCGCCAGAGATGAGGTTGCCATCGTCGCATCCCTCAAACCCTGCCCAGAGGGAGCCGTCACCGCAGGTGGCGTTGGTGCATGCGTTGGTGCACGCGTTGGTGTCGATGGTATCGTTGTCGTCACAGGCCTCGCCTGGGTCGATGATGCCATTACCGCAGCTCTCGTCAGAGAGGCAGTCGGCCGAACACCCATCTCCGCCGATGGCATTGCCGTCATCGCAGACTTCCACCCCGTCAAAGACGTGCCCATCGCCACAAGTGGCAGGCGCGCAGTCCACGCAGTTGTCATTGGAGAGGGTGTTGCCGTCATCGCAGCTCTCGCCGACGTCGAGGCGTCCGTTGCCGCAGGACTCAATGAGACAGGCCGCGCTGCAGCCGTCGCCTCCGAGGCTGTTGCCATCGTCGCACTCCTCGCTGCTGGCATGCTCGAACCCATCACCACAGCGGGCAAGGCGGCAGGTGGTGGGGCAGTTGTCTGCATTGCTCAAGTTGCCGTCATCGCATTCTTCGCCAGCTTGGACGATGCCATCGCCGCAGTCATCGGGAATGCAGGTGGCCGAGCAGCCATCGCCAGCGATGGTGTTGCCGTCGTCACAGCCCTCCCCGATGTCGATGATGCCGTTTCCGCAGTTGCTGGCCTCGGACTGACATAGGCTAGAGCAGCCATCGCCGTTGGCGAGGTTGCCATCGTCGCAGGCTTCATTGGCATCGAGAACGTTGTTGCCACACACTTCTGCCGAGAGGCAGTCTGCGGCACAGCCGTCTCCGCTGACCACGTTGCCATCCTCACAGACCTCGCCTTGGTCGAGAATGCCGTTGCCACAGACTTCTGTAAAGCAGAGGGTGGAGCAGCCATCGCCATTGATGAGGTTGCCGTCGTCGCAGGTCTCTGGCGCGGTCGTGATGCCGTCGCCGCAGGCCCCTGCAATCTCGATCTGGCAGACGCTCGAGCAGCCGTCGTTGTTGTTGGTGTTGCCGTCTTCGCACTGCTCACCAGGGTCGAGGATGGCGTTGCCGCAGGCTTCAATGGTGCAGAACGGGGAGCAGCCATCGCCGGACACCGTGTTGCCGTCGTCGCAGCTCTCATTGGCGTCTACGATCAGATCTCCGCAGGACGGGAGGGCCGAGGCGGACTCGGTCTGGCAGGCGGCGCTGCACCCATCACCATTGCTCGTATTGCCGTCTTCGCAGGCCTCGCCAGCATCAAGAATACCGTTGCCGCAGGCCTCGACCGTGCAGAGCGGTGAACAGCCATCACCCGCATTGAGGTTGCCGTCCTCGCAGGACTCGCCTGGCTCGAGCAGGTTGTTTCCGCAGGTGGCGGTCAGCTCGAAGGCGCAGGTGCTGTCACACCCGTCATCATCGACGGTGTTGCCATCCTCGCAGTCTTCTCCGGGGTCGAGGATGCCGTTTCCACAGAGCTCGAACGTGCAGTAGGGTGAACAGCCATCGCCTGCGTTGAAGGCCCCATCATCGCACTGCTCACCAGGGTCGGTTGCCCCATCACCACAGGTTGCTGGGATCTCAATCTCGCAGTTCGCATCGCACCCATCTCCGGAGACGGTGTTGCCATCTTCACAGGACTCACCGGGGTCGACGATGCCGTTTCCGCAGATCTCGAGGCGGCAGGTGGGGGAGCACCCGTCTCCGCCATCATTGTTCGCGTCGTCGCAGGCTTCACCGGGGTCGACGACACCGTCGCCACAGTCCGCCGTGGACTCGATCACACAGGTCGAGCTGCAGCCGTCACCGTCGGTGGTGTTGCCGTCTTCGCACTGCTCACCGCTGTCGAGCAACCCGTTGCCACACACTTCGAGGCGGCAGAGTGGGCCGCAGCCATCGCCACCTGCGGTATTGCCGTCGTCACACTGCTCCCAGGCCTCCACGGTGCCATTGCCGCAGTCCGCGAGGTTCTCGATCTGACATGTGCTCGAGCAGCCATCACCTGAGGCGATGTTGCCATCTTCGCACGCTTCGAACGGGTCGAGGATGCCGTTACCGCAGACCTCGAGCTCGCAGCTGGAGGAGCACCCGTCGCCGGCATCGGTGTTGCCGTCGTCGCAGGCCTCGCCGGGGTCGGGTGCACCGTCGCCACAGACGGCTGTCGCCTCGAGGGTACAGGTGTCCGAGCAGCCATCGCCAGACACGAGGTTGCCGTCCTCGCACTGCTCGCCCACGTCGAGGATGTTGTTTCCGCAGGCCTCGATGGTACAGAACGGGGAGCATCCATCACCGGCTACCGTGCCACCGTCGTCGCACTCCTCCTCACCTTCCGTGGTGCCATCGCCGCAGGTTCCAGGAACTTCGATCTGGCACTCGGCCGAGCAGCCATCCCCATCGGTCGTGTTGCCATCTTCGCACCCTTCGCCGGGGTCGAGGATGCCGTTGCCACACGCCTCGATCGTGCAGTAGGGCGAGCATCCATCGCCAGCGGTGACGTTGCCATCATCACACTCTTCGGTGCCCTCAAGCTCTCCGTTGCCGCAGGTGGGAACCACCTCGATGCTGCAGCCTTCGTCGCAGCCATCGCCGTCCTCGGCGTTGCCATCCTCGCACTCCTCACCCGGGTCGAGAATGTCGTTGCCGCAGATCTCGTCGGATGTGCAGGTGGCGTTGCAGCCATCACCACTCACGGCATTGCCATCATCACAAACTTCGCCCACCTCGAGGGTACCGTTGCCGCATGTGGGCTGTACGAAGGTGATGCTCTCGCCACCGCAAGCGGTCAGGAATGCCGCCACCACGGTGGTGTACGTGATCTTACGAAACATGTAGGCTCCCAGATGATGGGGGAGCCTACATCCAACGCAACCTCAATCCCAGAGGTCGCTCACAATCGCCGTTCGGGGGTCGATCTTCAGGATGTAGTCTGTACCGGATGCGGCGACCAAGACGAGCGGACGTCGTGTTCCCCCAGAGGTGACGTGAAACACCTGCGGAGGACCCGGATGCTCGAACGGAATGTCACGGGTTCCGTTGCCATCGGTATCGCCGTCGGCGTAGGCCGCGCCCTCGATGACCGAGAATCCGAATTGCTGCCCATCTTCGCTGGGGTTCGACCCACTGCGCAGCGTGAAGCTGATCTCGGCGTCGTCGGACACATAGCGCTCGTCTTCGTAGGCCACCGTGGCTTGAAGACCGGAGCGTGTCCCTTCGACTCTCCAGCCGCCGATCAGACTGTCATAGGTGACGGTCCAGTCTTCGGTGGGGGCGATGCCCGCACAGCTGTTGACGGTGATGTGCACATCGGCCGTTCGTGTGGACTCCATCCATGGAGAGGTTGGCGGCGCGAGATCAAAGTTGGTCTGGAGGTCACCCGCGCTGTTGCCCGTACCGATGCCGCTCAAGTTGACGACAGACCGGGGACCGAACGACACATCTTCGAGCTGGCATCCGCTCTCGGCCTCGAGGAGCCGTACCTGACCACCTTGCAGACTGACGGCCACTGCGCGTCCCATCAGGGGCGAGCCCTCGGCGTCGAGCTCAGGGCGATCGGACGCCGTGGTGATTGCGGTCAAGCCGAGCACCGGACTGGAGAAGGGCATGCCATCCGCGCCAGCTGTGAGCGTGTTGGTGTCAAGCACTTGGCGTCGGTCGAGGTGATAGCGCCACACACTGTTCTGGCCCACGGGGTGCAGAAACAGCAGCGGCTCCGGTGCGTCATCGCCCGAGGCATCATTCACATAGGCGAGGTGCTCGACGGGCCAGGGGAGGTCATGGACCGCAACGCCCGCAGGGTCGAGGGTGCCACGCGCCACGTCATAGACCGCTGGGGAGGACGTGTCTGCAATATAGAGCTGCTGTCGTTCGGACGCCCAGACCATCGGCCCGGGAGAGGCGCCCTCGGGGAGGGGCACTGTGCCGAGGACCTCGAGCGTCGCGGGGTCGATCCACACCACCACCGGCGTGGAGGCATCGGGCTGGTAGACGACGGCGGCGATGCTCATGTCGGGATGAAGCGCGAGATGAAGCGGGGTGCCCGCAAACGCGAGCTCTTCCACACCCGCGTCGACCTCGAGCGTGAGCGTGTCACCGTCGGTGGCGGAGCCCGTGAGAAGGACCTGGACGCCACCATCATCGGAGCGCCAGAGACCGCCGGGTAGGGCAGGGTCGCGCTGCGTGCCCGAGCGCGTGCCGGAGACATCAAAGACGCCACTGCGGGCGGTGAAGGTCCACACCTCGTGTGCGGCCCGTCCGGGAACCACCACGATGTCGCGTGCCCTGGTCTCGTCGCCGCTTCCGTCCCGGTCATCGAAGGCTTGCACGGTTGCGCTTGGAGCCACTTGCTCGAGGCGGTCGCCATCGCGGTTGGTGATATAAGGTGCGCGAACCAGCACATTGTGCCGTCGGTCGAGCGCGAGCACACTCACCGTGCGGTCATCGGGGGCCCACGCGGCGAGCTCTCCAAGAATGCGCTCAGCACCGAGGGCCATGTGCGCCGACCGTGAGAAGCTGGCGGCACCTTCGGTCGCTACGAAGCCACCGCGACCGAGGTTGAGGATACGAATGACGCCGCCATGACTGTCCGCCGCAAAGCCAATCGCATGCTCGAAGGGCCCTGGGCTCGCGTCATCGAGGACCGCGACATGAACGGGGAGCTCGAATCCAGCTTTGAACCCGAGGTCATCTGCACACGAGACGAGCCCTACAGCCAGCAGCGAGAGGAGGAGAGGGCGGTTCATCGGTTTCGCATCCAGGTGAGCACGGTGAGGTAGTCCGTGGATGTGGGGTCGAGGTCGATCACGGCGATGCTGGACTCGGCCGCGCCATCGACCACCCGGCCGGTGAGGTTGGCCACAAAGGCCAGCGTGCCGTCGGGACTGCTGGTCACTGCGACAGGATTTTCGTCGACTTCGGCGAGGTAGGCGACTTCCTGCCCAAAGGCACCGAGGTTGAGGTCGAAGATGCTGACCGCGTTGTCCCGGAAGTGGGTCATGAGGAGCAGACCCGAGTCTTCAATGTAGTGAAGGTCGGAGCCGCTGATGGCGGCGAATGTGCCGTTACCGGCATCGTCGAGCCTGTCACGAACGGGGAGTGAAGCGATGGCTGATCCATCGATGAGCGTCTTGGCATCGTCATCGACGACCACGGACGTATCGATGACCAGCAGGCCATCGGGCTCGGCGGTGGCCGCATAGAGCAGCCCTTGAGGGGTCAGTGCCAACGACCGAATACCCGTGATGTCCTCGGACGTGTCGAGGCGAAGGACAGCCTCAATGTCGAGGTAGTTGGCATCTGTGTAGTCTGCCGTGCTGTCATCACGAATGTCGACGACGATGAGGTACGGCAGGTTGCGAGAGGCCACGTACAGCATGCCGCCTGCATCATCATGAATGACGTCGGTCGGCGCGTCATCGGTCCGGTCGAGGATGCCGCCATTGCCCGCTGTGGTGAATCCTTCGATGGTCTGCGAGAGGTCAATCTCGCTGCGACCGGGATCACCGCGGACGGTGTCAAACCGAAGCTGGTCACCGGGTGTGGGCGCCCGCATGTCAGGATAGACGTCGAGGTTGTCGCGGATGGCGGCGCCGAGACGTGGCCTCGTACCATCAGTCCCGGCTACCCAGAGGCGTGCGCGGCCGTCACTGCCCGTGGTGGCCGTCGGCGCGTAGACACCTGCAGCAGCGAACGTCTGGCGTAGCCCCGCAAAGATTGCGAGCGGTAGCTCACCATCACGGTCGAGCAGTCGGTTGAGACCCGACGAGCCAGCCAAGGTCGCGGCGCCGAGCGTCCAGTCCGCGCCATCGAAGCCGGAGTAGAGCATCACCGGACCGTCGTCCGTGTCGACCCACTCCGGGTCGCGGACGCCGCCATCATCGAACCAGCCGGGCTCTCCCACATTGAGCCACCAACTCTCGGTGGCGGCATCGGTGGGGGCGAGCTCGGTGATGCTGGGTCCGAGTGCGCGACCAATGCGCCATACCGAGCCATCAAAGGCACTGAACCAGAGCTCCACGCCGTCTTCGGTGACGCGCACGCTGCCCGGTTCGAGGCCGGCCTCACCCCAGCTGCCGACGTCATCCGGCGAGATAGTGAAGGCATCGTCGGCTGTAAAGCTCCCATCCGAAGACTCGGTCGCGTGGCGAATAGTCGTGAGCCCTTCGGTGTCGTGCGCGGCGTAGAGCAGGTGCAGGATTCCGGATTCATCCTCGAACAAGACCGGCGATGAGGCACCCCGTGCGTTGCCACCGGTGCCTTCTGGAATGACATCATCGAGCGTCGTCTCGACGGAGGTGTCGTTCATGGTGGCAAGGCTGATCCGCGGGCGGCCATCGGCGTCGGTAGCGGTCAGTGCAAGGAGGTCGGTGCCGCTGTCACGTCGGAGGGCATCGCCGGGGACGATGCCTCCCTCACTGTTGGGCAGGACGGCGTCGTCGACAGCTTGGCCATGCGCGAGGGTGATTTCCCACGCTTGGCTGGTGTAGCGAAACGTCGCACCCGCAACGGCAAGCGTCTCGAGCGGCCCTTCATCACGACCTGTGACGCGCCACGCACCTACCGGGTCAAACTGAAGCCCTGCACGTGGTGGACGGGTCCCGGCAGACGCTAGGTCGAAGGGCATGTCTCGTGTGCGCCAGACCGTGCCATCTGGAGACGTGAAGCGTGTGAGTGTCCAGGTCTCACCGCCGTCCTCAGACGTGCTGGCCACCATGTGGAACTGGCCATTGCCCCACGCGACCTGGGGCGCAGCGGACAGGGTTCCCGGTGGCAGATTGAGGACCACATCGACGGGCTCTGGCCATGTGCCTGAAGCCGTCCATGGTGCTGTACGGTGGGATGTCACGATGCGGGTCGCACCCTCGGACGCCGCGGTCATGAACAGCCGAGGACGACCGGAAAACGGATCTTCGATGAGGGAGGGCTGGCTCAGATCTTGCGTGGCGGAGACTGGCCAGACGGGCTCGTCTGCGGCGGTGTAGGAGAGACCGTCGGATGTGGTCGCAAGGCCGATGGTGGTACGCCCCTCAACGACGCCGTCGAAGGCCATAATCGAGCGGCCCTCGAGGCTGGCGATCGATGGGCCGGCCAGCGTTTCTGCCCATGTGGCGCCTCTCGCGAGCGCGATGGACGACGGCCCTGCGAAGCGTCCGGTGCCATCGACGGTCACCCACTCGATGTCGCCAGCATCGGCCACGTAGGCGATCAGTAGACCGTCGTATAAGCCAAACCATGCATCGCCAGGTACGGCATCGAGCCCCAAGATCTCATCGGTAAGGTCGCGTCCGAGGTCGCCAGACGTCCATGTGGCACCCGTCGTTGTCCACCGGGTCATGCCTTGAGCATCGGGAAGCCAGACGCGCCACGTGCCTTCGACGTAGTCGAGCGTCCACGCATCGGAACGAGGAACCTCGAGGTCCGTGAGCACGTCACCCGTCAGCGAGAGCGTGCTCCCCGAGGCGTCTGCATCATCGACAGCAATGGGCACCACGGCGGAGGTCTGAGCGAGGTCGAGTTCACGCACAGGGTCAGTGTCAAAGACCGAGATGGAGTGCACGCTGCCATTGACGACAAACGCACGGCCGTCAGCCACGGCGAGGGTCCACGGATCTTGTCGCGCTGCGATGTATCGACGTGGGCTGCTCAGCTCGGGCGCCTCGGGGGTGGAGAGGTCCACCAGCCAGACGGGGTCATTGGCTGCCTGCGTGGTGATGTCTTCGGACTCTCGCGTCGGCACGAGTGCAAGGGTCTCGCCGGAGGTCAGGCCGATGTGACCCGTGAAATGATCGAGCTCAACCGCGACGGCATCGACCTCATGCATGGCATTACGGGTGGTGGAGAAGTCGAGCCCATCGAGCGGAACGAGCGTCAAGGCACCGGACTCGAATGATCGGTAGAGGTCACTGTTGGAGATAGCCAGCCACGCACGCCCGTCGCGCATAAACGTCTTGAGGTCGGTGGGCCCCGCGAGGCAGGTTCCGATACCCACCTGGCCGAAGGTGTGGACACCTGCGGGGGGATCGGCACATTCGCCCAGCGATGGACCCGCCCCCACTTCGGACACACACGCTTGGAGAGCCAACAAGACCCCGCACGTGCGCCACAGCCGGAGAGAAGATGAACCGATGGTCGGACGATGGAGAAGGGTGTGCATCACGGGCGCCGTATCAAGCCCCAGACCTTGGTGCACCTGACGTCGTGCCATTCAACGATGCTCTGGATTGCTGTCACCACAGCCCATGGTTAGCGGGCACGCCGGAAAACACGGTCGCAGCAGCGGCGAGAGGAGGGACCATGGACGCAGCCGAGGTGGTGGTTCGTTGGGAGGAGCGCGAAAACGGAGTGGCGTTGGTCACTGTCGATCGCCCAAAGGCGCTCAACGCGCTCAATGCCGCAGTGCTCGACCAATTGACGGCCCTGTTCAACACCCATGCGGCGCGCAGTGACCTCCGTGCCGTGGTTCTGACAGGTGCGGGTCGCTCGTTCGTCGCGGGTGCTGACATCGCCGCGATGGTCTCGTTTTCGCCTGCTGAAGCCGAGGCCTTCGCCTACCGTAGCAAGGTGCTCGCCGATGCGATCGAAGCCATGCCCGTGCCGGTCATTGCCGCGGTCAATGGATTTGCGCTTGGGGGTGGCTGTGAGCTGGCCATGTGCTGCGATGTGATCCTCGCGGGCGAGAAAGCGAAGTTCGGGCAGCCAGAGGTCAACCTCGGTGTCATTCCAGGATTCGGTGGAACGCAGCGGCTGGTTCGGAGGGTCGGCGTGTCCCACGCCATGGACTTGTGCCTCACGGGTCGCATCATCGGGGCAGACGAGGCCGTGGCCATGGGGTTGGCGAGCCGTAAGATCGAGGGCGATGTCGTTGAGGGGGCCCTGAAGGTCGCCGCGGTCATTGCCGCCAAGGGGCCGGTTGCGGTTCGACTTGCACGTCGTGCCATTCTCGAGAACGCAGATGCAGACCTCTCTACTGCACTTGCGGCGGAGCGTAGCCTGTTCGCGCTCTGCTTTGCGACCAGCGACCAAGAAGAAGGCATGCGTGCGTTTCTCGGCAAGCGGCCTGCAGCATTTACCGGCCAGTAGGCCTCGGAGGTACCATGTTTGAGCTTTCTGAAGACTACGCGGCCATTCGCGACATGGCTCGAGAGTGGGCACGCGGCGAAGTGATGCCCGGGGCAATGGAGCGCGACCGCACCCATGAGTTCCCAGAGGAGCTCGTCGCACAGATGGCCGAGTTGGGCCTTCTCGGCGTGTTCGTGCCCGAGGAATACGGTGGGTCGGGCCTCGACGTCATGGCCTATGTGCTTGCCCTCGAAGAGGTCTCCTACGCCGATGCGGGTGTCGGCGTCATCATGAGCGTGCAGAACTCATTGGTGAGCTACCCCATTCTCGCGTTCGGGAACGAGCAGCAGAAGATGACCTACTTGCCCCAGCTCGCAAGTGGGGAAAAGATCGGCTGCTACGCGCTGACCGAACCCGGTGCAGGCTCGGATGCCGGTGCCCAGAAGACGCGGTGCACGAAAGTGGGCGACGACGCGTTTGTGCTCAACGGCACAAAGATGTGGATCACCAACGGGCCTCAAGCGGGCATCTGTGTCACGTATGCCAACCTCGACCCCGAGCAGCGGCACAGGGCCGTGTGCTCCTTTATTCTCGAGTCCGAGTGGGACGGGTTCCGGGTCGGTAAGATCGAAGAGAAGATGGGTATCGCGTGCTCGGGTACGTCGGAGCTCATCTTTGAGGATCTCAAGGTGCCCGCCTCAAGCTTGCTGCACACCGAGCGAGAGGGCTTTAAGGTTGCCATGGGCACTCTCGATGGCGGTCGGATCGGAATCGCAGCTCAGGCACTCGGGATCGCGCAACGGGCACTTGATCTCAGCGTCGCCTATGCGAAAGAGCGTGAGACCTTCGGCAAGCCGATCGCACGTCACCAAGCGATTCAGTGGAAGATCGCCGACATGCGAACGCGCATCGAAGCCGCTCGGCTGATGACGTGGCGTGCGGCCTCGCTGAAGGACCGCGGGGAGCGCGCCAGTGCAGAGTGCTCCATGGCCAAGCTCTACGCCAGCGAAGTCGCGAACTTCTGCGCCTACGAAGCGGTTCAGATCTTTGGCGGATATGGATACAGCCGGGAGTACGAGGTCGAGCGACTCTACCGAGATGCTCGGATCACCACCCTCTATGAAGGTACCTCGGAAGTGCAAAGACTCGTCATCGCCAAAGACACCCTCGGCTAAGCTAGAGCGTGGTCGGCCTGTGGACATCCGTCAGGACCATGTTCGGTCGTTGACGGAGCGTCTCGCGACCCGTACCGTGGCGGAACGATTCCATGACGCAACGGTGAGGTACGTTTGAGGCGTGAGCCTGGACCAGGACTGGTGACGGGAACGAGCTCCGAGTACCTCGGCTCTCGGCCCGCACGAAAGATCTTTCGACAGCGGCTTACCGTTGTTGTCATGGGTCCGTCTGGCGTGGGCAAGACCACGGTGGCGATGAAGCTCGCCCAGCTTGATGGCGCGAAGCCTTGTCGGTTGGACACCGTTGCGGTGGCGAATGAGGTCGTGCACCGCGCCCGCTTGGGCCGGTGGAGCACACGTGTGCTGGAGCAGCCCGCGCTCGTGCTCGACGGGCCCACCTACCTGCGTGACCGACCCGGCGTGGTGGAGTTGCTCTGTGACTTGGTGCGCTCGCGTATGAACGCTGGTCTCCGGACCATCATCTGCGAGCAGAATAACGACGGCTCGACCCATGCCGTGTTGCAGGGCATGCCTGTGGGCAGCGTCGCCGTTTTGGGGCTTCGATTTCCACGAAGTCGCGCGGGGCGGATGCGGTTCGCTCGCCGAACGTGCTCAAAGATGGGGATTGACCCACGTCTCGCGCGGGGAACCGACGCCATCGAACCATGGGCTTATGACGAGGTCGCCGCGCTCTTGCGGGCGCTGGCCACCGAACGGGTAACCCAAGGAGACACGGTCACGCTGACGACCTAGTGGGCGTCTCCCTCGAGGTAGCCGAGGTCGATGAGCATCTGTTGACTGTCTGCATCGACATCATCGATACCGCTGCGGCAGCTTCGCATGCGTGCGGCTTCATCTGGTGGAGGAACCAGCACGGTTCCCGGCTTGATGGTGAGCTCGGACTTGCCGAGCGACACGGTGGCGGTCTCCGACGATACAGTCGTGCTGCGCGCGTCATCGCCTCGGGAGAGGCGGACCTCACCGGTGGGAAGCTCATCGAAGCGTACATAGAGCATGCCGCGCCCTTTCGGGCCGGGCGTGATGCGAAGGGTCTGCTTGTCGTCTTCGAGGGTGACACTGCCGACGTCTTCTGCCGTCGTGGGCGGCACCTCGCCCCAGGCCTGGTTGACACGCCGATTGGCAATGGTCTCGGGGTCGATGATGCCGGCCGAGGTGGCGGGTGCGGGCAGGTGGAGCGTGAGGGGAGCACCGCTCAGCACGACAGGAATGCGCCAGCCCGGCCCGATGTCGATCTGATGGGCCTCGCCAAGCTTGGTGGCGTAGGTTGCCGTGTCGGCCCGTGCGGCGATGTTATTGGTCTCACCGGGATCATTCGCCAAGTTGTAGAGTTCCTCGGCACCGGTTCGCGTCGTGATGATGTACTTGTGGTCGTTCCAGATGACGCCCCATTGGTCGGCATCGTAGCGAAGATGTGCGACGGGAATGGGCCGTGTCCAGGTGCCACGCGTCTCGCCGCGTAGAGAGGGCAGGAGGTCCTGGCCGTCTTGCTCTGGAAGGTCTCCGAACCCAGCAAAGGAAAGGACAGTGGCACCGATATCTGTGATGCTGGCAGGTGTCTGGCTGCGCGCGTTCCGCTGTCCCGTTCCGCCGGGAGGACGAATCCACAGCAAGCCGTTCACGACGTCTTGGTAGAGCGTGTGGTTGTGTTCAAACCCACCGTGCTCGAAGAACTCCTCCCCATGATCGTTGTGAAGCACGACGAGCGTCTCGCCTTCAAGCGCATCAACGTCTTCGAGGAACTTGCCGAGCACGGCGCTGGTGTAGGACATCTCGCCGTCGTAGAGCGCCTCGATGTGGTCTTTCATCTCTTCGGTTAGCTTGCCATTTCGAAGCCATGCGTACACGTCACTACGGTTGAACATAGGCTTTGGAAGCTTCACATCGGTTCCCAACTCCTTGACCCACTTCCGGCCATAGGGTGCGGGCGCACGGTAGAAGATGTGCGGGTCCATCACGTGGAGGAACATGTAGCTGTTGACGTTTTCGTTTTCTTTGAGCCATGCCATGGCTCGGTCAACTTGGTCGTCGACCTTCGCTTTGCCATCCAGCCACCAAAAGTCTGAACCTTTATCGAATCCGAAGCGGGCATTTAAGTGAATATTGGCGGTGATACCTGCGGTGGCCCAGCCATTGGCATCGAAGGTCTCGGCGAGGTTGGGCGCGCAGACGGCCTCGAGGGGGAGCCTCCCCGTTGTGGCGCTGCGGAAGCTGGGGCGTGTACGCGGCGCAGCGGTAAACGCCTTGTCGAAGATGACGGCGGACTCGGCCCACGCATCAAGCTCGGGTGTGGTGTCTCGCTCATAGCCGTGTGCCCCCATGTGGTCAGGGCGCAGGGTGTCGATGCCGACGACAATGACTCGCTTGATCGGGGTGCGTGGTGTACCCACCAGCTGCGGCGAGCCGAGAAACACGAGGTCGTTCGTGGGGTCATCGTCAGCTGTTCTCAACACCAGCGTACCGGTCTTTCCGGCGTGCTCGGACAGGTCGGCGGTCCACGTCTCGAAGGCTGGTCCCGGGGTAATCCTCGTCTTCGCCAGCAGGACGGTTCCGGCGTCGGTCGCAAGCTCAAGCAGTACATCTGCGCCGTCAGACGATGCAGCGAGGGGCCCAGGAGAGATGGCAGCGTGTGCGGTGAAGGTTGCCTGTTCTGGAATTTCGACATTGGCCCACGCACCGCGGGTGGGCACGGGCAGCAACAGCCCCTCGCGGCTCTGGGGGTCGAGCAGCAGCCGATGATCCACAAACTCGGCGGCAGTCAGGCCAGATGCCGTGGGGTCGAGGCGTCGGATCGCTTGGGCAACACCGGGGTACTCAATTCGCACGGACGTAGGCTTTTGGGTGGCGCCAACGACGATCATATTGCCCTGGAACTTCCACTGACCCGTGCGCCGTGCCACGCCACTCGTCGTGAAGAAGACCTCGGTGTCGTCGACAAAGACCTGCATGCCTGCAGGGGCAAACCGTCGTTGACTCTCGGGAATACGGAAGGGAAGAGGAACAGCCCAAGCGGCACCTTGCGGCCGGATCTGTTCGGAGAGGTCGAAAGACCCCGAGGACGCGAGGCCCGGATTGGACTCGGGGAGCACCCATGTCGCGGCCTCACGAGCTTCGCGGCTGTCAAGCAGCAGACCATTCGTCCCGTCAGGGCGGGCGAAGGTCTGGCCTTCCCATGCAGGCGTGACGCCTTTGGGGGCCACCGAGGCCGCAGGTGGTGTAGATGTTCCGGAGCAGGCAGCTGCCATCAGTCCGGCGATCAGCAAAATAGGAGAAGCTTTCATGGCCCTGTTCTATCGCTTGAATCCGGGGCAGCCAATGCGAGGTGTGCCGAATCTGTCCAGTTGGGTATGATGAGCGGGGACGTGTGCTTCGGCAGGGTTCCACGGAGTCATGATGTCGGATGTTCTTCAACCCCCGCCGCGCCTTCTGGTCGTCGACGATGAGGAATATGTGCGACGTGCCATGCGACGCACGCTCGGCCGACAAGGGTGCGATGTTGTGGTCGCAGGCGACGCGGATGAGGCGATGGAGCAGGTCCGTACCCACGAGATCGACATCTGTTTGCTCGACATGCGACTTCAGGACACGACCGGCGTAGCCTTGATGAAGCAGCTTCGGGCCTTCGATGACACGCTGCAGTGCGTCATTTTTACGGGCGATGCTGGGCCGGACGTGGCTTACGAGGCGCTTGCAGAGGGGGCGGCCGACTATTTTGAGAAGCCCATCCAAGATTGGGGACGATTCTTGGGGTTGCTGCGAACGGCCACCCGTCGTCGTCGAGAAGCCCTCGAAGACAAGGCTACGGGCCGCAAGCGCTCACGCAGCGGAGCCACCGCCGAGCTTGTGGAGGCACTCCTAAAGGGTCGGTCGCCGTCGATGCAGGCCCTTCGACGGGAGGTGGGGCGGCTCGCACCGCTGTCGATGTCGGTGTTGATTCTTGGGCCGACCGGCTCGGGTAAGAGTCATCTTGCGCGCGCGATCCACGCGGCAAGCGGCCGCATCGGCGATGTGGAGATGATCAACTGCGCACTTCTTGGCGATGCCAACCGGGCGTGGAGTGAGCTGTTTGGTCACGAAAAAGGTGCCTATACCGGTGCACATGACCGGTTTATTGGACGGTTCGAGCGCGCGTCGGGGCGGACGGTCTTTCTCGACGAGATTGGGGAGCTGCCGGCAGAGGCACAAGCCACGCTGCTCCACGTCCTCGAAGAGGGGGTGTACCGACGCATGGGCGGCGATACCGACCTTGCATTGAGCGCGCGTGTGGTTGCGGCAACGAACCGTGATCTCTACACAGCGGCAGGCGAGGGAACCTTCAGCGACGCGTTGCTGAGTCGCTTCGACATGGTCCTCCGTGTGCCGGCACTGTCGGAGCGGCCCGAGGATATTCCGCTCCTTACATGGTATTTCCTACGCGATCTCGAGGCGACACAGGGGCTCGCGATCAAACATGTGGCGCCCGAGGTCTTCGAGGCCTTTGCAGCGTACGACTGGGCAGACGGCAACATCCGTGAGCTGCGGAACGTGCTCAAGCGCATGGCGGTCTTCGCAGAGGACGCGACACTCACGGTGGACCTCCTGCCTCCGAAGATCCTTCAGGGTTCGAGGGTGCCCAGAGCTGCCGTGGTGCGAGAACCAGGTACTGCGCGTGTCCGAGGTACGGACCAAGGGCCCGTCGTCGAGCTGCCCGCGCGGTTTCAGGGCTTGCCCTACAAGGACTTCAAGGAATCGGTCGTGGCGGAATATACCCGTTCGTACCTCAATTGGTGTCTTGCAGAGGCGGGCGGAAATATCACACGAGCGGCCGACAGGGCCGAGATCCGACGCCCAAACTTTAAGCGGTTGATGAATCGTTACGACGTCGAGGCGCCGCGTGGTGACAGCGACCTCTAGGCTTGACCTGCTCATGGCATGACACGGACACATGCAATCGGGTACGACCTCCGCAACCAAAGAGGTCCCCATGTCCATCTTTCAACGCGTCCACTCGATGGGCCACGAACAAGTCGTGTTCTGCCACCATGCGCCTTCGGGCCTTCGGGCCATCATCGCCGTTCACTCCACGGCGCTTGGTCCCTCGCTCGGTGGGTGTCGCATCCTTCCTTACACCGACGAGCAAGCCGCACTGACTGACGTGCTCCGACTGTCCCGAGGGATGAGCTACAAGTCAGCGATTGCCGGGCTCGATCTCGGTGGTGGAAAGTCGGTGATTATCGCTGACCCGAAAAATAAGAGCGAGGCGATGCTGCGCGCCTTTGGTCGCCACATCGAGGCGCTCTCGGGTCGCTACATCGTGGCCGAAGACATGAACTCCACCCCGATGGACATGGTGAACATCGCGAAGGAGACCGAGCATGTGGCAGGGCTTCCACCAGAGTACGGCGGCATTGGTGCGCCCGGTCCTGTCACGGCACATGGGGTGTACATGGGGCTTCGTGCGTCGTTGAAGCACGCTTTTGGCTCTGACGAGCCACGAGGCAGGCGCATTGCGGTCCAGGGCCTCGGGTCTGTGGGCTACAACCTCTGCCGAGAGCTCGCGGAAGCAGGTGCGGAGCTGCTGGTCTCCGATATCAACGAGATGCGGGTTCAGAAGGCGTGTGAGGAGTTCGGTGCGACAGCTGTCAGCGGTGACATCGTCGAGGTGTCCGCCGACGTGCTCGCGCCGTGTGCCATCGGTGGTGTGCTTTCGGCGTCCGATATCCCTCGAATGGGCGCTCGGGTCGTGGCCGGTGGTGCCAACAATATTCTGGTCGATGACGTGGCAGACGCCGAGGCCTTCCAGCGCGCGGGCATTCTCATTGCCCCCGACTATGTCCTCAATGCGGGCGGCATCATCGCCATGGATGTGGAGCGTCGCGGTGGTGGCTTCGATCAAGCCATGACACTCGCAGAGAACATCTACGACACCACCGGACGAATTCTGGCCGAGGCGGATGCACAGGGCTGGACGCCGCTGGCTTCTGCGCGGTACCTTGCCGAGGAACGCATGCGGGACATCTCCCAGCTCCGCGACATGCACCTCTAGTCCTTCGCCGTCCGTGCGTGGGGCGTCCTTCCCTCCGCTCGAGCCTCCATGCTGCACACTGCACGCGCTGTCCGTCCTACATGGACTGTCCGAACCGATGTGTTTGACGGTCCGCTCGATCTGTTGTTGTACCTCGTCAAGCGTGACGGCATCGACCTTCGTCAGGTGTCGCTCTCATCGGTATGTGACAGCTACCTTGCGTTCATTGAGAAGCTACAGGACCTCCACATCGCGGTGGCGAGTGACTACCTCGTGATGGCGGCGACGCTCTGCCATCTCAAGAGCCTTGAGTTGTTGCCTCGGCCTCCGGCTATCCTCGAGGACGAGGGGGTCGACCCCCGAGAGGCCTTGGCACGCCAACTCGAGGCGTACGAGCAAATCAAGGAGGCCTCGGAAGCCCTTGACGCGCGCCCACGGGTCGGGCGTGATGTCGCGGTTCGCGAACCTGTCGATGTGGGTGAGCTCCAGCGACCGCTCGTACCCGGAACCGACGCCTTTGGGCTCCTCGACGCCTACTACGAACTGCTGACTCGACCAGAACCGAGGCCGGCGGTTCATACGATTCACAGGCCCGAGGTCAGGCTCGATGACTGCTGTCGCCACATTCTCGAGTCCCTCGGTGGTCCGGGTGGCACGGGTGAGCTTCGTGCGATCCTCCGCGCGTGCGAACGTCGTTCCGAACGTGTAATCACGTTTATCGCTGCGCTGGAGCTGATTCGTCTTGGCTATATTGCCCATCGACAAGACGGACACTTGGCGGTGGTGCATCTCACGAGCTTGGTACCCGCAGATGCGGACCTGTCGGTGGTGCGCGCCGACGTCGAGCAGGCCGATGATGCCGAGGCAGGCAGCGCATGACTGATGACAACGTCCTCCAGTTTCCGCCGCCCCCTGCGCCCGATGCGCCAAAGGTGGATGGGCAGTCGGTCAAAGATGCGGTAGAAGCATTGTTGTTCGCGAGCGGCGAGCCTGTGACGCTCCAGGAGTTGGTCGCCGCCCTCGATGTCGAAGATGCCGAGGCTGTACGGGTGGCGTTGCATGCGATTGCGCAGGAAAAAATGGGGCGAGGCGTCCAGCTCATACGGGTCGCGGGTGCATGGCAGCTACGCACGGATCCACGTTTTGCCGATGCGGTCTTGAGGTTGCGGGGTGGCAAGCCGCAGCGAATGTCGCGGTCGGCATTGGAGACCCTGTCCATTGTGGCCTACCGCCAGCCCGTGATTCGGTCAGAGATCGATGAGCTGCGTGGAGTCAATAGCGGTGGTGTCCTCAAGTCTCTTCTCGACCGTGGCTACATCCGCGTGGTTGGGCGCCGAGAGCTGCCGGGGCGACCCCTTGAATATGGCACGTCTCGCTTGTTTCTCGAGATGTTTGGGCTCAACCATCTCGCGGATCTTCCCACGTTGAAGGAGCGGGCGTCCCTCGCCGTCCAGCAGGAGCCCGAGCTTGAGCTCCCGCGTGAGCTACTCGACGACGAGAATGAGGCGAGCGCAGAATCTGTGACATCACCATTGGACGATCCGCCGAAATCGGAGTAATCGCCGCCCGTCCTCGGGTGATCCGAGCGCGAGTGAGCCCGCGAACCTGTCGCGAGGGCTCAATGGAGGTCCGATGTCGGACAGTGGTGCAGACGGCATTCGTATTTCGAAGCTGATGGCTCGTCGTGGGTTGTGCTCTCGGCGCGAAGCGGAGAGCTGGATCTCGGAGGGAAGGGTGACCGTCAATGGCACCGTGCTCAAGCGAGTGGTGAGTGTCGACCCCGCCGTCGATGCCATCCGAGTCGACGGGCAGGCGTTGCCAGACGAACCCGAAAAGGCCTACTTCCTGTTGTTCAAGCCGCGTGGGACCATCACTGGCCGAAACGACCCCCAAGGCCGGAAGAGCGTGCTCGACTTCGTGGCCGACCTTGGCATGCGGGTCGAACCCGTTGGGCGCCTCGACTACGACACCGAGGGTGCACTCTTACTCACCAACGATGGCGACCTCGCCCATGAGCTGACCCATCCAAGCCGCCACATCCCGAAGCGCTATCGGGTGAAGTGCTACCGTGAGCCCAACGCCGAGAAGCTGAAGTTGATCGAAACTGGGAAGGTCTTTCTCGAAGACGGGGCGATTAAGCCTGCCATGGTCCGGGTGGTCGAGACGACAGACACCGGGAATGCATGGGTCGAGGTTACCGTGACAGAGGGCCGTAATCGCCTCATTCGACGGATTTTTGAGCAGATTCGGCACCCCGTGGCCAAGCTGCGGCGCGAGTCTTTCGCCACCATCTCCATCCGCAACATGGAGCGCGGCCAGGTGCGGCGGCTCACACCAGCAGAGGTGCGGCGTCTCCGCGACCTCGCAGAGGGTCGCAAGCCCGAAAAGGCGGGGCGTGTGAAGCATCGCAAGGGATTCGCCAAGGCCAAGCCTCGGGGTCGCGTGCAGAACCGCAAGCGCAAAGAAGCGCATAAGCGCCACGTCCAAGAGAAACTGCGTCAGAAGACTTGACGGACGTGCGTGTGGCGATACTAGCCGACCGTTGTCGCGGGGTGGAGCAGCCAGGTAGCTCGTCGGGCTCATAACCCGAAGGTCGCAGGTTCAAATCCTGTCCCCGCAACCAACCTTCCCGCCCCGGTCCTCCGGCGGCGGGTTTTTTGTTGTAGGCTGGCGCCTCGGAGGCGACGTGGGTCCACGGCAACAACAAGGCGGCGGTGCGGTG